>JAKCDC010000025.1 GCA_021838635.1 Pseudomonadota bacterium
CGGAACCATTACTCGATCGATTAGTAAGCCGCCTCCGAGCATATCGAATCGGAGATCGCGCTCAAGCCGGAACCATTACTCGATCGATTAGTAAGCCGCCTCCGAGCATATCGAATCGGAGATCGCGCTCAAGCCGGAACTTGCGGGCATCGCGCGCACCGGAACGCTTGGAGCATATCGAATCGGAGATCGCGCTCAAGCCGGAATGAGCGCAGTCACGGTATCTGGTGGAGCGTTGATCAAGATCAGTGATGGGCGGGTGCCGTCGAGGTTTGCGGCGGCGGCACCGGGTTATTCAGGTGCCGGGGTCGGAGCGGCGGATCAGCGAGCGGCTGCAGCGCGGCGTGAGGCGTGAGCCTCGGATTTGCCGTAGGCCTGCAGGTAGAGCGTCTCCTCTTTGGGGGGTGATCTCGCGCGGCGCCGCTTCTCGGGCCAGCGCACGTCGCCTGCGAGCACGGCACATAACAGCGACCGGGAGGCGAAGCGGGCGCTTGCGAGCAGGCGTAGTTCGTTCAGGACCACTGGGCTCATCCCCTGGGCCTCGTGGATCAGCAACACGGACCGGCGGAGGGTCGAGCCCAGATGATCGAGCCAGCGGGCGCGCAGTGCCTTAGATCCCGCCCCAGCGGTTCGAGACGCGGATCGAGACGCCGAGCATGTCCCCGAGCTCGCGGTAGAAGTCCGAGAGAGTGCTCTGCGGATACAGGATGACTCCGCCGGTGAGATCCGCCGGGCGCGAGCCGCTCGCAGCCGCTCGATCCCCCCGTCGGCTGCCTTCAGGGTGCCCGCAGCAGCGCGCCTGCGCGGGTTCTTCACCGGGCGATATCACCCCGCGGGAAAGGCCCTGGACGCCCGCATCGGGCGGCCCACCCAACCGCACGCCGCGAAACTGTAAATATTCACAGGCAATCAGCCGGACACCACCGTGCGCGCGGCACCCTCGTGCCGCACGCACCGCGCGTGTCAGTTATGGTCCTGAGTCGCAGTTGCACGACTTTTTTTTGTTTTTTTACGTTCGCAATCTCGTGGCAGCAGTAGACTGTCGCCGCCGCAGCGCCCGCCGCCGTAAGGCGGACCGTTGCGATTGATCCTCCCCCTCAACGGTCGCGAGTAGAAAAAAATTCAGACACCTTCCGGCTCCAGGATGCCCTCTGTCACCGTCAACGACCGGACGGACCGGCCGGATGACGGGCTGATCCGCAAGACTGAACTCATCATCAGTGGTGTGCTGCGCGGCGGCGTACTCCTGAGCGTTGCAGTAATACTCGGCGGAATCATTGAATACTACGTGCTGCGCCTGATGGGCCGGCTCCCGCTCTCGACATTCCCGGACACCCTGGCGGAAGTCGGCGCGGGTCTGAGGGGCCTTGAGCCGATGGCGATCATCACCGCCGGCTTGCTGGTGCTGCTGGCGACGCCCGTGTTACGCGTGGTGGTTTCGATTGGCGCCTTTGCGATCGAAAAGGACCGCACCTACGTCATCATCACGGCAATCGTGCTGGCGATCCTGCTGTTCAGCATCTTCGGTATCGGGGCGTATCTGGGGCGGCCAGGCCTCACGGACGTACCGAACAGCACCTTCATCTCGCTGGTGTTCATCGCGCTGAGCAGCGTATTGGCCGGCTTCATCGGCGCTCTGGCCGGACTCGGTGGCGGTGTATTCATCGTGCCGATCCTGACGCTCATCTTCCACGTGTCATTCGCGACGGCGATCGGGGCCTCCATCGTCTCGGTCATCGCCACCTCCTCCGGTGCAGCGGCCGCCTACGTGCGCGATCGCATGACCAATCTCAGGGTCGGAATGTTCCTGGAGATCGCGACGACGGCGGGGGCCGTCTGCGGCGCGCTGGTCTCCTCGATGCTGAACGATACGGTACTGTTCTTCGTGTTCGGCATCGTATTACTGATCTCGGCGATCCCGCTGGTCGCCCGACTCGGGGAAGAGTTGCCCCGGGGTGTGCAGAACCACAAATGGGCCGCGTGGCTGAAGCTCCCCGGCACCTACTCGGATCGGCGCACGCACCAGGACATCCCCTATCACGTCGCGCACGTTCGCATTGGCTTCGGGATGATGTACGTAGCCGGGCTGATTTCCGGGTTGCTCGGCATCGGCAGCGGGACCTTCAAGGTGCTGGCGATGGACACCGCGATGCGCCTGCCGATGAAGGTCTCGACCACCACCAGCAATTTCATGATCGGCGTGACGGCGGCCGCCTCCGCGGGGATCTTCTTTCAGCGCGGGGACATTGACCCGATGATCGCCGCGCCGGTGGCACTCGGTGTGCTCAGCGGCTCGATGCTCGGGGCGCAGACGATCAATCGGATGTCAAACGTGCACCTGAAAAAGGTGTTTGTGCCGATGATTCTGCTGGTGGCGTTCAGCATGCTGGCCCGCGGCTTCGGCTGGCTGTAACGGCCAGCCAGGTCGGGGGACTCAGGTTCGCACGCCTCAGGGATGCATCAGCAGGGGCACCGGGCTTGAATGGATCAGCCGGCTCGAAGTGCCCGCCACCAGCCAATTGAGGATCTCACCGCGCCGGAAGGCGCCCATGACGAGTCCGTCCGCCTGGTACTCCGTGGCCGCATCGAGCAGCACGGTCGCGGTCCGCCGGCCCTCGGACGCCACGGATCGATAGCTGGCCCCGGCGGCAATCGGGTCGAGTGCCGCGCGCGCATCGGCGAGCGCAGTCTGCTCCTGATCAACCGCCACGGCCTCGACCTGCTCGGCGGCAGCGAGGAACGGGCGATAGGCCTGCAGCGCACGATGCAGCGGCGGTACATCCCGCCAACCCACCAGCAGCCGTCGCCCAAAGCCTCCCTCCCAGGTCGGCGGCACCATCACCACAGGATGGCGGATGCGGACCAGCGCCGCCCGCAGCCCCTCACGGTGCCCGACGGGCTGGGTGTCCGGTGAGGCCAGCACGACCATGCTGGCCGTTCTGCGGTAGTGACGCATGACGCGCCACTGATCCCCCCTGTACAGATCGAACTCGGCGGAAATGCCGTGCTCCGCAGTCCACTCCCCGGCGATACGGCTCAACTTCTCCGTTTCCGCCCGTTCGCGCTCGACCAGATGCTCCACCTCGTACTCCGAGAGCTGCTCCTGCGAGGGGAGAAGAATCGCGCGCGGCCCAATCTCAACATGCGCAAAGCGCAGCTTCTGGCCGAGCCGTTCGCTCATCGCCGAAGCGACACGCAGGCACTGCGTCGCGCCAGTCGTAGACGCCAACAGCACCAGAATGAATTTCGATTCCATGATCTACACCTCGGGAACTGAGCGGAGCCTCAGCGGGACCTCTGAGGCTGATATTATCGCGACGAACGTTCCGATGCGCGTCCGCAACGGCCGAAGGCGCGCCTCGGACCCGCACAGAGCGTACCGCGGAGTCCGACGCCGGGCCGCGCGGCGGTCGTGCCCGCGGCCAAGCCTAGCCGGGCTACGGGCTGCACCGCCAGCGCCGGCTCGCACCCATCGCTCCCTCATCGCCTAATGGCGCGCCTCCGCAGGCGCCTGATGCGCCGCCACAATAGACTCAATCCCAGCCAGCCGGCGAATGCCGCCAGCGGCCACGCCAGCAGCTGCGGAAGCCAGAACCCGAGCACGGCGAGCACGATCAGCGCGCCGCCGGCCACGGTCAGCACCCCGCGCTCGGAGTCCCCGAGCACCCGCCGGTTGGCAATCGCCGCGCCCACGGTGTTCGCGATGCGCAGCGCGCTCGCGGCCGCCCGCGAGGAGCTGCCGCTGCGCTGATTGCGCCCGACCCGCGCCGGCAGCTGCGGCCGGCGGCCGCGCAGCGTCAGCTCCGTGGCGTTGTCGAGGTCGCGCATAAACTGCTCCTGCATCCGCTGCGCGAACCCGGTGTCTTCCATGGCTGCATCGATCTCGCAGTTGGCGAGCCAGCTGGAGAGGTTCAGGTTCGAGGAGCCCACCCGGGCCCAGCGGCCATCGGCGACGGCGGTCTTGGCGTGCATCATGCTGCCGTTCCACTCGAACACGCGGATACCGGCCTCGAGCAACGGCCGATAGCCGGCGCGCGAGAGCGCTCCGACCGCCGGCAGGTTGTTGTTGCCCGGCACCAGCAGCCGCACATCGACGCCGTCGGCGGCGGCAGCGGCCAGGCCGCGCACGTAGGTTGGAATGCCGACAAAATAGGCGTCGCTGATCCACAGGCTCCGGGTCGCCATCGCCGCGATCAGCGCATCCAGCCGATACATCGCCCCGTGCGCCGGCTGCGTCGCGATGACCCGCAGCGCCACCTCGCCGCTCGGCGCCGGCGGCGGCCCGGCCTGGAAGTCGAGCGGCGCGCCGAGTCCGGCCCAGCTGTCGCGAAACGCCGCTTCGATATCCGCCACCGCAGGGCCGCCGATCAGCACCCCGCTGTCGCGCCACGGCGCGATGCTCTGTGCGCTGTCACCGAGCCATTTGGCCGCCAGGCACACCCCGGAGATCGAGCCGATCTGCCCATCGACCACCAGCAGCTTGCGGTGATCACGGCCAACCCAGCCGAGCGGACTGTCCAGGCGCGGACGGTTGAAGGCGCGCACCGCGATGCCCGCGGCACGCAAGGGTGCGAAGAACGCGCGTGACGCGTTGCCGAAGGTGCCAAACCAGTCATGGATCAGCGCCACGGCCACTCCGGCGCGCGCCCGCGCCATCAGCAGGTCGCGAAAGCGCCGGCCGACGACATCGTCGGCGATGATGTAGTTCTCCAGCAGCACGTAGTGCCGCGCCGATTCGATCAGCTCCGCCCAGGCGCGAAAGTGCGCCTCGCCGTCGATCAGCAGCTCGACGCGATTGCCGCCGACCAGGGGCGCACCGGCGGCGCGACTGAGCGCCTGACCGGCCAGCAGGCGCAGTGAGGAGGCGTGAGCCGAAAGAGGCTTCGAGTCATGCATGGCGGCAGTGTAGGCCGAGTCCGCCGGCGCCGGCGATGACGCATGGGGCGGTCGGCAACTCACTCCCCGGCGATGGTCATCTCCCCGACCAGCAGCGAGCCGCAGCGGATCGCGGCACGCGCATCGAGGTCATCACCGAGCGCGACGATCTGCTGGAACATCTGACGCAGATGACCGGCAATGGTCACCTCTTGGACCGGGAAGGCGATCGTACCGTTCTCCACCCAAAAACCGCTCGCGCCACGCGAATAATCGCCCGTCACGCCATTGACGCCCTGCCCCATCAGCTCCGTCACCCACAGACCCGAGCCCATCTGCCCGAGCAGCGCCTCGTGCGAGCAAGCGGCATCGGATCCGACCAGCAGGTTGTGGATCCCACCGGCGTTGCCGGTGGTCTTCAGACCCAGGCGGCGCGCCGAGTAGCTGCCGAGCACATAGCCCTGCAACCGGCCGCTCTCGATGAGCTCGCGGTCGCGCGTGCGCACCCCCTCGGCATCAAACGGGGCGCTACCGAGACCCTTGCGGATGTGCGGCCGCTCGCTCATGCGCACGAACGCCGGGAATACCTGCTCGCCGGCGGCATCGAGCAGGAACGAGGCCTTGCGGTACTGACTGGAGCCACTCACCGCCCCCAGGAAATGCTGCACCAGTCCGCGTGCCATCTCCGGGGAGAACAGCACCGGTGCGCGCCGCGTGCTCAGGCGGCGCGCACCGAGGCGCGCACACGCGCGCTCACCGGCCGCCACGCCGATCGCCTCAGCCGCCTCGAGTTCGCGCGCATCGCGCGCCGCGGAGTACCAGTAATCGCGCTGCATCTGCTCGCCTTCCTGGGCGAGCAGCGCACAGCTGACCGAATGACTGGTGCCGCAATACCCGGCGAGAAACCCGAGGGAGTTGCCGTACACGGCCGTGTGGCGCTGAGTACTGACGGAGGCCCCTTCGGAGTTGGTGATGCGCGCATCGACGTCCATGCCGGCCCGCTCGCAGCGCTTGGCGATGTCGATAGCCGCTTCGGCCGAGAGCGCCCACGGATGATCGAGATCCAGATCCACGATGTCGCGCGCGAGCGCATCAGGGTCGGCCAGGCCCGCATACGGATCCTCGGCGGTGTAGCGGGCGAGCGCGCAGGCCTTCTCGACACTGGCGCGCACGGCCGCCGGGCTGAGGTCGGCGGTGCTCGCCGAACCCTTGCGCTGCCCGAAGTACACCGTCACGGCCATGCCCCGGTCGCGCTGGTATTCGATGGTCTCGACGTCCCCGAGGCGCACGGTGACCCCGAGTCCCTGGCCGATGCTCGCGTCGGCCTCGGCCTGGGTCGCGCCCCGGCGTGCCGATTCCTCCAGCGCGCAGCGAACGGCGTCCTCAAGCGATGCGGTGCGGTCGTGCGGCTCGAGCGCCTGTGACATGGAAAATCCTCATCTGGGGTGACAATCCCCGGCCGGGTCGGCCGACAGACTCGGCCGCCGTGCTCACGCGGCCGGACGGAATGCGCTAGTGTAGCAGTCATGGACCGTTGCCCACCCCATCACCCCCATGCGCGCCCCTGAGGCCGATGAACCCCTGCACGAGGAGCCGCCGAGCAAGAGCGCGCGCAAGCGCGCCGCGCACGCCGCGCAGGACCTCGGCGAGACGCTGATCACGCTGCGCGAGCGAGACCTCGAGGCGCTCGAGCTGCCCGGTGCGCTGCTCGATGCGGTGCGCGCGGCGCGCGCCATCCGCAGCCGCGCCGCCCTGGCTCGCCAGCGGCAGTACATCGGCAAGCTGATGCGCCAGATCGATCCAGAGCCGATCCGCCGCGCGCTCGAGGGGCGCAGTGAGCGCGATGCGCAGGAGACCGAACGCTTCAAACGCGCCGAACACTGGCGCGCGCGGCTGCTCGCGGAGGGCGAGGCGGCACTCGCGGCGCTCGCGGAGGCACGGCCCGATCTGGATCGCGCGCACTGGCAGCGCCTGCTGAGCGCGGCGCGCGCCGAGCAACCCGCCGGCTCGGCCACGCAGGGTCCGGCCGGACGGGCCCTGTTTCGCGCGCTGCGCGGCCTCCTTGGGTAGAATCGCGCGGATGAACACGCTGGTCGGCATCATCATGGGATCCACGTCGGACTGGGAGACGCTACGCGCCGCCGCCGACATGTTGGACAAACTCGCCATCGCCTACGAAGTCCGGGTCGTCTCGGCGCACCGCACCCCGGACCTGCTATTCGAGTACGCCGCGAGCGCCCGCGGCCGCGGGCTGGAGGTGATCATCGCCGGGGCCGGCGGCGCGGCGCATCTGCCGGGCATGACGGCCGCCAAGACCTCCCTGCCGGTGCTCGGCGTACCGGTGCAGTCAAAGACCCTGGGCGGCATCGATTCGCTGCTGTCGATCGTGCAGATGCCCAGCGGAGTGCCGGTCGCGACCTTCGCGATCGGACCGGCCGGTGCGGCCAACGCGGCGCTCTGCGCCGCCTCGATCCTCGCCAACAAGCACGTCGAAGTTGCCACGGCGCTCGAGAAGTTCCGCAGCGAGCAGACCGCCGCTGTACTGGCGCATCCCGATCCGCGAGCGGCGCGCTCATGACGGTCGGCATCATCGGCGGCGGCCAGCTCGGCCGCATGATGGCGCTTGCCGGTTATCCGCTCGGACTCGACTTCCTGTTCCTCGATCCCTCGCGGGACGCCCCGGCGGGCAAAGTCGCCCCGGTGGTCCATGCGCAGTTCACCGACCCGAAAGTGCTGAAGTGGCTCTCGCAGCATTCTCAGGTGCTCACCTTCGACTGGGAGAACATCTCGGTCGAGGCGCTGCGCAAGCATGCCGCGGGTGCGCGACGCGCCCGCATCTGTCCGCCGGTCCCGGCGCTCGCCACCGCCCAGGACCGCGTCGCGGAGAAACGTCTGTTCGAGCGGCTCGGGATTCCTACCACGCGCTGGCGCGCGGTCGGCTCTCGCACCCAGCTCGAGCGGGCGGCGCGCGAGATCGGTCTGCCGGGCGTGCTCAAGACACGCCGCATGGGCTACGACGGCAAGGGTCAGGCGCGCATCGGCTCGCACGAGGACCTCGAGCGCGCCTGGCAGAGCCTCGGCAGCGTGCCGCTGATCTACGAGGAATGGGTGCCTTTCGAGTGCGAAGTGTCAATCATCGGGGCGCGCAGCACACGGGGGGAAACCGTCTTCTATCCGCTGAACGGCAACGTTCACGCTGACGGCATCCTGCGGGTGACCCGCGCACCCTACGGCGCGGCACGCTGGCACCGCAGCGCGATCGATTACCTCACCCGCTGCCTGGAGCACTTCCGCTACGCCGGGGTGCTCAACATCGAGTTCTTCGTGCGCCAGGGCCGCCTGGTCGCCAACGAGATGGCGCCGCGCGTACACAACTCCGGCCACTGGACCATCGAGGGCAGCGCCACCAGCCAGTTCGAGAACCACCTGCGGGCGATTCTCGGGCTGCCGCTCGGCTCGACGCGCCCGACCGGCCACAGCGCCATGATCAACCTGATCGGGGAGATGCCCGCACGCGAGGCATTGCTCGGGGTCCCTGGCCTGCACTTGCATGATTATGGCAAACAGCCCCGGCCGGGGCGCAAGCTCGGGCACTGCACGCTGGTCGAACCCTCCGCCGCGCAGCGCGACCGGCTGGCGCGCCGCCTGCTCGCCCAGGTGGCCCCGGGTGTGCGCCTGCCGTAGCATACGATGCTATGTACATCGAGCCGTTTCATCTGAAGGAACTGCCCTTTCGGCTCAGTCCCGACCCCCAATTCCTGTTCCTCTCCAAACAGCACGCCCGGGCGAAGGCGTACATGGAGTCGACGATCTGGTTCGCCGACGGTTTTGTGGTGATCACCGGGGAGATCGGGGCGGGCAAGACCACGCTGATCGAGTCATTCCTGCGTGACGTACCGCAGGATGTCGTGGTTGCCCAGATCAACCAGACGCAGGTCTCGGCGGTAGACTTCCTGCAGTCCCTGCTCGCCCAGTTCGGCTTCTCGCCCTTCAAGATGAAGAAGAGCGAACTGCTGGTGACGCTGAACAACTTCCTCATCGAGCAGTACGCCGCCGGCCGGCGCGTGCTGCTGATCGTCGATGAGGCGCAGAATCTCTCCCAGCGCGTGCTCGAGGAGATCCGCATGCTCTCGGGAGTCGAGACCACCAAGGAGAAGGTGCTGCGCATCATTCTCGCCGGTCAGCCGGAGCTGAACGCCAAGCTCGACGCCCCGGAGCTGGTGCAGTTGAACCAGCGGGTGCGGCTGCGCTTTCACCTCTCAGCGCTCTCTGCAGACGAGACCGCCGAGTACATCCGCCACCGCCTCGCCATCGCCGGCGGCGCGGACCGGCAGATCTTCGCCCCCGATACCTTCGCCGAGATTCACCGCTACAGCGGCGGGGTGCCGCGCCTGATCAACACGCTGTGTGATACGGCCATGATGGCTGCCTACAGCGACGATCGCGACCACGTCACGGCCGCGGACATCGCCAGCGCGGTGGGTGAGCTGCAGTGGGTGGAGTTCGCTGCGCGCCCCGGTGGCATGGCGACGACCACCTCCATCCGTCAGCGGGTGCGGCACGACGTCGCCATGCCGCCGCTGGCGCGGCTGCAGGTGCTCGACGGCAGCCACACGCAGCAGGAGATCCCGCTGCGGCCCGGCCGCATCATCATCGGACGCACCCCGGACAACGACGTGCAGATCGACAGCCGCTTCATCAGCCGCCATCACTGCCAGATCAGCACGACCCACCAGGCCTGCATCATCGAGGATCTCAACAGCACCAACGGACTGTACGTGCGCTCGCTGCGCGTGCACCGGCATTACCTGCGCGACGGAGACGTGGTGCTGATCGGCAAGCACGAGCTGATTTATCTCGATGAGCGCATGCCGCATGCACGCGCCAACCTGAACGACACCCTGCCCGGGATCCCCTCGCTCGGCCACGACGACGACACGCTCGCCGGGGAAGATCTGCCGCTGGAGATTCCGACCGTCTCCCCGCGCACGCAGTGAGAGACACGCCTCAGGCGTGCGTCACCTGCAGGATGCTGTGGCGGATCTGCTCGCTCAGCACGAACTGCGCATCAGCAGCGACGTGCATCAGCACCTCGTCGAACTCAAGCATCCCGGGGCGGTTGACGCGCACCACGGCGCGCTGGCGCAGCAGATCGATGAAGTTCGCAAACAGCGGCCGATCAAAGAACTCCGGGGAGTTCAGCCCGTACAGCAACGCGATGCGCTGCGCGGCGAGCTGACAGCGCTCCTCCAGTGTCGCCTGACTGATCGTCCCGGAGCCGGCCTCGACCAGCAGGGCGATCGCGAGGTAGTAGCGCTCGATGGTCTGCAGCGTCGCCTGGGCCAGGATCGACAGCTGCATCGCCTGGGCGCTCGAGGGCGGCGGGCGGCGCCACAACGCCCCATGCGCATCGCGCTCGATCAGCCCATGGCGCGCAAACTCCCCGAGCATCGTCTCGACGACCGCCGGCAACTCCGCCTCGCTCCAGCGCAGGAACAGTTCCGCGGCGATGTACGGATAAATGCGCCCGGCGAGGCGCAGGATATCCTCATGCGGCACCGCGGCGTTGCTGAGGAACACGCACGCGATCAGCGACGGCAGCGCGAACAGATGCAGAACATTGTTGCGGAAATACGCCGCGAGCACCGCGCTCTCATCGCTCATGCGCAGCACATCACCGGACGGATAGGCGAGGCGCTCGAGTGTCCTCAGCGACTCCCCGTAGGCGACCGTCTGGGCCCCGGTGAGGTCGGTCACCGTCACCCGCTCACTGTATGGACAGCCGGCGAGCAGGGCGCGGTACAGA
This sequence comes from Pseudomonadota bacterium, assembly GCA_021838635.1. Classification (GTDB taxonomy): domain Bacteria; phylum Pseudomonadota; class Gammaproteobacteria; order Steroidobacterales; family Steroidobacteraceae; genus 13-2-20CM-66-19. Next base: position 10,682 of record JAKCDC010000025.1, read on the forward strand.
TCGATCTGCCGCGCCAGGTCTGCCTCCGGCAGCGCCTGGCGCGGCATGGCGAGCAGCACCATCGCGAGCAGATTCACCGGTGTGACCGCCGCCGCCGCGTTGATGTTGCACATGATGCGCCCGGCGAGCTCATCGACCGCAGAGCTCACCCAGGCGGCGCGCGTGGCCTCGTCGAAGGATTGCTCGCGCCAGGGTCCGTGCCGATCGAGGATCGTATCGAGGGCGATCGGCTCGCCGAGATTCACATGCACCCGGCCGAAGCGCTCGCGGAGCCGGCCCAGGGAGCGCACCAGCCCGCGCACGCTCTCCTTCTCCTTCGGTTTGCCGGAGAGCTCCCCGATGTAGGTCGCCCCCTCGATGATGCGCTCGTAGCCGAAGTACACCGGCACGAACACCACGGGTCGAACCGGGTCGCGCAGGAAGCTGCGCACCGTCATCGAGAGCATCCCGGTCTTCGGCTGCAGCAGCCGCCCGGTGCGACTGCGCCCGCCTTCGATGAAGTACTCGATCGAGTGCCCGCGCGCCATGATGGCGGCGAGATACTTCATGAACACCACGGTGTAGAGCGCGTTGCCGCCAAAGCGGCGGCGGATGAAGAACGCCCCGCCCATGCGCAGGAACCGTCCGACGATCGGCAGGTTGAGATTGATGCCGGCGGCGATGTGCGGTGGCGCATAGCCGTTGACGTAGATGACGTAGGACAGCAGCATGTAGTCCATGTGACTGCGGTGGCAGGGCACGTAGACGATCTCGTTGCCCTGCGCGGCACGCTCGAGCGTCTCGAGGTGGCCGACCGCCACGCCGTCGTACAGCCGGTTCCACAGCCAAGTCAGCACCCGCTCGAGGAAGCGGACGAAGGCATGGGAGTAATTGGCCGCGATCTCATGGGCATAACCGGCCGCCTCACGCAGCGCCGCGCGCCGGGTGAGCTTCTTCTCGCGCATCAGCTGCACCGCGGCGTTGCGGACCGCGCTGGTCCGCAGCACCCGAGTAACCACCACGCGTCGGTGCGATAGGTCCGGTCCGATCCGGGCCGCGCGCCGCTGCACGTACAGCGCGCGCAGCGAGCGGGTCACGCGTCGCCCGTGCATCGCCAGCCCGCGCTCATCGCCCACCAGGCTGCGCAGGGAAATCGGCTCCTCGAACTCCAGCAGCGCGTTGCGGCCGTTGAACAACACCTGCAGAGACTTGCGCACCCGGCTGGTGAGCGCCCAGTTCTCCACCAGCAGCAAGCGGAACCACGACTGCTCGCGCTGCGGCGCGCGCCCCCAGTAGACCGCGACCGGCACCAGCTCCACATCGGTCTGAGGATCGGCATCGAGCGCCTGCAGAAGCTGTTCGATCTGTGGCGGCGGACGCCGATCGAGCCGCTCATTCCAGACCCCGCGCAGGCGCGTCAGATAGAAAAACGAGCGCAGCTCGCTGCGCCGGTGCAGCAGGCGCTTGCGCGGACGGGGCAGGTGCATCCGCTCGCACACGCTCTGCAGCACGGCCAGATCGATACCGCTGTGCCGCTCGAGCACATAACAGACCGGCTTGGAGCGCTCCCGCAGGCGTGCCGCAGCGTCCTCCGGCAAGACCCGGCAGCGCACCCACAGCGCGGCCACTCGATGCAAGAACCAGTTCATGCCGTCGTCCCGCCCGCTGTCCGCCGCGGCGAATTCCCCCGTCCGCTCATGCCGCCGGACTCAGTCGCAGGAGAGCGTGGGCAGATCGAGCGCTATGAGAAAATACTCGAACAGATTCTGGATCACACGGATCTGGCTGTGCAGATTGTGGTCGCTGTCGAGCAGATGCAGCGCGGCGCGGCAGCTCTGTGCGAACCGCACGCTGTGCTCGTACGGCACCACCTCGTCGCGCCAGCCGTGCACCACGGCGGCCGGGCAATCGACAATACCCGCGCGCAGCGGCGGCAGCTGCTCAAAGTACAGCGCTGGAGCCATCAGGAAGATCCCCCGCGCGTGCAGCACCGAGGCGCTCGCGACGGTGACGTAACCCCCCAGGCTCGAGCCGACCAGCACCAAGTCCCCGCTCAGCTCCTTGCAGTACTCGGCGAGCCGCGCAATCCGTTCGCGCGGCGCATCAATGCCGCGGTAGTCGACCGAGTGCGCCTCGTAGCCTTCGCTGCGCACCACTTCGGCGAGCGCCGTGATCTTGCGGCCCCACGGGCCGCTCGCCTGGCCGTGCGAGAAGACCACGTGCCGCTGCAATGCGGCCTCGGCGGGCGCGCCGGAGCGCTCCCCCTGGAAAGGCGCCTCTTCAGTCATCTAGCAATGATGCCGTCAAACGCAGCGCCTGGCCATAGGCGGCAGGCCGCACTCAGTGACGAAGCGCAAACTCCGCCGGACTGCCGCCGCTCGGGCGCATCGCCAGCCGATTGACCGACACCGGACGGGTGCGACTGGCCTCCTGCTGGTGGCTGACCAGCCAGGTGTCGAACTCCCCGGGCCGGCGCGCCGCGATGCCAAAGAGCAGGTTGACCGCACCGGCGGCGATCGACTGCGCCGGATTGATGCGCTCATCGCACAGCACGAAATAGCGCTCATCGCGCGAGTCACCGGCGAATGCCCCCTCGTCGGCGAGCCGCGCGAGGTAGGCATCGACCAGCGAGCAGCCACGCGCCCAGGTGGCCGGATCGTTCTGCTCGAAGAGCATCCAGCGCGTGCCGCGCTCGACGCTCGCCGCGATGCGCAGCACCAGGCGCCGCGCGTTAAGGTACGACCAGTCGGGCGAACCGCCCGCAGCGGCCGCCAGGGTGCGCGCGCTGAGCGCGGCCGCGCCGGCGCGGCTCGCCGCGAAGGTGTTGATACCCACGAGCGCCAAGCGCAGCCGCTGCGCCGCGGAGATCTCGAGCGCCGGCTGCAGCCCGGCACGCAAAACCAGTTCTTCCTCGGCGCTCGCCGCAAGTCCGCTTTCCTCGGCCCGCGACAGCAACCCGGCAGCGGCCCCACAGCCGGCGAACGTCTCGACCCGCCCCCGCAGCCGATCGAGCGCGCGCAGACGCGGGTAGTACATCACCGCGTGATCGCTGCGAAAGGGCCAATTGCGCATCGCCTCGAGCGCCGTCGGCGGGCTGTCCCAGGCGGCCGGCGGGTCGACGATGAGCAGCGCGTGACGCTCCCGGCACAGACGGGTGGCCACGAGCAGCGTGCCGAGGCCGACGTCCTGTTCGCGGCCGAGCGGCGGGACACAGAGAAAATCAAAGTGCTCATCGCTCAGCGCGAACAAACCCGTACGCTCCGCAGCCGAGCCGATCAGGTCGTAATCGGTGAGCGGCGCACCGTCGTCCCCGTCGCTGTTCGAGCCGACATAGCCGATGCCGATCCCGCCGAATCCGGGCGCGGAACGCTCCGGACGCTGCGCCGGCAGCGGCGGGATGACCCGCACCAGCTGCGAATGCAGCAGCACCCCGGTGATGCATCGCTCAGCGCTGCTCTCTACCGACACGCGGCGGAAGATTTCCTGATCCTCGACGCGCTCGGACCCGGCGGCGCGCGTGCGCTGCACCACCAGGTTGAACAGCGCCTCGCCATCGGCAATACCGTCGTAATCGACCGAGGCGCGCAAATACTCGCGCGAGCCGGGCTGCAGACCGGCAAGGCGCAGCGGCTGGGCACCGGCCGGCAGTGTGAGCGTCGGGGCGCGCGCACCGTTGGCCACCCGGACCACGAGCGCACGGCTGGCGCCGCTGGCGAAGAACTGCTCGATGGCATAGGCGAGCGTCGAGGGCTGCCACAGCCCGCCGAAGATCCGTTGGAATTCCGCGAAACTGGCGATCGGCACCGCACGGTTCAGCGGCCCCTTCAACGTACGGCCGATGAACGCGGTGACGGGCTGGCGATGGGCCACCGCCGGCGCTGCATCACTGACCTGGAGGGAAAGGCCCGGACCGCCTTCTACCACCGATATATCCCCGCGGCGTTGTTATTGGTCGATCGGCGCGCGGACTCTATCACAGGTACCCGCACGTGCGCGCTGCGGTCCCACCGGACTCATCGTCCGTGGCGGTCCGGGCCGCCACGACGGGTAAGCGGGACTCAGGATGCGTGCGCGGTGCGCGCACCGGAGGGGCGCGGATCGACCGACTTATCCTTGCCGCGCTCCTCGCGCTTGTCTTTGAGGGACGCGTCGTAGCGGGCCATGATTTTATGGAACTCGGCGGTGCTGAGCGGCAGATCACTCTTGCCGTTCCAGGCCGAGCCCTTCGGGACGCGGTTCTGCACCAGCGTCGCCTGCAGGCCCGAGCCGATCAGGCCGCGGCCGGACACCGGCAGCGGCACCACCTTCGGCGTCGCCACGAGCGCGCGCACACGACTCCAGTCGATGCGCTCATGCGCACTCGCCAGGCGGTGGATCAAGCGATGCGTCAGCATCCGATCGAGCAGCGTGGCATTGGTCTTCCAGGGCCGCTTGTCATCCTGCAGCGGACCGTAGGCCTGCATGTACAGCCGTCCATGCTTCCAGCCGAACAGGTACGGCTGATTGACCACCCGCACCTGTGTGCCGTTCGGCACTTGGCCGAAGAGCTGCTTGATGTCCTCCGGATACAGATGGATGCAGCCGTGGCTGACGCGACGGCCGACGCCGGCGGGCTTATCGGTACCGTGGATCAGGTAGCCCGCCCAGGCGAGCGGCATCGCATACTGGCCGAGCGGGTTGTTCGGACCGGCCGGCACCACATGCGGCAACGGCACACCCTCGCGGGCATGCTCGGCGAGAATCGAGCGCGGCACGATCCAGGCCGGATGCGCGATGTGGGCGACCACGTGGGTCACGCCCGTCGGGGTCGGCCAGCCGAGCCGACCGATTCCGACCGGATGGGTGATCACAACCTGCGGCTGTCCGGGCCGGTGCGGCGGAAAGTAGAACAGGCGCATGGCCGCAACATCCACGACGATGCCGACGTGAGGCGCATCGGGCAGGATGAACTGCGTCGGCACGATCACCGGCGTGCCGACCGGCGCCAGCCACGGGTCGACCTTCGGATTGGCGTGACGGATCGCGTCGTACCCCACGTCGAACTCGCGTGCGACGTCAGAGAGCACTTGGTGCGGTTTGAGCCGCACGATTTGGACCCGGCCGATCACGTCCTGACCCGGCTTCAGCACGAAGCGCTCGGTCTGGATGGGGGGCGGCAGGGCGCTCTGGCCTGCCGCGAGCGCCGGGGCGCTGGAGGGCGTGACCGCCGGATGTGCGAAGGCCTTGGCACCGCCAAGCGCCGCCAGAGGCAGGCAAACGGCACAGATGACGTAGAAGTTGGCGCGTTTCATAGCGTCTTATTATGACATCCCGATCGGCGTTTCGGGGTTTTGCGACAGCGAAAAAAAAGGACCCCGATCCGCGGATCGGATCGGGGCGAGGTGGCGGATGAGCTTCCAAAGGCTCTTCCGACCAGGGGGACTTCAGTGCAGACGCGCCCAGTGCAGGATCCGGATGTCCTCGGACGCCAGGTTGAAATTCACGGCCAGCAGCGAACGCAGTTCGCCGAGTTCGCGCCGATCGCGCAGCGGTTCGAGCAATTCCACCACGCCGCTCCATTCATGCGTCATCGGGCTTTCAGGCGCGACGCCGCCGCCGGTGAGGAAGTGCGTGTAATATTTTACGGCCACGATCGAAGCCTAACGCCCCGACCGTCGCTCGGACCGTGATGCCGTGCGCAGATTGTCGCGATTCGGCGACCGCGGCCGCAGGCGGCGCCGGCAGGGACCCCGCACACCATGAGCCGCTACCGCCCGCCCTCGCCCGCTTCCTCGCAATACATCACGCCGCAGGGGGCGGCGCGGCTGCGCGAGGAGCTCGAGACGCTGTGGCGCATCGAGCGGCCCCAGGTGACCCGCGCGGTGGCCGAGGCGGCCGCCCAGGGCGACCGCTCGGAGAACGCCGAGTACATCTACGGCAAGCGCCGGCTGCGCGAAATCGACCGGCGCGTGCGCTACCTGCGCAAGCGGCTGGAGGGCATGGTGATCGTGGCGCAACCGCCGTCCGATCCGCGCCGGGTGTTCTTCGGCGCCTGGGTGACGCTCGAGACCGAGGCGGCAGAGGCGATCCGCTACCGCATCGTCGGCCCGGATGAGATCGACCGCGAGCCGGGCTTCATCAGCATGGACTCCCCGCTCGCCCGCGCGCTGCTCGGGCGGCGCCTCGATGATGAATTCAGCGTCGAGCTGCCGGGGGGCCTACGCCGCTTCGTCATCGTCGAGATCGCCTACCCGGGGCCCTGAGGGGGCCTACCAAGCGACCCGGACGTTCTTGAACTGCCAGGGATCGGAGGCATCGATGTCCTCGGGAAACAGCCGGCCGCGCTCGTGCAGCGGCGTCCAGTCGGTGTACTGCCCGACCACCGGGCCGAGATAGGGCCGGCAGACTGCAAGGTTGCGCTCGAAGTCCATCTCCTCCGGCTCGACGATGCCCCGGTTGGGGTTCTCCATCGCCCAGATCACCCCCGAGAGCACCGCGACAGTGACCTGCAGACTGGTGGCGTTGTTCCAGGGCGCGAGCCGACGCGCCTCCTCGATCGACAGCTGCGAGCCGTACCAGTAGGCATTCTTCTTGTGCCCGGCGAGCAGCACGCCGAGCTCATCGGTGCCCGCGACGATCTCATTCATCAGCAGCCGCTGGCGCTCCTGCTGCACGTAGTTGCGTCCGGCGAGTTCATGCACCGACATCACCGCCTGATCGCAGGGGTGATAGGCATAGTGCACCGTCGGGCGGTAGACAGCCTGTGAGCCTTCGCGCACCGTGAGGTAATCGGCGATCGAAATCGCCTCCCCGTGCGTGATGCAAAAGCCGTAGATGTGCCCGGCGCGCGGCGTCCAGGTGCGCACGCGGGTCGCCGCGCCGGGCTGCATGAGGTAGATCGCCGCCTGACAGCCGGACTCGTGCCGCTTGCCGTCGCGCGGAAAATTCCGCTCGTGCGTGCCCCAGCCCATCTCGCACGGCTGCGAGCCCTCGCTCACGAACCCGTCGATCGACCAGGTGTTGACGAACTCACCGGGCTCCTTCGGCTGGTTGGCGCGCTGGGAGTCGCGCTCCGCGACGTGAATGGCCTTCACGCCAAGTTCGCGGGCAAGCGCAGCCCATTCGGCGCGCGAGCCCGGTGCACGAATTTCAAGACCGGTGTCGGCCGCGATGTTCAGCATCGCCTGCTTGACCAGGTGTGAGACCAGGCCAGGGTTGGCGCCGTGGGTGAGCACTGCGGTCGGCGCGCGCTCGTTGCCCACACGCAGCGCGAGAGCCTCCTCGCGCAGCGCGTAGTTGGTACGCCGACCGGCCGGCACGGTTGGGTCGGTGTACCCGCCGGGCCACGGCTCGATGCAGGTGTCGAGGTACATCGCGCCCTTCTCCCAGCACAGTTTGACCAGCGCCAGGCTCGAGACATTCACCGATACGTTGAGGAGAAAGTCGCCCCGTCCGAGCAGCGGGCCGAGCACGCGCCGGTGGTTCTCGCGCGTCAACGGCTCACGGATGAAACGCACGCCGTACTGTTCGGCCTCCGCGTTGCCCTTATCCTCGGCCGTCACGATGGTGATGCGCTCGGCGGGAACGCCGATGTGTCGCAACAGCAACGGCAGCACCCCCTGACCGATGCTGCCGAAACCGACCAGGACGATACGACCGGGAAATTCAACGTGGATTTTGTGTTCGTTCATCTCACTCACGATCAGGACAAAAACAGCTACCGCACGGTAGGAGCGCGGCCGCACAGCGGCCGCGCCCTCCGTCGCCAGCGCGGAGGGTATCAAAGCGGGGCAGGCAGCGAAACGCCGTATTTCAGGCCGCGCGCCAGTGCGGCGGATAGGTGCGTTCGTAGCCCGGCAGGCCCTCGATGCGCGAGAGCCAGCGCCCGAGCGCCGGATAGTTGATCTCCACCGGCATGAAGCGCGCAGCGAGCTCGCGCGCCGCGGGGCGCTCCAGTGCACGCTTCAGCAGCTGAATGCCCGGAAATATCACCATGTCGACCGCCGAGAAGCGCTCCCCGACCACCCAGTCGGACTTCGACAGCCGGCCCTCGATGGTGCGCGCCTCGCTCGCCACGGCGTGCATGGCCTGGGTGAGCGCATCGCTGTGCAGATCGGCATCGCCGGCGAAAACCGCGCCGGTAATCGTGCGCAGGTGCGGTTCGATATAGGCCTGGTACTCGCAGATGACCCGCATGATCGTGCCCGCCTCCTCGGGGCTGGCGCCAAACAGGGGCGGGTCGGGGTACTTCAGATCCAGATAATAGAGGATGGCCAGAGACTCGAAGCAGACATAATCGCCGTCCTTGAGCACCGGCACACGCCCACGCGGGTTCAGCTGCAGCATGTGCGGTGACTTGTGCTCCTGCTTGGAGAACTGCAGCAGGTGCGCCGTGTACGCGAGACGCTTGTGTTCGAGCGCGAGCAGAACCCGCCAGGCGTACGGACTGCCGCTGCCCCAATAGACCTCGATCGCCATCACTCCCCCAATTCGCTGTGCGGGGGCAATTGTACCGGGTTGAGCCGCTTCGGTAGCAGCGGTGCGAGGCGCCGCCGACGCTGCGGGTTCTCCTCGGCGCACCGCGCTGCATACAATGGGCCGCCGCGCCCGGGCAGAACCCGGCGGTGCGCGGCCGGAGGCGACATGTTCGACACACTCATCTCGGTGCCCGAGCTGGCGCAGCGGCTCGAGACGCCCACGCTCGTCATCCTCGACTGCCGCTTCGATCTGGCGCGGCCTGCCTGGGGCGAGGCGGCGTACGACGAGGCCCGCATCCCGCGTGCGCGCTACGCGCACCTCGAGCGGGACCTCTCCGACGCGCTGCGCCCCGACAGCGGCCGCCACCCGCTGCCGCAGCCGCAGGCGCTCGCGGGGCGCCTCGGCGGCTGGGGCATCGATGCGGGGGTGCAAGTGGTGGCCTACGACCAGGGACCCGGGGCGTTCGCCGCGCGGCTGTGGTGGCTGCTGCGCTGGCTCGGACACCGGGCCGTGGCAGTGCTCGACGGCGGACTCGCCGCCTGGCAGGCCGCGGGGCTCGCGCTGGAGACCGCCACACCCGCCGCCCCGCGCCCACGCCACTTCGAGGGCCGAGCGCAGGCCGGTGAGCTCATCACCACTGCGCAACTCGAGCAGTTGCTCGGCGCCGGGCAACTGACGAGCGGCGAGCGCGTCCTGATCGATGCCCGCAGCGCGGATCGCTTCGCCGGTCGCAACGAGACGATCGATCCGGTGGCCGGGCACATCCCCGGGGCGCGCAACCATCCGTTCACCGACAACCTCGCCGACGGTCGATTTCTGCCAGCCGCGGCGCTGCGCGAGCGTTACCTGAGCACCCTCGGGCAGCAGCAGCCCGAGCAGGCGGTGTGCATGTGCGGCTCTGGCGTGACCGCCTGTCACACACTCCTCGCGCTGCAGATTGCCGGCCTGCCCGGGGCGCGCCTGTACGGCGGCTCGTGGAGCGAGTGGATCCGCGATCCGGCCCACCCGGTCGCAGCAGACGCCTGAGCGGCGCCGGTCGGGGGAAAAAATTCGCGCGCAGGACTTTCACTGCCGCGCGATTTTGATATCGTTCGCGCCGAACGCACTCCCGCGCGTCGTACGGAAATTTCCGACGTGGCCGTAGATCCCAAGAGCATCACCAACCCGCAGTACAACCCGGCAGCACCCTGGCGCATCGAGGACTCCCTCGAGCTCTACCACGTCAACGCGTGGGGCAAGGGGTATTTCGGCATCAACGAGGCGGGCCACGTCGTGGTACGGCCTGATACGCGCGCCGACAGCAGCAACGACATCGATCTGTACGAGGTGATCGAGGGGCTGGAGGCCCGGGACCTTACCACCCCGGTGGTGGTGCGTTTCTCGGACATCCTGGCGCACCGCCTGAAGCACCTGCACGATGCCTTCGCGCAGGCGATCGCGGAGAACAACTACCAGAACCGCTATGCGGCGGTCTTCCCGATCAAGGTCAACCAGCAGCGCCTGGTGGTCGAGGAGGTCTACCGCTACGGGGCGGAGTTCGGCTTCGGGCTGGAGGTCGGCTCGAAGCCCGAGCTGCTCGCCGTCATGGCGATGAGCGAAAATGCCCCCGACCGTCTGATCGTGTGCAACGGCTTCAAGGACGACAGTTACATCGAAGCGGTCACGCTCGCGACCAAGCTCGGGCGAACCATCATTCCGGTGGTGGAGAACTTCGAGGAGCTCGCGCTCATTCTCAAGCACGCCGAGAAGTACGGCGTGCGCCCGCGCATCGGCGTACGCGTGAAGCTCGTGACCGAGGGGTCGGGCAAGTGGCGCGACTCGACGGGGGAGAAGTCGAAGTTCGGCCTGTTCATTACCGAAATCCTCGAGCTGGTGCGCGAGCTGAAAGCGCGCGACATGCTCGATTGCCTGCAGCTCGTGCACTGCCATCCGGGCAGCCAGCTGCAGGACATTCGTCGCGTCAAGGACGCGATCAACGAGCTCGCGCACGTCTATGCGGAGCTGAAGCTGATGGGCGCCGGGCTGCAGTACATCGACGTCGGCGGCGGACTCGGCGTCGACTACGACGGCAGCGGGACTAACTACTCCTCATCGATGAACTACACGCTGAACGAGTACGCGAGCGACGTCGTGTACCGCATCGCGAGCGTCTGCAAAGCGCGCGAAGTGCCTCATCCGATGATCATCAGCGAGTCCGGCCGCGCGGTTGCGGCGTATCACAGCGTCCTTATCTTCGACGTGCTCGGCTCTTCGGCGCTCGACAAGTTCCGCGTCACCGGCCGCGAGGTGGAAGACTACGGCGGGCGCGAGGAGATGCCCCAGCCGGTGCTCGACCTGTTCGACGCCTTCAGCTCGGTCAGCCCGCGCCGCCTGGTCGAGTGCTACCACGATGCACTCACCGCCCGCGACCAGGTGCAGCAGATGTTCAACCTCGGGCTGCTGTCGCTCGAGTTCCGTGGCCTCGCCGAGCGGTTGTTCTGGGCGACCTGCGCGAAGATCCGCGATGTGTGCCGCCGCCTGGAGCGCGAACCGGAGGAACTCGAGGGCCTGGAGTCGATTCTCTCCGATACGTATTTCTGCAATGTGTCGGTCTTCCAGTCCCTGCCGGACAGCTGGGCGATCGATCAGCTCTTCCCGATCATGCCGATCCACCGCCTCGAGGAGCGTCCGACCCGCACGGGGGTGCTGGCCGACATCACCTGCGACTCCGACGGCAAGATCGACCACTTCGTCTCGCTGCGCGAGGTGAAGCACACGCTGGAACTGCACGAGCTGAAGCCAGCGCAGAAATATTACCTCGCGGTCTTTCTGGTCGGCGCGTATCAGGAAACCCTCGGGGACCTGCACAACCTCTTCGGCGACACGCACGTCGTGCACGTGCGCCGGCATGACGAGGGCGGCTGGTGGATCGAGGAAGTGGTCAAGGGCGACACCGCCAACCGGGTGCTCGAGTACATGGAGTACGACGTGGCCGAGTTGGCCCCGGCGCTGATGCGAGACTGCGAGCGGGCCATCCGCGCCGGCCGCATGAGCATCGCCGAGAGCCAGGTCCTGAAGCGCTTCTACCAGGCGGAGCTCGACGGTTACTCTTATCTTGAGACGACCGCCGACTAACTGTTGCAATCACACAACAGATGCCCCGGTGACACGGCCGGGGTGGTGCGCCCTGTGTTTGCTTCCCGCAAACGCCGGGAGTAGCATCGGCACGTACCCAGTCCTCAGTGGATTGATCACGTTTGAGTGCCCGGCGCCTTCGATCCGCCTTTCTGTGCGCATCGTTCGTACGTGAACCTGGTGCAGGGCGCCTGTTTTCAGGCGCGGCCGCACTCGACCCGACCGTGTCCGTCCACCCCCCAACCTTCCCGTTCGATTCTGCGATACCCGCGGCCTGCGTGTGCGGCCTGCGGTTCGCGCTGCCAAGAGAGATCTCCGGATGACGACGATTTACGTAGGCAATCTGCCGTTCAACGCCACTGAGCAGGACGTGAAGACGCTCTTCGAACGTCACGGCAAGGTGGATTCCGTCAAGCTGATCAATGACCGGGAAACCGGCAAACCGCGCGGCTTCGGCTTCGTGGAGATGGCGCCGGGTGAGGCTCAGGGGGCGATCCAGGCGCTGAATGGTTTCCAGATGAGCGGCCGAGCGCTGCGGGTCAACGAGGCGCAGGAACGCGCGCCGCGGCCCCGCACCGGCGGCGGACCGTTCCGGCGCTGATCTGCACACGCCGGAGGGGGTTCCGGCCCACGGCAGGCACCCCCTCCGAGCCTGCCCAAGAGGCGGGCTGTGGTGCGATCCGAGGACACCCCTGGCCGGGGTGATGCCTTTTTTTCCCCGAAGCCCGCCAGCGGGCCGCGCCCGCACGTCCACGGCCTCGCTGCAGATGGAGCGGGGTTTTTTTTGGACGCGTACCCGTCCACAATGGCAGCCCTCATGCGAGCCGTACCCAAAGCCGCACTGGCCGCCGCGCTGGCCGCTCTGAGCCTGCTGTCGGGCTGCGCCACCACCAGTGGACGACATTCCACGGCAGTGGCGCTCGATGCCATCCTGGCCGGTCCGCGTCCCGCGGCGCAGCGCCGCTGGGACCGCGACCGTCATCCGGTGCAGACACTGCTGTTCTTCGGTCTGCGGCCCACCAGCCGCGTCCTGCAGGTCTGGCCGCGCGCCGACGGCTACTACACTCGCATCATTGCCCCGTTGGTGCGCCTCCGCGGCCGTTTCGATGCGGCGCTGATCGACCCCGGCCAGAGCGCCTTTCTCACCGCGCGCAATGCGCGCTACCGCCGGCTGCTTGCTTCAAGCCCGCACTTGTACGACCGCGTCCAGGTCGTAATGTTCCCCTCTGACGGCGGTAATGCCGTTCCCCCGGGCTCCGTCAATCTCGTAGTCGCCTTCGGTGTGCTGCACCAATGGCTGGCGCGAGGTGAGGCCAGCGCTGCACTACACACGCTCCACCGCGCCCTGGTGCCCGGCGGAGTGCTCGGTGTCGTCGACAATCGCGCCGCCCCGGGCGCTCCGCGCGATCCGCACGCCCTCACCGGCTACGTGCGCCAGTCCTCTGCGATCAAGCTCATCGAGGCGAGTGGCTTTCGGCTGGTGGCGGCCTCTGAGGTGAACGCCAACCCGCGCGACCACAAAGTCTATCCGGCCGGGGCCTGGACGCTGCCGCCGACCTACCGGCTGGGCAAGACCGACCGCGCCCACTATGCGGCGATCGGAGAACCTGACCGCTTCACCCTGAAGTTCGTCAAAGTCCCGCTGCGCTGAGCGCGCCGGGTCGCTACCACATCTGGCGCAGGCGGGCGCCCACATCGAGCGCCGGGGCGAGTCCCACCGCAGCGCCCTGCCCCGCACCCTCGGCGAACGGCATGGGCGTATCGCTGTCGAGGTGCGCCAGCACCGCGGCGCTGAGAAAGCGGCTGCGCCCGCCATAGACATGCGCATCGCCGTGGCGGTGTTGCCCCGTCAGATAAAACTTCAGCGGCGCGTACAGCAACAGGTCATTGCGGGCGCGGGTGAGAGCGACGTAGAAGAGCCGGCGTTCCTCCTCGAGCTGCTCGGTGCTTCCAGCGGCGAACTCCGAGGGGAAGCTGCCGTCGACGACGTTGAGCAGGTAGACCGTATCCCACTCCATGCCTTTGGCCGAATGCACGGTCGAGAGCACAAGATAATCCTCATCGAGTGCCGGCGGACCGGCGAGGTCCGAGGCCGCCGAGGGTGGATCGAGCGCAAGCTCGCTGAGGAAGCGCTCGCGCGAGAGATACTGCCCGGAGAGCACCTCCAGCTGCTCCAGATCCCCGTTGCGGGTATGGACCTGCTCGTAGATACGCTCCAGATGCGGTTGGTACCAGCGCCGCGCCCGCTGCACCTGACCGCTCCACGGGCAGCGCGGATCGGCCAGTTCGAGCAGCAGCGCAAGCAGACTCGCCCAATGTTCGGCGGCTGGCGCCGGCGGCGCGAAGGTCGTGAGAGCCCCGACGGCGCCCCCGGCGCGCTCCAAGTATTCCAGCACGCGCCGGGCGTTCACCGGACCCATCCCCGGAAGCAGCTGCACCGTGCGCAATGCAGCGAGCGCGTTGCGGGGGTTGTCGGCCCAGCGCAGCACGCCGAGCAGATCTTTCACGTGACCGGCTTCGAGGAAGCGCAGCCCACCGTATTTCACGAATGGAATGCCGCGCCGGCCGAGTTCGATCTCGAGCGCATCGCTGTGGCTGGAGGAGCGGAACAGGACGCCCTGATGCTTCAGCGGCACGTTCGCCTCGCGCCGGCGCAGCACCTCGGTGCAGACGCATTCGGCCTGCTGACGCAGGTCGAGCACGGTGCACAGGCGGGGCCGCACGCCCCCGGTGCGCACCGCGCGCAGATCCTTGCGGAACTGCCGGGGCGCCTCGGCCATGACGGCGTTCGACAGATCCAGAATCGGCTGCGTGGAGCGGTAGTTCTGCTCCAGGGTGATCACCGCCGCCGGCGGCGTGAAGTGCTGCGGAAATGCCAGGATGTTCTCCACCGAGGCCGCGCGGAACGAGTAGATCGCCTGCGCGTCATCGCCGACCACCGCCAGTCCCGCTCCCTCGGGCTTCAGCGCATGGAGGATCTCGGCCTGCAGCGTGTTGGTGTCCTGGTACTCATCGACGAGCACATGATCGAACTGGCCGCCGACCTGACCGGCCAGACGCGTCTCGCTCATCATGACGTGCCAGTACAACAGCAGATCGTCGTAGTCGAGCAGATGCTCGCGTTGCTTGCGCTCAACGTAGGCGCGAAACAGCCCGGTCAGCTCAGCCTCCCAGTGCGCGCACCAGGGGAACTGCTCCTCGAGCGTCGCGCGCAGCGGCCGCTGGGTGTTGACCCGGTGCGAGTAGATCTGCAGGCACGTCTCCTTGCGCGGGAAGCGTTGCTCCTTCTGTGCCAAGCCGAGTTCCTGGCGCAGCGCATCGAGCAGATCGGCCGCATCGGCACGATCGAGCACGGTGAACTGAGGATCGAGACCGAGCGTCCCGGCGTAGTGCCGCAGCAACCGGTTGCCGATGGCATGGAAGGTGCCGCTCCAGGTGAGTCGCTCGTGCACCGCTCCGCCGGAAGCGCCGCGCACGATGTCGGCGGCGCGCAGGCGCATCTGTGCAGCGGCACGTCGCGTGAAGGTGAGCATCAGGATGCGCTCCGGCGCAACGCCCTGCAGCACCAGGTGAGCCACCCGATGCGCCAGAGTGTTGGTTTTACCGGTACCCGCGCCGGCCACGATGAGCAGCGGGCCTGAGCGCACACCGCGACCCGGCTCAGGCTCCCCGAAGGTGGCCGCGCGCCGCTGTGGCTCGTTGAGCCGGGAAAGATGAGACTCGCTCGACATGACTGACGAGAACTATACGGAATCGGACCCGCCGCCGCCACGAAACGCCGGTGCTCCGAAACATACAGTGCGCACCACTCGGATGAACTGGATAGGCACTTACGGCCCCAGGGACTCGCGCGGTGCGACGGGTTCGAGCGCCGCACCGAAGGCGGCAAGCCGGGCATGGATGTCGGCCTGCACCGCCGCGAAATCCACACCCACCTCGGTCAGCTCGGGCCGCGGTGTGCGCGCGTCACTGAAGTCCACCGGCAGGCCGGTCTCGGCGCGGATCCGCGCGCTCACCGCGGTGCGATACTCCTCAGAGGACCCTAAGCGCTCGACGTCGATCATCACGTCGGCTGCCGGCGCCGCTGCAGCCTGTCCGAGCAGATATACCCCGATGAAAGCCTGATAGGACTGCTCGTCGCTCCAAGACGGGAACGTCCGGTACAGCGCCTGCAGCCTGCCGCGTACATCCCGTGGCCAGCGCGGCATGCGCGGCAGACCAAGACTCTCGGCGAGACGTCCGGCAGGCGAATGTGCCGGAGCCTGTGCCAGGAGGGCCACGTGACACAACTCGAAGTACGGCACTTCAGCCGCGCCACGGTAGCTGCGGCAGGATAGCCACTGCTGCGAGGCGCTGCGCCGCAGCACGATGTGGTATCCACCGAGTCCGGCCCGAAGGGCCGCGGCTCTCTGCAGCGAGCGGGAGAACCCGAACACCGCCACCGAACCGCGCGCCGCTGCATACTCGGCCAGGCGCGCAAGATAGGCGATCTCCTGACGTGCGCCGTCCGTCGGGAAGTAGCGCTCGAGCGCGAAGGACTCGCGGTAGCCTCTCACCCTGCGCAGCAGCGGTCTCAACAACGGGCGATACTCGTCCCGGTACGGCCGTTCAAGCGGCGGGTGGCGCGACTGCCAACCCTGTGCGGTGTCGCGCGCCACGCGTTTGGCCGAGAGGTGCGCCAAGCGCTCGGCGAACGGTTCGTAGAAGCACGTGGTGCCCGGTAGCGCGCGAAACCGGCTCCAGACATAGGTGCTCGCGCAACGCCAGCCGGCGTGAATGTGGACGGCGGAGATGTCAGCGCGGGATCGGGGCACTGGGCAAGCCTGGGCAGTCGTGGACGGGGCAGTCTAAAGGGGTGCTTCACCCGCCCTCAAGTGCCCTGCGGGGCGCGGATCGCGCCGGGGCACCCCGAGGATGCTAGGCTCGCGCCATGGACCCTGCGAACAAGACCCTGCATTACCGCGGCCGCGTCATCTCGGTGACCACCGATGAGGTCCGCCTGCCGAACGGCCACCAGGCTACCCTCGAGGTGGTGCATCACCCGGGAGGCGCCGTAGCGGTGGCCATCGACGCCGAGCAGCGCGTCTGCCTGCTGCGCCAGTACCGCTACGTCGCCGGCGGTTGGCTATGGGAACTGCCGGCTGGCAAGCTCGAGCCGGGCGAGCCTCCCCTCGAGACGGCACGCCGTGAGCTGACCGAGGAGGCCGGTGTGCGCGCCACCGACTGGCGCAGTCTCGGCGCGTATTTCAGCTCCCCGGGCGTGTTCAGCGAAGTGCTGCACCTGTACCTCGCCACCGGCATCGAGCCGGCGGTCGCAGCGCACGAACAGGCCGAGGTGATCGAGGTGCACTGGGTACCCTTCGCCGAGGCCTGCCAGTGGGCCGAGGGCGGGGAGATCCGCGACGGCAAGACCGCCCTCGGGCTGCTGCGCGCCCGCTACGTGATGTCCTCGGCCGGATCGAGCACCGCACCGCGGTAGATCGCCTCGAGCCATACGGCGATGCGCCCGCACGGCCCCTCCAGCCACCCGTAGCGCTCGGGCAGCTCAAGCGCGCGTACAGCTCATCGATCGCCTGATGGAAGGCCCTTCGCAGCGCGAGGCGGCCCTCGAACGCCTGAGCGAGGATGGAGGCCGAGGCGGGCGTCCTCACCGTCGCGCTCAACACCTGCGGGGTCATCGAGAGCGTGAACGCATGGGCCTCAGCACAGGCCTACGCCTCGATGTGATCCTTCACGGCGCGGATCTTCTCGGGGTCCGTCAGATGACGGCTGTGCAGCGCGTAGTTATTGGTCTGGAAGCGGAAGTCCTGCGCGCGCGGCTCGCCGAGCACGCGTTCCGCGGCGCACCCGGTCGGCACGAAGGTGCAGGAGCGCTTGCCGATGCGAAACAGCGGCGTCACGAGCGCATCGCACTCGTGCGCCGCGGTACGCACCACCTGCGCCGCGTACGGGGCGAAGAAATCATCGTCATCGTGCGGATAAAGATAGAACGGTCCGGTGCGCGCCAACGCAGCGATTTCCGGCAGCTGGTCATACCCGTAGCGGCTCGCCTCGCTCACGGCGGCGAGATCGGCCGCGCTGAGGCGCACCAGCAGCGCACGGAACGTGAAGAAATCGGTGTCGAAGCGTTCGTTCCACGCGCCGATGAGCGCCGCGAGGTCCTGCGGAAATCCCGGAACGGCGTGATCGGGCACGTAGCGGCGCGGATCGATGGGCAGGCCGCGACGGAAGTCACTCGACAGCGCGGCCCAGTCGGGGGACTGTCGGCGCAGCAGGATGAGTCGGTTCATCGGCGTGGCACGCGGCAGTTCAAGGGTCGAGACGCACACGATAGCCGCCCCGGGCGCGCAATGCGCGTCGCCGCAGTCCTCGATCGCGGCGGCTCCACCAAAGTGGTCGGAGGGCGGTATTCAGATTCGACTTGCGTCCTCGAGGCCACAGAGCGGGACTGCGCCGATTCGAAGAGGAGCGCTGACCCGCGGACCCATCGCGCTCATAGGAGCATTTTATGGCCTTCGACGAAGGGGCCCCGCTGGGGCCAGATCGGACACAGTGCCTCGACGACGGCCATCAGATCATCGAGCGCCCGGAACGGATCCTCTGCACAAGTGGCCGGCAGCGCTAAACCGCCGTCCGCGGCAAGCGGCGCGTCCTTCAAACTAGTCGAGTTCCCGGAGGAGGTCATTGAGCAGCGGCTCGCGGTCAAAGAGACGAAAATACTCGCGCACCTCCGCCATGTCGAGCCGTTCCCGGTTGGCCCGGAGCAGCGCGCGGATGTCCTCGAGATCTTGAGTCCGCCGAGGATCATTGGCCAGCCCTTGCAACTTGAACCCAATCAGACCTTCGCTACTGATGACGCGCAACTCCCCGAGAGAGGTCACGAGCGTCCGGGCACCTGCCAGCAACCGCTTGGCCGCCGGACGGTGCGCGTAGAGCAAATCGACGCGCTCGTCGCCGCGCACGCAATTGGCCGCATCCGCGCTGCGATGAACGCTTCGATAGCCGAGCGCGGTGAGCTCCCTCTCAATCGCATCAGCGTTCTCCAAGTCCACCAGCAGGTCGACGTCCTGGGTCGCACGAATCACGTTGTAGGGCGCGAGCGCGAGGCCCCCGATCAGCGCGTACCGGACACCGATGTTACCGAGCATGGCAGTCAGTTCGCGGATCTGTCTGCCGAGGCGCGATACCGTAGTCATGATAGGACAATATTAGCCCTTTCCCATCCGCTTCGTCGCACTGGAAGGGCTTGCAGGGGCGCTCTTCAGGTCAACCGCTCGATGTGCGAGCGCTTGCGTGCGTTGCTGTAGCGGTAGAAGCGACGCAACTCCGCGAGCACCACCGCCTGTCCGCCGTGCGGCCCGTGCAGCAGGTGCTCGAGCCGGCGGCAGAAGCGCTCGGCATAACCGCTCGCATGGCGATACAGTGCAGCGCGCTCCCCTGCGAGCTCAGGGTCGATGCGCGAGCGCGCGAACAGCAGTCGGCGCAGCTCGGCCGGAAAGTGCTGCGGGCACTGTTCGCGCAGCAGCCAGAAGCTGGTCACGTACTTATCCACCTCGGCTTGCATCTCCAGCTCGAGCAGCGAGACCGGCCGGTCGTGCGCGGCGTTCCAGGCCAGGTAGAGGAAATGGCTCACGCCCTCGAGCGCGACCCACCAGTCCGCGACATTGCGCTCATCGAGTCGCACCATGGGGTCGGCACGGGCCAGCCGCTCGAGCAGCTCCGGGGCGAGGTACAGCGAGACCGCCATCTCATCGCCGTCCTCGGCAACAATCAGATCCTCCTCGCTTCGCCGGGCACGCACCGCCTCGGGCAGGTGCGCTCGGTCGGTGACGAGAAAGTCGTACACGTCGTAGCCGACGCCCAGATCATAGATGCCGCCGATCAGCTCCTGCACGCGCGTGAGGATCATCGCTCAATGCAGCGCGCCGAGCGCCGCCCCCGGCTGCGCCGCCGGCTCGACGCCAAGCCGCCTCAACAGCGCGTAGCTGCGCCGGCTGCCGGTCTTCAGCCACTGCTCGTACAGGCGCAGAACGTCCCGGCAGGTGTGGGTGTAACCGGCCTCGCTCAGCTCGTTGAGCGCATCGACCATGGGTTGGAACTTCGCGGCAAGCTCGGCAAACACCTGCCCGAGCACACGGCCGCGCCGGGCCGCGGCCTCCTGCGGCGCCGCCGGCGCACACAGCCGCCGGGCGAGCGTGTCGTAGGCGCACCCACCCATGGCGATGTGATAATCGATATCGATCAGCTTGCGCGCAAAGCCGCGCGCGAAGAATCCGGCGATGAACAGCGAGACGTCCCCGAGACGCTGCAGGCCGCGCTCGCGCTCCGCGCGGGTGCGCGCCTCAAGCGCCTCGGAGAGCATCACGACGAGCGGCTTCAGCCGCAGCCCCTCGGCGGTCGTTTCGAACAGCGCCTCGGAGCGGGCAAACAACGTGAGCAGGTTCACCACGTAATGCTCGGTCTGCTCCTCGAGCGCAAGATGCTGATTGGTGAGCGCCCCGTGCAGCGCATCCTTGAAGTACTCGGTGAGATTCCCGACCGGCTGGATTCGGCTCGACATGAATGGTTCGACCTCCCGCGCGGCGCACTGTTGATGACAACGGCGGTCCGCGCTCAAAGTTGATCCAACATAGCGGTTAAAACCGCGACCCGGTGCTCATTTTAGGGGTCGAAAGCACGGAATTTCCATCCGCGCCGTTAGCAGCCCACGACCCAGAGTGCTGACAGAGGAGCGCGCTCAGCGCCAGAGGGCGCGGTAGGACAACCCGAGCTTCATGATCCGCTCGAGCAGATCGCGGTACTTGATGCCGACGGCGAGCGCCGACTCGGCGAAGTCCTCCCCGTCCTGCAGGTTCGGGTTGGCATTAGCCTCGAGCGCATACAGCCGTCCATCGCGGGTGAGGCGAAAATCCATGCGTGCATAGCCGGATAATCCGAGCACCCGGTAGATGCGCCGCGACAGCTTATCGAGCTGCACCTCGACGCCGCTTGGCAGATCAGTCGCTTTGTGCGTGGTGATACCGTAGCGCTCGCGGTACTCATGGTCCCATTTGACCTTGCGAGTGGCGATCATTGGCAGCGATTCGGGCATCGAGCCAAACGCCATCTCCCACACCGGCAGGCGGACCAGGCGCTCGTTGCCGAGTACCCCGACGTACAGCTCCCGCCCCTCGATGTACTCCTCGACCAGTGCATCGGAGCCGATCTGCTCGTACATGAACTCCACCCGCTCCTTCAGCCGCGGCAGGTCATCGACCACCGAGGCCTGCGCGATCCCGAGCGAGGCGTCCTCGGTGGCGGACTTCACGAACAGCGGAAAGGTGAGCTTGCGCGCGGTGCGCACCGGCGTGCCGCGCCGGAACACCTCGAAGCGCGGCGTAGGGATGCGGTGGTAGGCAAGCAGCTGCTTGCTCAGCGGCTTGTCGCGCGAGAGCAGCAGCCCGCGCGGATTGCAGCCGGTGTACGGCTGGCGCAGCAGCTCGAGGTACGCCACCACGTGCTGGTCGTAAGTGACGATGCCGTTGAATTCCTCGAGCAGATTGAACACGACATCCGGCTTCCATTCCAAGATCGCCACACGCATCTCGGTCAGACTGTCGAGCACCCCGAGACAGCGCACGTCATGGCCGCGGCGGCGCAGCGTCGTGGTGACGTTGTACTCCGTCCGCCACTCGTCGATTTCCTTCTCACTGTGATTGGCGAGCGTCTTCGGCGGCACCAGACTGGAGTGCACCACGACCAGCGTGCGCAGTTTCTTCATAGAAAAATGTGCGGCGTTTCACCTTGCGAATACATCGACACCAGCCGCTCCAGCAGCCAGCGCGAGACATGCACGGCATCGCGGCGGCTGCCGCGCACGTACAATTGCAATGCCTCGCTACGATCAATCATCATCAGCATGATCTCACGTACACTATAGCGCGGCAGAGCAAGTTCGCGCGAGACGGCATCTATGAGCTCGCGCTGATGCGCACGCAGCACCGCACAGGCGCGCGCGGCGTCCTTGCGCGGGCGCTGCTCGGTGAACACCCAGGCCAACATCCCCTCGACCATGCTGCGCCGGTACTGTCCGTAGCGCACCACCTTGCGACGGTAATGTTGCTCGAGCGTGCGCATGTTGTATTCGATCGGCTCGATGCGGTCGCGATTGCGGACCGGCGGGCGCTGCGCGCGCACTTCCTGCATCAGCTGATCGACCACGTGCAGCTTGCGCACCGCCGGCCACTCGGCATAGCGCTTGCGCCAGGCCGAACGCGGCGTCAACCACACCGCGAAGGTTTCGGCGAAATCCTCCGTGGGATGCGCCTGCGCATACCAGTCGCCGAGGTGATGCACGTAGCGGCGGCTGCCGGGGCGCGCCCGGTAGCGGTCCGGGTAGCGGCGCGAGGCGGGCCCGAACACCTCACGCCAGCACTTGCGCCGGCGCAAGCGGTACGCATTGTCGATGGCATGACCGGCCTCGTGACGCAGGATGCGCATGAACCAGCGCGCATTGCCGCCCTCCACCTCGCCCATGATGTTGCGCTCGAGGCGCATCAGGCGCGGGTGCGCCAGGTAGAACGGGACGGCGATGCCCGGCACGCCGTCCGGCGAGAACCACTCCTCGGAGAACCACACATGCGGGCGGAAGTTCAGTCCGCGCGCCTGGAGTTCCTCGTAGAGACGGCGCACGTGCGTCTGGATCGCCGAGTGATCGACGCTCAAGTGCAAGTCGCGGAAGCGCAGCTTCAGCAACTCTTCATCGCTCAAGCGGGCCCACTGGGCGGTCCGCGGCCTGCTCTGCGGTGCGCTCATCGGCAACCTCGCCCGGCGCGGGGCAAGTGCAATGCGGGAGCGGCGAGCTTAGCAGCCCGAGCGCGTCACATCAGCCCATGTGCACCAGCGCGTGCGCGAGCATTCGGTCGGCGAACGCCTCGATGAGCGGAGCGCGCAGCAGCGCCGCACGCCACGGCGCCGGGATGGCGGCGGCACCGTAGAAGGCGCCGGCCAGTTGACCGCACACCGCCGCGGTGACGTCCGAGTCGCCACCGAGATTGGCCGCATGCAGCACGGCAGTGCGGAAATTGCTGGTCGCAGCCAACGCCTCGAACGCCCCGGAGAGCGCCCGCGTGACGCCCTTGCCGGCGCTGCCCGCCGCGGCCGCGCGCTGCTCGGCGAGAATCCGCGCCTTCGGCTCCCCGTGCAGCGCCGCGAGCAGCGCGCGCGCCAGATCGGCGCAGGCGTTGAGCACGGTGTTGGCCTGGCAGGTGGTGCGGGCCGATTCGCGGGCCAGCCGTTCGGCCTCCGCCGGCACGGCGAACGCGAACAGCACGGGCGCAACGACCCGCGAGAGCGGCTCCGGGTCGAGCTGCGCCGGGTCATGCGAGCCGGAAAACGGCTGCTGTCGCCAGCCGGCCAGCGCCAATGCCCGCGCGGTGCTCGCCGTGATGCCGAGGCACTGGCCGGTGGCCGAGAGGTGTCCGTCGCGCTGCCAGCGCCGATAGCGCTCGACCTGATCGGCCGGTTCGAATCCCTCGCACTCGAGCAGGCTTTGCGCCAGGCACAGCGCCATGGCCGTATCGTCGCTCCAGGCCCCGCGCGGCAGCGCAAACGGCCCGCCACCGAGCATGTCGGCCACCGGCGTGAAGGTGCCGGGCCGGCGATACTGGGTGGCCGCGCCGACCGCATCGCCGACCGCCAGCCCGAGCAGCGCCCCGAGGAAGCGCTCACGCAAGGCACGCGCAGCAGCGAGCGCCGCGGCATCGAACAGCGGATCCTCATCCACCGCCACCGCCTCACGCCGGGGCATCGGGCGCGCCGTCCAGGTGCGCACGTACTCCTGCTGCGCCTGAGTTTCGGGAATGCTCGGCCAGTCCGCCGCGCGCGCTGACTGCTCCCAGAGACGCTCCAGTTCGGCGAGCGCCTGCTCGCCGGTGAGGCCACGCTCGATGAGCAGGCAACCGACCACGGTGGCGCTGCGACCAATCCCCGCCCGGCAGTGCACGTAACAAGGCTTGCCGGCGTCCAGCGACTCCAGCAGACACTGGAGGATCTCCTGCATGTGCTCGCGCCGGGCGGGCACGCCATGATCGGGAATCGGCTTGCGGTGGTACTCCACCGCAAGCGGCAGCGAATCGTCGTACCCGTCGATCTCCCCGGGTGCGGTCAGATCGATGATGGTGCGGATCCCCGCATCGCGCAGCCGCGCCAGACGCTCGCGCACGGCCTGCGCGCCCTGGGCGAGCGGATGCTCCCCGGCGAGCAACAACCCGGGATAGACCCAGTAGGCATTGGCGAGCGGCGGGGCGAGGGCGGCATCCATAGAGGGCAGTGTGCGCCGGTCAGCCTCGGCCGCCGGCCGCCACAAGCTCAATCTCTTCCGCGGCGCTCATCGGCTGGATACGCTGCGCCTCCAGACCGGCGAAATTGAAATGACGCGGGTCGGCGAGGGAGGCCGGATCGAGGTGGCGCAGCGCGGAGAAGATGCTCTCGGTGCGTCCCGGGTAGGCACGTTCCCACTCGGTCAGCATCCGTTTGATCGCCACGCGCTGCAGATTGTCCTGCGAACCGCACAGCTTGCAGGGAATGATCGGGAACCGCCGGCCGCGCGCATAACGCTCGATGTCCCGCTCCGCGACATAGGCGAGCGGGCGGATCACCACCTGGCGGGCGTCCTCGGACAGCAGCTTCGGGGCCATCGCCTTCAACCGGCCGCCGAAGAACAGGTTCAGAAAGAGCGTCTCGACGATGTCGTCGCGGTGATGGCCGAGGGCGATCTTGGTGATGCCGTGCTCGGCGGCGAAGCGGTACAGGGCCCCGCGGCGCAGGCGCGAGCACAATCCGCACAGGGTGCGCCCTTCGGGCACCACGCGCTTGACCACGCGGTAGGTATCCTGCTCGATGATGTGATACGGCACACCGAGGCCGCCGAGGTACTCCGGCAGCACGTGCGCCGGGAAACCCGGCTGCTTCTGGTCAAGGTTGACGGCGAGGAGTGAGAACTCGACCGGTGCGCTGCGCTGCAGCGACAGCAGGATGTCGAGCAGGGTGTAGGAGTCCTTACCGCCGGAGAGGCATACCATGACCCGGTCGCCCGGACCGATCATGGCGAAGTCCTCGATGGCTTTGCCCACCTGTCCGCGCAGCTTCGCTTGCAGACGCACCAACGTCCGCGACATGTGTCCGGGCGCGTCCATCTATGCGGCCTCGCTCGCAGCCGAGTCCAGGTACTTTCCCTCCACGTAGCGAATGTAGGCGGCCGCGGAGAGCGGCTTGCGGGTCGCCCCGCGCAGCAGCTCCTGCACCGGCACCTTCGCCCCAAGTCCGTGCACGTGCGTGCGTAACCACTCGAACAGCCCGGAGAATTCCCCGCGGGCGAGCTGCTCATCGAGCGTCGGCACCTCGTTGCGCAGGCTCTCGTACAGCTGCGCGGCGATCATGGCGCCAAGGGCATACGAGGGGAAATACCCGAACGAGCCGACCGCCCAGTGCACATCCTGCAGACATCCCTCGGTGTCGTTGGCCGGCCGGATTCCCAAGCGCTGCTGCATCCCCTCGTTCCATGCCTCGGGCATATCGCGCACCGCGAGCTCACCGAACAGCAGCTGCTTCTCGAGCTCGTAGCGCAGCAGCACGTGCAGCGGGTAGGTGAGCTCATCGGCATCGACCCGGATCAGCCCACGGCGCACCCGCGTCAGGTGCGCATACACGTTCTCCACCTCCCACTCCGTACCACCGAGGCCGAAGTGTTTGGCGATCAGGGGCTGCACGTAGCGCACGAACGGGCGACTGCGGCAGACGATCATCTCCATCAGCAGCGACTGGCTCTCCTCGAGCGCCATACCTCGGTCGCGACCGACCGGCTGGTCGCGCCAGTCCTGCGGCAGCCCCAGGTCGTACATGGCGTGCCCGGTCTCGTGCATCGCCCCGAGCAGCCCGGTGAAGGGATCCGCGACATCCAGGCGAGTGGTGACGCGGATGTCGCCCGGTACGCCCTCGGTGAACGGATGCTCGCTCTCATCGAGGCGGCCGCGATCGAAGGGGAAGCCGATCTGCTTCATCACCTCCATGATGAGGGCCCGCTGCTTGGCGTGCGGGAAGCGGCCCTCGAGCGGGCGCGGCGGGCGGCTCTCCTGAGCGCTGATCACCTCGCGGATCAGTGCCGGCAGCCGGCGCGAGAGCGCCTTGAACATCGCATCGATATCCGCGGTCGTGATGCCGGGGCTGAATTCATCGACCAGCGCGTCATAGGGGGCGAGGTTCAGTGCCTGACCGAGCAGTGCCGCCTTGTCGCGCACCAGATGCACGACCTCCTCCAGATGCGGAGCAAAGAGGTCGAAGCGGCCCTTGGCACGGGCATCCTGCCAGCAGACCTCGGCCCGCGAGACAGCCTTGGTGAGGCGCGAGATCAGCGACACCGGGGTGGCGATGGCGTGATCGCGCTCACGGCGCATCTCGCGCAGGTTGGCGATCTGCCAGTCCTCGAGTCCCTGGGTATTGGCTTGCGCCCGATCGAGCAGCCGGCTGATGCGCGGGGCGGTGAGCAGTGCATGGTGTTCGGTTTCGAGCGCCGCGAGCTGCTCGCCGCGCACGTCCGCGCTACCGCGCGGCATCATCACCGCGGCATCCCAGCGCAGCAGCGACAGCGCACCGCGCAGCGCGTGCAACCGCTTGAATTCCTCTTCGAGCTGTTCGTAGGGGGAGGCCGACATGGTGGATGCGTTCCGGGCGCCGGGCGCGAACCGCACGCCGGTCCGGCCGGAGCGCGCCGCTCACTGTGCTGGAGAAGGCGTCTAGTTTAGCAGGGGGGCGTCCCGTGGACGGCGGGCGATGCCTGAAATATTTTTAAATTCAATTAGATACGCATGTTACGGCGGCTTGACAACGCGCCACGACCCGCGTGTCCCGCCTCCCCCGTCGCCGCACACCCCGGAATGCCGCACCCTTCCGGTACACTCGGGCCTACAGCCACGGCCAGCGGGCCACGAGCACACCCACCCCGATCGAGACCGCGAGCAGCAGCGCGAGGACCACAGCAATGAGGAAGCGGCGCATCGTCCCCATGATAATCCGGACCCGGACGCCATGAGTCTGCGCGTTGCGATCCTGGCCTCGGAAGCGACCCCGCTCTGCAAGACGGGCGGCCTGGCGGATGTCGCCGGCGCGCTCGCCGAGTGCCTTCGCCTCGGCGATCATGACGTGCGACTGTTCATCCCGGGCTATGCCAGCATCGACCGGTCAAAATACGCACCCCAGCCTGTCGAGGGCTTGCAGAACGTCAGCCTCGAGGTCGGTGCACACCGTTATGTCTTCTCCGTCGGGCAGATCACCCTCCCGGACTCCGGGGTGCCGGTGTACCTCATCGACTGCCCGGTGCTCTATGCGCGCCCCGCGCTCTATACCGCGGATCCGGATGAGCACCTGCGCTTTCTCGCCTTCACCCGCGCGGCGCTCATCGCCTGCAGCGCACTCGATTGGGCGCCGCAGATCGTGCACTGCAACGATTGGCACACGGCGTTCGCGCCGCTGCTGCTGCGCACGCATTTTGCGCAGGCGCCGGCGTTCACAGCCGCTCGCACCGTGCTGACCATCCACAACATCGGCTACCAGGGCATCTTCTCCGCCGCCGCGGCGGGCGACCTTGCGCTCGGCGATCATGCGTACCTGCTGCATCAGGACGACCTGCGCGCCGGGTAGATCGGA
>JAKCDC010000001.1 GCA_021838635.1 Pseudomonadota bacterium
GGATAACTCAGGCCCGCACTCGAGAACCCGAAGCGCAGCGGCACGGCCGCCTCGGCTCGCACGGCCAGCGCTCCCGAGAGCACGATCGCGAGCTGCAGCGCGCGCGCGACGTTCACAGGCACGACCCGCCGGTGCTCACGCAGCCGTCTCGCGCCGTTCGACCAGATACAGATGCTCGCAGGCGAGCACGGTCTCGTCGCGCTGGTTGGCGATGGTGACTTGCTCCACGACGATGCCATGCCTGGTGCGCTTGGGGTGATCGCGCCGTTCGCTGATGCGGGTCGTGACCGTGATCGTATCCCCTATGAATACCGGGCGGATGAAGCGTACGCGATCGTAGCCGTACGACATGGCGCGCGGATTGATGGCCTGAGCGGTCATGCCGATACCGGCGCTCAGCACCAGTGTGCCATGTGCGATACGCTGCTTGAACGGCTGGGCCGCGCACCACTCGGCATCCATGTGATGGGGGAAGAAGTCCCCGGTCTGCCCGGCGTGGGCAACGATGTCCGCCTCGGTGATCGTGCGCCCGAACGTGCGCCGCTCGGCACCGACCTGGTAGTCCTCGAAATACTGCTCGACGATCATGTGGACTCTCCCGGCGCATCGAGTGCGAAGCGGTGCAGGATCTGTTCAGTGTCCCGCCCGAGCGTGGGTGCACCACGAGGATGAGTGAGCGGCGCGCCGTCGACGCGGATCGGACAGCGCGTTGTGGTGAGCGCACCGTGCTCCTCGTTGTGAATCTCTTGCGTCATGGCGAGTGCGGCAAAGCCCTCGCTCGCGACAAGCTGCGGCCAGGTGAACACCTCGGCGCACCAGATGTCTGCCGGCTCGAGAATCGCAAGCCAATGGGCTGTCGGCTGTAGTGCCAGATGCGCGGCGAGGACGGACTTGATGGCCGAGCGTTCGGCGAACCAGCGCTGCGGGTCCGTGTATTGGCATAGCGCTTCGCAGCCGATGAGCGCCCCGAGCCGATCGATCGCCGTCATGGCGACGGCCAGATAGCTGTCGGCCGTCCGGTAGATGCCATACGGGGCGCCGATGTAGACGCTTGCGTTGTTGACCGTATCGCGCGGCGGTTGCTGCCCATCGCCGTTCAGGAAGGCGGTGAACTGCTCGAATTGCATGTCCATGGCGGACTCAAACAGGCTGACGTCCACGCGCCCGCCCCGTCCCGTGCGGGCGCGCCGCACCAAAAGCGCGAGCACGCCCTGGCAGAGCTGTGCTCCGGCCATCAGGTCGGCGATGGAGACCCCCATCGGCACCGGTCCCTGCGTGGCATCACCGGACAACCA
Source organism: Pseudomonadota bacterium (assembly GCA_021838635.1). Classification (GTDB taxonomy): domain Bacteria; phylum Pseudomonadota; class Gammaproteobacteria; order Steroidobacterales; family Steroidobacteraceae; genus 13-2-20CM-66-19. The sequence goes on from JAKCDC010000001.1 coordinate 1,296, forward strand.
AGCGAGTCCCGACATCGCCTGCACCAGCAGATCCTGCCCGGGCTTGTTGCGCCAGGGGCCGCGGGTACCGTAGCCGGTGATGGCCGCATAGACCAGCCGCGGGTTCAGTTCGGCCACCGTGGCGTAATCCAGACCGAGGCGGTCCATCACGCCGGGTCGAAAATTGTGCACCATCACGTCCGCCTGGCGAATAAGCGCCTTGACGCGCGCCAAGTCGACCGGATCCTTCAAATCAGCCGCAAAGCTCTGCTTGTTGCGGTTAATGGTATGAAAGAGCGCGCTATCGCCGCCAAAAGCCTGGTCGGCAAGATACAGGCGACGGGACAGATCCCCGCCCTGTGGACGCTCCACCTTGATGACCTCGGCACCGAGATCCGCCAGCCGCAGGCAACAGGAGGGTCCCGCTAGAAACTGGCTGAAATCCAGTACTAGCACCCCCTCCAGCGGTCGCCCCGCGATCGTGGTCGGCGCGTCGCAGTCTGCGTGCGCTGTCTTCAACCGGGTTCCTCGCGTATAGTTTGCAGATAAATGCTATGTTCGTTAACAAACGGTGTCAACCGGCACCGTGTGAACGACGGACGGACACTGGGAGATGGGCGATGGGTGAGACGCACTCGATCCAGCTGCGGGGCATGACTTGGGATCATCCGCGCGGCTATGGACCGTTGCGCGCCTGTTCGGCCACGTGGTTTGAGCGAACCGGGGTGCGGATCGAGTGGGAGCGCCGCTCGCTGCAGGATTTCGAGGCGTTTCCGGTGGCCGAGCTCGCCGCCCGCTACGATCTGATCGTCATTGATCATCCCCACGTCGGGCAGGTGGCACGCACGGGCTGCCTTGCGCCGTTCGAGACCAGGGAGGCCGGGAGCGATGCAGTCGATCAGGCCGTCGGGGCCTCGCTGCAGAGCTATCGCTATCAAGAGCAGCTGTGGGCGCTGCCGATCGATGCGGCCGCCCAGGTCCAGGCGTGGCGGCCAGACCGTCTCGCGGCGCCACCAGCGGATTGGGCGGCCGTGCTCGAACTTGCGCTCGACGGCGGCATACTGTGCCCGTTGCGCCCGCCACACAATCTCATGGCGCTGTTCACACTCTGCGGACTGGCTGGACACCCGGCGTGCGCGCAGGGTGACGCGCTGTTCGACCCGGCCGCGGGCGCTGAAGCCTATGAGCGCCTGCGCGAACTGGCTGCGCGGCTCGATCCGCGCAGCGCCGAGTGGGACCCTATCGCGGTGCTGGAACAGATGGCCGTACCGGACGCGACCGCAGTCTGCGCACCGCTGGTATACGGTTATGTCAGTTATGCACGGCCTGACGCACCTGGCACCCGTCTCGCATTTTCCGACGTGGCACCGCTGCAGCGTGGCGGCTCGCGTGCCGGCTCGGCGCTCGGCGGCACCGGCATCGCAGTATCTGCGCACGGTCACAAGCGCGACGCGGCGCTCGCGTTCGCCCGCTGGCTGGCGGGCGCCGAAGCGCAGTGTGGGCCCTATGTGGCCGGCGGCGGCCAACCGGCTCACCGCGCCGCATGGGAAGATCCGCGCACCAACGAGGCCACGCTCGGGTTTTACCGCAATACACGCGCCACGCTCGAGGGCGCCTGGGTGCGCCCCCGCCATGCCGGATACATGATCTTCCAAGAGCGGGCCTCGCTGCGTCTGGGCGCAGCGCTCGGCGCGCGTGAACCGCCAGTTCAGCTCATCGCTGCGCTCAATAGACTGTATCTCGAGGTATTACCATGAACCGACCCACCTCACGCCGGACCTTCCTGCAATCGGCCGCGACTGCGGCCGGACTCGGGGTCATTGGAGCGCGGACCCGCTGGGCGCGCGCGGCCGCAGCCACGCCGGCCCCACAAAGCGCAACGCTGCAGCAGCTGTATGAATTCGACTATGACCAAGTCGCGCTAACTGGCGGGGCGCTGAAGGCGCAGTACGACTTCATTCACGCGCACTATCTGGCCCTCGACGACGACCGACTGCTACAGGTGTACCGTGAGCACGCCGGGCTGCCCGCGCCGGGTATCGACATGGGCGGCTGGTACGGTGCGGACGGATTCATTCCGGGCCATTCGTTTGGTCAGTACGTGTCCGGCCTGGCGCGCATCGGCCGCTGCACCGGGGATGCGGCGTGCCGCTCGAAAGTGCACGAGCTGGTCCGCGGGTTCGGGACGGCACTGGAGGCGAACCCGGTCCCCTACGCCGGCGAAGGCGCCTGGAAGATGTGGCCGGCCTACGTGCTCGACAAGCACATGATCGGGCTGATCGACGCCTATCGCTTAAGCGGCATGCGGCAGGCGCGAACGCTCATTCCGAGGGTTATTCAGGGCGCGCTGCCGTTCATCTCACCGGTCAGCCGCGACCGGATCGGAGTGAAGAACCCTCCCTACGATGAAACCTACATCGTCTCGGAGAATCTGTTCACCGCAGCGCACCTGACCGGTGAGCGTCGCGTATGGGACTTGGCGGTGAAATACCTGCTCAATCAGCCGTACTTCGATCCGCTCGCGCGCGGGGAAAACGTGCTCGCCGGCCGCCAGGCGTACAGCCACGTCATGGCGCTGAGTTCCGCGGCCATGGCGTATCTGGAACTCGGCCAACCGCGCTACCGCGAGGCGATCGTCAACGGTTGGACCTTCCTCGGTGAGCAGAGCTTCGCCACCGGAGGCTGGGGTCCGAACGAGCTGCTGATCGCGCCGGGCAGCGGCGGCCTGTACTCGAGCCTCACCACCACCGCGAATCATTTCGAGACACCCTGCGGCACCTACGCGACCATGAAGCTCGCTCGGTACCTGCTGCGGTTCACTGGCGATGCGCGCTACGGCGATGGGCTGGAACGGATCATGTGGAACGGCCTGCTCGCCGTGCGTCCGCCCGACTCCAATGGCAACTCGCCCTACTACTCCAGCTACAACCCGGGGGCGAAGAAAGTGTTCTATCCCCAGAAATGGCCATGCTGTTCCGGCACTTTGGTCCAGGGCGTCGCGGACTACGTGCGCAACATCTACTTCCATGCCCCGGGAGCGCTCTACGTCAACCTGTTCACGCCTTCGCACGTGCGCTGGCGCACGGGTGGACGTGCAGTCACAGTCACGCAGGACACCGACTATCCGACCGGAGAGTCGGTCACCGTGAGGATTGCGACGAGTGCACCGGCGGCATTCGCGCTCATGATCCGCATCCCCGGCTGGCTCAGCAGCGATCCCCAAGTGCGCATCAACGGGCGCACGACCGCGGTGGTGGCAAGGCCCGGCACCTTTGCCGTGCTGCGGCGCACCTGGCGCGACGGCGATCGGGTCGAGCTGCACTTGCCGCAGCGTCTGCGCACCGAGCCAATCGACCGCTCGCATCCCGAGACTGTCGCGTTGCTGCGCGGTCCGATCATGTACAGCGCGTTGAACTTCGCCGGTCCCGACACACCCGTACCGCGGCTACACCTGCCGGGACTCTCGCCGGTCACCGGCATGAACGCGGCCTACCGTCAGTCGCAGGGCGGGCAGGACATTCTGTTCGTGCCCTTCTATCAGGTTCAGAACGAGTCCTACGATGTCTACTTCCAACGGTCCTGAAGACGCTCGCGTCAGTGCGCGCTACTGGATCGAGACGGCACGGCCGCTCGAGGCGGCAGCGGCGACCATGGCAGGCGAGCAGTCGACGGGTACCTTCGTGCGCGTCGCGGGCGAGACGGATGCATTGCGCGAGCGCTTCGCCGCGCGTGTCGACTCACTGATACCGTTGGGCGAAACCAGCGTCCCTTCGCTGCCTGGCGCTTGGCATCCACGCGGCAACAACGGCAGCTGGCGCACCGCGGAAGTGACCCTGTCGTGGCCACTGCATAACTTTGGCGTCTCGCTGCCGAACCTGCTCGCCACCGTGGCCGGAAATCTCTGGGAGCTCAACGCATTTTCCGGAATGCGCCTGCTCGATCTGACTATCCCGGCGGATTTTCTCCGCGCATATCCCGGCCCACAGTTCGGCGTGCCCGGCACGCGCGAGCTGAGCGGTGTGCATGGGCGGCCGCTCATTGGCACCATCATCAAGCCGAGCGTCGGCCTCTCGCCGGCCGAAACGGCCGCCCGGGTTGCGGATCTGGTGGCGGCCGGCGTCGATTTCATCAAGGACGACGAGCTGCAGGCGGATGGTCCGCACTGTCCGTTCGAGGCGCGCCTCGGCGCGGTGATGCAGGTGCTGCGTACACACGCCGAGCGCACCGGACAACGCGTGCTCTATGCCGTAAACATCACCGGGGAGATCGACCAGATGCTGCGCCGCCACGAGCGCGTCGTGGCCGAAGGCGGTAACTGCGTGATGGTCAGCCTGCACAGTGTGGGTTTCGCCGGCCTGACCGCCCTGCGCGCCCAGTGCCAGGTGCCGATCCACGGGCACCGCAACGGCTGGGGACTGCTCGGCCGCTCGCCGGCCATTGGCGTGAGCTTCCCGGCATGGCAGAAGCTGTGGCGACTGGCCGGCATCGACCACGTTCATGTCAATGGACTCGACAACAAGTTCTGCGAAAGCAACGATTCAGTCATCGCCTCGGCGCGCGAATGCCTCACCCCGATGTTTTCCCCGCCTTCCCCCGGCTGCCAGATCATGCCGGTGTTCTCCTCGGGCCAGACCGCATGCCAGGTACCGGGCACCTGGCACGCCCTCGGCTCGGTGGATCTCATTCATGCCTGCGGCGGCGGCATCATCGGTCATCCGGGCGGCGCGCCCGCAGGGGTGCGCAGCCTGCGCCAAGCGTGGGAAGCAGCGGTGGCTGGCCTTTCGCTCAGCGATTATGCACGCGAGCACCGGGAGCTTGCCGAAGCCCTCGAGCATTTCGGCCGCTGAACGGCGCCGCATGACCCGTCCTCTGTACGCCTATTACGGCGATGATTTTACCGGCTCCACCGACGTGCTCGAGGTACTGGCATCGGCCGGGGTGGACAGCGTGCTATTTGTCGATGCGCCGAGCGAGGCGCTTGAGCGCAAGTTCGCGACGTGTCGGGCGTTCGGGATTGCCGGCGACAGTCGCAGTCGCTCGCCGCAGTGGATGAGCACGTATCTGCCTGCGCTCCTGACACGGCTCGGCGCGCTCGGTGCCCCGATCACGCAATACAAGACCTGCTCGACCTTCGACAGCGCCCCTGAGGTCGGCTCTATCGGCCGCGCCCTCGAAATCGGCCACGCAACGCTACCCGGGCCATTCATTCCGATTGTTGTCGGGGCACCGCACTTGGGTCGCTACGTAGTGTTTGGAAACCTGTTCGCCGCTGCCGCGGGGAGCGTCTACCGCATCGACCGGCACCCGACCATGCGCTCTCACCCGGTGACGCCGATGCACGAGGCTGACCTCTGTCGTCACCTCGCCTCGCAGACCGCGATGCGGGTCGGTCGAGTAGAGCTGCCCGCTTTAGCCGAGGACGCGGCAGCCGAGGCATTGAACCGCTGCGTGTTGGCCGGCGACCAGGCGGTGCTCTTCGACGGCGTGAGCGAAATGGACCTGCTGCGCATCGGCACGTTGATCTGGGACCGCGCCGGTATGCACCGTCTGTTCTGCGCCGGCAGCTCAGGGCTGCCCTATGCGCTCATTGGCGCATGGCGCCGCGCCGGGCTGATTGCGGCTGAGCCGCTGCCGCGGCGCACGGCTCGTACCGTCGATAGGTTGCTCGTCGTGAGCGGCAGCTGCTCGCCCATCACCGAGCGCCAGATTCAAACCGCCCTGCGCACAGGGTATCGGGGCGTGGCGGTCGATGCCGAGGCGCTAGTGAGCGATGGGCGCGGGGCCGCGAGCGCCGACCGGTTGGTGGAGGAAGTGCTCCGAAACCTCCGAGACGGCCACAGCACCGTCGTGTACAGCGCACTCGGAGCGCTCAAGCCGGGAACTGCGGCCGCCGGTGCAGCCCTAGGCCAGTGTCTCGGGCGCCTCACGGCGCGCATCCTTGCCGCGGCACCGTTACCGCGCGTGCTGCTGGCCGGCGGTGACACCTCGAGTCATGCGGTGGCGCAGATGGGGCTGCAGGCGCTCACCTGGCACAACTCTCTCGAGCCGGGCGCCCCGTTGTGCCTGGCACACGCCGACGGTGCGGCCCTGGACGGGTTGGAGCTCGTTCTAAAGGGCGGCCAGGTCGGCAGCGACGGATTCTTCGATCGCGTTCGGCTCGGTCGGTAGAGCCGAGCCATCGGCAGACGCCGCGACAGACGCCCTGTCAGACGCAGCCGTCGAGGAACCAGGCCGCACTCCGCCCTCAATGCTCGCGATCGCCTCGTGCTACGGCTTGAGGACAACGATACGCGAGCTGCTCTGCCGAGGATCTGCCCGCGCTTCGCTCCAACAAACCCCTCCTGACCCTACTCGATGGGGCGCGGGAGGCGGATCTTGGCGGCAGCAACGCCAGAGCGGCGCGCTCAGCCGCGAACGAACGTCAAGGGGGGGGGTGCAGATACTTCCTGTGCCGAGAGCCATCTGCTCAACCACTTCTGATCTCAACGCTGGAACCGCCAGGGGCGGATGCGCTGTCAGAACTCGAGCGAATTTTTGACCCTTAAAAATAACTTCGTTGCGCTTCAACTCCACGTCTCACGTCTGCCAATGGAAGTCATGTCGCCGGCGTTGCCCGATGGACAGCCCATCGGCAAACCAATTGATTTACCCGTCGTTGGCCTACTGTGTTTTGTCGTCAGAAAATTCACAAAAAACTGTGATTCGACTGTGTTTTAATATCGCAGCAACACGTTGATCAATATCTTGTGAAGAGCGCATGTCAATGGCGAGACGAAATTATTTGCCAGGGTTTTACGATCGCGCTACCGTGTGACTCACGGTAAATCATTGTTTTGACCAGAATCAGCGCTTCGATGTTTTGCCTAGAACATTTGCTCAGAAATAGAGAATGACTGCGCGCGAATACGTTCCGGTAATCAGGTTTGGTGCGCTCGGCGATCTGATTGTGACGCTCCCTCTGCTTCGTCGCTTGAGGGAACACTATGGATATCAATGCTTGCTCATTGGCACGGGTTGGTGGCCCGAACCCGTTTGTCGGGGAAACACGGACGTGGGACGCGTGATTTCATTGAGCCGTCATTTGCCGTCGCTGCTTGATCCGGCGTGGTGGAGCGCCGTAGCGGCGTTGCGCCGGTGCCGCAATTTTCCGGTCTATGATATTTGTGAGACATCGAGGGCGCAGGACGCTGCACGTTTACTTGCGGCGGCCGGCGTGGAACAAGGACGGCGGCTGACTCACCGCGAGCGTGCCGCTCCTGACGATCACTCCATTGAGCGCGTTTTGCGTGCGGGCGGAAATGAACTGGGCGTTACATCGGAGTTGAAGCAGAGCGCCCCGGCGGTTCCCAATTTCGTGGTATTCGAACATGAGCGGAAGACGTGCGCCATTTGGCTGCAAAGGCGCGGCATTTGGGGCAAACCTCTCGTTTTGATTCAAACTGGAAATCGTCGCACCATGGGTTCGATGCGTCGCAGGCACCGCAGACTTAATCGAGATGACAAAGCGTGGCCGATAGAGAATTGGCGCCAATTGCTGAGAGCAGCGCACGACAGACTTCCTGAGGCAGCGTTTCTGTTGTGCGGAGCGCCGCCGGAGGAGAAATTTCTCCATGAGATTCAAGCGGCCACCGCGCTTGATTGCGTGATGCCTGCGGTGTTGGATCTGCGATCATTATTTGCGCTGTTCGAGATCGCACACAGCATGATTTCAATCGATACTGGGCCGGCGCACGCCGCTGCCGCGCTAAATGTCCCTCTCGTGGTGATGTTCGGATCGCAGTCCCGGGATCGATGGCTCCCGCGAAGTGCCGGCAGTCCGGTTGTGGGCGTGGGAGGCCCCCCCGAGATGTCCCGCGTTGATGAAATTCCAGTTGCAGCGGTATTAGAACGGTGGTGCCAGTTGACCGAGGTTGCGCAACTGCGATGCGACAAGTCTCAGGAGTGATCCTCTACTCGGCAGGCAGGATGTTCCGGTTCAGCAGCGCGACGCAGGCAGCGGCCATCGCTAGTGTCGTCTCGTTTCGACTGAACCGATCAATGACGGACGGTTGCACAAATCTGGTGTCCGCTGGTGTCCAGCCAACAGGACATGCACGGCCGTTGCCTCGTTTGCCAGTCACCCCGCAAGAATCGCTGCGCTCAAGCTGCGCCCGATCAGATCTATCCGGAGGCACATGAGATTCACTCGGTGCGCAAAGGTCGTCACTTCATAGGCGACGACCTGCGGCCCCATCGCGACTTTCCGGCAGTCATCTGGCAGCAGACGCTATACGCCATCGCCTAAGGACGGAGCAGTTGCGGATTCGCAGTTCGGGGACGGTAAGCCCGCGGTGCAATCTACTATGGAAAACACCAGCGCCGCGATTAAAACCATCAGCGCTACGGCGCGCACGGGGAGCTCGTAGTTACCGGTGGTCCCGACGATATAGCCAAACGCAAGCGTGCACATCACGCCTCCGACCTGCCCGGCAGTGTTCATCACTCCCGTTGCCGCGCCACCGTGACTGCCACCGATGCTCATGCACATCGTCCAGGCGGCCGGCAGCATCAGGTCCATGGTGGCAAATCCGGCGCTCGCCAGCACGACGACGGCGATGCGGCCGGTGGCCATGCTCATCGCGAAGAGTAATGCCGCACCGACCGTCAGACAGCCGGCGGTCATCACCCGAGTGGCGTTGCGCAGACCGATGTGCAGGCCGAGCCGATCACAGATCACACCGCCGACGAGATTGCTGCCGATGCCGAGCAGGAAGGGGAATGCCGCGTAGACACCCATCTGCCGCAGCGAAAAATGACCGGCGTGCACCATCCAGGTCGGAAACCAGTTGAAATAGAACCAGCTACCGCAACCGTAGCAACCATACGCGAGCACGATGAGCCATAGCTGGCGTAGTCGCAGCAACCGCCGCAGCGCGCCCTCGCCGCCGTGCGCCGGGAGTCCGCGGGTGCCGATCTCGGCCAGTTCCTCTGGCCGGATGCCGGGCTGGTCGGTCGGTTGGTCGTGAAACCACGCCCACCACGCGACCGCCCAGGCGGCGCCGATGACGGCGAGCACCCAGAAGACCGAACGCCACCCGAAGTGGATCGCAAGCGGCACTAGCAGCAACGGGGCGAGCGCCCCACCGAGGCGGCTCGCAGCCCACACGGCCCCCTGACCGCGCGCCCGTTCGCGCGCAGGCAGCCAGCGCCACAGCACGCCGGAGGCATTCGGATACGCGCCCGCAGAGCCGAGGCCGAAGCAGAAGCGCACGATCGCCAGCGGCACAAACCGCGTGCACGTGCCGGTGAGCGCTGTAAAGCCCGACCACCAGGCAGCAATCCGTGATAATTCGCGCCGTTGACCGTGGCGGTCCCCGAGGGCGCCGGAGGGAATCTCGAACAGACCGTAGGCGATCACGTAGGCGCTGAGCACCCAGCCCCACTGTTCGGGGGAGAGGCCGAGGTCGTGTTGGATGCGCGGTCCGAGCACCGAGATCGCCATCCGGTCGAGAAAGGTGATGACCGAGACGACGCTCAACAGCGCGACGACAGCATAGCGCTTACGCAGCATTCAGCTAGTCCCGAGACCGAACACGTCGCGGACCTGTCGGATCCCGGACTCGGGACTGGAGAGCACCGGCACCGTGAGGGCTCCGGGCGGCAACGCCGCAACGACGCGGGCCATGGACGCCTGCGCGAGCACGATGACGTCAACCTCCCGCATCCTCTCCATCAGCGCGGCACTCACGAGCCGATCGTGGGTCGCTGTATCACCAGCCAATACAGCGTCGAACGCTCCTTCGCAAAGGCACTCCAGGACCTCGATGCTGCGTTCAGCCTCGTCCGCTGCACGGCGTACGAGTGCCGAAGTCGGCTCCAGCGTCGTGCGCAGCGTGGCGAGCACACCGATGCGCCGACCCTGCCGAACTGCCGCCCGCGCCATCGGCGCATCGACTCGCAGCACCGGTGCGTCGTAGAGCTGCTGGGCCAGATCCACGGCCGGCCCGACAGACGAGCAGGTCACCAACACAGCGTCGGCACCGCTTTCGAGGGCTGATCCGGCCAGACTTGCCAGTCGCCGCACGGTGGTTTTCTGCAGCCGGCCGGCCTCGATCGTATTCTTGATCAGGCTTTCATCGACCGTGTGGAATATGCGCACCTCGGGCAGCCATTGGGCGCACAGCGCTGTGAACAGCGGCGTCAGTACCGGGGAGGTGTGCAGCAGGGCGAGTTTGCGTGGTCTCATATCAGTCTCTGGTCAGTTCATAGATACCCGAGCCGAACTCCGTATCGAACGCGCCGTCGCGCGGCTGCGCGGTTCGAAGCGCAGCCGCGCGCAACGACTGTCCGTCGGCGCGCCACTCATGCGGATGGCCCGGCAGATGGACTTGCGCACTGCTGTTGGCCGGCACGCGCAGCCTCAACCGGGTGAGGCCTTGCGCGCCCCCCTCGATCTCGGTGTCGATCCGGCCGAGACATGACTCATAATGTGCGCGCACGCGCGGGATGCGCGGATCGAACAGCGGATTGACTTGAATGCGACGAAAGCCGGGCGCCGCCGCGTCGATTCCCCCGAGCCGCCGGTACATAAAGCCGACCACCGCCCCGAGCGCGTAGTGGTTGAACGAATTCATGGACTGATCGACGACATTGCCGTTCCAGCGCTCCCACATGGTGGTAGCGCCGTGTTCGATCATGTAGCCCCAGGAGGGATAGCGGGTTTGCAGCAGCAGTGTGATCGCCAGGTGCGCCTGGCCGTTATCGGCCAGCGCATCAAGCAGGCAGGGCGTGCCCAGAAATCCGGTGGAGAGCAGGTTGCCGCGGCTCGCGACGTTCGCGGCCAGATGGGTCCCGGCGCGCAGGCGCAGCGCCGGCGGCACCAGGCCAAAGCGCAGTGCGAGCGCGTAGCTGGTTTGACTGCCATTGCCGACCGTGCCATCGGCTTGAACGAACGCCTGCTGGAAGGCCGTGCGGATTCGCCGGTGCATTCGCTCGTAGCGGCGTGCCGGCTCGGCATGGCCGAGCGCGGTGGCCATTTCGGCCATCATAGCCGCGCAGCGCGCCCAGTACGCGGTGGCGACCAGGGTCTTCGGCGTGGTCGCCTCTGCAGGGTTCGGTGCCACGTCTGGATTGGTCGAAACCACCGACAACCAATCGCCGAGGTCCAAGCCGCGGCGGCGATGCCAAATGAAATCCGGATTGGCCTGCGCCACATAATCGACCCAGCGCTGCATGTGAGACCAGTTCTGTGCGATCACACTGGTCTCGCCGTAACGACGGTAGAGGGTCCAGGGGAGGATGACCCCTGCATCGCTCCACCCCGCAGTGACGAGTTCGGGAAATGACCGGGGTTGGGGGGTGACGATCGGAAAGGCGCCGTCCGGCGTCTGTCCGGCGCGAATTTCGCCCAGGAAGCGGCGAATGAACGAATCAACATCCATGTTGAATGCGGCTGCATCGAGAAAGACCTGGATGTCGCCCATCCACCCCATGCGCTCGTCGCGCTGCGGGCAGTCCGTCGGCACGCCGAAGAAGTTAGAGCGTTGACTCCAGAGTGCGTTGTGCCAGATCTGCTGCGCGATCGGCTGCTCGATCTCAAGCGCGCCGGTTTCGGCGGCATCGGTATGCGCCACGACGCCATCTAGCGATTCTCGGGTCGGTACGCCAGGGAAACCGGTGATCTCGACGTAACGGAAGCCGTGATACGTGAAATGCGGCTCGTACATTTCCCCGTGCGGATCGCCGCGCAGCGTGTAGTGATCGGTGGCTTTGGCCGCGCGCAGGTTGGCGGTATTGATCATGCCGTCCGGATGAAGGATTTCCGCATGCCGCAACCGCACCCGCGTACCGGCCGGTCCGGTGACGTGCAGTCGGCACCAGCCGGCGAAATTCTGTCCAAAATCGCACACGTACACGCCAGGGCGCGGTTCACTCACGGTGCGCACCGCGAGCATTTGGAGCGCGCGAATCGGCGGGTCCACCTGCGCCACGAGCCGCTCGCGCGGTCGCTCGCCTACGGCAGCGGCGCGCCAGCCGGAGGCATCGTACCCCGGAGCGTCCCAGCCGGGGCGCTCCCGGCGCGCGTCGTAGTCCTCGCCGTTGTAGATCTCTGCGGTGCGGATCATTGACTCGGCGAGCTGCCAGCGCGAGTCCGTGACCAGAACATTACGCTCCCCGCTGGCGTAATCGATGACCAATTGCGCAAGGAAACGTCGCGGGCTGCCGGCCAACGCGTAACGTTCATTGTTCCAAGTGAATGCGGATGCGTACCACCCGTCGCCGATCAATGCGCCGATGGCGTTGGTGCCGGAATGCAGCAGGTCCGTCGCCTCGTAGCACTGATACAGTACATGATCGCTGGCAACGGTGATCTCCGGGGAAAGCCGCGCCGTTCCCAGGCGTTGCCCGTTGATGTGCGGTTCGTACGCACCGAGCGCCGTGGCGTACAGCCTGGCACGCGTAATCGGCTCGGAAATGAGGAATTCCCTGCGCGCGAACATGGCCGGGCGCGGCGGCCGTGGATCACAGGGCGGGGCAGTGGCGGCAGGCTGCGCCTGCCGCCAGGACCGGTCGTCGAAGTCCGCTCGCATCCAATCCGGCGGAGCCGTCTGCGAGACGCGCCACGACGGGCCGCTGCCTAGGCGCTCGAGCGTCCCATCGCCATGCCAGATTTTGATGAGCGCAGCGAGTGCGCCGCCCGTGCCCGGCATGAAGGTGCCCGGATCAGCGCGGCCACTCACGGCGATGATGTGCCGGCCTGGTGTCACCGGCAGCGGCAGGTCTTGCATTGACCCCCAGGGCCGCTCGGCGGGCAAGGCGAGCGGATGACCATCGATCCATACGCCGAGCAGATCATCCTTGGCGGATAGCCACAGCCGTGCCCGGCGCACGCCTGGTGGCAGATTGAAGCCATAGCGGAACTGCTGGGGCTGCGGTGCCAGCGGTGGCGCGTCACTCCAGATCCAGTGCAGACCGACCGCCCGGTCCGCACGCTCTTCGGGGCTTTCGATGTCCAACCATTCGGCCTGCCAGTCGGAGGAGTGCAGCAGCCCCATCTCGAACCAGGCCGGCTCGCTCGGCGGACCCGCTCTACCGTGGCCGTCCCACACCTGCACGCGCCACCAGACGCGTTGCGCCGAAAGCAGCGTACGGCCCCTGTACCTGACATCGAAACATCGGTCAGTGGAAACCACGCCGCTGTCCCAGAGATCAGGCTGCGCGGCCACCAGTCGCTCGCGGCTGGTGGCCGCGGTGATCCGGTAGGCGCTCTGCATGGCGCGGCGCGCACGACTCTCGAGCGCCCAGGAGAGACTGGGCTCGGTCACTTCGAGCCCGAGCGGCAGTTCGATGCGCTCGGCGCGCAGAGCGACGGCTCTCAGCGGCCCGAGAGACTGCGCTGCACAAGGCTCCTCGCCGTGCGCCTCGGCCGCATTCAACAACACCGGCGCCACCGCGAGCAACCCCGTGCCGAGCAGTGCGCGGCGGCGATTGATCCTAGCCACGGCCCGCGCGCTCAGCGCTTCGCGTGCGCCAAGGCCGCCCTTGCGAGCGGTTTGCCGGGCGCGAACAAGTCTCGGTAGACCGTCTCCGCCATAAGGTGATAGCCGGCATCATTGGGATGCAGATCGTCACCACACTGATCAGCTCCACGATAGTGATGCGGATGACGCGGATCGCGCAGCGCACCGTCAAAATGAACGACACCGTCGAAGCCGTGACCCTTGCGGATCCAGGCATTAACCTGCTCGCGTACTTGTTCGCCGCGCGGGTGCTCGTAGGTCGCACCCATATACGGCGTCAGCGTACCGAGATAGATCTTGATCCCGTGTGCGTGGGCCCGATGGATCAGGTCGCGGTAGGCCCCAATGATGGCCGAGGCCGGCAACGGCCCGGTGTCGCCACGCGGATCGTAGGCCCAACCGATGTCATTGATGCCCTCGAGCAGCACGATGGCACGTACGCCCGGTATATCGAGCGCATCGCGCTTGAACCGAGCCAGCGCCTTCGGTCCCGCGCCATTGTGCAGCAGGCGGTTGCCACTGATGCCGGAGTTGATTACCACCCAGTGACGATCCCTGGCGTGTTTTGCGAGCAGCCGCTCAAGCTGCGCCGGATAGTCGCGATGCGTTCCCGGCGTGGAGCAGAAGCCCTCCGTGATCGAATCCCCGAACGCGACCAGTACCGGGCGCGGGTGCGGACTGGAAATCTCAACGCCGCTGGCGAGTTCCGGCGCCTGCGGCCGTCCGCCCTGGGACCAGACCGCTTCGGTCACGTGATTGCCCGACGGGGAGACCCAGAGATTCGCAAGATGGCCGGCAGGGGCGGCCCCCGAGGGGTAATACACTGAAATCGCGATGTTCTCGAAGCGGTGCACACGCATCGCGACCGGATCGCTCAGCCACGCCTTGCCGACCGGAATGCGCCCGCCCTGCCGGCCGCCGAAGGTCAGCACGTGGACGGTCCCCTTGCGCAGCACGCCGTTTGGCGAAGACACTGCAAGAGTCACCTCACCGAAGCGCACCGGGGAGAGACCGAGTTCATTGGTCAGGCGCACACGCACCCGATCGCCGCCGGCCTGAAGCTGCACGACCTGACGCACAGACTGGTGGGAAAAGGTGCGCTGCTGGTTGCAGCCCCATACCGCCGTCGTGGGGTAGGGTGGGGAATACCACGCGGCTGTCCAATGACCGGCGGCCCATGCGGGCGACCCGAACAACAGCGCGCAGGCGGCTGTGGCGTGCGCCGCGGCGCGAATCCTGCGCCCGGCGCTCATCCGCGCACCACGAGGTAATTACCCAGACCGATCACGACCGTCGCGCCGATGAGGGTCAGCAGACCTGCGCTCATCAGTGTGAAGCTGCGCCGGCTCGCGCCCTTCCATTCCTTCAGCGCCAATCCCCACACCGTGGCGAAGATAATGATGCTGGACATGTGCAGCGTCCAACTGGAAAAGGCGTATCGGCCCATCTGACTTTCCCCCATGGTGTAAAAGAAGAATTGCAGGTACCAGGCCGTGCCGCCCAGAGCGCACAATAGAAAATTGCGGCGCAACGAGATGTTCGCGCCGCCGGCGTCCATGCCAGCGGCAAAGGTACGACCGCTGGCGTTCTTGATGATCAGGTAGACGCACCAGATCGCGTTGGTGGTGAACCCGCCGAGCAGCACCACGACCAGCACGGGCAGTCCCTGCCAGAGTGTTCCGGTGCCATGCGCAAGCGTCAGATGTCGAATCGGCCCACCGGCATCGAGACCATAGGCGAAGCAGCTGCTCATGATGCCGGAGAACACCGCCACCGCGATGCCTCTGCGAAAATCGGTCGCTTTCGGCAGGGCATGATCCTGATCGGTCAGGTGTTGTCGGGCCTGCTCCTGTTCCTTGCGGTGCCCCGCTTTACCGACGACGGCGATCCCGGCGAGCGCCACGACGACGCCAAGCAGCACGACGCGCCCGCCAGCGCTGTGAATAAGGCTTCCGAACAGCTGTCCGCTCACCAGCGGCGGGATCAGCGTGCCGAACGCGGCCGTCAGGCCGAGCGCGACCGCGGTACCGAGGGAGATACCGAGGTAGCGCATCGTCAAGCCGAAGGTCAACCCCCCGAAGCCCCACAACACACCGAAGAAGTAACACAGCGCCAGTGTGCGCATCGGCGTGGCGGCGAGCACTGCGAGTAACTGATGGGTCTGCAGTCCGGCGAACAGCCAGGGCGCTATGATCCAGCTGAACACCCCTCCGATCAGCCAAAACACCTCCCACGACCAGCCGCGCACCGCACGGTATGGCACGTAAAAACTGGCCGAGGCGAGCCCGCCGAGCCAGTGAAACAGGACGCCGAGCAGCGGATTGGGTGTCATGCGAAGAATGCCTGGTGGTGCCGGAGGAGGGTGATGACGCAATGGAACATCGGTAGTTCAGATGCGATAGAGCCGCGCTGCGGTGCCACCGAGGAGCGCGGCGCGCTCACTCGGACTTGCCCCGCTTAGCAACCCAGAGTATGTCTCGAGGTACTGACCGAAGGAGCCAAACAGGCGATCGACCGGAAAATTGCTGGCCAACATTGTGCGCGCGGCCCCGAAGATCTCGAGGGTCTCGAGCACGAACGGGCGCAGCGTCTCTTCGCTCCAGTGCCAATCGAGCATCGCCAGACCGGATATTTTCACCGCGAGACTCGGCTGTGCCGCGAGCAGGCGCATCCCGCGGCGCCACTGCCTGAGCCCCTCATCGTCCCTGTCCACCGGCATGCCGGTATGGTTGAGGATGAGAAGGGTGTCGGGATGCTGCGCTGCCAGTCGGGCGGCCGCCGGCATCTGCGCCGGATAGATCTGCAGATCGAACGACAGGCCGTGTCGCGCGAGGCACGCGAATCCGTCACGCCACGCCGGGTCCTCCAGCAGGTTGCGCGGCGTGTAGGTTTTGAGCAGGTCGGGATGCCAATTGAGGATCTGGCGGATACCGCGCACTGCAGCGTGCGCGGCGTGCTGCTCAAGCAGCGCCGCGACATCGGGCTTTTCGAGCTGCGCATGCGCGACGATTGCCTGAGGAAAGCCGCGTGCCTCGCAGAGCGCCTGCAGCCAGCGGGTCTCCGCCAGGGCATCTTCGGGGTGGGCGCCGGCTTCGATGTGAACGAGCTTCTCGATTCGCACGCCGCTGTGGGCGGCATCGGCAAGATAGTCGTCGAGGAGGTAGTTGCGCGCGATAGGGGTGACGTCGCCGGTGATGCCGATCGGCAATGGCGGAGTCAACCAGGGATACCTGATGCGTTTAAGATCCCACAGGTGCATGTGGGCGTCGATGAGACTCAACGCTTCGGTCATATCGGGCTGCGCGCCTGCGCGACCCACCGGCCGCGCAGGCGCGCAGGAGGATGCGATGCTGTTCGGGCTAGGACCGACATCAGTACGTGGTGCGTCCGCCGGAGATATCGAAGGTGGCGGCCGTAGAGAAGGAGCACTCCTCGCTCGCCAGCCAGCACACCAGAGATGCGACCTCTTCGACCTCCCCCAGCCGACCCATGGGAATCTTCGAGCGCATATAGTCGATCTGGCTTTGTGGCAGCTGCGCCAGGATCGGACTCTTGAAGGTCGCGGGCGTCACACAGTTCACACGCACACCGGTGGGCGCCAACTCCTTGCCAAGCGATTTGGTCAAGCCAATCACGGCGGCCTTTGCGGCGGAGTACGCCGAGGCATTCGGATTACCTTCCTTGCCGGCGACCGAGGCGATATTGACGATACGGCCGTAGTCGTTCTTCAGCATCAGGGGCACTACCGCTCGGCACGTGTTGAAGACACCGTGCAGATCGACGTCGACGACGCGGCGCCAGTCCTTTACGGGATACTCCCACAGTGTCGCCGTCGGTCCTGTGATGCCGGCGCTCGCGATCAGGATGTCGAGGCGACCGAAGGAGGCAAAAGCCTCCTCGGCGGCGCGAGCGACACCGTCCGCATCAGCGACGTCGACCTGGGCGGTCAGAACACCGGGAACGGCGCGGGCGGCCTCGGCCAGCGCCTTTTGATCCCAGTCCCACAGGCACACCTGGCCGCCTTCGGCGACGATGCGGCCGGCCGCCTCGCGGCCGACGCCGGAGGCCCCTCCGGTGATCACTGCCGCGCGCTGCTGGAATCTTCCTGAATAGATGGTCATGGGCCTTACTCCTCAGCGTCGCTGCCAGCCGTGAACCGTCTGCGCCTGCTCACCCAACTTCTCGATGCCGAGCCGGATCCGGTCGCCCGGAGCGAGATAGACCGGGTGGGGTTTTTGTCCCATCCCGACACCGGGTGGCGTGCCGGTGGTGATCATGTCGCCGGGTTCGAGCGTTATGAAGCGACTGACGTAGCTGACCAGGGTCGCGACCCCGAAGATCATGGTGCGCGTGTTGCCCGCCTGCTTGCGTACGCCATTGATGTCGAGCCACATGTCGAGGTTCTGCACATCACCGACTTCATCGCGAGTCACCAGCCAGGGACCGACCGGGCCGAACGTGTCGCAGCCCTTGCCTTTGTCCCAGGTTCCACCGCGTTCGATTTGATATTCGCGCTCGGACAGATCGTTGACCACCACGTAGCCGGCCACATACTCGAGCGCCTCGCGTTCCTCAACGTAGCGGGCCGTGGATCCGATGACGACGCCGAGCTCGACCTCCCAGTCGGATTTTTTCGAGTCCTTCGGCAGCATCACCGGGTCATTCGGCCCCTGCAGGCAGCTCACCGCCTTGGTGAACACAACCGGCTCGGTCGGAATGGGCAGATTGGACTCGGCGGCGTGATCGGCGAAGTTCAGGCCGATGGCCAGGAATTTGCGTGTTCCGGCGATCGGCACCCCGAGCCGCGGAGCGTCTCTGACGGCCGGCAGACTGGCGGGGTTGAGCGCCGCGAGGCGCGCGAGGCTTTGTGGTGCGAGGTGTGCCGGCAGTAGATCGGGAATGATTCCGGTGAGGGAGCGGAGGGTACCCTGGGCATCGAGCATCCCAGGCTGTTCGTGACCGGCGGGGCCGTAGCGCAGCAGTTTCATGGCGTGTCGATGGGTCTCTTTTGGATAGACTGTCGGTTCTTCAATAGCAAGGTCGGCGCCGCTCAGCGCGGGTACGGCCGGTGCAGCGGCAACGTGCGGTTCAACTCGACGCCGAACCCCGGCGTATCGGGCAACTTCAGCCGGCCGTTGACCGGAACCGGCTCGCCGATCAGCTGCGGATGAAACATGGGCACGACGCGATCAGCCTCGGGCGCCATCATGAGAAATTCGGCGAACGGACTGTTGTGACGCGTGATGACGAAGTGATAGCTGTAGACGCTGGAACCGTGCGGAATCACGAGGGCGCCGCGGCTGTCGGCCAGCGCGGCGATCTTCTGCAACTCGGTGAGGCCGCCACACCAGCCGAGGTCGGGCTGGATGATGTCGCAGCAGTCCATCTCAAGGAGCATGCGAAAGCCCCAACGAGTCGCCTCGTGCTCCCCCGTGGTCACCAGCATCCCGGGCGGCGTGCTACGCTTCAGCTGTGCGTATCCCCAGTAATCATCCGGCGACAGGGCTTCCTCGATCCATTTCAAGCCGTGTGCCTGCGCGCCATGCGCCAACCTGATGGCATAGGGCAAATCGAGGCTCATCCAGCAATCGAGCATGAGCCAGAAGTCCGGCCCGACGCGGCTGCGCATCTCGCCGAGCGCCTCCAGAGTGCGGCGCAGCCCCTCCTCGCCTTCGGCCGGACCGTGGTGCAGCGGCAGCTTGCCGCCGATGAAGCCCATCGACTTCGCCAGATCCGGGCGCGATCCGGTGGCATAGAACACCAGCTCGTCGCGGACCTTGCCGCCGAGCAGCTGGTAAACCGGCTCGCCGCGCAGCCGGCCCAGCAGATCCCACAACGCCAGATCGACGCCGGAGATAGCGTTCACGACCAGGCCTTTGCGGCCGTAGTACTGGGTCGAGAAGTACATCTGGTCCCAGATCTTCTCCAGTTCCGTCGGGTTGCGGCCCTCGAGGAAGCGGGCCAGATGATGCTCGACGATATAGGCGGCCGGCTCCCCGCCGGTGGTGACGGCAAAGCCGACGGTTCCGTCGGCAGCCTCGACTTCGATCACCAGCGTACCGAGCACATTGATGCCGAAGCTGCGCCTGCTCTGGCGGTACTCTGGATAGCGGCTCATGGGCGTGGCGATGTGATCATCGATCCAATGACCGCCGGCCTGGTCGTGGTAATCGGCACCACCGCCACGAATGACGTAGGCGCGCACTTGTCGGATCAGCGGAAAGCTCATGGATGGCGTCGACTCACTGGTCTTAACGGGCGACGGCGGCGCGCAGTGGTTGCGGCCACAGCCGTTGTCCCACATACTAATACGGGTACCACATAATGAGAAGCACGCGAAAGGCAGGACGGTCCGACGGCAGCGCGCATGGCGAGATTGCGCAGCCTGCCCGCCTGGGCAGTCAAACGCTGCTGCGCGGGCTCGACGTGATCGATGTTGTCGCCGAAGGCCCGATCAAGCTCGGCGATCTCGCCGCGCGGCTGGGGTTGACGCGCAGCACCACGCACCGCCTCGCCTCGGCACTCACCGACCGACGCTACCTGTCATTCGTGCCGCACAGCGGCTACAGCCTCGGGCCTAAGCTGCTCGAACTCGGCTTTCGAGTCCGCGACGAGCTCGACCTGCCGCGCGTAGCCGCACCGCACCTGGAGCGCCTGGCGCTGCTGACTGAAGATACGGTGCACCTCGGCATCATCGATCACGGTCACGTGCTCTATCTCGACAAGGTACCGGGCAAGCGCCGCATCAATATCAGCTCGCGCATCGGGGAGCTGCAGCCGGTGAGCTCCACCGGACTCGGCAAGGCGCTGATTCTCGATCTCGACGAGGATGCATGGGTCGAGCTGTTCCGCAGCGAACGAAGCGAACGGCGCACACCCATGACCCTACCGGAGTGGCTCGAGCGGATGCGCCACTACGTCCGTGCGGGGTATGCTTTCGATCTGGAAGAGAACGAAGATCAGATCCGCTGTATTGCCGCCCCGATCCGCGACGTGGCCGGCCGTACCATCGCGGCGATCAGCGTCTCAAGCGCCGCGCAATACATGAGCGACCAGCGCATGCAGACGCTCAGCCGCGACGTACTCAACACCGCCCAGCGCATCAGCGAGGACCTCGGCTGGACCGGCCGCCATCCGGCTGCGCCTCAGGATCGGTTCGCCAGCAACGCGAAACCCCGTTCGCCGCGCAGCTCCGGTACACGAGGATCTGCGAGCCGACGCTGAAGAGGATGCTGCTGTGGCGCAGCCGGTGCGAACGCTTCAGCGACGCGGCGCGGGCGACCGAGTCGGACCGCTCGCAAACGGATGCTATCTGGCAGTCCCGCGAAGAACTTCTGCCGCATCCTCCGGCGCAAGGCCGCCGCCTCGCACGGGGGCGAGCCGCATCAACGCGGCAGGAATATGCTCACGCTGTTGGCGATGGTACTGGCCATCGGTCCGGTGGTCGACGATGCGATCATCGTCGTGGAAAACGTGCATCGCCATATGGAGCATGGCGCGACACCGGTACAGGCAGCCCTGGCCAGCGTTCGGGAGCTGGCAAGTCCGATTCTGGTCATGGCGACGACCCCGGTGGCGGTGTTCTCTCCGATGGCGTTCATCGGCGGGCTGATCGGTCAGCTGTTCAGCGAATTTGCCTTCACCGTCGTTGCCGCAGTGTTCATGTCCATGGTGACGGCGTTGATTTTCGCTCCGATGCTCGCCTCGCACGTGCTGAAGGCCGGCACGAACGATCGGATGACACGGTGGGCCGACGGGGGTTTTTCGTACCTGAAAGGCCACTACGCGCTCCTCTTGCATCACACCCTGCAGTTCTGGCCAGTGACCGTGACCGTGACCGTGACCGTGGCGGGACTCCTGACCCTGGGGGTTGTCGGCTTGTTCGTGCTCAGCCCCCAGGAGCTCGCGCCGCCCGCGAACCAGGGAATCGTCTACGTCAATGGCGTGGCCCAGCCGACAGCCACACTCGGCTACATGACGGCCTATGATCGGTACCTCACCCGTTCGGTATTCGATCGGATCGAGAGCCGCAGCGACAGTTTCGCGGTGAACGGGGTCGGCATTGGCGGCTTTTTGCTCAACAACGATGTCATGGCCGGAGTGGTGCTGAAGCCGAACCGCGGCGCGCAATCCACTCAGGAGGTCCGCGAGCAGATTCAGCGCTTGGCACGGCGGGTACCCGGTCTGAAGTTGTCGGCGTTCGGTCTACCGCCTCTGCCGGGCGCCGCAGTGGGTCTCCCGGTGCAATTCATTATTACCAGCATCGGCGGAGGTTATGCGGGACTCGATCATGTCGCGCGGAAGGTGACCCGGCGGGCGCGGGCGAGCGGGTTGTTTTCCTTCGTCTGCAAGAATCTCAAGTACGACGACGTGCTCCTCAGGATCCGGATTCATTGCGAAATGCTCGCGGATTTCGGCATCACTGCGGCCGACGTCGGCAAGAGCCTGGCCACGCCGCGTGGCGGCAATTACGTCAATTATTACAGTATGGACGGACTCAGTTACCGCGTCGTTCCCCAGGTGCCGGCGGCGTTGCGTGCGAATCCTGGCCTCTTGCAGGACTATATGATCAAGACTCCCTCGGGTGTCGAGGTCCCACTTTCGATCTTCGTGTCCCTGAAGAGCGAGTCCGCGCCCACGTTTCTGCCGCAATTTCAGAATCTCCCCGCGGTGTTCATCACGGGCTCTCCGGCACCCGGCGTGTCCCTTGGTGAAGCGTTGGGCTTTCTGCGCCACGCGGCGGCGAGCGTGCTGCCGCGGGGGTATCAGGTTCACGATGCCGGGGTATCGCGCCAGTTCATGCAGCAGGGCAACACGCTGTTCGTCACGTTCGGCTTCGCTCTGTTGATGGTGGTGCTCCTGCTCGCCGCCCAATTCGATGGCTTTCGCGACGCGGTCGTGGTGATCTGTGCCGTGCCCCTGGCACTGTTCGGCGCGCTGCTGCCGATCGCTCTCGGTCTCTCCAGTATCGACATTTACTCCGAGGTCGGGCTGGTGATGCTCATCGGCCTGATCGCCAAGCAGGGGATCCTGGTCGTGAAATTCGCGCGGCATCTGCCGATGCAAAGGCAATTGGGCAAGCGCGAAGCGGTGATCGAGGCGGCGACGCTGCGCTTGCGCCCCATCTTGATGACCGTGGCGGCGATGATTGCGGGGGCTGTACCGCTGGTGCTCGCCAGCGGTGGCAACGCGCAGGCGCGCTTCTCGATGGGCCTGGTGATCATCTCGGGACTCGGATTCGGTTCCCTGGTCGCGCTCTTTGTCATTCCCTCGTTCTATCTGTGGTTCGGCCAAGCGTTGCAGGCGGGTTCGCCGACCGCGGCGGTTGCTGAAATGGGGAATTAACGCGGTGGGCCGCGGCGAGGTCACCCCCGCGCGCGGGATCTCTGCAGTCTTTGGCCGCGGCTGCGATGACGCAGCGCGGCGGCCGCGTTCATGCGGGCGGGATCTCAAGCGCGTGGAGCGGATCCGAGAGGCCGGTCGGTTCGAGCGGGCGAGGCCGATCCGTCCGCTGAGGAACGCGAATCGGACGGAGCGTTCCTCAGGAGCGAGACCCTAGCGTACTGTCAGCGACAGATCGGCACAGAGTCAGGGCTGAGTGCTAAATTGAAGCGCTACGACGTAGCGCCCTTGGCCACGCAGCGTCACGACGTCGCGCCGCCCGCCATCGGTTGCGTGACTTATCATGTCCCGTCCGTTGACCCGAACGACCGCATGCCCTGAGCGCACCGGCAACGATACCCGCGCCGTCACCATGGGTGGCAAGTGTATCGTGGTGACATATCCGTGATCCGAGCGGATCGCCACCCGCAGCAATCCGTGCGGCGTTGGCTCCGCGCCGCGCGCCCAGGTCAGCCCAAGCAGGTGAGGGCGGATCGTCACGCGTGCGAACCCACCTGCGGTTGGGTGAATGCCGAGCACCTCGCGCATCAGCCAGGGGGTCACACCGCTCGACCAGCCGTGGGCGAGACTCACACTGAACCCGGAGACACCGTCGGCCTGTAGCGAAGCCTGGTACATAAATCCCCTGAACCAGGTCGGGTTGTACGCCTCCCAGAACGTGGTCGCGCCCTCCTCGACCATCCCGCCCCAGTAGGTGCGGATCCAGCCCAGCGCGGCACTCCGGAAGCCCATCTTGGCCATCGCGCTGACGACGTAGTAATTGTAGTACGGCGTAATGTCGTAACCGCGATCCTTCGGTTCGCTCGCCTGAATGAGCACATGCTTCCAGATCGCTTCGTACTGGTGTCGATTTGCGACACCGGAGAGCACTGCATAGGCGTTTGGCTGCCAGCGGTCACCGAAGGTACCCTGCGCATTGCGCAGGTAGCGCTGCGCGGCGCGCTTCAGCCGCCGCGCGACGGCGGCCATGCGCGCAGCGTGCGGTGCATCCCCCAAAACACGCAACAGCTGTGCGCCGTCACGAAAGGCCGCGTAGTACTCGAATTGTGTCGCCATCCGCGTCTGGCGGGTATTACCGTACATGTCCGGTGCCCAGTCGACGAACGGCCAAGCGTGCGTTCGGTCTGCAAAGAGCCCGCGACGATCCAGGTCTTTCTGCATGTACGTCAGCAACTGTACGAGGCGAGTGTGGACGCTGCGCAGCTGCGCCAGGGAGCCGGTGTGCAGGTAGTACTGCCGCTCGCCGATCACCCAGAATGCCGAGTAGCCGGGGATGCCGTTGACATGGGCGTGCACGGGTGCCGGACCGATGAGCCGATTGAGCGTTTCGCGCATCAGCGCGCCGTCACCAAATACGTCGGCAATTGTCCGTCCGCTGACGTCGAGGTCGCCCATCCACCGGTTACGGTCGCGCTTCGGCGCATCCCAGATCCCATCCTGCATGCACAGGTGCGCGGTGTAGGCGCCGATCGCCCACATCTTGTTCAGCAATGGATCGGAGGATTCGAACGAGCCGCGATATTTGACCGGGTAAGCAATCCCATCGAGACGGATTGCGCGAAAGCGCGTCGAACGACCCCCGGTGAAGCGGATGATCACGTAACGAAACGCGCTTTTGGGACCATAGGCGGTGCCATGCGGCGGCAGGTAGACCGGATCGACCCCAAGAAACGGTTGCAGACGCGCCTCGGCCTCGGATTCTCCGTACTGGACGGTCACCTGCGCGGGCGCATCGGAGTCGGACTGCAGTTCGATTCGGCCGGCCACTTCCCGTCCGAAATCCAGTTCGATCTGCGGAGCATCGTGGCGCGCCACGTTCCGGTGCGGCAGCGTCACCGTAAATGCGCCGTCCGCGGCGCCTGCGGTGAGCGCCTGGACATGGCGGATCGAGCCGACGCCGGCAAAAGTGCGCCGAACCTCCAAGGCGCGCAGCCGATAGTGCGCGAGAAAGGGCGAGATCCCATCATAACCGGGCCAGGCGTACATTCCGGCGTCGGCATTGGCCTGGAACAGACCGATGGCGCTTTCGATACCACCGAGGTCATCGACGGGGTGCCAGCCTGCCGCATCGAACTGGGGCCGCTGCCAGCCCGGCGGCACCGCGTGCGCTGCGGCACGCCAACGGCCATCGCTCATCACCAGCGGCGGTGCCTGAATGCCCCGTGCGGCCGGCACGATCATCACCGCCAGAACTTTGCCATCGCGCAGGTGTTGTGCAATCGGACGCTGCGCCTCATTGATTGCCATCGGTCCGCGCACCGCCTCGATGGCGATGACGTTGCGGCCGCGGCGCAATACGCCCGTGACATCGCAGGTGTAGACGCGAATGCCCATCGGGAAGTCCAGGTTGAGCTGGAAATGTCCGACCTCGTGACCGTTGACGTAGACGGCGGCCTGCCTCGGTCCTGCGACGTAGAGCGTGGCCCGCGGCGGCAGTGTCTCGACGGCAAATGTTCGGCGGAAATAACGCGGCTGCAGGCCATAGCCGGCGGCGGCATTCGGCTGAGTCCAGATGTATTGTTCGGGCAGCGGACGGTGCCGCACCGCCTCCAGCTGTGAGGGACGCAGGTCGCGCGCCGGGTCGAGCTGCGCATCCGGGATAGCAGTCGGGCCGTCAGGTGGTTGACGGAGCCACGCGCTCGCCGGCACTGCAGAGATGCGCTTGACGGCGGCGTTGATCTTGGCCAGCGCCGCATCGGTCAGTCCGGTTGGGTCGAACGGCTGCACCTGAAGCAGCGTCATATGACGTCCGCGGTCAGCGATGCGCGTGGCCGCGAAGCCAGGGAGATATTTCTCGATGATGGCATGCGTGCGGGGATCAGCGAGCAGTGCGCCGATCGTCGAGTAGCGCACGCTGTAGCCGGGCGCCGGGTTCTGGGCCGAAGCAGCGGGCGCGGCGGTGAGCGCGCAAAGCACGCCGAGGCACGCAGCGCCCTGCAGAACTCGTCGCAAGCGCGTCATCATGTTCATCGCGAGTACGTCTTCGCTAGAGTGAAGATTGCGAACCGGCCGCGGCGCCCTTCGCCCGCGAAGGCACCCGGATATGCTGCGCTCATCCGCCATCGCCCGATCCCCCAAAGCGCCGCCCACGAGTCCCATATTGTGGGCTATGATTCCATCGATTGATACTCCTTGCGACCCGGGCCGCACGCCCCGGGGGAACCGCGACGCGACTGGAGAGACTGATGCCGGCCAATGCTGCGAACCTTCGGGCCTTCTGCACTCTACGGCAGCCCCTGCGAGCTGTCCTGGCCTTCCTGGCGGCAGGTCTTGTGAGTGTGCCGCTCCTCGCGGCGGCACCGCCGCCGCTGCTGCTCGGTACCGCCTGGTACCCCGAGCAATGGCCTGAGGCGCGCTGGCCGAAGGATCTGGCGCTGATGCAGGCGGCGCATATCCGCGTGGTGCGGGTCGGGGAATTCGCCTGGAGCAGCCTGGAGCCGCATCAGGGCCAGTATCACTTTGGCTGGCTGGAGCGCGCCGTTGCAGAGGCGGCGCGTCATCACATCTACGTGGTGATCGGAACGCCGACGGCGGCGCCGCCGGCGTGGCTGACCAGCCGCTACCCGCAGACGCTGCGCGTACACGCCGATGGACGCCGCGCACAGCACGGCAATCGCCAGCAGTTCTCCTTTTCCAGTCCGCTGTACCGCAAGTTCTGCCGCGCCATCGCCACCCGACTGGCCCAGCATTTTGGCCACAACCCCGATGTGATCGGCTGGCAGATCGATAACGAGATGGGCCCACCGTCGTTCGACGCCGTGACGCGCCACCAGTTTCACGCCTGGCTGCGGCGCCGCTATCACACCGTGGCAGCCCTGAATCGCCACTGGGCCACCGCGTACTGGAGCCAGACCTACCAGCACTTCAGCCAGGTGCCGATGCGCGCCACGAACGAGAACCCGGGGCTGCTCCTTGATTTCAAACGGTTCGTGACGGCAACGTGGGCGAGCTACGTGGCGAACCAGGTACAGGCGATCCGCCGCTTCGCCGCACCTGATCAGTTCATCACCACCAACACCACACATTGGGGCGATCAGTTCAACCAGTACACCATCAGCCGCGAACTCACGCTCGCCGCCTGGGACGATTACATTCCGGAGGGCCGCTATCACTGGCTCGAGAACGGCGTACAGGACGATCTGGTGCGCGGCTACAAGCGGCGTGACTTCTGGGTCATGGAGACGCAGCCGGCGTTCGTGGATTGGGCGCCCGTGAACGCCGCTCTGCCCCCGTACGCGATGCGCGAGCTGGCCTGGCAGGACGTCGGTCACGGCGCCAACGCGGTGCTTTACTGGCAGTGGCGCAGCGCCCTGAACGGCCAGGAGCAGTACCACGGCACACTCGTCGGACCAGACGGGGAGCCGGTTCCCGCCTACCACGTGGTGCAGACGATCGGATCGCAGTTTGCGCTCGCCGGAGCAGCGCTGGCGGGCACCTCACCGCACAGTCGAGTCGCGCTGCTGCAGTCCTATGCGAGCCGCTGGGCGATCGACTTTCAACGCCAGACCGACCGCTTCGGGGTCGTGCGCGAGTTCACCGCGTTCTATCGCCCTCTCGAACGCTTCGCTCAATCCGTCGACGTAGTCTCGGCGCGCGCCCCGCTCGGCCGGTATCGGCTGGTGGTCGCTCCGGCACTGAACGTCCTGTCGCACGCCGAGGCCCATCACCTCGCGGCCTACGTACGCGCCGGAGGACATCTGGTTCTCGGCCCGCGCAGCGGCATGAAGGACTCCTTTGATGCGCTGTGGACCTCGCGTCAGCCCGGGCCTCTCGCGGCGCTGCTAGGCGGGCATGTGGAGCAGTTCTACTCGCTGCTGAAGCCCGTGGCGCTCACGGGCCGGTTCGGTGCCGGGCAGGCCTCCGTATGGGCCGAGACACTGCGCCCGCAGGCGAGCGACGTACAGGTTCTGATGCGCTACGGCGCGGGCAACGGCTGGCTCGAGGGCAAGCCCGCAATCATCACGCGACAGGTCGGCAAAGGCTCGATCACCTACATCGGCGCCTGGCTCGATCCGCCGCTGATGAGCACCGTCCTGGATGCTCTGGCGCGCGCCGCGCACGTTCACCCGCTGATCCGCGGCGTGGCGCGCAATGTGGAGGTCTGCGCGCGCACCGGTGAGGGAAAACAGGTCTGGATTCTCATCAATCATGGTGCCAAGACGCACACGGTGCATCTGCCCGCACCGGCGAGTTCGTTGCTGAGCGGTGGTGCCCCACAACGCGACGTCACGCTCGCGCCGCACGCGGTGAGCGTACTGTTGGCGGCGCGGTCATGAAGCGAGGTGCCTTGGTATCGCTCATGGCTGCCGCGCTGGGTGCCGCGGTGGTCCTAACCTCTGGCACACCCCGGGCACACGCCGCGAGTCCAGCAGCGCGCGCCTCCTCTCCCGCCGCGCACACCGCACTCGGCCGGCTCTGGCTGGGCGCGGCCTGGTACCCCGAGCAGTGGCCGGAATCGCGTTGGCCGAAGGACCTGGCGCTGATGCAGGCGGCCGGCATCAACGTGGTGCGCGTCGGAGAGTTCGCCTGGAGCACGCTCGAGCCGCACCAGGGCCAGTATCACTTCGGGTGGCTTAAGCGCGCGATCGCGGCGGCGGCCCGTCACCACATCTTCGTCGTCATCGGCACACCCACCGACGCCCCGCCGGCTTGGTTGACCAGCCGGTATCCGCAAGTCCTGCGCGTACATGCAGACGGACGCCGGGCGCAGCACGGCAACCGCCGGCAGTTTTCCTACGCGAGTCCGCTGTATCGGAGGTTCTGCCGCGACATCGTGACCCGCCTCGCCGAGCACTTCGGTCACAACCCCGACGTGATTGGCTGGCAGATCGACAACGAGTACACCAACGAGTCGTACGATGCCGGTACGCGCCGGCTGTTCCAACGGTGGCTGAAGCGCCGCTTCGGCACGCTGGCGGCCCTGAACCGCGACTGGACGAGCGCGTATTGGAGCCAGACCTATACGGCCTGGCGACAGATTCCGCTGAATGCGAGACCCGGCAATCCGGGTTGGATGCTGGCGCATCGGCAATTCGTGACCGCCACCTGGCTCGGCTTTCAGCGCAACCAGATCCAGGCGCTGCGCGCGCACATCGCGCCGCGCCAGTTCATCACCACGAACATCGGCGGGCTCGGCTGGAGCGACAACTGGGACCACTACGCGATCACCCGCCCGCTCGACATCGCCGCCTGGGATGACTACGTGGGCGAGGGCCAGCTCGACTTCTACCGCAACGGAGCGATGAGCGACTTCGTGCGCGGCTGGAAGCGCCAGGACTACTGGGTGATGGAAACGCAGCCCGGATTCGTCGATTGGGCACCGGTCAACAACTCGCTGGTCAAGGGCGGCGTGCGCGCCATGACCTGGGAGTCAATCGGGCACGGCGCTGATGCGGTGCTGTTCTGGCAGTGGCGCAGCGCGCTCGGTGGCCAGGAGCAGTACCACGGCGCGCTCGTGGGGCCGGACGGCAAGCCTGAACCGCTGTACGGTGAAGTGCAGCGCATCGGGCGCGAGTTCAAGCGGTGCTCGAAGCTCATCGCCGGCACCCGTCCGCGCTCGACGGTCGCCCTGCTGGTGTCATACGACAGCCGTTGGGCAATCGACTTCCAACGCCAGAGCGTCCGCTACCGCCAGCTGCAGGTGCTGCTCGATTACTACCGCCCGCTCGAGAACCTCACGCACGCGGTCGACATCGTCTCGGCTCGTGCTCCGCTCGCGCATTACCGAATCGTATTCGCGCCGAGCCTGAACGTGATTTCCAAGTCGCTGGCGCAGCATTTGCGCAACTACGTGCGCAGCGGCGGCGTGCTCGTCCTTGGGCCTCGCAGCGGCATGAAGGACCAGTACAATCGGCTCAATGTCGAGCGCCAACCGGGGCCTCTGGTACCATTGCTCGGCGGGCGCGTCCAACAGTATTACGCGCTGCTGAAACCTGTCGTCGTCAGCGGCGCGCTCGGCCGCGGTTCGGGGCGGATTTGGGCCGAAGCGCTGAGTCCGAAATCTGCGACGACACAGGTCCTGCTGCACTACGGCGCCGGTAACGCTTGGCTCACCGGGCAGGCTGCGGCGATCGAGCACCGCTATGGGCGTGGTACGATCATTTACCTCGGTACGATCCTCAATCGGCGTTTGATGCACGCGTTCGTCGCACAACGCCTCGCCAGCGCCGGCGTGCACTCGCCCTTCGGGGTGCTGCCGGCGGGAGTCGAGCTGATGCGTCGCGTGGGAGAGGGCCGCGAAGTGGTGATCGTCATCAATCACGCTTCCGCCGCACGTACAGTGCAGCTCCCCTATGCCATGCGTGATGTGCTGCATCGCGGCCGCTCGCTGCGCGTGCTGCATCTTCGCCCGCAGGGCGTCGCGGTGCTGGAGCGCCCGTACCGCTTATGAACATTCCTTCCGTCTCCGTACTGGACGCGTCCCCTATGCCCCATCTGCGCACAACCCCACGGCCGCGTAACCTCAGCGTGCGCCGTCACCTCTTCAGCCTGTCGCTGCTTGTGGCCGGATGCACCGTCGGTGTCCTGACGCCCGCCTGGGGCGCACGCGTTCCCACGGCTGCACACCAGGTGCGCAGCGTGCATACGTTCCCGCCACTGTGGGACGAGCCGAAGCACTACGAGCAGCTGCTGCACCAGCAGATGCGCAAGGTCGCTGCGACCGTGCGGCGCGGTCCGTTCAAGGCCAACTGGCACTCGCTCGAGGCGTACCACGTACCGCGCTGGTTCCGGAACGCGAAATTCGGCATCTTCATTCACTGGGGCGTGTTTTCCGTGCCGGCGTTCCAAAACGAATGGTACTCGCGGAACATGTACGTGAAGGGCTCCGCGGCGTACGAGTATCAGCGCGCGGTGTACGGTTCGCTCGCGAAGTTCGGTTACAAGAACTTCATCGCCCGCTTCACGATGGCCAAGTTCAACCCCCGGGCCTGGGCCGCGTTGTTCAAACAAGCCGGCGCGCGTTACGTTGTACCGGTTGCAGAGCACTGTGATGGATTTGCGGAATACAACTCGAAGTTCACCCTGTGGGATGCAGTGCGGATGGGACCGAAGCAGGACTTGGTCGGGGAACTTGAGAAGGCTGTACACGCCGACGGCATGCGCTTTGGCGTCTCCTCGCACCGGGCCGAGCACTGGTGGTGGTATCACCCGGGCACGAAGTATGACTCGGACGTCAACAATCCGCGCTACGCCGGATTGTACGGACCGGCTGAACCGATGCATCTGCCCGGTGATCACTCGCACGGGGAGCCGAACCCGAACCAGCTGCAGGACTGGTTACCGCCTTCCAAGGCTTTTCTCCAGGATTGGCTGGCGCGCAGCACCGAGCTGGTCGATGAGTACCACCCGGACTTCCTGTACTTCGACTGGTGGATCAATCAACCAGCGTTCGCTCCCTACCTGCAGCGCATGGCGGCGTATTACTACGACGTTGCGGCCGCCCGGCATCAGGGAGTCGTATTGACCTATAAACTGCAGGCATTCGCGGCGGGTACGGCGGTCCTGGACATCGAGCGCGGCAAACTCGATACGCTGCGGCTGCGCCCGTGGGAGAGCGACACCTCGGTGAGCTTGGATTCCTGGGGCTACGTGCGCAATGACAAATATCGCTCGGCGCGCTCATTGCTCACCGATCTGATCGATATCGTGAGCAAGAACGGTGACATGTTGCTGAACATCGGTCCGCGCGCCAACGGGACGATTCCAGGGAAGGTGCGCCACATTCTGCTGCAGATGGGTGCGTGGCTGAAGGTCAACGGCGCAGCGATCTATGGGACACGGCCCTGGGTACTTTACGGTGAAGGTCCAACCCAGGCCCCGGCCGGCCGTGACAACGGCCAGCGGTATACGCCGGAGGATTTCCGCTTCACGCAGAAGGCCGGGACACTCTATGCGCTCGGGATGGTGCGGCCGCGAGACGGCAAGGCGCTGATCGAGACGCTCTACCGCGCCACACCGTATCTGCCGGGGCCGATCACGAGCGTCACGCTGCTTGGAGATCCAAACCCGATCAGATGGCGTCAGAGGCGCGCGGGCCTGAGCGTCACTCTGCCGCCGACCCGCGGCGGGATGCCCTATGCTTTGAAGATTCACACTCGTCCGGCCGTCGCCCCGACGCCGCATGCGCAGGTGTTTCATGCTGCTTGAAGGTAAGCGAGTCCTGATTACCGGCGCCTCGCGCGGCATAGGCCGCGCCATCGCCGTCGAGTGTGCCCGTCAGGGGGCGGACGTGGCTCTCAATTGGTTCAAGGATCGAGCTGGCATCGAGGCGACGCTGGCTGAACTCGAACCGCTCGGGCGACGGGTCATCGAGGTCGAAGGCGACGTCGCACGAGCGGAGTCGGCCGAGCAATTCGTGGCGTGCGCGGCGACTGCCCTCGGCAGTGTCGATGTGTTAGTGAGCAACGCAGGAATCTGTCCGTTTCATGCGTTTCTCGATACCTCGGCGGAGGTGTTCGAGCGAACCATGGCGGTCAATCTGCACGGTGCGTACTACATGACACAGGCTGCCGCGCGGCAGATGCGGCAGCAAGGCCGGGGTGGCGCGCTGATAGCGGTCAGTTCGATCAGTGCGCTCGTCGGCGGCGGTATGCAGGCGCATTACACGCCCACCAAGGCGGGCGTGCACTCACTGATGCAGTCGTGCGCCATCGCACTGGGTCCGTACGGAATCCGCTGTAACTCGGTCATGCCGGGCACAATCGAGACCGATATCAATCGGGAGGATTTGGCCGACCCCGTCAAACGAGCCTACATGGAGAGGCGCATTCCGCTCGGCCGACTCGGTGAGCCGCACGATGTGGCCGGATGCGTGGTGTTCCTCGCCTCGGATCTGGCCCGCTACGTGACGGGCGCGGCCGTTCTGGTCGACGGCGGGTTGTTCGTCAATCTGCAGTAACGCAGTCCCGGGAGAATGCGCGGCGCCAGCATCCTGGCCGGCGCCGCGCGGGGGGGGGGGGGGGGGGGGGCTGGAGAATCCGATCAGCTCTTCCAGGGCCGCGACCGGGCCACGGTGATAGCTCGATCGTCATGCGGCCATTTGCCGCTGACGCAGCAATAAAACTCATACAGCGTGTCGTCGGCATAAATCACCGACGGCTTGTGCGCGAAATCATCGTCGATCGAACCCGGTGGTCCGGAATTCACCATGATTTCAGGCACTTTGGTCAGGTGATAAGGATCCTGGCCAAGGGCGAGCAGGTTGCGGGCATGTCCATCGTTGGCAAACCCGTAGTAGTACACGCCCCACCAAGGCCCCCAACGGACCACACACGGATCACTGGCGAAGCGTGCATCCCATGCCTTCGGACCGCCGTGGCGGAGCACCGGATTGCCGGGATATCGAGTCCAGGTCTTCAGGTCTGGTGAAGTTGCGATGCCGATCTGCTCGTGCCAATCGCGCAGATGATTGGATTTTGCGTTGTAGAAGATATAGTAAAGACCGTGGTCGCGTACCAGGTACGCCTTGTAGAGTCCGCCGGCCTCCCAGGGCAACGACGGGTCGGGCGTCAGGACCGGATCGGTGATATCCCAGTGCATCAGATCCTTGCTGAAGGCAAGGCCGATCACCCCGGGGCCTTGTTCGTAGCCCGGATGCGGACAGGCAAACCACGTAGCCACGTACTGGCCATCGACCTTGATCAGCGAGCCCCGTGAGTGCAATCCATCCTCACGCAGAATCGACATCATCGCGATGTTGTAGCGTGTGATTGGACTCTTCGGGTTGCGGTGGAGTATCTGCCCAACCCGCCGCCAGTGCTCCAGATCGTCGGATTCGGCGAGTCCGGTCTGATAACCGATGCCGTCAAATCCGATATAGGTCATGAAATAGCGCCCGTCGTGCTCGAACACGAACGGGCAATCGACCAGAAGACGGTCGAAACTCCCGGGCACGCCCGAGCGGGTGAGAATGCGCTGCTCGAGCTTGTAAGGCGTGCGAAACGGCGCAATGTCGGGCAGACGTGCGGTCGGTTTCCCGACCGCACGCCCCATCGACAAGCCCGCGCCCGTCGCCAACATCCCGGTAAGCAGATTCCGTCTCTGGTGATCGACCATGCGGGCGGGTCTCCCTAGAGCTTCAGGTTGAATCCGAGCATCACCTCGCGGTCATCGATCGTGGCGCCCTGCGGCAGAGTCGGTGTGCCGTAGTACGTCACGATCTTGGTGCGCAACAGGTTCGAACCCTGTGCATACACCGACAGATGATGATTGATCTGGTACTCGAGCGAGGCATCAAGCCAACCGTAACTCGCGGTATAGATCGGATTCGCTGCCAGCTGCGCATTCGAGCCGTTGTACAGCGAGGTGTAGAAGTTGCTGCGCCAGTTGTAGGCGACGCGGAACGACACCGGTCCTTTTTCGTAAATCCCGATCAGGTTGTAGCTGTTCTTGGACAGCCCGGGCAGCGTGGTCGTCTGCCCGGCGACCGCGGTTGGAGCCGCCGCATCGATGTAGGTATAGTTCGCCGCGATTCCAAGGCCGCTCAGTAGTCCCGGCAGGTGCCGGAAGAACTGCTGGTATCCGAGCTCCAGGCCCTTCACCGTGGCGTTACCGCCGTCGACGGCACCGGTCAGGTTGTACGTGACGCCGTTGATGGCAAACGCGGCCTGCTGGGTCTCCGAGAGCCAGAAGTTCTGCAGACGCTTGTAGAACACATCCGCGGTGAGCGCCGAACCATGCGCAAAGTAGTACTCGAGCGAGGTGTCGAATTGCGTCGCGGTGGTCGGCTTGAGGTTCGGATTACCGCCGCTCGCCGCGCCCTGCGCCGGCAGCAGGCTGATCGAGGGCCGGATCTGACTGAAGTCCGGATAGGCGATCGCCTTGGACGCCGCGAAGCGCCACTGCAGGTCATGGGTCAGCTTGAACAGCAGGTTCAAGCTCGGCAGCGCGTCGGTCTCACCGTGTGAGAAATTCGCGGGCGTGTAGACCCCGGCGTTGCCAACCTCACCGCTCATGAAGTCCTCGTGCCGGACCACCCGCACCCCGATGTTACCGCTCATTGGGACACCAACGTGTGCTTGGAAGTTCAGCTGGACGAACCCGGCATAGGTGCGTTCGTCGACATGGTAGTCGGCGGTACCGTTGTCCGTGGGCATGGGTGCGCCGAAGGCGTTGTACACGTTCGCCGACTGGAAGTGCAGCTGGTTCGGATTAAATACCGCGTAGTCTGGAATGACCGGGGTGGAGGAAACGGCCGATAGGAACGGACTGAGCGGAACGTCGGAGAACCACTGGGAATTCGCCTGAATCTGCGCGCTGTCGATGGCCGCAAAAGTGGACCATTGGTTGAACTGATCCTTGCGGTCCGCCAACTGCACGCCGCTTTCCACCGAAGTGAGGAAGCCGTGGGCGAAGGCGTAGGTTGCGTTCAGCGTGGCGGCGGTCTCGCTGCCGCGGAAATGCTGCTCGGTGTCGTACAGGTAGCTGTGATAGTTGCTCGCCGTACTGTCGTTGAAGTTGGCGAGGTTGGTGAGATTGAAGCCCGGCACGAGCGAGCTCGTGATACCGGAGGTGGATACGCTCTGCGCAATTGTCGGAACGGTCGTGCCGATATCGACGGCCGGATTATTCAGCCGCTCTGTCGCTTTCGTGTAACTGAGATCGCCGACGACAGTCCACGGGATAGGTGTCCATTTCAGATGCAGATTGTACTGGCGGTTGACGTCCTCGACAGTACGCCACGCACCGACGGTGCTCGCCAGACCATTATTGAAGGTGACCGCACTGGCATCGCTGGTGCCCGGAAAGAGTGAGACCGATCCTGGCTGAATCGTGCCGCCACCCTGCTGGGAGAAGAAGGTGTACTGGTTCTGCACCCATGTAAAGTCTTCGCTCATGGCCTCCGCGTAGGCTTGGAAGTCACTAGTCGGCTTCCACTGCAGGACGGCGTCGACGCCGATGCGCTTGCGGTTGCCGACGAACATGGTGTTGTACACCCCGTTGGTGTACTCGACGGTCTTACCCGGGATGGCGGTGTTGCTGATGGCGATTGAATTGTTCGTCGCCCCGTCTTCGCGGTAGGCCCGATCGTGGTAGGAAAAATCGAGTAAGGCGCCAACCTTGCCGATGCCCGTGCGCCAGATGTCGCTCGCCAGCATGTTGAAGTTCGGACGGGCCGTGCCGATCATGTCGCCGTAGGTCTCCCCGGCGCTGAAGTCGAGCTGATGGCCCGAGAAATCGAATGGCCGGTGTGTGCGCAGATCGACGGTGCCGGCAAGGCCGCCGGCGATCTGGCTCGCCGTGGGATCTTTGTAGACGTCGATTCCGGCGAGCAGCGAGGAAGGAATATCTTCAAGGTTCAGCACGCGGCTGCCGGTGGCGCTGAACACTTCGCGGCCGTTCAGGGTGGTCTCCGCGTAGGGTAACCCGCGGATTTCATAGCCACTATTGATCACCGAGCCGCCGATGTTGACCGTGCCGCCGCCTTCACCGAGCTGGCGGCTGATCTGGATGCCGGGGATGCGCTGCAGCGCGTCGATTGCGGTGACGTCGGGGAGTTTGCCGATCTGCGAGGCGACGATGGCGTCCTCGATGGTGTTCGAGAAACGCTTGATGTTCAGCGCGCTCTCCATGCTGGCACGGATGCCGGTCACGACCACTTCCTTCAGGACCGCAGGCGCCGCGGCTTTCTTGTGATCGTGGGCGTTACCCGCGGTCGAGTCGGCGGCCGTCGCGGCCTGGGGGCCGGGTCCGGCAGATTTGGCCCAGGCGGGCACGGCGCCGGCCAATGCCAGCGCGACGGCTCCGGACACGAGCCTTGACGTGAGCTTCATGATCGATCCCCCTCGAGTCAGTTAATGCAGTTTCGTAAACGCCTAAGACCGCGATATTCAGCGGTTCCGCCTGCAGCGTTGTTTACAGGCGGATGATATCTTCGTATATAAATATAAATACCATTGGCGCACCGGCGGACGCAAGAGGAATCTCATAATATGAAACGCGAGATCATATTCTTGGACGACGTCTGTTGGTCCTGCGCCACATGACGTCGCGCCGTACCGTGTTGCGCCTGCTGGCGCTCGGGACACCGGCCGGGCTGGCCGGCGTGCGCACCGCGCAGGCCACCGAGCCGAACGGACCGTGCGACGTCAGTCCGATGGATCTGCAGATCGAGTGGCGCAGCGCGGCGCATGGCATCGATGCGTGCCGGCCCCGCTTCGGCTGGACGCTCGCGCCACGCTCAGCGGCGCTGCGGGTGCTCGGCCAGAGCGCCTGGCAGGTGATCGTAGCCCGTTTCCCCGCCGCGATCCGGGCGGGGCATGGGGAGATCTGGGACAGTGGCCGGTGCAGTTCGCCCGCCCTGCGGGTCGCGCCGGAACATGATCTGCCCCTGACATCGCAAAGCCTCTACTGGTGGGCCGTGCGCGTCTGGGACCAACGCGGCCGCCCCAGTGAGTTCACTCCGCCGGTCTTGTTCAGCACCGGCGTCGTGCAGGCCTCCGACTGGCGTGCGCAATGGATTTCGGACGGCCCGGACTGGCCGGCAAGCCCCCTGCCCCCACCGGCGATCAATCGCAGCCCGCCGTCCGAGCCGCGGCCGATGCCACTGTTCCGGCGGGAGTTCCAGGTGCGCAAGCCGCTACGGTGCGCGCTGCTGTCGGTGTGCGGGCTGGGTCAGTATGCCCTACACATCAATGGGGATCCGGTGAGCACGAGCGTGCTCAATCCCGGCTGGACCGATTACACCAAGACCGTGCTCTACGACACGTTCGAGGTCACCTCGCGCTTGCGCCCGGGAACGAATGTGCTCGGCGTGCTGCTCGGCAACGGGTTCTTCAATGTCGAGAAATATCCCGGCCGGTATACCAAGTTCGTGGGCAGTTTCGGGCGTCCGAAGCTGATCGCGCAGCTGCGCATGCTGTATGCCGATGGCAGCGAGGACTGGGTGGTCAGTGATGCGTCCTGGGACACTCACCCTGGTCCGATTGTGCTGTCGTCGGTGTACGGCGGAGAGGATTTCGATGCCCGGCGCGCCCTACCCGGCTGGGACCGTCCGGGGTTCGCAGCCGCCGGCTGGCGGCGTGCCACGCAGGTGCGCCAGCCCGGCGGGCGCCTGCGCGCCCAGACGGTTCCGGCAGTGAGGGCTGCGCGCACCCTGAAGCCCATGGCCGTCACGCAGCCGAAACCGGGCGTGTTTGTCTACGATCTCGGGGAGAATTTTTCTGGTTGGCCGGTCATTACCGTGCGCGGCCCGGCCGGATGCACGGTACGCCTGCTGCCCGGCGAGCTGCTGCAGAAGGACGGTTGCGTCACCCAGCGCAGTGCAGCCGCGACACCCTCGGATGCCGTCTGGTTCACCTACACCCTGGCCGGTACGGGCCTTGAGCGGTGGCAGCCTCGGTTCAGCTACTACGGCTTTCGGTATGTGCAAGTCGAAGGCGCCACGCCGAGCGATCGACAACGTTCCGGTGTGCCCGAACTGCGCTCGCTTGAAGGGCAGTTCCTGCACGATTCACTAGCGCGCATCGGCACGCTCGAGATCGGCCAGCCGATGCTGCGCCGCATCCATCAGCTCATCGTACAGGCCTTGCTCAGCAACAGTTTCAGTGTGCTCACCGACTGCCCACAACGCGAGAAGCTCGGGTGGCTGGAGCAGACGTACCTCAATGCCGATACCGTGTTCTACAACGAACAGGCGGTCACGGTGTACGAGAAGATGCTGCGCGACATGATGGACAGCCAGCGGGCTTCAGGACTGGTGCCGAGCATCGCCCCGGAGTACGTCGCATTCCTCGATGCCGACGGGCGCAATTCCGCGTTCCGCGATTCCCCGGAATGGGGTTCGGCGATCGTGCTCTCGCCGTGGGCGGCATACCGCTACACCGGCGACAGACGCATCCTCGCCACCGGCTACCCGGCCATGTGCCGCTACGCGGCCTACTTGGCTTCACGCGCCCACGGCGATCTGCTCGACTACGGTCTCGGAGATTGGTTCGACTGGGGACCGAAGCCGCCGGGAGAATCGCAGCTGACCAGCAAGCGCTTGACGGCCTCGGCGACCTACTGCCGGGTGCTCGCCACGCTCGCGGCCATCGCACGGCTCCTTGGATACAGCACTGATGCGGGCCGCTTCGCACGACGCGCCGTGACGGTGCGCCGCGCTCTGAATCGCGCGCTGTTCGATCCGGCCACCCATTCGTACGGAAGCGGCAGCCAGACAGCCAATGCCATGCCGCTGGCGATTGGCTTAGTGCCGGCCCAGGAGCGCAGCGCAGTCCTGGCAAACCTGGTCGCTGACATCCGGGCACACGGCAATCACGTGACGGCCGGAGACATCGGTTTCCTTTATGTCATCCTGGCGCTGATGCAAGGGGGCCGCGCGGATGTCCTGTTCGACATCCTTACGCAGACGACGGCGCCGAGCTATGGATACCAGCTGGCGCGCGGTGCGACTGCGCTCACAGAAACCTGGAACGCGAATCCCGACAACTCGCAGAACCATTTCATGCTCGGCCAGGCGGAGGCGTGGCTTTACGGTGGCCTGGCTGGTTTGCGCATCGATCAGCACCGCGCGGCGCATGAGCGCATCCGCATTGAGCCGCAGCCGGTCAAAGGCGTTCGCTACGCGGCGGTGCACTACCAGGGGGTATTCGGCGAGGTGAGCGTGCGCTGGGTGAAGAATCGCACCGAGAGCCGACTGCGACTGCGCGTGAGCGTGCCGGCCGGCATGCTGGCGACACTCGCCATACCGTGTGCCGAGCCAAGTCGGATCCGCGCAGGCGGGCACGCACTCGATAACACTTACGGCGTCTTACACGCGCGGCGCAGTGCCGGACGCACGCTGATCACAGTGGGGTCAGGCCATTACGTCTTTGACGCACCG
The DNA here is from genome assembly GCA_021838635.1 of Pseudomonadota bacterium. Classification (GTDB taxonomy): domain Bacteria; phylum Pseudomonadota; class Gammaproteobacteria; order Steroidobacterales; family Steroidobacteraceae; genus 13-2-20CM-66-19. The sequence goes on from JAKCDC010000001.1 coordinate 40,998, forward strand.
CTCGTCTGAGGCCCACTCGCGACAGGTGATGTCACGCCCTGCAGGCGTCGATCGGCACACCGGAGCAAGTATCCGGCGAATGTTGCCGGCGATACCCCGCTATTTGCCGATGCAGAAGCTGCCGAAGATACGCCCCAGCAGATCCTCGCTGGTGAACACCCCGGTGATTTCGCTCAGCGCCTGTTGTGCCCCGCGCAGGTCCTCGGCGACGAGCTCGCCGCTGCGGCTCTCGTGTAGCCGCCGCTCTGCCTCCTCGACCATCCGGCGCGCACGGAGCAGCGCGTCGAGGTGACGACGGCGCGCCGAGACTGTGCCGGTGTCAATGTTCTTGAAGCCGACGCAATCTTTCAGGTGCGCGCGCAGGCGCTCGATGCCATCGCCGGTGAGCGCCGAGACGGCGACCCGTGGAGGACCCGCCACCGTGTCCGCGAGCGGAATCCCCGCGGCCAGATCGCTCTTATTCAGCACCAGCGTGACCGGAACATCGTGCGGCAGGCGTTCCCGTTCCTCGCGATAGGCTGCGCCCTGCGGATCCTGTAGCAGATCGATCACAAACAGCACCCGGTCGGCGCGGCGCATCTGCTCGTGCGCCCGGCGGATGCCCTCGGCCTCGACCGCATCAGCGCCGTCGCGCAACCCCGCGGTGTCGAGCACGTGCAACGGCATCCCATCGATATCGATTCTCTCGCGCACGATATCGCGCGTCGTCCCGGGGATCGGCGTCACGATGGCTGCATCGTAACCGGCGAGCCGATTCAACAGACTTGATTTGCCGGCGTTCGGCCGCCCGGCCAGCACCACGGTCATGCCCTCGCGCAGCAGCGCACCCTGACGGGCACTGTGCTCGATGCCCTCGAAATGATCCGTCAGAGCGCGAAAACGTTCTTGCAGCTGGCGGTCGGCGAGAAAGTCGATCTCTTCCTCGGGAAAATCGATGGCCGCCTCCACGTACATGCGAACGTCGATCACCGCCTCGGTCAGCCCGTGCACCATGGCGGAGAACTCCCCCTGCAGCGAGCGCATGGCCGCCCGAGCCGCTTCGCGTGAACCGGCGTCGATCAGATCGGCGATGGCTTCGGCCTGAGTGAGATCGACCTTCTCGTTGAGAAAGGCGCGTAACGTAAACTCCCCGGGCTGCGCCCGGCGCGCGCCGAGTTCCAGGATCCGCGCCACCACCGCTTCGAGGACCGCCGGACCGCCATGCCCGTGCAGCTCCAGCACATGCTCACCGGTGTAGGAATGCGGCGCGGGGAAGAACAGCCCGAGACCGGCGTCGATCGGCTCCTGGGCCGCGTCGAGAAAGCGCGCGAAGCGCGCGGTGCGCGCGGGCGGCAGCTCGCCGAGCAGTACCGCCGCGATTTCGGGCACTTTCGGCCCGGACACGCGCACGATGCCGATGCCGCCGCGTCCCGGCGGGGTAGCCGGCGCCACGATGGTATCCGTACGCGTCATGGGTCCAAGAGTACCCCCGCGGCCCGGCTGATAGAAGAGTCCGTTAGGTGCGGGCTCCCACGGCTCCCGCGATGCGCCGATTGATGTTCCACTGCTGCAGGATCGACAGCAGGCTGTTCACCACGTAGTACAGCACCAGGCCCGAGGGGAAGAACGCGAACAGGCCCGCCATGACCAGCGGCATGAACATGAACATCTTGGCCTGCACCGGATCGGGAGGCGCGGGATTGAGCTTGTACTGCAGCACGCCGGTCATGGCCATGATGGCCGGGAGAATGAAGTACGGATCACGCGCCGAGAGGTCCTGGATCCAGAACATGAACGGGGCCTGACGCAGCTCGACGCTGTAGAGCAGCACCCAGTAGAAGGCGATGAACACCGGAAACTGCAGCAGCATCGGCAGGCAGCCGGAGACTGGATTGACTTTCTCGCGCTTGTACAGCTCCATCATGGCGCGGCCAAGCTGTTCCTTGTCGTCCTTGTAGGTCTCCTGGATGTTCTTGATACGCGGTCCGAGCGCCTTCATCTTGGCCATCGAGCGGCCGCTGGTTTCCGAGAGCGGATAGAACAGCAGCTTCAAGAGGATGGTGACGACGATGATCGCCACGCCCCAGTTACCGGTGAGCTTGTGGACTTCGCTCAGCATCCAGAACAGCGGACGCGCCAGGAGCGTGAGTTTGCCGTAGTCATCGAGATAGGTGAGGGTCGGATCGGTCCGTTCCAGCTGCGCATGCAGGGTCGGTCCGACGAACAGCGTCTGGCCCAGGGTCAGCGCCGCCCCAGGCGCCACCGTATGTTCCGGTCCGGAGGCCGCCAGCAGATAGGCGGTACCGGAGACCTGTGAGCTGAATCGGTACGGTGCACCCGTCGGCGGCACCACAGCACTGACGAAATCGTGCTGCGGAACGGCAATCCAACCGTCGGTCACCGTGCGGGTGTAATGCTGGTAGTCGCTGCTGGCCGGATCGAGCTTCACGTATTCGTGGCCGTTCCAGATCGCAGGACCGTGATAGGCCTTGCTGCCCGGATCGAAATAGCTGCCGCTGGTGCGCGGATCGTTGCGGAACAGCTGCGCGTACTGCGTGACGGTCCACGGCTGCGCGCTGCCGTTGTGGACCGCGTACTGCAGGCGGATGCGGTAGGAGCCCTTGCGGAAGATAAAGGTCTTGGTAACCGTGATGCCGTTGGCGGACCAGGTCAGCGGGACGCGCAGCACGCCGCTCGGACCCATGCGGTACACGGGCTGCGGGGCGGTGAACGCGGCGGTCTGGGTCGGGTAGAGCGATCCGGCCGGGCCCGTCAGGCCGGTCTGCAGGAGATACTCGGTCGCGGGGTCGGGGTTCTCGAGCACGACCCGCTCGGATTTGCCCTTCACCTTCGCATACTTCAGCAACTTCACGTGCTCGAGCGTGCCACCCTGGGTGCTGATCTGCAGGTCGTACACGTCGGTGTGTACCTGCACGGTCGCAGCCCCCGGGGCCGGCGCCACGGGAAGCGTGGCACCCGGGCCCGGGGCGCTCATCGGTGCGGCGCTGGGGAGGGGAGACGCAGCGGGCCGCGCCGCCGCGCTCTGCGGGGTCTGCGGGACGTTCGCGGCGAGGTTCGCCGGTGCGGGGGCCTGCTGTGTGTGCACCCCGTTCGGCGCGGACGCGAAATCCGTGGTCCAGGTCGTGTAGTTGAACCACAGCAGCAGGGCAAGCCCCAGCCAGACGAAATAGCGCAATTGATTAGTCATGTCGGTGAGCAATCGGGGTCGAGCCATGGACAGGCACCGGATCGTAGCCGCCCGCATGCCAGGGATGGCAGCGGCCGATGCGCTTCAGCGCCAGCCAGCCACCGCGCAGGATGCCGAAGCGTTCGATCGCTTCGGCGGCATAGTGGGAACAGGACGGGTGGAACCGGCAGTTGGACCCGAGCAGGGGACTGAGCGTCCACTGATACAGGCGGATCAGGGCGAGGGCGAGGGCGCGCATCGTTCAATGACCTGGCGCCATAGCGCCGCAAGACTGGCATGCAATTCGGGTCCCGGGGCAGCAAGGGCCCGGGACCGGGCGCTGACCACGAGGTCCACGCCGGGCAGCGCCTGCTGATGGCGCCGGAAGGATTCGCGGATGATGCGGCGGATACGGTTGCGTTCCACCGCGGTACGGGTGACGCGCAGCGCGACGGCCAGGCCGAGGCGGGGACCGCTCTTGTCGTTGCTGATCACTGTCACCGCGAAAAATCCGTTGCCAAAGCGCCTGCCGCGCAGGCGCGCCGCATCGAAATCCGATTTATGCCGCACCCGCCTCGAGGGCGGAAACGTCAGCCGCGCTCGAGGCTCACGAGACATGCGGACCACCTCGTTGTACGCCAGGATGCAGGCCGGGGCCGGGTCGTTCCGGCCCCGCAGACGCATCGGCGTCGGCCGGGCAGCAGTCGTCAGCGCCGTCCCGCGTTACGGGATCAGCTTCTTACGTCCTTTGGCACGGCGACGGGCCAGCACTTTGCGGCCGTTTTGGGTCGCCATACGCGCCCGGAACCCGTGTGTACGCTTTCGGCGCACTTTGCTCGGTTGGTAGGTACGCTTCATACCGGGGCTCCAGAAGGTTCCAGTGGGGTCCAAAAAGGGGCGGCAAGGCTAAGCCGTTGACCGCCAAGGTGTCAATATTTAATCGTGTGAAAATCTTCAGCGGGACGGCCGATCGGTATAGACTCGCCAGCCTTTTCCACCAAGCCGGAGCCCTCCCCGATGCACACTCTGCGGTCTCCCCGCAGCGGCATCTTGCCGCAATTGCTCGGGGAGCGCGAGGCGCCCGTCGCGCTTGCGCGACGGGTGGCGCATCGGGCCGGCATCGGCCTTTAGCAGCAGTCGGGGGATACGCGGTTGGAAGCGTCGCTGTGGGCTCGGTGCATATGTGCCCTGGAGGCCGAGCTCCCGGAACAGCAGTTCAATACGTGGGTGCGGCCGCTGCAGGCGCTTGAGGGCGCCGGGGCGTTGAAGCTGCTCGCGCCGAACCGCTTCGTGGTCGAGTGGATCAATGAGCGGCTGCTGCCGCGCATCGGGGAGCTGCTGCGCGACAAAAGCACCGGGGATGTGCCGATTGTCACCGTGGAGGTGGGCTCTCGCCCGAGCGCTGCGGAGCCGTCACCGGCCCCGGTGCCCGAGGTAGCGAAGCGGCCCCGGCGCGGGGAAGGCTTGGTGATCGGTGCGCGCCTGAACGCCGACTTTTCGTTCGCGAGTTTCGTCGAGGGCAAGAGCAACCAGCTGGCCAAGGCCGCCTCGCTGCAGGTCGCGGAGAATCCGGGCAAGGCGTACAACCCGCTGTTCCTCTACGGCGGTGTGGGACTCGGCAAGACTCACCTGATGCATGCGATCGCACATCACATCCGCGAGCACAACGAGGAAGCGCGGATTGCGTACGTGCACTCGGAACGGTTCGTCAGCGACATGGTGCGTGCCCTGCAGCACAACTCGATGAACGAGTTCAAGACCGCGTACCGTTCGCTCGATGCGCTGCTGATCGACGACATTCAGTTCTTTGCCGGCAAGGAGCGCTCGCAGGAGGAATTCTTCCACACGTTCAATGCGCTGCTCGAAGGGCAGCACCAGGTGATCCTTAGCTGCGACCGCTACCCGAAGGAGGTTGAGGGTCTGGAGGAGCGGTTGAAATCCCGCTTCGGCTGGGGACTCACGGTGGCGGTCGAACCGCCGGAACTGGAGACCAGCGTGGCCATCCTGATCAGCAAGTCCCGCCAGTTCGGCATGCCTCTGCCGGAGGAAGTCGCTTTTTTTATCGCCAAGCGCATCCGCTCAAACGTGCGCGAACTCGAAGGGGCACTGCGCCGAGTCATTGCCAATGCCCGCTTCACGGGACATCCGATCACGCTGGAGTTCACCAAGGAGGCGCTGAAGGACCTGCTGTCGCTGCAGGCGAAACTCGTCACCATCGAGAACATCCAAAAGACGGTGGCCGATTACTACAAAGTGCGGGTCGCGGAACTGCTCTCGAAGCGGCGCAGCCGCTCGGTGGCCCGACCCCGGCAGGTCGCGATGGCGCTCGCCAAGGAGCTCACCAGTCAGAGCCTGCCGGAGATCGGCGATGCGTTCGGTGGCCGCGATCACACGACGGTGCTGCATGCCTGCAAGCGAATCAAGGAGCTGCGGGACATCGACATCCGGATGAGCGAGGATTACTCGAACCTGTTGAGAACCCTGACCGCCTGAGTGGACAGGGCTGTGGATGAGCTGTGGATGGTTCTGGGGATAAAGTTATGCACAGTGGATGCACAGCTCACACCCAGGCAGTCCCCGCAAAGCGCGGGCGCGAACGGAGCGTAAGCGATTGTTCGGGTTCAGGTCGCGGCATAATGCGCCTTATCCACAGGCCTAATCGTTACTACAATCGGATTCTTAAGATCTCAAGACAAGAAGATAAGACTTATGAAGCTCACGGCTAAGCGCGAAGAACTGCTCGCTCCCCTGCAAAGCGTGATCGGTGTCGTGGAGCGGCGCCAGACGATGCCGGTGCTGGCGAACGTACTGCTCTCTGCGCGGGACAAGCACCTGGTCATGACCGGAACGGACCTCGAGGTCGAACTCGCCGCCACGAGCGCTATACAGCTCGAGAGCGCAGGCGACATCACCGTGCCGGGGCGCAAGTTTCTCGACATCCTGCGTGCGCTGCCCGCTGGGGTGGATCTGGCGCTGACCACGGAAGGGGAAAAGGTGACCGTGCGGGCCGGGCGGAGCCGCTTCACCTTGACCACCCTGCCTGCGGCGGAATTTCCGGTGCTGGAGGAGATCCACGCGCAGCAAACGCTCACGCTCAGCCAGGGTGCATTCCATCGGCTGATCGATAAGACCCACTTCTCCATGGCGCAGCAGGATGTGCGCTACTACCTCAACGGGCTGCTCATCGAGACCGAGGACAGTACCTTGCGCGCGGTGGCCACCGATGGGCACCGATTGGCGCTGTGTGAAACGACCCTGACCGCCCCGGGCCGCTCCGGTCAAGTGATCGTGCCTCGTAAGGCCATTCTCGAGCTGCAGCGCATTTTGGGCACAGAGGGCGAGATCGAACTAGCGATTGGAACCAATCACATTCGTGCTCAGATCGGCGATATTCGATTCACTTCGAAGCTGATTGATGGACGTTTCCCGGAGTACGGGCGCGTCATCCCGCACGAGCCACCGCGCATCGCGCTGGCGGATCGAGACCTGCTGCGCCAAGCGCTGCAGCGCACAGCGATCCTGTCGAACGAGAAATATCGGGGAATCCGGGTGGGCGTGAAATCCGGTCTGCTGTCATTGCAGGCGCACAACCCGGAACACGAGGAAGCGGAAGACCAGCTCGAAATCGAGTACGAAGGCGAGGAAATCGAGATCGGTTTCAACGTGAACTATCTCCTCGATGCGTTGAGCGCGATCGAAACCGATCGCGTCGAACTCGGGTTTACCGACGCGAACAGCAGTTGTCTGATTCGCGCGCCAGGATTGGCGGAGGCACGCTACGTCGTCATGCCCATGCGGCTCTGAACGGACGAGCTGGCGCGACTGTGAGCGGAGCGGCCCGCCAGCAGGTGGGCCGCATCGACCATGAGCCTTGGCGAGCTCCAGATTCGGAATGTGCGCTGTATCCGCACCGCACAGGTGGAGCTGCATCCACGCTGCACGCTCATCTGGGGCGGCAATGGGGCCGGGAAGACCTCGCTGCTCGAATCAGCGTTTCTGCTCGGTCGGGGCCGCTCGTTCCGGTCACGACAAACCGAACAGCTAGTGCACAGAGCAGCGCCGGCGCTGACAGTCTTCGGTCGCACTGGCGGCCCGCTCCCACATGCGATCGGCGTCGAATTCGATCGGGAACAGGGGATCACGGCTCGGGTGGATAGCCAGAACGTCAAGTCACTGGCGGACCTCAGTCTAGCGTTTCCGGTGCAGGTGATTGATCCGGACATCCACAAACTGATTGAAGAAGGCGGTCGCCGCCGTCGCCGGTGGCTCGACTGGGCAGTGTTCCACGTGGAACCTCAGTTCGGGGAGGCCTGGTTCCGATATGCTCGCGCGCTACGGCAGCGGAATGCCGCCCTCAAAGGTCATCCCTCCCAAGCACGTCCCTGGGAAGCCGAGCTGGCGGAGCAGGGTGCACGCATGTCCGCCGCACGTCGGACCGTGCTCGAGCGGCTTGAGCCATACTGGACCGCGATCGTGGCCGCGGTCGACTGCCCCAAGGCCCATATCGGCTATGTGCAAGGCTGGTCGGAGGCTGTCTCGCTGGCGGATGCGCTCGAAACGGTGCGCTCGCGGGACGAATCGCGCCAGACCACAACGGTAGGGCCGCATCGAGCCGACCTGCGAATCACCATCGATGGCAAACCCGCTCGGGACACGCTCTCTCGCGGCCAACAGAAATTAACGGCGGCGGCGCTGACGCTGGCCCAACTGCGCCTGCTGGCGGACTCGACGACCGCAATGCCGACGCTGCTGCTCGATGATCCGGCGGCGGAGCTTGACGCTGAGCATCAAGCGGGATTTGTCGCTGAAATTCTGCGGCTGAACTGTCAGCTCGTGATTACTGCCCTGCAGCCGCAGATTCCGGGGTTTACGCAGCCGGATCGGGTGTTTCACGTGGAACAGGGCGACGTCCGACCGGTATAATGAGGCATCGCACCACGGGACCGTTCATGGCAGCCGAAGACGTCTACGACTCGAGTAAAATCAAGGTCTTAAAAGGTCTGGATGCCGTGCGGAAGCGGCCCGGGATGTACATCGGCGACACCGATGACGGCACCGGCCTGCACCACATGGTGTTCGAGGTCGTCGACAACTCCATCGACGAAGCCCTGGCCGGATTTTGCGATCGCATCGTCGTCACGGTTCACGCCGACGAGTCCATCACCGTCTCGGACAACGGCCGTGGCATTCCGGTGGACATGCACCCCGAGGAGGGCCGATCCGCAGCCGAAGTCATCATGACCGTGCTGCATGCCGGCGGAAAATTCGACGCGAGTTCTTACAAGGTCTCCGGCGGGCTGCACGGCGTCGGCGTCTCGGTGGTCAACGCGCTGTCCGACTACCTGCTGCTCATCATTCATCGTGACGGCAAAGTTCATCGCCAGGAATACCGCCTCGGCGACCCGCTCGCACCCCTCGCGCCGGTCGGCCCTTCCGAGCAGCGCGGCACGACCATCCGTTTCAAGCCGAGTGCGCAGATCTTCACGCACATCCAATTCAACCATGACATCCTGGCCAAGAGGCTGCGCGAGCTGTCGTTTCTGAATTCCGGGGTGCGTATCGAGCTGATTGACGAGCGCGAGAACACGTCGGACGTTTTTCAGCACGAAGGGGGCCTGCAGGCCTTCGTGAAATACCTCAACCGCTCCCGCACCCCGGTGCACGAATCCATCCCGTGGTTCAAGACCCAGGACGGACCGGTGACCATCGAAGTTGCGCTGCAGTGGAACGACTCCTACCAGGAGAGCATGTTCTGCTACACCAACAATATCCCGCAGAAGGACGGCGGCACCCATCTGGCCGGGTTCCGCAGCGCGCTGACGCGCACGCTCAATGACTACATCGAAAAGGAAATGTCGGCCAAGAAGGACAAAGTCCCCACCACGGGCGATGACGCCCGCGAGGGCCTCACCGCCATTCTGTCGGTGAAGCTGCCGGACCCGAAGTTCTCCTCGCAGACCAAGGACAAGCTGGTCTCCTCCGAGGTCAAGGGCATCGTCGAGGCGGCGGTGAGCGCAAAGCTGCAGGATTTTCTGCTTGAGCACCCGCAGGACGCCAAAGCCATCATCGCCAAGATGCTCGAGGCGGCCCGGGCGCGCGAAGCGGCGCGCAAGGCCCGTGAAATGACCCGGCGCAAAGGCGCGCTCGATATCGCCGGACTGCCGGGCAAACTCGCCGACTGCCAGGAGAAGGATCCGGCACTCTCGGAAATCTTCATCGTCGAGGGCGATTCCGCCGGCGGCTCTGCCAAACAGGGCCGCGACCGCCGGACGCAGGCCATTCTGCCGCTGAAAGGCAAGATCCTGAACGTCGAGAAAGCGCGCTTCGACAAGATGCTCTCCTCGGCGGAGGTCGGCACGCTGATCACCGCCCTCGGCTGCGGCATCGGCAAGGATGATTTCGATCTCGCCAAACTGCGCTATCACCGCGTGATCATCATGACCGACGCGGACGTCGACGGCAGTCACATCCGAACGCTTCTGCTGACGTTCTTCTACCGGCAGATGCTGGCTCTGATCGAAAATGGGCACATCTACATCGCCCAGCCCCCCCTGTTCAAAGTCAAACGCGGTAAACAGGAGATGTACGTCAAGGATGAGGCTGAACTCGATGCGGTGCTGCTGAATTCCGCGCTGGAAAACGCGGCACTGCACGTCAACGCGGAAGCGCCGCCGCTGCAGGGGCCCGGTCTGGAAGTGCTCGCCCGCCAATACACCGAGGTCCAGGCCATCATCAAGCGCTGGTCGCGCCGCTACGACGAGCGCCTGCTCGAGCAGCTGATCTACCTGCCGGTGGTCCGTCCACAGGACTTCGATCAGGCGGACTGGCTCCGGGCCTGGGCCGCCCAGCTGCACCAGAGTCTCAATGCGCTCGACGACGTGACCCGCTCGTATAGGGTTGAGTTGCGCGATGCACCCGCTCAGGGTCACGGGCCGCGGGTCGTGATCCGCCGCACCGAACACGGCACCGACAACACGAAGTACCTGACACGAGAGTTCTTCGAGTCCGCCGAGTATCAGCGCATCGCCGATCTCGCGCGCACGCTCGCGGGCCTGATCGGAGAGGGTGCGACGGTGACCCGCGGGGAGGCTCGCCAGCCGATCGGCTCGTTCAAGGAGGCCATGAAGTGGCTATTTGACCAGGCTCGCAAGGGTCAGAGCATTCAGCGCTACAAGGGCCTGGGGGAGATGAACCCCGAGCAGCTCTGGGAGACGACGATTAATCCCGAGACGCGCCGGCTGATGCAGGTCAAGATCGACGACGCCGTGACCTCAGACGATATTTTCACGACCCTGATGGGCGATCAGGTCGAGCCGCGCCGCGAGTTCATCGAGAAGAACGCGCTCTCAGTGACCAATCTCGATATCTGATGCACGCCGGCCGCTATAGATTGACGGCCGCCATGCCGGCTGGCGGATAACGCGTACCCGCGGCGGCCCCGGGTGGGAACGCCGCATCGAGTGCCGCGAAGTCCGCCGCGTCCAGGCGCACTCCCAGCGCACCGAGGTTTTCCTCGAGGCGCGAGCGCCGCTTAGTGCCCGGAATCGCAATGACGTCCTCGCCTTGAGCCAGGACCCAGGCGAGCGCTATCTGTGCGGATGTACAGCCCTTCCGCGCCGCAAGTCCATGCACCGCGTCCAGCAGGGGCAAATTGCGCGCGAAGTTCTCGCCCTGGAACCTCGGGTGATTGCGACGAAAGTCCTCCGCGCCCAGATCCTCCGGTCGCTGGATCGCTCCGGTCAGAAACCCCCGTCCGAGCGGCGAGTACGCCACCAGCGCAATCCCCCACCGCCGGCAGGCCGCCAGCACCCCGTTGTCCTGCAGATCGCGCGACCACAGCGAGAATTCACTTTGCAGCGCCGCGATCGGATGCACTTTCGCAGCCCGCTCGAGGGTCGCTGCACCGGCCTCCGACAGTCCGAGGTAGCGCACCTTGCCGGTGTGTACGAGCTCGGCCATCGCACCCACGGTCTCCTCGATCGGGACCTGCGGATCGACGCGATGCTGGTAGTACAGATCGATGACCTCCACGCCCAGCCGCTTGAGGCTCGCCTCGCAGGCGCTGCGCACATACTCGGGGCGACCGCTGATGCCGCGCGTGGCCGGATCCGCCGCATCGCGCACGATCCCGAATTTCGTGGCCAGGAATACCGCTGACCGCCGCCCGCGAATGGCCCGACCGACCAGCTCCTCATTGACGAATGGCCCGTACATGTCCGCGGTGTCGAGCAAGGTGATGCCCCGATCGAGCGCCAGGTGGATCGTGGCGACCGATTCGGCATCGTCCCGCACCCCGTAGAACTCGCTCATCCCCATGCAGCCGAGCCCCAAGGCGGAGACCTGGGGTCCATTCTTGCCGAGCAATCGGGTCTGCATAGGAAACTCCTTGCGCATCCGCGCACTTCAGGAAAGGGCCCGGACCTGTCCGGTCGCTCAGTATACCGCCGCCCTACGCCCTGCTGCCCGCTGAGCCGCACCACCACGGGGCCGTGGTGGCAGAATCCGCCCTTCACTTTTCACGCCCCGAAAGGGATCGCACCCATGTCTACCGACACCCTAGCCCCAGAGGCGCTGCAGCTCAGTCCCAGACGCCACACCAGCACTGCGCGCACCGTCGAGCAGCTGGTCGCCGAGCAGCTTGAGCATTTCGGCATCACCGCGGGCTCTGCGCATGGTCAGGCGCTGACTCGCCTGACACGAGCGCTGATCGATGCGAACGGCGCGGCGCAGGATGCTTGGCGCCTGACCAGCGAAACCCTCGCCAAACTCGAACGCCGCGACCGCATCGCCTGGTTCAACGCCAAGCGCTTTGCCTGCTTCCAGCTCGCCAAGGTGCTCGACACTCTGCAGAACCCGCTGCGAGCCACCTACCAATCGATCATGGACGATGCGCCCACCGCCATCGCCAAAGGACCGAACCCACTATTCGACAACGTCACCGCGCTGTTCAGCGCCACTCCGGTCATCACCCGCACGGCGACCTACGTCTACGCCTGCACCGAGTGGGTCGAGGACGCATTTCAGGGCAAGGAACTGCTGCACGAGATCTACTCCCGGCTGCTCAATCCCACCTCGATCTGCCTGGCCAACCACATCGTCGACCTCGAAGCCGGACCTGATGCCGCCGACTATTTCGCCTGGAACTTCAACTCCGGCATGGCGGCAATCGACGCGACGCTCGCTAACCTCGTCGGCTACGAGGACATCGTCCTCGCCAGCCGCAACGTGTACGGCGGCACCTACCAGCTGTTGCACGACTGGTACGGCAAGCGCAGCAACCTGAATGTCTCAGTCGAGTGGTTCGATGGCGAAACCGGCCCGCAATTCAGCACGCGGCTCGCCGAACTCGAACACCGCTACGCCGAGCGCCTTGCTCAGGGCCGCCAGATCTACATCTACCTGGAGTCGCCGTGCAATCCGCATGGCAACATCCTAGACGTGCCGGCGATCTGCCGTGCCGCGCACGTCAAAGGCCTGACCGTGATCTGCGATGCGACCGTCGGCACCCCGGTGCTGCAGCGCCTCCTGCAGCGTCCCGAGCGCACCGAGCGGCCGGATTTTCTCATTCATTCGTATACCAAAGATATCTGCGGCTCCGGCAACACCACCGCCGGGGTGGTGATTGGACGCACCGAGCGGATGTTTCTACCCAAGGGCCAGAGCGTGCGGGCCACAGGCCATGACGGGCACGAACGTGACTACCGCTGGGACGAAACCATGTTCTGGAACGTGTACTACGTCAAAGGCGCGTTCCTCGATGCCGACAAGGCGTTCGAAGTCTTGAGCGGTATGCGGACGATGGAATTGCGCGTGCTGCAGAAGTGCATCAACACCATCGTGTTGGCCCGTGCATTGGCTCTGCATCCGATGATCAACGTGCACTGCTCGGCTGTGCAGGGGCATCCAAACGGTGCGCTGCGGGAACAGCTGATGACGCTTGGGCTGCCCGCACCGCTGTTCACCATCGACTTCGAGGGCACCGCACGCCATCCCGGACGCCTTGAGCCGAGTCGCCTGCAGCGCCTGCTCGACAGTCTGGAGCCGGCCTTCGGGCTGCAGGTGACCCTCGGTCAGACCAACACCGTGGTGCTCTGCCCGGCCCTGACCAGTCACTCGGAGATGTCCGAGCAGGCACTCGCTGCAGCCGGTATCACGCCGACCACGCTGCGCATTTCGGTCGGCGACGAAGATCCGCGTTACTTGCTCGAACACCTGCGCCAGGCCGCCGCGCTCGCCGCGGGTGACGCCGACCCGGATCTTGCCGCCGGCTTCCCCGGGCGTGAATCCCTCAATGAGATCTACCAGGACGTCTACACGGACGTGCATCGCCGCTGGATTGCGGCGCGTTGCGCCAAGTGAGTGGGACCGGGGCGCGGCCGTCACGGCCGCGCCCGGGAACCTGCGCGGCACCACGCGGGTGACGCGAACCGCGCGCCGTTTGCTTTGAATGCCGGCAGGTGGCCGCTGCATGCGATGAACAGCCGCTGCGGCTCGGACACCGTCCACGCCTCGCTCCAGATCGTGCCGCGTGTCCTGTGCCGCACCCGCAGGTGACGCCCTCGTCAGCCCCGACGCGCATCGACACACGATGACCCGACGCTGCGACCGGGCGAAGGGGACGCGATCTGAGCGTACACCAACAGCCGCAAGTGCCGCTCCGGTTGTCGCCAATCGTCATCACAAGTGGCGTTCGACCAGGGAGCGCGCTAGGGTTTGAAGCGGCCCGACGGACAACGGGCCAAAGGAGTGCTCATGACCCGAGTTGCGCTGCAGGGCAGCGAACGCGAACCTCTGCCGGGGGGGCGGGCGCTACGCCCCGCCGCTGCGGATGAACGGTTGGAAGTCACGGTAGTGTTGCGCCCGGGCGGTACCACATCGTGGCAGGAACGTCTCGCACAACTCGCGCGCGGGGCGCGCCCGCCGCCGTTGACCCGCGAGGCATTCGCCGCGAACCATGCTGCCAGTGCCGCCGACCTCGAGGCGATCGGTAGGTTCGCCGCGACTCACGAACTCGCCGTCCTCGCGCGGCATGCGGCACGCCGAACGATCACCCTCGGCGGGACCGTGCGGCAGATGAATACCGCATTCGGCGTGGAGCTGTGGCAATTTGAACATCCGGGGGGGACCTACCGGGGTCTGCATGGCCCGGTGCTGCTCCCGACGGAACTCCTCGACGGTGTCGTCGCGGTGCTCGGACTGGACAACCGGCCGCAGGCCCGCCCCCACTTTCGGATCCGTACCGGCCCGAAACCGCGCCGCTCGCGCGCCGCCGCCCCGCGCGCCACATCGTTCTCGGCGGTGGAGTTGGCCGCGCTCTATGGGTTTCCCGCCGGCGATGGCGCCGGACAGTGCATCGCGCTGATCGAGCTCGGCGGCGGCTTTCGCCCGGCGGACCTGCGTACGTATTTCGGCGCACTCTCGCTGCCGCTGCCTTCGGTCGTCGCGGTGTCGGTTGACCAGGCGCTCAACGCCCCCACCGGTAATCCGAACAGCGCCGATGGCGAAGTGATGCTCGACATCGAAGTGGCGGGCGCGATCGCGCCGGCGGCAACGATCGTGGTGTATTTCGCACCCAACACCGACGCAGGATTTTTCAACGCGGTGACCACCGCGGCGCATGACACCGTGCATCGACCGTCGGTGATCTCGATCAGTTGGGGTGGTCCGGAGCCGTCCTGGTCGCCTCAAGCGTTGCGCGCGATGGATCAGGCATTTCAGGCCGCTGTGGCGCTGGGGATCACCGTGTGCGTGGCGGCTGGCGACGGCGGCGCCACCGACGGTGTGGCCGGCGGCGTCTACGAAGTGGATTTCCCCGCGTCCAGTCCACACGCGCTCGCCTGCGGGGGAACCCGGGTGACGGCTACGGCGAGCGCGATTGTGAGTGAGACCGTGTGGAATGACGGGACGCCCGCTTCGGGCGCAACCGGCGGAGGCGTCAGCAGCTTCTTCCCGCTGCCCGCCTGGCAGGAGGGACTGCAGACCACTGACGTTCAGGGCGCCACCCAACTCCTTCCGCGCCGTGGTGTTCCGGACGTTGCAGCGGATGCCGACCCGCGATCAGGCTATCAAGTCGTGATCGATGGAATATCGGCCGTCTTTGGCGGTACGAGCGCGGTGGCGCCGCTGTGGGCTGGATTGATCGCGCGTCTGAACGCCGCCGGTGGCCATTCCGCTGGATGGCTCAATCCGCTGCTGTATGCGCACCCCGCGGCGCTGCGCGATATCACACGGGGCAACAACGGCGGCTACAGCGCCTCTCCGGGCTGGGATGCCTGTACTGGTCTTGGCAGCCCCCTGGGGGCGCGCATCGCCGCGCTGCCCGGGGTGTGAGCGACACTCAGCACTGTACGATGCCTTCCAGATAAAAGACGCACTCGCCTTCGAGTTCGACCCGGTTGTCGCGCACCCGGCAGTGCAGTGCACCGCCGCGCCGAGAGGCCTGGTAGGCGCGCAGGTGCGTCTTGCCAAGGGTCTCGGCCCAGTACGGGGCCAGCGCGCAGTGCGCGCTGCCGGTCACCGGATCCTCGGCAACGCCGCGCGCCGGCGTGAAGTACCGACTCACACAATCGTACTCGCCGCTGCCGCGCGCCGTGACGATCACGCCGAGCAGATCAAGCGCGCCGATCGCGGCGATGTCGGGCGCGAGGGTGCGCACGCTCTGCTCGTCGGCGAGCACAGCGAGGTAATTGATCGCATCGGCCCGCACTTCGATCGGGCGTACACCCAGGGCGTGCGCAAGCGCCGCCGGTGGCGTGACCCGATGGGTCGGCCGGGCCGGAAAATCCATGAGGTACCCGCGCGGGGCGCGACTGACGCGCAGCGCACCGCTGGCGGTCTGAAACGTCACCTCGGTGCGGCCGGGCTCGAGCCGCTCCAACACGACCGCCGCGCTGGCGAGGGTGGCGTGCCCACACAGCGGGACTTCCACCAGGGGTGTGAACCAGCGCAGGTGGTACTGCCCATCGCCGCCAACCAGGAAAGCGGTCTCGGAGAGATTGTTTTCCGCCGCAATGGACTGCAGCAGCGCATCCGGCGCAAAAGCCTCCAACAGCATGACCGCGGCGGGGTTGCCGCCGAATGCCTGGTGCGTGAACGCGTCGAGTTTGAAGATTCTGCTGCGCATCCTCTCGCGCGCTCAGGCCGAGGGGGCCCGGCCCTCCAGCTGCGCGAGGGTATTCTCGATCCACGTCTGCACTTCCTGGTTGACCTCCCGCGGATCGCGTCCCACGGCACTGACCGGCGGGCCGATCACCACGCGGATGGTGCCTGGCCGCTTGCGCCACCCGCGGCGCGGCCAATAGCGCCCGGCATCGTGCGCCACCGGCACCAGGAGCTTGCCGCACTCGGCGGCGAGCATCGCACCGCTCACACCGTAGCGGCGGGTCTGGCCGGGCGGCATGCGCGTGCCCTCGGGGAAGATGATGATCCAGTCGCCCTCCGCGAGACGCTGCCGGCCTTGTGCGACCACTTGAGTCACCGCTGAGTGTCCGGACTTGCGGTCGATCGCGATGGCGTGCATCTGGCGGATTCCCCAGCCGACCGCCGGAATCCAGGTCAGCTCGCGCTTCAGAACCCAGACCTGGCGCGGGAACACCAACGCCATCGCGATGGTTTCCCACGAAGAGGAGTGCTTCCAGAGCGCGATGTGGTTGCCGGTGGGCAGATGCTCGGCACCCTCGATGCGGTAATCGAGCCGGCAGGTCCACTTCAGCACCGTGAGCAGCACCCGAGACCACACCCGCACCAGCGCGTAGCGCCGCTCGAAGGGCAGCAGCGAGCAGGCGATGACGAAGAAGATCGCGTAGCAGAACGTCCACGCGAACAGAAACACCGTGAAAAGCAGCGAGCCGAGCATTTGCATGTGCGTTACTCAGCCCGGCAGGCGTGACAGGTCGGCGACGCCGGTGAACAGCGTGCGCATCTCACGCAACAGCGCCAAGCGATTGGCCCGCAGACGCGCATCCTCGTCCATCACCATCACCTCGTCGAAGAATGCATCAACCGCCGCGCGCAGCCCGGCCAGTTCGGTGAGCGCCCCGGCGTAGTCGCGTCGCTCGAGGGCCGCGAGCACCGTCGGGCTAAGCGCCTGCAGCGCCTCGTACAGGGCGCGCTCGGCGCCTGCGCCGAGCAGCTGCGGATCGGGCGCCTGCCGCGGCAGGTCGCCGGCCTTCTTCAGGATGTTGGCGACTCGCTTGTTGGCGGCCGTGAGGCTCGCCGCATCGGGCAGTGCCAGGAATGCCCCGAGCGCAGCGAGGCGGGCGTCAAACTCCAGGGGCGAGCGAGGTCGTGTCGAGAGCACCGCGTCAAACATCTCCGGGGTGACGGTGCGCGGTTCGACCCCTTCCAGATAATAGGCGCGCAGCCGCTCGAACACGTAATCGTAGAGTTCCGCGCCGGCAGTTGGCGCGGCCGGTACGCTCTTGCCGGTGCGTGCTGCGACCCGCTCGATGTCCGCGTACGCCAAGCGCGCGGCGAACTCCAGCAGCACGGCCAGATCGACGTCCAGGCGCTTCTCGAGCAGGATGCGCGCCAGCCCGATGGCTGCGCGGCGCAGTCCGAACGGATCCTTCGTGCCGGTGGGCTTCTCGCCGATCGCGAAGATACCGGCCAGTGTGTCGAGCTTGTCGGCCACCGCCAGAATGGTGCCCGTGGCCGTGAGCGGCAGCGCATCGCCGGCAGCCCGCGGCAGGTAGTGCTCGCCGATCGCCGCGGCGACTTCGCGGTCCTCGCCGTCCGCAGCGGCGTAATAGGTGCCCATCGTTCCCTGCAGTTCGGGGAATTCACCGACCATGGCGCTGAGCAGATCGCACTTGCACAGCAATGCCGCTCGCTCCAGCGGCGCGGCCGGCTGACCGAGCGCCGCTCCGATGTGCACCGCGAGTGCGCCGATGCGTCGAGCGCGCTCGCCGAGGGAGCCGAGTTTCGCCTGGAACGTGACGGCATCGAGCGCCTCGATGCGTGCCGCAAGGGGACTCTTGCGGTCCTGGGCCCAGAAGAACGCCGCATCCGCCAGACGGGGGCGCACGACGCGCTCGTTACCTTCGATGACTTTCGTCGGGTCGCGGCTCTCGATGTTGGCGACCGTGATGAAGCACGGTAGCAGCGCCCCATCGCGGTCCTCCACCGGAAAGTAGCGCTGGTGGTCCTGCAGCGTGCAGATCAGCACCTCGCGCGGCAGCTCCAGGAAGCGCCGCTCGAAGCGCCCGGTGAGCGCCACCGGCCATTCGACGAGCGCAGTCACCTCCTCGAGTAGCGCCTCGCCGAGCAGCGCCCGTCCGCCGAGCGCCTCAGCAGCGGCGCTGACCTGCGTGCGGATCTGCTCGCGGCGCACCGCGAAATCGGCGACGACACGGCCGCGTGTGGCGAGGGTGCGCTCGTACGCACCCGGACTGGTGAGTCGAATCGGCTTCGGTGCATGGAACCGGTGGCCCCGCGTGAGGCGGTCGGCCGGCGTCTCGAGCAGCACCGCCGGCACCACCTCCCGGCCGAAGAGCAGCACGACCCAGTGCACCGGGCGCACGAACTGCGCCTCGCCGGCTCCCCAGCGCATGCGGCGCGGGATGGGCAGACCCTCCAGCGCGCTCTGCACAATGCCCGGCAGCAGCTCGAGGGTCTGCGCACCGGCCTTAACACCGGTGTAATACATGAATTCGCCCTTCGGCTCCGTACGTCGTTCGAGCGCCTCGATCGGAACGCCGCAACTGGCGGCGAACGCCGCCGCGGCGCGCGTCGGCGCGCCTGCCGCATCAAACGCAGCGCTCAGCGCAGGTCCGCGCCGCTCGATGCGCTGCTCGTCCTGGCGCGCCGCGAGGCGCCGCACCCGCACTGCAAGCCGTCGCGGTGTCGCGAACGAGCACAGCGCGCCGTGGGCGAGTGCGGCCTTGGCGAGGCCGGACTCGATACCCGCGGCGAACGCCTGTTCCAGCTGCCGCAGCGCCTTCGGCGGCAACTCCTCGGTGCCGATTTCGACGAGGAAATCCTGCTTCTGCACGCTCATGCCGCTGCTCCGGCCGCGGCGCGTCCTAACAGGGGGAAGCCCAGCGTCTCGCGCCGCTCGTAGTACGCGCGCGCCACTGCACTTGCCAGCGAGCGCATGCGCAGAATGTAGCGCTGCCGCTCGGTCACCGAGATCGCCCGACGCGCATCGAGCAGATTGAAGGTATGCGAAGCCTTGAGCACCTGTTCGTACGCCGGCAGCGGCAGGCCGTCGGCGAGCAGCGCCTGGCAGGCGCGCTCGTGGTCCTCGAAATGTCGCAGCAGCGTGGCCACATCGGCGCACTCGAAGTTGTAGCGCGATTGCTCCACCTCGTTCTGATGGAACACGTCGCCGTACGTCACCCGGCCGCGCGGGCCGTCGGTCCAGACAATGTCATAAAGACTCTCCACCCCCTGCAGGTACATCGCCAGGCGCTCCAGGCCGTAGGTGATCTCCCCGGTGATCGGCCGGCAATCGAGGCCTCCGACTTGCTGGAAATAGGTGAATTGGGTGATCTCCATCCCGTTCAGCCACACCTCCCAGCCGAGTCCCCAGGCCCCCAGACTCGGGGACTCCCAGTTGTCCTCCACGAAGCGCACGTCGTGCACCAGCGGATCGAGTCCGAGCGCCGCGAGGCTGCCCAAATACTGATCGATCAGGTCCGGCGGGGAGGGTTTGATGATGACCTGAAACTGATAGTAGTGCTGCAGGCGGAAGGGATTGTCTCCATAGCGCCCGTCGGTCGGGCGCCGCGAGGGCTGCGCGTAGGCGGCGCTCCAGGGCTCCGGACCGATCGATCTGAGGAAGGTCGCGGTGTGGAACGTGCCGGCGCCAACCTCCATGTCATACGGTTGCAGAACGACGCAGCCGCGCTCGGACCAGTAGCGTTGCAGTGCGAAAATGAGCTCCTGGAAGGTGCGGGGCGTGGACGGAATTTTCATGACGTAGCCGGTGGTGCCAGACAGCCGCCGAGTATAACCAAGCGTCGCGCGCGGGCGGGTTTCGCACCAAAACGGGGCCGCTGAGCGGGGGCCTCAGGAGCGCCGCGGCCACACCTGTGCCCGTGTTGCACCACAATGGTGCTATGATCCAGATGCTTGCACTAATGTTGTGCAGCTTCGGCCGCCCGCCGGTGCAACCCTTTGATTTGCAGTAGGTCCTGGGTTGGCACGGCGCCTGCACTCAGGAGGTGCTCCGCCACGCGGCGCACCTGTGGATGAACCTCGAGCACACCGCGGGCGGTTCGGAAACGACCCGTTCCGGCGGCGGCTCGGGCTGTCCCGATGCGGCGGGCCTACCTTATTCCTTCGGAGGCGATATGACACCGAGCGATGTACTGAAGCTGATCCAGGACAAAGACGTCAAGTTCGCGGATCTGCGGTTCACTGATACCCGCGGTAAAGAGCAGCACGTCACCATTCCGGCGCGTCTGGTCGATGAGGACCTGTTCCGCGACGGAAAGATGTTCGACGGTTCCTCGATCGCCGGTTGGAAGGGGATCAACGAGTCGGACATGATCCTGATGCCCGAGGCGGCCACCGCGGTGCTCGATCCGTTCTTCGAGGAAAACACGGTCAATCTGCGCTGCGACGTCATCGAGCCGGCCACGATGCAGGGCTACGAGCGCGATCCGCGTTCGCTCGCCAAGCGCGCCGAGGCGTACCTGAAATCTACCGGTATCGCCGATATCGCGACCTTCGGGCCGGAGAACGAATTCTTCATTTTCGACAGCGTGCGCTTCGGCAATGAGATGCGCGGTAGCTTCTACTCCATCGACTCGGTGCAGGGTGCGTGGAGTTCGGGCAGCGAATTCCCCGAAGGCAACACCGGGCATCGACCGGGCATCAAGGGCGGCTATTTCCCGGTACCACCGGTCGACGCCTTTCAGGACATCCGCTCGGCGATGTGTCTGGCCTGCGAGGAACTCGGCCTGAAAGTCGAAGTGCACCACCATGAGGTGGCTACCGGCGGTCAGAGTGAGATCGGCATCGGCGCCGGTACGCTGGTGCAGAAGGCCGACCAGGTGCAGCTGCTGAAGTACGCGGTGCTCAACGTCGCGCAACGGTACGGCAAGACCGCGACCTTCATGCCTAAGCCGCTCGTCGGCGACAATGGCAGCGGCATGCACGTGCACCAGTCCCTGCAGAAGGACGGCAAGGCGCTGTTCGCCGGGGACAAGTACGGCGGACTGTCTGAGCTCGCGCTGTACTACATCGGCGGCATCATCAAGCACGCCAAGGCGCTCAACGCCTTCACCAACGCCGGCACCAACAGCTACAAGCGCCTGGTCCCCGGGTTCGAGGCGCCGGTGATGCTCGCCTACTCGGCGCGCAACCGCTCCGCTTCGATCCGCATTCCGTGGGTGTCGAACCCGAAGGCGCGCCGCATCGAGGTGCGCTTCCCGGACTCCACGGCCAATCCGTATTTCGCCTTCACCGCGATGATGCTGGCGGGGCTCGATGGGATCCAGAACAAGATCCACCCGGGTGAGCCGGCGGACAAGGATCTGTACGACCTGGAGCCGGAAGAGGCGAAGCACATCCCGACCGTGTGCCACTCCCTGGACATGGCGCTTGAGCACCTGGACAAGGACCGGGAGTTCCTGACTCGCGGCGGCGTCTTCAGCAACGACGTGATCGATGCGTACATGACGTTGAAGATGCAGGAAGTCACCCGGTTCCGGATGGCCACGCACCCGGTGGAGCTGGATCTCTACTACAGCTGCTGAGCGAGCGTGACCGAGCCGTTCTCAATCTGTGCCGCGGCCGCCCCCGACCTGGGGGCGCGCCGTGGCTCAGCGGGGGACGCGGGCGTCGCGACACGGCGACATCCCCCTGCACTTTTGTGCTCGGACGGCCGAGGGGCTATGCTGCCACTCCATGAGCAGCGTCTCCCGTTTGATTGTCCGGACGGCCCTGACCGCGCTGCTGTGCGCGGGCCTGCCGGCCGCCGGCTGGGCCGGCAACGGCAACAACTCCACGGTGTACAAGTGGGTCGACGCGCATGGCGTGATCCACTACAGCGATCAGCCACACCCGAACGCCACCAAGCTCAGCATCCGCGGCGCGCAGACCTATGCGCCGCCGCCGCCGATGCCCGCCGACTTCGGCGCCGCGCAGACCCCGAAGCGTACGCGCCCGACACGCGCATACAGCAGCTGCGAGGTCATACAGCCGCACAATCAGCAGATGCTGATGAACGTCTACCGCGCCACGGCCGTGGTCAGTACCCAGCCCGGGCTGCGGCCTGGCAACCGCGTGCAGCTGTTCCTCGACGGACGACGCATGCCGGGCGGGGGGCCTTCGTTTACCTTCCCGGTCGTACGCGGTCAGCATTCGGTGTCGGCCGTGGTCGTCAACTACTATGGGCAGATTCTCTGCGAGACCCCGACGGTGACCTTCTACGTTCATCAACCGTCGATCCAGAATCCGCACAACCCCGTCGTGCACCCGTACTGAGCCGCGCCGCGCTGCGCGCGCGGCGGGTGCCTTGCTTTCCCGAGGCGTGCCGTGGGCCGTGAGCACAGCGGAGCCTCGGCCCTCGAACACTTCGATCCGGCCGGCCTGTTCGATGCGCTCTCCACCGGCATCATCGTGCTCGATGCGCAGCTGTGCGCCATCTATGCCAATGTGGCTGCGCAGGACCTGCTGGCCTTCAGCCTGAACCAGGCGCGCGGCCGGCCCTTCACCGACTTTCTGCACGACAGCAACGGAGTGCGGACGCTGCTGCGGCGCGTCCTGTCCAGCGGCGAGGGCATCGCCGAGCGGGAACTCACGGTGCGGCCTGCGGCAACGCCCCGCGAGACGCGCACGCTCGACATTACGATGACGCCGCTCGAGGGCCAGATCACCGGCAATCACCTGCTGTTGGAGCTTGCCGACGCCACGCAGCGCCAACGGATCACACGCGAGAACGACCTGCTCGCACGCCTCGACGGCAGCCGCCTGATGATCCGCCAGCTGGCACACGAGATCAAAAATCCCCTCGGCGGCCTGCGCGGCGCGGCGCAGCTGCTCGAGCGCGAGCTGCCGGACGCGGCCCTGAGGGAATACACCCAGGTGATCATCGGGGAGGCCGACCGCCTGGCCGCCCTGGTCGATTCGATCGCAGGCCCGGCGCGCGCCCCGGAGAAATCGCTGCTCAACGTGCACGAGATCTGCGAGCACGTGTTCCGGCTGCTGCGCGCCGAGGCGGCCGCCGAGGTTCTCATCGAGCGCGACTACGATCCCAGCCTGCCGAGTGCGCTGCTCGACCGCCATCAGCTCATCCAGGCATTGCTCAACGTGGCCCGCAACGCGCTGCAGGCGCTCGGCGGGCGCGGGCGCATCGTGCTGCGCACGCGTGCGCTGACCAACATGCGCATCGGCTCGGCCCGGCACCGATGGGTCGCGAGCGTCCAGGTCCAGGATGATGGACCCGGTGTGCCGCCGCAGCTGCACACGAGTCTTTTCTATCCGCTGGTGACGGGCCGTCCCGACGGCACTGGCCTCGGACTTGCGGTGGCCCAGGAGCTGGTGAGCCGCAACGGGGGCCTGATCGAATTCGACAGCGAACCGGGGCGCACCGTCTTCACCCTGCTGCTGCCGCTCCTGGAGGACGAGTGAGCGACGCGCTGAGAGTGTGGATCATCGACGACGACACCTCGATCCGCTGGGTGCTCGAGCGCGCACTGCGCAACGACGGCATGGCCGCGCGCGCCTTCGAGTCGGCTGAAATGGCGCTCGAAGCGCTGCGGCGCGACGCACCCGACGTGCTGATGACCGACATTCGCATGCCGGGCCAGTCGGGACTGGAGCTGCTGCGGCGTGTGCGCACCACGCGCCCGATCCTGCCGGTCATTGTCATGACGGCCCACTCCGATCTGGGCAGTGCAGTGTCGGCCTACGAGGGTGGCGCGTTCGAGTACCTGCCCAAGCCCTTCGACATCGATCAGGCCGTTGCACTGGTGCGCCGCGCGGCGCGCATGCCCGCGACGGCCGCCGCCGAGGGCACCACCGAACCGCGCATGTCCGAACTGCTCGGCACCGCCCCGGCGATGCAGCAGGTGTTTCGCGGCATCGGTCGCCTGTCGCGCTCCAGCGTGACGGTGCTGATCACCGGGGAGTCCGGGACCGGCAAGGAACTGGTGGCGCGCGCGCTGCACGAACACAGTCCGCGCGCCGGCCGGCCGTTCATCGCGCTCAACACGGCAGCCATTCCGGGTGACCTGCTGGAGTCGGAGCTGTTCGGCCACGAGCGCGGCGCGTTCACCGGCGCCGACGCCCAACGCCGCGGTCGCTTCGAGCAGGCCGATGGCGGCACGCTGTTCCTCGATGAAATCGGCGACATGTCCACGCCGCTGCAGACCCGCCTGCTGCGAGTGCTCGCCGAGGGCGAGTTCTACCGCGTCGGGGGCCAGACCCCGATCCGGGTCGATGTGCGCGTGATCGCCGCGACCCATCAGAACCTGCAGGAACGGGTGGCGCAGGGCTCGTTCCGAGAAGATCTGTACCACCGCCTGAACGTGATCCGTCTCGCGCTGCCGGCGCTGCGCGAGCGGGCCGAGGACATCCCGCTGCTGCTGCGCCACTATCTGCGTACCGCGGCCCGCGACCTCGGCGTCGAGGCCAAGGCGCTCGCCCCGCAGGCCGAGCAGCGGCTGCTCGCCTATCGCTGGCCCGGCAACGTGCGTGAACTCGTCAACGTCTGCCGACGTCTCTCGGTGCTCGCGCCCGGCCGCGAGATCGGCACGGAGGACCTGCCGGTGGACATTGGCGTGAACGGCCCGGATCAACCCGGTGAATGGCAGAACGCGCTCGCGGAGTGGGCGGCGCGCCAGGCGGCCAGTGGTGAGGGTGCCTTGCTCGACGTCGCGCTGCCGCAGTTCGAACGCGTCCTGATCCGCGCCGCGCTGAAGCGCACGCAGGGGCATCGGCAGGAGGCGGCACGGTTGCTCGGTTGGGGCCGCAACACCCTGACACGCAAGCTCAAGGAGCTGAACCTCGACCTCCCGCCGGCCGATGCCGGCCAGCACAGCGGCGAGGATTGCCTCTAGCGCATCCTCAGATGCGCAGCGTGCCGGTCAATTCGGTCACGCTGGCGATACCGTGCTCGCGCAGGTACTGCGCGATGCCGGCATTGACTCGTTTGCACACCATCGGATCGTAGAACAGCGCCGTGCCGATGCCGACCGCGCTCGCCCCGGCGATGAGAAACTCGATCGCGTCCGTAGCGGTGGTGATCCCACCCTGGCCGATGATCGGAATGCCGTGCTTGCGGGCCACCTCGTACACCTGGTGCACCTTCAGCAGCGCGATCGGCTTGATCGCCGGCCCGGACAGCCCGCCCTGGATGTTGCCGATCACCGGCCGGCGCGTGTTCGCATCGATCGCCATGCCCATCACGGTGTTGATCACGGCGAGTGCGTCCGAGCCCGCCTCGATGCAGCGCCGGGCGTTCTCGCGAATGTCAGTCTGGTTGGGCGAGAGCTTGGTGATGAGCGGCTTGCCGGTCACGCGCCGGCAGGCCTCGACCACCTGCGCAGACATGTCCGGATAGTTGCCGAAGGCCACCCCGCCCTCCTTCACGTTCGGGCAGGAGATGTTGATCTCGATCGCATCGATGGGCGACTGATCGAACAGCCGGGTCACCTCGGCGTATTCCTCGATCGTCGAGCCGGACACGTTGGCGATGAAACGGGTCTCGCTGAAGTCCAGCTCCGGCAGGATGCGCTCGATGACCTGCGCGGTGCCGGGGTTCTGCAGCCCGATCGCGTTGAGCATGCCGGCGGCTGTCTCGTACACCCGATGCGCTGGATTGCCGAGCCGGGCGGCGAGCGTGGTGCCCTTGAGCACCACGGCTCCGGCGTCGCGGTTGGAGAAGCCCTCGATGCGCGTGTATTCCTCGCCGAAGCCCACGCAGCCGGACAGCAGCACAAGCGGTGAGGCCAGTGGCAAGCCGCAGAATTTCAGGTGCAGCGATTCGGCCGCAGAGGTCGATGTGTCGGTCATTGCGATATCAGGTCCAAGGCCCGGCGCGCGCGCCACAGTGGCCGGCCATTATCGCATCCCGCACGCCTCGTCACGATCTCACTCCCGGTGGATGTGGATCTGGATGCGGCCCTTCGGCCCGATCAGCCAGGAGGCGAGCCAGCCGGCGAGCCACACAATCAACGCTGCTTCGAACGCCGTCCAGAACCCGCCTGTGAGATGAAAGCCCGGCAGCATCCACGCGACCAGCGCCAGCATGGCGGTGTTGACCACCAGCAGGAACACCCCCAGGGTGAGGAGCGTCAGCGGTAGCGTCAGCAGGATCACGACGGGACGAACGATGGCGTTGACGACGCCAAGCAGCACGCCGGCCAGAATCAGCGTACCCGCGTCATCGATGCGAATGCCCGGCACCCACCGCGTCGCCAGCCACAGGCCGAGCGCACTGACCACCGCGCGCAGCACGAATGACGTCACAGTGCCTCCACGTCGGAAGCATCCAGCAGCGCACGCAGTCGCACGAGCGCAGCCTGCCAGCCGGTGCGCTGGCGAAGATAGGGGATGTCCCACTCCGGCGAGCCGGGGACGCCGGACCCGAGCAGCCGTAGGATCGTCCCCGTACGCGCCGGCTCGAGGATGAAGTCATCGACCAGCGCGCTCTCGGCGGGCGGCAATGTCGCGCAGGGCAAATAGATCAGCCGCAGCCGCTGGCCGGGTACGAACACGTCGATGCAGGCCTCGAGCTCGGTGACGCGGTCGACGCAGGCGCGGAACAGCCCACCGGGCCGCGCGCTGATGGTCGCGCCCGGGGAGCACCATTGTCCCAGCAGGTGTGACTCGGTCAGTGCCGCCCAGACCGGGGTGAGGCCGGTGCGCAGGTCGAGCCGATGGGCGTAGCCCCGAGTCTTTTCCATGCCTGCCATTGTGCCATCGCAGCGACGCGCCTGCAGGGGGCGGCGGGCGCTGCGATCGCGCGGCACGCCGCCCTGGCGCCGGGCACAATACGCGTGGCCGCACGTTGCGGTCGCCCGTGGAGGTCTCGATGGCGCTCGTGCAACTGGTGATCGTGCTGGCTCTGCTGCAGTTCTTTGCTTTTGCCGTCGCCGTGGGTAAGGCGCGCGAAACCTATGGCGTGGTTGCGCCCGCGACCACCGGCAACGAGACGTTCGAACGCTACTACCGGGTGCAAATGAACACCCTGGAACTGCTGGTACTGTTGATTCCGGCGCTGTGGCTGTTCGCCCGCGACATCAGCCCTGCCGCGGCGGCCGGACTCGGGGCGCTCTATCTCATCGGGCGAGGGGTCTACTTCGTATCCTACGTGAGGGACCCGAAGACGCGCTCACTGGGATTCGCGCTCTCCAGCGGTCCGATCGTGCTGCTGCTGCTCGGGGCGCTGTTCGGCGCGGCGCGCGCCGTGTGGCTGCACGGGTAAGGCAGCGCCACTCACTCAGTTTCGGATTTGATCGGCCGGCGCATCAGCTCGCGGACCGCTTCGCGCGGTGTGACGCGCTCGTAGAGCACGCGGTAGACGCTTTCGCTGAGCGGCATTTCCACCTCGTGGCGGGCCGCCACCTCGTGCAGCGCGCGCGCTGCGGGGTAACCCTCCACCACCTGGCCAATCGCGCTGAGCGCCTCGGCCGGTGTGCTGCCGGCGGCCAGCCGTAGCCCGAAGCGCCGGTTGCGCGATTGGTCGTCGGTGCAGGTGAGCACTAGATCGCCGAGCCCGGCAAGCCCCATGAAGGTCTCACGGTGCGCACCGAGCGCAACGCCGAGGCGCATCATCTCCGCCAGCCCGCGGGTGATGAGCGCCACGCGGGTGTTGGCACCGAACCCGAGTCCATCGGACAGGCCGGCGCCTACCGCCAGCACGTTCTTCACCGCGCCGCCGACCTCGACGCCGACGATGTCGGTGGAGGTATAGGCGCGGAAATGATCCGCTGACAGATCCTGCGCCAGCGCAGTCGCGAAGGCTGCATCGGCCGCGGCGATGGTCATCGCGGTCGGCAGCCCGGCGCCGACTTCGCGGGCAAACGTCGGACCGGACAGCACGGCGACCGAGCGGCCCGCGCCGAGCACCTCGCGGGCCACCTGATGCGGCAGCAATCCGGAGGGCAGCTCGAATCCCTTGGTGGCCCAGGCGAGCCGCGTCGAGGGCGCGAGCAGCGGGCCGATGCGCACCAGCAGGGCGCGCAGCGCGTGACTCGGAACGGCAATCAGGACATCCGCTGCGCCATCGACTGCGGCGCCCAGATCGGCCTCGATGCGCAGGGCCGCGGGGAATGTGCCCGAGGGCAGATAGCGCTCATTGCAGCGCGTCTCGGCCATGTGCGCCAGCTGCGCGCGGTCCCGGCCCCAGAGCCGGGTCGCGCGGCCGCTGCGTGCGAATTGAACCGCGAGCGCAGTCCCCCAGGACCCCGCGCCGAGCACGGCCACCGGCCGGTGTGCACCGGATGCGGCGTTCATGATCGGACGCGGGCGGGAGGCTTAGTTGGCCTGCTGGTTGGCCGGCATTCCCTGCGGGGTCTGGTTCGCCGCGTACAGCGCGTCGAAGTTCACCGGCGGCAACAGCAGCTGCGGGAAGCCACCCTGGGTGACCAGATGCGAGACTTCGGCGCGGGCGTAGGGAAAGAGCACGCCGGGGCAGATCGCGCCAATGGCGCGCTTGGTGTCTTCCTCGGCCAGGTTGCGCAGCAGGAACACTCCGGCCTGCTTCACCTCGACCAGGAACGCCGTCGTCTCGCCCTGTTTGGCCGAGACGGTCACCGTCAGCACGACTTCCTGCACATCGGGTGCGAGCGCTGTTACCGCGGTCTGCAGATCCAGGTTGATCTGCGGATTCCAGTTACCGTCGCCGCGCGGACCATTCGGGGCCTCGTACGAGCAGTCTTTCAGGTAGACGTGCTGCAGCTGCAGCACCGGGCCATTGGTCTCTTCGGGTGCCGGCACGGTGCCGGTCGCTTCATTCACCATGATTCAGACTCCGCTTTGTAAAAGTGTGTCGAGCCCGCCGCGGGCCTCGAGCGCGTAGAGATCGTCGCAGCCGCCGACATGTGTCTCGCCAATGAAAATCTGCGGCACGGTATGCCGATGGCTGCGCGCGGTCATCTCGGCACGCGCTTCCGGGAACTGTTCCACGTCGATTTCCTGCACCGTGACGCTTTTGCGCTCAAACAGCTGCCGCGCGCGTGCGCAGTACGGACACCAGCGGGTGGCGTACATCAGCACCCTCGGTGGACTCATGCGTTGCTTCCCGAGCCCTTCTCGACGGGCAGATTCTCCGCGCGCCATGCCGTGATGCCGCCGCGCAGATTCACCGCCTGCGCAAAGCCCTGTTCGCGCAGCTTGCGTATCGCCGCTGCGGCCAGCGAGCCGCTGTTGCAGTACACGATGAGCGGCTTCTGCTTGTGCTTCTTCAGCAGCTCATCGGCTTTGAGGATCTGTTCCCCGTCCATGCGCCGGGCTCCCGTGACGTGGCCCGCCGCGAACTGCTCTGCCGAGCGCAGGTCAATGGTGAGCGCGCCGCGGTTCATCAGTTGGATCGCCTCCTGAGCCGAGATTGACGCGAAACTCTCGCTGCGCGCGCGTATCTCAATCAGGACTGCGAACATCGCCACGGCGGCGGTCCCTGCGACCAGCCAGGGGTGGAGGTGGAAGTATTGAGAAAGATGATCCGTGAACACTGGGGCCAGAAGATCGTATCGCCTGCCAAAAGGTCGCGCATTATAGCGCCCCTATGCAATCCGGCATGACCCGAAGCGCACGGCGACCCCGCCGGGCCCTGTTCATGGTTGCGCTGGCGCTGGCGCTGGGTATGCCACCGCCCGGCCAGGCCTATGTGCCCCCGCAGATCGCCGCGCACCGGGCGCAGGCACGGCTGAGCGCGGTGCAGGGGCAAATTGCCCGCATTGCGCACCAGGTGGAACAGTCCCGCCTCGAGCAAAGCCGCCTGACCGAGGCGCTGCGCAGTACCGAGCAGTCCGCTGGGGCGGCCCGAGCCGCGCTTGCGGCCATCCGCCGCCAGCGCGTCGCGCTCGCGGCCCGCCGCGCTCGTCTGGCCGCACGCCGCCGCACGCGCCAGGCAGACCTCGCGCGTGCGCAGCAGGTCCTCGCCGCCGAGCTGCGCTCGGCGTACCTGATCGGACGGCAGGGGCCGCTGAAGCTGCTGCTGAACCAGGGCGATCCGGGCCGAATGCAGCGGATGTTCGCGTATTACAGCTATTTTGGTCGCCAGCGCGCCGCGGACATCGCCGCCATAGAGGCGGACCTGAAGGGTCTGGCGCAGCTGCGTACCGAGCTGCGTGCGGCGGACGCGCAGCTGCAGGGGCTCGAGCAGCAGCGCAACGCGCAGGTCAGGACACTGGAGCAGGCCAGCGCCGAGCGCCGTCAGGTGCTGGCCCGCATCGCGGCCCGCACCCGTACCGGTACGCAGCGCCTGGCCAGCCTGCGCCGCGAACAGCACGGCCTGCTGGTGCTGCTCGCGGCGCTGCGCCGCGCCGAGGCGCGGCTGCCCGCTGAACGGCCGCAGCGCTTCACACGGCTGCGCGGCCATCTGCCCTGGCCGGTCGCCGGGCAGCTGATCGCGCGGTTCGGCCAGCCGCGTGCCGGCGGTCTGCGCTGGGATGGGGATCTGATTGCGACGCGGCTCGACGCGCCCGTGCACGCGGTCGCGCCCGGACGGGTGGTATTCGCCGACTGGCTGGCCGGTCTCGGTCTGCTCATCATCGTGGATCACGGCGGTGGCTACATGAGCCTGTACGGGCACAATGACCACCTCTACGCCCGGGTCGGGGAGCAGGTCGCCGCCGGACAGCTGATCGCAGCCGCCGGGGACAGCGGTGGGGCGAGCCGCCCGGAGCTGTACTTCGGAATTCGCCTGGGCACCCGTCCGATCGATCCGCGGCTGTGGCTCGAGCACCATGCCCGCTAGACTGTGACCATGCTGCACTGGCTCATCGATTTCATTCTGCACCTGAACCGCCACCTCACGACCCTGCTCGCGCAGGTCGGCGCCTGGACCTACGCGATCCTGTTCGCGATCATCTTTGCCGAGACCGGTTTGGTGGTGACGCCATTCCTGCCCGGCGATTCGCTGCTCTTCGGGATCGGCGCCGTCGCGGCCGTCGATGCCAGCGGCACGCTGAGCGCGCCCCTGGCGACGCTGGTGCTCGCCGTCGCGGCCATCCTCGGCAATACGGTCAATTACACCGCAGGCCGCCTGATCGGCCCGCCGGCCTTCAGCGGCCGCTACCGGTTGCTGAAGGTCCAGTACCTGCGTCGCACCGAAGCGTTCTTTCTGCGCCACGGGGGGCGGGCGATCGCGCTGTCGCGCTTCATTCCCATCATTCGCACCTGCATGCCGTTCGTGGCCGGCGTCGGTCGTATGCCGTACGGACGCTTTCAGGGCTATAACGTGCTCGGCGGCTTCGCCTGGGTCTCGTTGTTTCTCTGGGGCGGGTACTTTTTCGGCAATGTTCCGCTGGTGAAGCGCAACTTCGGTCTGGTGACCCTGCTGATCATCGGTGTGTCGATGGTGCCGGTGGTGATGACATTCCTCAGACGCCACCGCCCGCATCCCGAGGTTTCCTGAGGCGCCTGCAGATCGTGGTACCGCGCCTGGGCGGCGCGGCAGTATGATGCGAAGGAGTGCCCTGCGAAGCCTCCGGGCGCTTCGCACCGCACACCTCTATGAGACCACCGCCGAGCATGGCTGCCGCTTACGACTACATCATCGTCGGTGCCGGGTCTGCCGGCTGCGTGCTCGCCAACCGGCTGAGCGCCGATCCGGCGCTCAAAGTGCTGCTGCTCGAAGCCGGTGGCCGCGATACCTCGTTTCTGATCCACATGCCGGCGGGAATCGCGCGGCTCACCACACCGGCGGTCAACTGGCTGTATCAAACCGAACCGCAGAGTGAGCTTGCCGGCCGCCGCCTGTTCTGGCCGCGCGGCAAGACGCTCGGCGGTTCGAGTTCGATCAACGCCATGGTCTACATCCGCGGTCAGCGCGCCGATTACGATCACTGGTGCCGTCTCGGCAACCCCGGTTGGGGAGCCGAGTCGGTGCTGCCCTACTTCCGTCGCGCCGAGCACAACGAGTCGCTTGAGGACGAGTGGCACGGCCGCGGCGGCCCGCTGAATGTGTGCATGCGCCGCTACACCAATCCGCTCAGCCACCGGTTCGTGGCTGCCGCGTGCGCCGCCGGTCTGCCCGCCAACCCCGACTTCAACGGTCGCGAACAGTACGGCGCCGGGCTTTATCAGGTGACCCAGAAGGCCGGCCGGCGGTGCAGTGCCGCCAGCGCCTACCTGCATCCGGTCGCTCGCCGGCCCAACCTGACCGTGCTCACCGGCGCGCTCGCGTTGCGGGTCGTTTTGGCGGGGCGCCGCGCCGTTGGCGTCGAATACCTGCGCGGCGGTATCCGAACCGAGGCTCGCGCGCAGCGCGAAGTTCTGCTCGCCGGCGGAGCGATCAACTCCCCGCAGCTGCTGCTGCTCTCGGGGATCGGTCCGGCCGATGAGTTGCGGGCACACGATCTCGACGTGCATCACGATCTACCCGGGGTTGGACGCAACCTGCAGGATCATCTCGATGTGCACGTCATCCACGCGTGCACGCGGCCGGTGACCCTTGATCCTCGGGCCCGCGGTTTTGGGGCGCTGCGCACGGCGTTGCGTTACGCACTGTTTCGAAACGGACCGGGCGTGAGCAATGTGGCCGAGGCCGGTGCCTTTCTGCGCACGTCGATAGAGACCTCACCGCCCGACCTGCAGATGCATTTCATCCCAGCCTACGTTGTCGACCATGGACGGCGCAGGATGCCGGGCTACGGCATGACGCTGCACGTATGTTACCTGCGTCCGGGGAGCCGCGGCACGATCCGACTTGCCTCAGCGAAGCCGACCGATCCGCCGCGCATCGACCCGGCGTATCTCACCGATCCGTCCGACCTGGCGCCGCTGATCGCCGGCATCCGGCGGGCGCGCGACATCTACGCGCAAGCGCCGTTGCGCGCGGAGCTCGGCGAGGAGGTGTTTCCCGGTGCCGCGCGCCGCACCGATGCCGATCTCGAATCCTTCATCCGCTGCGCTGCCGAGACGGAATATCACCCCGTCGGCACCTGCAGGATGGGCCTCGATGCCGCGGCGGTGGTCGATCCGCAGCTGAGGGTGCGGGGCCTGGAGGGTCTGCGGGTGGTGGACGCCTCGATCATGCCGACGCTGGTGAGCGGCAATACCAACGCGCCGGTCATCATGATCGCGGAGAAGGCCGCCGATCTGATTCTCGGCGCGCACCCCACGGCCTGAGTTCCCGCCGCGGCAGTGGCTCAGGGCCGCGTGCGCGCCATCTTGCCGAGCAGGCGCAGTGCCCGCTGTTTTCGCTGCGGGCCGCTCATGGCGGGAGCTTTGCCGCCGAGCACGCGCAGGATCCGCTTCTTCTTTCCACTGAGCGCATCGCGCGCCTGCGCCGCGCTCAGCCACCCGCCCGTAAAGTCCGCGCGCTGCAATCCGACGCGGATATAGGGGTTGTGGCGCATGAGGCGCCAAATGAGCCGACTGCGCTCGTTCTCGATCATCGCGATGATTGGCCCCTGGTCGATTCCGAGGAAGGCGTTGTCGACCCACCCGCGTCCCGGCACCACGTGGCCGGTGGTCGCCAGGCGGGCATCGAGGAAGCTCGGGTTGAACGAATCGACGAAGCCGTACCGGGTGTAAATCATGTCGCCGTAGCGGCGCAGCAGCGCCTGCGTGGCTTGCGTCACGTAGCGTGGGACGAACATGAGCGAGCCGATGACCGCCGTCGGCGCCAGCGTGCCGTCATCGACGCTGTGTTTGCTGATGCCGCGTGCCGAGTAACCGTAGAACTGTCGGATCCGTCCGTCGAAGCGCGCGCGGACGTAACCCGGGCCGTCACAGGCCGTCAGTCCCCAAATGTTCGGGCCGTATCCGGCCCAGCCGTGCGGGTTGATGATGGCGTAGCGCCGCTGCACCAGTGTCGCAATCACGCCGTTCAGGAAGTACGTCTCGCCCTGCGCGCGCATGAACGGGTCGGCGATGCCCCGGAGGTCCACCCACACGGCCGTGTATTGATAACCAAACTGCGGTCCGAAGGACAGCAGCGTCAGTCCGCCAACGCGCCGCAAGTCGTGATGATCGGTTGCGGTCCAGGCGCTCCAGGCATTGTGACCGAGCGGGTGAGTCGGGGAGCCGAGGCCGAGGATGTAGAGGATCGACGCCTCGTTGTAGCCATGCCAGCGTAGCTTCGAGAAACCGGTGCGTGGCATCCACGCCATGCTCACCAAGGCATTCCCGCCGGGCGCCGACCAGCTCCAGTTGACACGCAGGTACAGGCGGTTGGCGAGCGACCGCACTTGCTCTTCGGTCGGAGTATTGTGATCGAAGTACTCACCGGCCGTCAGCACGCCGGCCATGAGCAGCGCGGTATCGATGGTCGAGAGCTCACTGTGGCCGAAGCGCAGGCCCGTGCGCATGTTGAGGAAATGGTAGAAGAATCCGTGGTAGCCGGCGTAGCCGTGCGCTCCCGGACCCTGCGGCAGATGGAGCAGGAACGCCAGGACCTTGCGTACCCGTTTGGCCGCGGCGTGCCGAGTGACGTATCCGCGGTAGGCGCCGATCACGTCCGCCGTGAGCGCGAAACCGACCGCCGCGATGCTCGCCGGGCCGTGGGGCGAGGGCCAACGGTCGGGCGTCAATCCGGTGACCGGGTTGGCCGTCAGCCAGAAATAATCGAATGTCCGTCGCTCGATGTCGCGAAACATGCGCCGCGGGTGGCGTGCGAGGCGGCGAACGCAGGCGCTCGACAGCGGCGCGGTCGGGTGGCGCGGTGCGGTCAGCGCTGCGGAGGCCGCCGGACATCCCGGGCCGCTCACCGCCGAGCTTGATGCGCTCGGCATGAGCTGCACGGCATGGGTGTCCGGGCGCGTTGCATCGACCGCTCCCTGCGTCGCCTCCACCGCTGCCCGGGTCGCGGTATCCACGAACGCGTCCGCCTCGGTGCCGAGTTGCCGGACCGCGGCGGTGAGTGCTCGGCGCTGTGCCTGGCGCACATGCGTATAGTGCAGCCAGGACACCACCGCAATCGCGATAAGCCCGTCGAGCACAATGGCCCAGAGCAGCGCGCGGCGGGCCTTCATCGCGTCACCGCGCTGATGTGTATGCAGTCGGCCGTCACGTCGTTGTGTCTACACGCCCGCCCCCAGCGCGGACCGCCGGCGGTGCGGTGCGCTGCGGATCTCAGCGGTCCGCGCGGACGGACCGTACAGTGTCAAACCTTTGGGCACGTGCAATTCCTTGAATTCAGGCGGGTCGGCGGCAAACGCACCCCGACGGTGCGGGCCGCGCTCTGGGCACGCACGCCACCATTCGAATGGCAATTGCGTTCCGCGTCAAGCGGCAGCGCGATCAGAAGCATCGCTTCGGCGGTGGGCAGGCGCGCCGCGGCGCAGGTAGCATGCCACCGATGAGCCCCGTATCGCTGGCCGGTCGCACCATTGCCATTCCCGAAGCGCGGGCGCTGGAGATCTTCGCCGGCCTGCTTGAGCGGCGCGGTGCGCGC
The DNA here is from genome assembly GCA_021838635.1 of Pseudomonadota bacterium. Taxonomy (GTDB): domain Bacteria; phylum Pseudomonadota; class Gammaproteobacteria; order Steroidobacterales; family Steroidobacteraceae; genus 13-2-20CM-66-19. Next base: position 76,682 of record JAKCDC010000001.1, read on the forward strand.
GTCATCCGCTGCCCGATGCTCGCCATCCATGATGCACCGGACCCGGCTCCGGTGCTCGACTGGTGCCGCGCGCTGGCCGGCGGGCAGTTCGATGCGGTCATCCTGCTCACCGGGGAAGGCCTGCGTCGTCTGCTCGGGACTCTCGAGCGGTACGAACCCGCCCTGCGTCCGGCATTCCTCGCCGCGCTCGCGCGTGCGTACAAGATCACACGCGGCCCGAAGCCTGCCCAAGTGCTGCGCGAGTGCGGGCTCACCGCCGATCTGGCGGCGCCGGAAGCGACCACCCGCGGTGTGGTCGATGCGCTGTCAAGCCGCGCCCTCGGCGGCTGGCGCATGGGCGTGCAGCTCTATGGCACCGAGCCGAATCTGGCGCTGACCGAGTTCCTGCGCAGCGCCGGCGCGCTCGTCTGGCCTGTCGCGCCCTACGTCTATGCCGACGCAGCGGATGAACAGGCGGTACGCGCCCTGCTGGAGCAAGTACGCGCCGGGCAGATCGACGCCATCGCGTTCACCAGTACTGCGCAGCTCGAACGGCTAGTCAGCATCGCCGGTGAGGAGCAGGTGCGCGGTGCGCTGCGGCACACGCTGGTGGCGGCGGTCGGACCGGTCACGGCCAGCGCACTGCGCCGTCGAGGCATCGAGCCGCAGCTGACCCCCGCCGCGTCGTATTTCCTCAAACCCCTCACTGCCGCGCTGCTGCGCGCACTTGGAACTGCGCCGCCCTAGAGGGGGCCCTCGCGCAGCACCGCCAGTGGCGGATAACGCAGCACGGTGCGGGTCGCGAGCCATCCACTCGCCGCCACGAGCAGTGTGCCGCCGAAGAGCGCTGCGGCGCACACGACGGGGTCGAACACGTAGGGTAGATCGAGTACCTCGTGCGTCACGTACCACGCACCGGCGCTCGCGCCGGCCGCTCCGATCAGACCCGCAAGCGCACCGAGCGCGGCGAACTCCGCCCAAATTCCCCCCGCCACCGTGGCACGGCTCGCCCCGAGCGCGCGCAGCATCGCGCTCTCGAAGCGACGCTGCTCGCGGCTCGAGTGCACCGCGGCGAGCAGCACGATCAGTCCGCCAGCCAACGTGAACAGGAACACGCTCTGCACCGCGAGGATGGCCTTCCTCAGCATGGAGCGCACATCCCGCAGCAGTGCGTCGATGTCGAAAATCGACACGCTCGGGAAGCGCCGTGCGAGCTGCGCCAGGGCGCGGGCCCGCTGCGGCGTCAGATAGGCGCTGGTGACGTACGTGCCGGTTTCCTTGCGCAGCAGACCCGGGGCGAACACGAGAAAGAAATTCGGCTTGAAGCTGTCCCAGCGAACCCGCCGTACGCTGGCGATGCGCACGGTGAGCGTGTTGCCTCCCACCTCGAACGTCAGCGGTTCGCCGAGCCGCAGGCCCAGCCAGCGCATGTACTGACTCGCCACCGACACCAGCGGCTGACCGGCGTCGGTGGCATTCCACCAGCGGCCGGCGATGATGCGGTTGCCGCCGCCGAGCCGCGCGGAATCGGTGAAATTCTGCTCGCGCAGCGCGAAATGCCGCCCGCGCGGGTGGGTGAAATGGATTGACTCGACGGGCTGGCCATCGATCGCGCGCAGGCGGCCGCGCAGCAGCGGCAGCATGCGCTGCGCAGGCGCCCCAAGCCTTCGCAGCGCGGCGGCGAACTCCGTGCGGCGGGCCGCCGGAATGTTGATGAAGAAGTAATTGGGCAGATCCGCCGGCAGCGTGCGGCGCCAGCCGCCGGTGAGATCGGAGCGGATGATTCCGAGCAGCGCGAGCGCCATGATGCCCGTGCCAAATGCCACGATCTGCACGACGCTGTCCATGCGGCGGCGCCCGAGATTGGCGATCCCGTAGCGCCACGCGACGCCGACTCGGCCGCGTAAGCGGTTCGCGGTCGACACCAACAGCAACGCCGCGCCGAGCAGTGCTGCGACGAACGCAGCCAACCCCAGCGTCAGCATCACGAACGGCCGGCCGGGTCCCATCACCCAGCGGATCATCAGAACCAGGAGCGCGACGGCCGGGCCGAAGGCGAGCAGCATTGCCGGGCGCGGCGGATCGAGGTCGCGCCGCAGGACCCGCAGCGCCGGCGTGCGCGTCAGCTGCAGCAATGGCGGCAGCGCGAATCCCGCCAGCAGTGCGAATGCCATCAGGACGCCGATGCCGACCGGCGCGAGACCGGCCGGCGGCAGCGCCCGCTGTGCCAGCAGACCGCGCAGCGCATGCACGAGCCACATCTGCGTCAGGTAACCGAGCGCATCGCCAGCGGCGCCGGCGAGCAACGCGATCGCGACCATCTGCGCCAACGTCATGGCGAGGATGAATCGCCGCGTCGCACCCAGGGTCTTCAGTAGCGCAACAGTGTCCAGGTGCCGGGCGACGTAACGACGCGCGGCCATGGCAACGGCGGCCGCGCACAGCAGCAGCGCGGTAAGACTCGCGAGATTGAGAAACCTCCCCGAGCGTTGCACGGCGCTGTGGATTTGCTGGCTGGCCTGCGCGACCGTGCGCAGCCGCTCTCCGGCCCCGAGGTGCGAGCGCAGCCATGCCCGCAGCGCATCGACCCGCGCAGCGCTGCCGGCGAACAGTGCGCTGTAGCGCACGCGGCTGCCCGGCTCGATCAGTTGCGTGCGGGCCAGATCTGCCGCGTTCATCAGCAGGCTCGGCACCAGCCCGGAAAAGGTGCCGGCCTGGTCCGGCCGCGCAATCAACACCCGGCCGATCGTGAAGGTAGCCGCGCCGATCGTCAGGTGCGCCCCGGGACGTGCACCGAGCGAGGTGAGCAGCCGCGAGTCCACCCAGACCACACCCCGGGGCGGAATGCCGCGCGCGGCCGTTCCCCTCGTAAATGGCGCGGTGGCGGTGAGTACCCGTCCTCGCAGCGGATACCCGTCGGTGACCGCATACAGGTCGGTGAGCTGGCTGCGCTGCGCGGCGAACACCACGCTCAGCATCCCTACGGTGCGCGCGCTGCGCAGGCCGTCGCGTGCCGCCGCCGCGAACACCGCCGGGGCGATCGGCTGGGCGGAGTCCACCCTGAGGTCCGCAGCGAGCACCGATGAGGCCTGCAGTGTGACCGCCGCACGGATCCGGCTGACCAGAAAGCCCACCCCCGTGAGCGCTCCGACCGCGACGGTCAGCGCCAGCAGCAGCACGCCGAACTCCCCGCCCCGCCACTCGCGGCGCAGCATGCGCAGTGCGAAGCGCACCGTACGCACCGTCAGATCACCCGACCGGCGTCCATGCGCACCATGCGGGCGCAGCGCGCGGCGAGTTCGGCGTCATGGGTCACGAGCACGAGCGTGGTGTTGGCCTCGGTGTTCAAATTGAACAGCCGCTCGATGATGTTGGCGCCAGTCAGGCTGTCGAGATTGCCGGTCGGCTCGTCTGCAAACAGCACACCGGGCCGCGCAACGAAGGCTCTGGCCAGTGCGACGCGCTGCTGCTCGCCCCCCGAGAGCTGCCGAGGATAGTGGGCCGCGCGGCCCGCGAGTCCCACGTGTTCGAGCGCCGCGAGTGCCGCGGTGCGCGCACCGCGCTGGCGCAGCAGCTCGAGCGGCAAGGCAACATTTTCGAGTGCCGTCAGGGCCGGGACGAGATGGAACGCCTGAAAGACGAACCCGACGTGGCGCGCCCGCACCCGGGCGCGGCCGTCCTCATCGAGCGCGCCGAGGTCCTCCCCACCGAGCAGCACCCGGCCGCTGCTCGGCAGGTCGAGGCCGGCCAGCAGCGCGAGCAGCGTCGATTTGCCCGCCCCCGAGGGGCCGGTCACCGCCAGCGTCTCCCCTGCAGCGACCTCGAGCGACACCTCATGCACAATAGTGAGCGGTCCGGCCGGACTGTCGACCGTCTTCGTGAGGTGCTCGGCTTTGAGAACGCACTCCCGCATCACCCCGTCGTGGCTCCCCGCCGTGGTGGGCATTGCACTGCTCGGACTCCTCGCGACCGCTGCCCGCGCTTCGGTGGGCACCATCCTCGTGTTCGGCGACAGCCTGAGCGCTGCGCATGGATTGCGTCCGGAACAGGGATGGGTGGCGTTGCTGGGGCAGCGTCTGCGCACCGAAGGGTACCGATACCGCATCGTCAACGCCAGCGTGAGCGGCGAGACGACCACCGGCGGGCTGGCACGCCTGCCGCACGAGCTGCGTGCCTGCCACCCGGCCATCGTCATCCTCGAGCTCGGCGCCAACGATGGGCTGCGCGGCCTGCCGGTGGCGCTCGCGGCGCACAACCTTGCCGCCATGGTGCGCTTGGCGCGCGCCGCGGGCGCGCGCGTGCTGCTGCTGGGCATTCTCATTCCACCGAACTACGGCCCGCGCTATACGCAGCAATTCTCTGCGCTGTATCCGCAGCTGGCACAGCGCTTTCACGTGACGCTCGTGCCGTTCCTGCTCGCGCACGTGGCGCTCGCTCCGGGGCTGATGCAATCCGATGGATTGCATCCCAACGCTCGCGGCGAACCGCTGGTGCTCGACAACGTCTGGCCCTACCTGCGGACGCTGCTGCGCCACGGGGCGTAAACGGCGGACTTGGTCGGCGTGCGCCACCGCGCTATCGTTGCGCTCTTTCCCCCCCCCGGAGGCCATTCCATGCGCTCATCCGCCCCAACTGCCGCGCACCGTTTCCCGTCCGCTCCTTTGCTGCTGCTGTGGGCCGCCGTCGGCCTCACCGCGCTGACGCCGGCGGCCTACGCCACCACGCCCCCGGCCGTACAGCGCGCGCTCGAGGCCGCCATCAACGGCCCGCAGCGCACCCCGGCGTTCAAGAAGCGCGACCCGTATCGCCATCCGCTGAAGACATTGGAGTTTTTCGGCATTCGCCCGAACATGCGCGTCATCGAGGTGCTGCCCGGTGGTGGCTGGTACACCGAGATCCTTGCACCGTTCCTGCATGCTCACGGCCACCTGATCGAGGCCACCGCACCGGTGGCGGGCACCCGCGGCTGGACCCACCGCTCGGCACTGGCGTATGAGCATAAGCTCGCCGCCGATCCGGCGGTTTACGGCAACGTGCGGCTCGAGCCGTTCGAGCTGCCGGGCTACCTGCACCTCGGTGCACCGGACTCGGCGGACATGGTGGTCACGTTCAACAACATGCACGACCTGATGTTCGAGAACGTGCATCACGAGGTGACACCGATCTTCTTAGAGACCTTCCTGCGCAGTGCCTATCATGTGCTGAAGCCCGGCGGAGTGCTCGGCGTGGTCGGGCACCGGTGTGCACCCGGTACGCCGCTGGTGAAGTGCTTCCCGATGGCGCGTCTGCCGCAGGCGTTCGTGATCCACGAGGCCGAGGCGGCCGGCTTCCGGCTCGCGGCGACCTCGCAGATCCTCGCCAACCCCAAGGATCCACGCAACATCCCGGTGTTCTTCCTGCCGCCGACACTGGCGGACCGCTCGGCGGCGGCCCGCCGGCACTATGCGGCCATCGGCTACGCCGATGACTACACGCTGAGATTCGTCAAACCGGCCGACTGAGCACCGTGCAGCGGGACGGCGCCCGGCCGTCCCGCTTCAGCGCTCCTCGCTCGCACCGATGAATGTGGCGCTCTTGGCCTCCCGGCCGAGCAGCGTCGCGGCGCTCAGCGCCACCGCCACGATTCCGATCGTCCAGGCGAGGACGGTGCCCAGATCGTGTCCGTGGCGCGCGGCGATGCTCGACTGTAGGGGCGCAAGCAGCGCCATGGCGAAATTGCCGAACTGATAGGCGAAGGCCGGCAGCACGGCGCGCACTCCGGGCGGGGACAATTCGTTCAGGTGCGCCGGCACGATGCCCCAGGCGCCCTGGACCATGAACTGCATCAGAAACGCCCCAAGCGCAACCAGCGGTACCGTCGGGGCGTACACCCACAGCGGGATCGCCGGCAGCGCGAGCAGCGCCGCGCAGGCGATTGCCTTGCGCCGGCCGATGCGCTCGGAGAGCGCCCCGAAGAGCATGCCGCCGAACAGCGCCCCGATATTCATCAGCATCAGCACATCATCGGCGCCTGCGCCACCGAGACCGTAGCGCTGGAGCAGGAACGGCTTGTACAGATCCTGTGACCCGTGCGAGAAGGCGTTGAACAGCGCCATCAGCCCGATCATGTACAGCAGCGCAGGTGCATTGGCCACGACGATGCGCCCGAGTTCGCGCAGCGAGGCGCGGCGCCGGTGCCGGCCCTCGAGCCAGGCCGGGGATTCCGCGACGCCGCGGCGAATGTAGAGCACGAGCAGTGCGGGCAGCGCGCCGATGACGAACAGGCCGCGCCAGCCGACGGTGGCGAAGAACAGCCTCGAGACCAGGGCGGCGAGCAGGAACCCGAGCACGTAGCCCTCCTGCAGCAGTCCGGAGAAAAACCCGCGACCCTCGGCCGGCAGCGTCTCGAACGCGAGCGCCGCACCGACGCCCCACTCCCCGCCCATGGCCAGACCGAATGCCGCGCGCAGCACCAACAGTACGGTGAGGTTCGGTGCAAACGCCGAGGCGAGTTCGATCAGCGCGTAGGACAGCACGTTGGCGATCAGGATGGGCCGTCGGCCGTACTTCTCCGCGAGCGCCCCGAACAGCAGTGCGCCCACAGGTCGCATCGCCAGTGTCAGCGTGATGCCGAAGCTCACGGCGGTGAGACTGGCATGAAAGTCCGTGCCGATCGCGTGCAGCGCGACGATAAAGATGAAGAAGTCGAACGCGTCGAGCGTCCAGCCGCCGAGCGCGGCGAAGTAGGCGTGCCGCTGCGCTCGGGTGAGTTCGGTGAACTTGCGGATCAGTCGCATCGTCGTGCCGCGCGGCGCCCGCTACTGAACGCCGCTCATCAGGCGTTTCACGGCGGGCGTCGCGAGCAGCATCACCACACCACCGATGACACCCCACCAGAACAGCTTCAAGAACAACGCCGGCAGCGTCGTCAGGTGCGCGGCATTGAAATCGCTGGAAAGCAGTCCGGCCAGAACGCTGCCGAGCGCGAGCGTCAGGAACCACAGGCCCATCGTTTGACCGGCGAAGCGGCGCGGCGCGAGCTTGGTGGTTGAGGACAGCCCGACTGGCGAGAGGCACAGCTCCCCACAGGCATCCAGAAAGTACGTTGCGGTCAGCCACAGGGGCGAGACCTGCGCTCCGTGCAGCACGCGCAGCGCGGCCACGTACATCACCCAGAAGCCCGCGCCGAGCAGCAGCAACCCCCAGGCAAATTTCGCCGGCGAGGACAAGTCACGGCCGCGCCGTCCGAGCCATACCCACAGCGCGGCGAATACCGGGGCGAGCGCGATGACGAACACCGGGTCGATGATCTGCATGTCGCCGGCGGGCATCTTCCAGCCGAACATGTACCGATCGGTGTACTGCTGGGCGAAGAGGTTGAATGAGGCGAACATCTGCATGTAGCCCATCCAGAACACGGTGGACGCGCCGAACAGCACCAGCATGGCGAATACGCGCCGACGCTCCTGGCGCGAGAGGCCCGCAAAGAGCGCCATGTAGAGCAGGTACAGCGCCATCAGCACCGCCACCACCCACGAGATCCCTGCCGAGAGGGCCACCGGATCGAAGCGGATCCAGCCGCCGAGGGTCACGCACACCAGCACGATAATCAACGCGACGAAGGCGGCGAGTGCGAACCATGAGCGCCGCTGCGTGGCCGCGGGCGCCCGACCGCTGTCCCCGAGATAGTGGCGCGTGGCGAGGAACTGCACGACGCCAAACAGCATGCCCACCGCCGGCAGAGCGAAGCCGGCGTGCCAACCGACATCGCGCGCCACGATCGGCACCAGCAAGGGGCCAAGGAGCGAGCCGAGATTGATGCCCATGTAGAAGATCGAGAAGCCCGCGTCGCGGCGCGAGCCGCCCTCCGGGTACAGCTCCCCGACGGTGGCACTGACATTGGGCTTGAGCAGCCCGACGCCGAGCACGTTGAAGACCAGGCCGAGAAAAAATGCGCGCCGGCTGCCGGCGGCGAGCAGCGCGTTGCCGATCATGATGAGGATGCCGCCACCGAGCACCGCGAGCTGTCCGCCGACCAATCGGTCGGCGATCCAGCCACCGAGCAGCGAGAGCAGGTAGGTGCCGCCGAAGTACAGCCCGACGATGGCGCTGGCATTGCGGTCGCTGAAGCCGAGGCCGCCGCGACCGCTCGCGGCGACCATGAACAGGATCAGAATGGACTGGATGCCGTAGTAGGTGAACCGCTCCCACATTTCCGTGAAGAACAGTGTCGCCAGTCCGCGCGGGTGGCCGAACAGCGTCGGCTCGCCCGCCGCGCCGCCGGTGCGCGTGTCGTTATCAGCTGTGCTCATCATCCCCCGCTGGGTGTTTTTATTGTGCGCCTCAATCGTGCGGTCGCGGCGCTCACGACATCGTGCTCGGTTCCTCTCCGTCAGTCGCTGGCGCCGGGCGCACCAGAATGTTCGCCATGATCACTCCGGCTTCGTACAGCAGGTACATCGGCACGGCCATGATGGACTGCGAGACGGCATCCGGCGGGGTGATGAATGCTGCGACGATGAACACTCCGAGCAGCACGTAGCCGCGGATTGAACGCAGCTTCTGCACCGTCACCAGGTTCATCACCACCAGCAGCACCACCGCCACCGGCACTTCGAACGCCGTCCCGAACGCGAAGAACAGCACCAGCACGAAATCCAGGTACTGCGAGATGTCGGTCATCATCGCGACGCCCTTCGGGGTGGTCGCGGCGAAGAAGTGGAAGATCGCCGGAAACACCGCGAAGTACGCGAACGTCATGCCGGCATAGAACAGCACGATCGAGGAGATGAGCAGCGGCAGCGCAAAGCGCTTCTCGTGTCGGTACAGCCCCGGGGCGATGAACGCCCACACCTGGTACAGCACATAGGGCATGGCACCGAACAGCGCAACGAAGAAAGCGAGCTTGAACGGTGTGGTGAACGGTGTGGCCACCCCCGTGGCGATCAGGCTCGCGCCCTTCGGCAGCATCTTCAGCAGCGGTTCGGCGAGCCAGCTGAACAGCTGATTGGCGTACAGCGCGCACGGCACGAACAGGATGCCGATGGCGACCAGGGCACGGATCAAGCGCTCGCGCAGCTCGAGCAGATGCGAGATCAGCGTGCCTTCGGCCAGGCTGTCAGGCTCTGGGCTCATGGGTCCGCGAGGCGTCGGGGGGCAGGTCGGCCGTCTCCGGTGGTGTCGGATGGGCCGGCGGCTCGGCCGATTCGGCGGGCTCCACGGCGGCCGCGGGCGATGTGAAGTCCGGGTAGGCCGTCTCGGGATGCTGTGTCTGCGTGGCCGGCTCGGCGTCCTCGGTCGCGGCCGGCGCCGTACGGCGCCGGTCCTCGAAATCCAGCTCCTCTTCCAGCTGATCCTGGAACTGCCGCGCCATGGCGCGTGCCCGGCCGACCCAGCGTCCCACTCGGCGTACGACGCCGGGGAGTCTCTCCGGACCCAGCACGATCAGGGCCAGGACCAGAATGACGAGGATTTCGGAAAAGCCGAAGTCGAACATGGCCTCTCAGCGCATGCCTGGAGCGCAGAGCGGGCTGGTACCGGCCGCAGCCGGCCCGTCCGGACCGCTAATGCGCCGCGGGCCTCAGGTGTTGCGGCCGCCCTTGGAGGCCTGGGCGTTGCCCTTCAGCGATTCGGGGAATTCGGCGTCGGCCGCATCGGAGCGAATCTGCCGGGCCTCGGTGCTCGAGGCAGACTCTTCCTTGTCACCCTCGTTCATCGCCTTTTTGAAACCCCGCACCGCATGGCCGAGATCGTCACCGATCGTACGCAGCTTCTTGCCGCCGAAGATCAGCAACACGACGACCAGGATGACCAGCAGGGTTTTGAAATCGAAATCCATACGTTCTGGACTCCGCTTGCGCGAGAAAACACTAAAGAAATGATCAACGTCCCATCATAGGCCAATTGGCGGGCATGGGCCGAGAAAGTTTCTGCGTATCGGCATCCGTGTAAACCGCAATGCGCGCCTCGCTCAGCTCTCCAGCCAGAACGTCACTGGGCCGTCGTTGACCAGCTCCACCTGCATGTCCGCCCCGAAGGCCCCGCTGGCCACGGGCCTGTGCCGGGACTCGGCCTGGCGCAGCAGATACGCGAACAGCTCGCGTGCCGGCGCCGGCGCCGCCGCCGCGCTGAAGCTCGCCCGGGTGCCGTGGCGCGTATCGGCCGCCAGCGTGAACTGCGGCACCAGGAGCAGGCCGCCCCCGTGCTCGCGCAGCGAGCGGTTCATGCGGCCGGCAGCATCCGGGAAGATTCGATAGCCCAGCAGGCGCTCGAGCAGCCGGTCCGCCGCGGCCGGCGTGTCCTCGCGCCGTACCCCAATCAGCGCCAGCATGCCCGGGCCGATCGCCCCGAGGCTTTGGCCCGCGACGCGCACCTCGGCGCCGGTGACGCGCTGGATCAGCGCGATCACGCCGTTTTCGCCCGGCTGGCGTCCGAGGTGGCCGCTCCGATAAGATCCGAGACTGCTTTGCGCACTGAGCCGGAGATCACCATGTCGGAACTTTGGCTGGATTGGTACGTGCGTTTGGGTCGGCGGTTCGCCATGGCGGCGGCCTTCGGGGCGTGCGCGTTGCTCGCGGCACCTGCGCCGGCCCAGCAGCCCCCCGTGGGCAACGCGCAGCAGGGCAAGATCATCGGGTACACCTGCCTAGGCTGTCACGGTATCGAAGGATACCGCAACGCCTACCCCGACTACGCCGTGCCGCGGCTGCGGGGCCAGTCGGTGACGTACCTGATGAGCGCCCTGCAGGAATACCGCGACGGACAGCGCGCCTATCCCACCATGCATCTGCAGGCGCTGTCGCTCTCGGCGCAGCAGATCGCCGACGTGGCGGCCTATCTCGGCGGGAAACCCGTGACGGCCAAGCCGGTCCCGGCCGCCGCGGTGCCCGCGGCGGCCAGCGTGTGCGCCTCGTGCCACGGCAGCAACGGCATTGGAGTCGCCCCGATGTATCCGACCCTGGCCGGACAGCACGAGAGTTATCTGATCCGGGTCCTGCACGAATACCAGAGCGGCTACCGCCAGAATCCCATCATGAGCGGTATCGCGCATTCACTGACCAATGCGCAGATCCGCATTGTGGCGGCGTACTTCAGTCATCTGAAGCCCGGGCTGCACACCGTGCCGCGGCCTTATACGCGCTGGTCCGGTCGCTAAGGTCGACCGGCCTCTGCGACAACACGGTCCGGGAAGGGCCTCACCCTTCCCGGACCGCAATACACCGGCCGGGGAACCGGTGTCGGCTGGGCGCGACCCGCGCCCTTGATCAGTTCACGGCGATGAACGCGGGCCGCCCGCGTGCTGCTCCTGCCGTGGCCGTCCGTCCCTGCTCCACTCGTCGCTTGCCGCGGATGTCTGGGCGGCCGCTCGGCCGCCCAGACATCGTTTCACTGCACGCCGACCGGCACGAAGATCCGCGAGTCGCCGCGCTGGATCAGCAGCGCCACGTGACCCTTGGACTTCGCCACGGCACCGGCCAGCTGGGCGGGCGTGGACACCGGCGCTCCGTTGGCCGAGAGGACGATGTCCCCCGGCTCGATGCCCGCATCCTCCGCCGGCCCGCTCACGCCCTGCACGATCACCCCGCCGTGCGTGTTGTCCTGCTGCTGCTCATCCGGCGTCAGCGCCCGCACGATCAGTCCGAGCCTTCCGCCCGGCCGCGCGGCGCTGCCGGCGGCCGCCACCAGGTTGTTGCCCATCGACCCGAGGGTCGCGATGACGTGCTTCTCGGCATGATTGCGCCAGATCGTCAGGTTCACCTTGCTGCCCGGCATCAGGCTCGCGACGCGCACCGGCAGGTCGTTCGAGTTCTCGATCTTCTGCCCGTTGAGCGCGATGATGACATCGCCGGGCCGGATGCCGGCGGCCTGCGCGGGGCTGCCCGGGTTGACGCTCGAGACCAGCGCACCTTCCGGCTCAGGCAGACCGAAGGAATCGGCGAGTCCCTGGTCGACGGGCTGGATGTAGATGCCGAGCTCGCCGCGGCGCACATGCCCGGTGGCGATCAGCTGGTCGGCGACGTGCATGGCCACGTTGATCGGAATCGAGAACGACAGGCCCATGTAGCCGCCGGAACGGCTGTAGATCTGCGAGTTGATCCCGACCACCTGGCCCTGCATGTTGAACAGCGGGCCGCCGGAGTTGCCCGGGTTGATCGGCACGTCGGTCTGGATGAACGGCACGTAATTCGAATGTGGCAACATGCGCCCCTTGGCGCTGACGATGCCGGCGGTGGCGCTGTTCTTCAGGCCGAACGGCGCACCGATGGCGAGCACCCACTGCCCGACTTCGAGTTTGTTCGAATTCCCGACGTTCACCGTCGGCAGGTTATTGGCGGCGATCTTGATCACCGCCACGTCGGAGACCTTGTCGATGCCGATGACTTTGCCGGGGAACTGCCGTCGATCGCGCAGCTGAACGGTGATCTTGCTCGCGCCCGCCACGACGTGCGCGTTGGTCAGGATCAGGCCGTTCGGGCGGATGATGAAGCCGGAGCCCTCGCCCTCGATCGGCCCTTGCTGCGGCGCTTGGAACGGGAAATTGTGGAAGAACGGCGCGAACGGGCTGTTCTGGCCGAACGGCGCGCTCTGCGTGCCGGCGCTCGGGGACTTCTCGATGACGCGGATGCTCACCACGGCCGGGCCGTAGCGCTTGACCAGGGTCGAGAAGTCCGGCAGAACAACCGCGACACCGCCCTGTGTGGCGCTCGAGGTCAAGCCCGCCGGCGGCGTCGTGGCTTGTGCGGCGCGCACACCGTAGAGGGCGGCCAGCGGGGCGGCACCGATCAGCGCGCCGAGCGCGGCGGCGATCAGTGGATTTCGAATCACATTCCTCATGGTCATATCAGCCTCTGCACATCCGATGGTCTGGACACGAACGAATCTGGGGTTTGACGATACCCGTGCAACCTTAAGCAACCCTTAAGACCCGGCCGTTGGCGGGCTGCGTCGCCGTTATCCGCTCATCCGGCACGGGTGTCCAGCCAGTGCACCAGGCCCTGGGTGTTCAGTTCCAGGTCCCCGGCGAGCAGCTCCGCCAGGCGTGTCTCGCTCACCGTGCAGCCGTGGCGCTCGGCGAGCGATCGCCAGAGCGTCCAGAGTTCGGCGCGAATCGCACCGGCGCGGTCGGCCGCCGCGGCGTTGCGCCGCGCAATGCGCTCAAGCTCGCGCACCTGGCTGAGCAGCGCTGCGCCGAGCCGCGGTACGTCCGTGACGCGGCTGTAGTGCATCAGGTACATCGCCTCGGGCGCACAGGCGAGCAGCCGCTCGATCGAGGCGCACATCTGATCGGGGTCGAACTGCGTCGGCGTGGTGGTCGGTGTGATGAATGCCCCCGCCGCGCTGTCGAGTTCCCGGTACGAGATACCGAAGGTGTCGCCGCTGAAGATGCAGCGGTGTGCGCGGTCGACGAACACCTGGTGGTGCAGCGCGTGGCCCGGGGTATGCAGGATGTCGAATGCCCGCCCGGCGAGACTCAGCTGTTCCCCGTCCTGCGTGCGCCGGATGCGCTCCGCGGCGATCGGTTCGATCCGGCCGTACAACCGCGCGAAGCGTTCCCGGCCGTAGACGGCCTCGGCGCCCGCGCTGAGCCGTGACGGATCGATCAGGTGCGGCGCGCCGCGCGGATGCACCACGCACAGCGCGTTCGGCAGCTCGCGCATCAGCCGGCCGGCGCCCCCGGCATGATCCAGGTGCACATGCGTGAGCAGCACAAACTCAACATCCTCCGGCGCGAGCGCGAGGCGCTGCAGCGCGGCGAGCAGGTACGGCACTGAATCATTGGTGCCGACATCGACGAAGGCCGCCCGCCCGTCCTGCTCGATCAGGTGCGCCGCGGCATGTCCGGGGTGCAGGTATTCGGTGTCGACGGCGGTGATGCCGTCGGGGTGGTGCCACAGCCTGGGGGTGGGTAACGCCGGCATTTCATCTCTCATCTGGCGATGGTATCCGGTTGCGCTAGCATAGCGATATGACCTTCCCGACACTGGCCGGCCGGGCGCTCGCCGCCGCGGCACTGACGACATTTTATCTGGCGGCGGGCGCAACGCCCGCCGCCGCTACTCCCGCGGCGGTACCGCTTGCGCAGCAGTTGCGTCGCGCCGAGCACTGGCGCGGCGAGCGCTTCCTCGCCTGGCTCTCCAGCGGCCAGGTGCTCTTCGAGGCGTACACCGGACGCCAGACTCTGCTCGAGCGTGCGGCCTCGCCTGCCGCAAAGCCGACGGTTTTGACGCCACTCGGTGAAGGGATCCACGTGGCGCTCGCCCCGCGCGTCGGCACCGCGGTGCTCTACCCGCAGCGAGCGGACGGCGTGACCGACTGGCAAGTGCTGGCCGCACGGGTGCCGCACCCCCTCGCGGCCGGTCAGGCAATCATCGGCCGGCCGGTCTGGTCCGTGAGCGGGCATCGGGTCGCGCTGCTCAGCGCGGTGCCGCACGCGGATCGCGAGGCGGTCTATATCGAGAATATCGCGCGTGGCGGCGTGCCGCGTCTGGTGGCCGGTGCCCTTACGGGACGCTGGCGGCTGCTCGATTGGTCCGCGGACGGTCAGCGCCTGCTGCTCGTACACGACACGGCACCCGACGCCGAATCGTTGTACCTGCTGCATCTGCACGGCGGGACGCTGACCCGCATCCGGCTGCCGCCGGCGCGCATCCGCACCGCGCGGTTCGCGCCGGACGGCACCGCGGTCTATTTGATCTCTAACGAAAACAGCGAATACGAGCGGCTGCTGCATCTCGATCCGATGAGCGGGCAGATCCGGGCGGTGTCGGTCCCGAGCGACTGGGACGTGCGTCAGTTTGCCGCCAGTCCCGACGGACGGTATCTCGCCTACACCCTCGATCACGACGGCTACAGCCGCCTGCACGTGCGCGACCGGCGGCTGAAACTCGATGTGGCCGTGCCGCTGTTACGGCACGGCGTGATCGACACGCTGCGCTTCGATGCCGGGCACCAGCTGGCGTTCACCTTCCAGGCAAGCCGCCGTCCGCCGCGCATTGAGGTGTATCACGCCGGCAGTGGACGGCTGCAGCGCTGGCTCGCCGGTCCGCCGGCGCCGCTTGGCGCGCGCTTGGCGCGCGCCAAGCCGGTGCATTTTCCGACCTGGGATCGCATCGGGGGCCACTGGCGGCAGCTCTCGGCGTATGTCTACCTGCCGCCGGGCGCTGGACCCGCTCCGGTGCTGATCGTGCTGCATGCGCACCGGGCCGGTCAGTTCCGGCCTGGCTGGCATCCGTTCCTGCAATTTGTGACCAACACGCTCGGCTACGCGGTGATCGCCCCGAATGTGCGCGGCTCCGGGGGCTACGGCCGCAGCTTCCGAGCCCTCACGGACGGGATGCGCCGCAACGACGCGGTGCGGGACATCGGCTCGCTGCTGGTGTGGATCGGCATGCAGCCGGGCTTGGACGTGCACCGCGTGGTGCTGATGGGGCGCGGCTATGGCGGATGGCTCGCGCTGAACTGTCTCGCCACGTTCGATGGCCATCTGCTCGGTGCGATCGATGTCGATGGCATCGCCAGCCTGAATGATTACATCGCCCGCGCACCGGCGGCCGAGCAGGCGTTCCGCCGCGCGGCCTTCGGCGATCCGGGCGGCGGATTCATGTCGAACTTCCTGCGCCGCATCTCCCCGCTCGGGGAGGTCGGACGCATCCGCGCGCCCTTGCTGATGGTGCAGGGACTGGCCGGTGACCCGGTCCGCGCCGCGGACGAGCAGCAGCTCGCCTACCTGCTGCGCTTCCACGGCGAGCGCGTTGACCTGGTGACGCGCGCACTTGCAGGGCGGCGGTTTGCGACACCGGCCGCCCGGCACGCTCTCTATCGGGCGGCCGCGAAGTTCCTGCAGGCGCAGAAGTCACGTCGGGCCAAGTGAGCGGTGCCGCTCAGACCGGCGCGGCGGTGAACGTGACGGTCACGGTCAGTCCGCGCGCGTTCTCCCCCGCGCCGAGTTCTACCTGCGCTCCGTGCGCCGCGGCGATCGTTTTGACGATGGCGAGGCCGAGACCGCTGCCCGGGGCACTCGCGCCCGGCTGGCGGTAGAAGCGGTCAAAGACCCGGGCCCGCTCCGCCGGCGCGATCCCCGGGCCGTTGTCGGCGACTTTCAACACGGCCCGGCCGGGTTCCTCGCTGCCGAGGACCGTCACGTCGACTCGTCCGCCGCGCGGCGTGTAGCGCACCGCGTTGTCGACCAGGTTGCGCACCAACGTCGCGATCGCTTCGCGCTCCCCTGGGATCACCACGGGTTGCGCATCGGCGATGCCGAGGTCGATGTGGCGGGCGTCGGCGAGTGGCACGAGCTCGGCGACCACGTCGCGCGCGAGCTCATCGAGTGCGATCGGCTCGTGCGCCGGTTCGGCGCGCGGCTCCTGCCGGGCGAGCGCGAGCAGCTGCTCCACCAAGCGGATCGAGCGCTGTACGCCGGCCGAGAGACGCTCCATGGCTTCGGCGCGCTCCCGATCGGTCCCGGCGCGGGCCAATGCGTCGAGCTGCAGATGTAGCGCGGTGAGCGGCGTGCGCAGTTCGTGCGCCGCGTCCGCCATGAAGGCCCGCTCGCGCTCCAGCGCCGAGGAGAGCCGTCCCAGCAGATCGTTCAGCGCCGCCACCAACGGCTGCACTTCCTCCGGCAACTGCTCGTGCGCGAGGGGTTCGAGCGCGGCGACCCGACGCGCCTTGACCGAGCTGGCCAGCCGCTGCAGGGGTTCGAGCGCGTGCCCGACGGCGAACCAGACCAGGATGCCGAGGATTGGCACCGTGAGCATGAACGGCTCGAGGGTCTTCAGCACCAGCTGGACGGCCTGCTGGCGGCGCACCCGCATCAGCTGCGCCACCTGGATCACGCGGCTCGGCGAGGCGACGCCGAAGACCCGCCAACGCCCCTCGCTGGTCTTGACCGTGGAGAACCCGAGCGCCGTGTAATTCGGCAATACGGTGTGCGGGGGCGCCCAGATCCGCCGGCCGTTGGCGGTCCACACCTGCACCACGAAGCCGTACTCGGCCACGCGCGAGGGGATTTCGAGCGGCAGCAGATACTCCACCGGCTGGTCGCGCAGCAGCAGCGCCATCTGCTCCAGGTGGTAATCGAAGAACGTATCGGCCTGTTTCAGCGTGTTGCGGTACACGACGAATCCGCCGATCAGCCAGACCACCGCGATGCCGCCGAGCAGCCAGGCGAGCAGCCGAGCCCGCAGTGAGCGCAGCGTCATGTGGGCCGCACCCGGTAGCCGACGCCGCGCACCGTCAGGATGAAGTCCGCGCCAAGCTTGCGGCGCAGACCGTGTACGTGGACCTCCACGGCATTGCTTTCGACTTCCTCGCCCCAGCCGTAGAGCCGTGCCTCGATCCGGGCGCGCGGATGGAGGGTGCCGGGGCGCTCCATCAGCAGCTGCAGCAGCGCAAATTCCTTCGGCGAGAGCGCCACGTCCTTCCCGTCGCGCTGCACGGTGTGCGTGGCCGGGTTGAGGATCACCCCGAGGTGCTCGATCGCCGGGGCGGCCTGGCCGGACTTGCGTCGCAGCAGCGCGCGGATGCGCGCGGCCAGTTCATTGAGGTCGAAAGGCTTGACGAGGTAGTCGTCGGCACCGGCATCGAGGCCCTGAACGCGGTCCGAGACGGCATCGCGCGCCGTCAGAATGATCACCGGGAGTGCATCGCCCCGGGCGCGCAGCGCCGTGAGCACCGCCAGTCCCGAGCGACGCGGCAGGCCGAGGTCAAGCAACAGCAGGTCGAACGGTTCGTTCTTAAGCACTTGCTCGGCCGTTTCCCCGTCATGCACCCAGTCGACCGCGAACCCCTCGCGCCGCAGCCCGGCGCGGATTGCCTCGCCGATCATGGTGTCGTCTTCCACGAGCAGCAGTCTCACTTCGATGCCTCGGCCGGCGTCGCCGGCACAAATTTTTTTCAGCGCATGCTCCGGGCCTCTGCCACAATCGCAGCTCTCCGAGGCCGCGCGAGCCATGAGTTCCTCCCAGCCGACGTTCGGGGCGTCCGACGCCCAACACACCGCCCGCCCGCTCATCCACGCCGCCGCCGCGCTGGGTGTGGCGTTGACGGAGCACGATGCACTGCGTCTGCTGCGGCTGCTGGAGGAATTGGCTCACTGGAACCGCCGCTTCAATCTGACGGCGATCACCGAGCCGGCCGACATGGTAACGCATCACCTGCTCGACAGTCTGGCCGTGCATCGGCATCTGCACGGTGCGCGTATCGCCGATGTCGGTACCGGGGCGGGGTTCCCCGGGCTGCCGCTTGCGCTGGCGAACCCCGAGCGGCGCTTTACCCTGATCGATTCGAACGGTAAGAAGGTTCGCTTCGTCTCGCACGCCGCCCATGCGCTCGGACTGGTCAACGTGGAGGCCGTTCACGCGCGTGCCGAGGCGCTTCGTCCCGAGGTTCCGTTCGACACTGTGCTGGCGCGCGCCTTCGCGGCACTCCCGGGGCTGGTGAGCGCCGTCGAGCCGCTCTGCGGCCCCGGCACGCGCATCCTCGCACTAAAGGGCAAGTGGCCGAAGGCCGAGCTGGAGGCGCTGCCCGGGGGGTGGCAGGCCGAGACCGTGCCGCTCCAGGTGCCCGGCCTGGCCGAAGAGCGCTGCCTCGTGATCCTCAGCGCGGGGTCCCCTTCGGTCCGGCACTGAGCGGCAGCGTGGTGGTCTCCTTGATGACCGACAGTGCGATGAAGGAGTGCACCGATTGCACGCCGGGGAAGCGCGAGAGGTGATCGAGGAAGAACGCCTCGTATGACTTGATGTCGCGGCAGGCGATGCGCAGCAGGAAGTCCGTCTCGCCCATGAGCGTATAGCACTCGAGGATCTCCGCGTGCTGGCGCACGGCCTGCTCGAACTTCAGCAGCGCATCGCGCCCGTGGCCGGAGAGCTTGACCTGGGAGAACACCAGTACGTTCAGCCCGACTTTCTCCCGATCAAGCAGCGCCACGCGCCGCCGGATCACCCCGGTTTCCTCCAGGCGGCTCATGCGCCGCCAGCAGGTCGAGGCGGTCATACCAAGCCGTTCGGCCAGCTCCGCCGCCGACAGGTTGCCGTGCTCCTGGACCAGATCCAGGATGCGCACATCGCTTCGGTCGAGATCAGTCTGCATAAAATATCTCATTGGATCGCGAAATGATGGAATGAATGATTCATCGGAGTGGCTCAAAGGGCAAGCTTTGTGACGCGCCGTGCGTCTGTCGGGCGTTAAGGTGACGCCGCCCGGGTCGAGTCCCGGAGACCTTTGGGAGTCCTCATGGATCTATTTTCGCTGCCGGATTTCGACGGTCACGAGCAGGTCGTGTTCGGGCATGACCGCGTCACGGGTTTGCGCGCCGTCATCGCGATTCATTCCACTGTGCTCGGACCTGCCGCCGGCGGCTGCAGGATGTGGGCCTATCCGTCAAGTGACGAGGCGCTGACCGATGCGCTGCGGCTCTCCCGCGGCATGAGCTACAAGAACGCCATGGCGGAGCTCGATCTGGGCGGCGGCAAGGCTGTGATCATCGGGGATGCGCGTGCACACAAGACACCGGCGCTGTTCCAGGCGTTTGGCCGATTCGTCGATGCGCTCGGCGGGCGCTACATCACCGCCGAGGATGTCGGCACGAGCACCGCGGACATGGAGCAGGTGGCCGGTGTCACACCCTACGTCAGTGGCCTGAAGCGTGCCTCGGGCGAGGTGGGCGGAGATCCGGGCCCCAAGACGGCGCTGGGCGTGTTCCTCGGCATCCAGGCGGCGGTGCGGTTCCAGCTCGGTCGCGGCCTCGAGGGGTTGACGGTCGCCGTGCAGGGACTCGGCGGCGTCGGCCATCCGCTGTGCCGGTTGCTGGCTGCCGAGGGCGTCCGCCTGAAGGTGGCCGATGCCCGTGCCGAACTGGCCGAGCGGATCCGCGAGGAGTTGGGCGCGGCGGTCGTACCGGTCGATACCCTCCTTGAGCAGGATGCCGACGTGTTCGCGCCGTGCGCCCTGGGCGCGGTGCTGAGCGCGCGGTCGATCCCGCGGCTGCGCGCACGCATCGTCGCCGGTGCGGCGAACAACCAACTGGCGCGCGAATCCGACGGAGAGCAGCTCATGAAGGCCGGCATCCTGTATGCGCCGGACTACGTGATCAACGCCGGCGGCATCATCAATGTGGCCCATGAGTATCGCGGCGGCTCGTCCGAGGCGGCGGTGCATGCGGCAATCAAGAAGATTCCCGAGCGGCTGACCGCGATTTTCGAGCGTGCCCGGCAGGAATCACGGCCGACCAGCGCGGTGGCCGACCAGATGGCGCGTGAGCGGCTGCAGGCCGGCCGGCGTCTCTGAGGTCCGCCCGAGCGCCCCGGCCCCGGAGCAGGGCGACAGTGAAGTACACTGTCGCCCTCATGAAACGCGTCATCGCGATCGCCAATCAGAAGGGTGGCGTCGGAAAAACCACGACTGCGGTCAATCTGGCCGCCTCGCTCGCGGCCACCCGGCGGCGGGTGCTGCTGCTTGACCTCGATCCGCAGGGGAACGCCACCATGGGCAGTGGCATCGACAAGGCGCAGCTCGAACGCAGCGCCTGCGAAGTGCTGCTCGGGGAGGCCGAGATGGCCGGGGCGCTGTGCACGGTCGGGCAGGGGGGCTATGCGCTGCTGCCGGCCAACCAGGATCTCACCGCCGCCGAGGTCCGCCTGCTCGGCCTGACTGTCGGGCGCGAGACCCGGCTGCGCCAGGCGCTCGCACCGGTGCGCGAGGCGTATGACGTCATCCTCATCGACTGTCCGCCGGCGCTGAACATGCTCACGGTCAATGCGCTGGTGGCGGCCGACAGCGTTCTGATCCCGATGCAGTGCGAGTACTACGCGCTCGAGGGACTCTCGGCGCTGCTCGGCACCATCGAGCAGATCCGCGCGGCAGCGAATCCGCCGCTCGACCTCGAGGGCATCCTGCGAACCATGTTCGACCCGCGCAATAACCTGGCCAATGAAGTGAGCGCTCAGCTCATCATGCACTTCGGCGACAAGGTGTTCCGCACCATCATTCCGCGCAATATCCGGCTAGCCGAGGCCCCATCCTTCGGCCGGCCCGTGCTGTTCCACGACAAGGACTCGCGCGGGGCGCTCGCCTATCTCGCGCTCGCCGGGGAGATGATCCGCCGTGCCGAGGGTACGGCCGAGCCGCCGGGATCGGATGCGCTGGCGGCGGTGAACGGGGAGGCGGCACCGTGACACAGAAGAAGCCGACGTTGGGCCGGGGCCTGGCCGACCTGCTCGGTCCAGGTGTCCGCGGCGCACCTGGGGTATCGGCGGCGGCCGTCACCCCCGCTCCGGCGGGCGATGAATTGAAGCGCCTGCCGCTCGATGTGCTGCAGCGCGGTAAGTACCAGCCCCGCATCGACATGCATCCGGAGTCGCTGGAGGAACTGGCCGGCTCGATCAAGGCGCAGGGTGTGGTGCAGCCCATCGTGGTGCGGCCGCTGGCCGGCGCCCCGGGGGCGCCGCTGCGCTACGAGATCATCGCCGGGGAACGGCGCTGGCGCGCCGCGCAGCTGGCCGGACTCGAGGACATCCCGGCCATCGTGCGGCGCATCCCCGATGAGGCTGCGATCGCCGTGGCGCTCATCGAGAACATCCAGCGCGAGAACCTCAATCCGCTGGAGGAAGCGCGCGCGTTGCAGCGGCTGATCAGCGAGTTCGAACTCACCCATGCGCAGGCCGCCGAGGCCGTCGGGCGCTCCCGGGCCGGCGTCAGCAATCTGCTGCGCCTGCTGGAGCTGCCCGCCGAGGTCTGCGAATTGATCGAGCGGCACCAGATCGAAATGGGTCATGCGCGCGCCCTGCTCGGCCTGACGCAGCGCGGGGAGCAGCGCCAGGCGGCCGCCGAGGTGATTGCCAAGGGCCTCTCGGTGCGGGAAACCGAAGCGTTGGTGCGGCGGATGCTGCGCCCGCCGGCCGCCCCGGCGGACGCTGCGCCTCGCAGCGATCCGAACGTGCGCCAGCTGGAGCAGCAATTGTCGGAAAAACTCGGCGCCCGGGTCGCCATCCGTTCGGGCGCGGGCGGCAAGGGTACGCTGACAGTGAACTATAATACTCTCGACGAACTGGACGGGATCCTCGCCCATATCCATTAGGATCTTCCGCAATGGCCGCGCGGGAGGTAATCCGGCACCCTTCGCAGCGGAAATTTCACACCATTTTCACAGGCTTAGATCAGCTGCGGATGGAGTGGACTCCCTGCAGACCGGTCAATATAATCGCGCGGCTTTGCGGCCCGGCGGAAAAATGCGCCGGCGGGCCGGGAGCGATCCGGCGCGCAGCGTACGCCCGCGAGTGAGACATCGGTGACCGTGATCGACCTGCCCCAAGCGCGGCGGCTGGCTTTCGGCGTCGTGCTGGGCCAGGCGGCCGCAACGGTTCTGGCCGGATTGCTCGCCTGGGCGATCTCCGGTGAGCGGGCGGCTTTCTCCGCGTTGCTCGGTGGAGGCATCGGAACCGCGTCGAGTCTGATTCTGGCGCTGGCCGGGTTCAGCCGGCGGGCCTCGGGTCCCGAAGGGGCGCTGCGGGCCTTTTACCGGGGGGAGGCGCTGAAGCTCGTCGTCGTCGTCGGGCTGTTTACGGCGGCCTTCAGACTGACGAAGGTCGCGCCGCTGGCGATGTTTGCGGCCTTCGCTGCGACTTTTTTCGTGTACTGGATCGCGCTCGCCACCGCCTTGTGGCCGGGTGATCGCGCGCGCGACCAGAGAATTGCCGAACCGGCCCCGCGCAAGACAACGGCGGACGCCACGCACACAGTGAGAGATTGACGTTCATGGCAGCAGCGCAGCCACAGGTTGGTGGGTACATCCTCGAGCACCTCACCTTTCTGACTAACAAACCGCAGACCTCGCTGGTCAATTTCACCGTGATCGATTACGACACGGTGTTCTTCTCCGTATTGCTCGCGGTCGTGTTCGCCGGCAGTTTCTACTGGGTCGCGCGCCGCGCCGCCGGCAGCGTCAGAAGCGCTCCGCGCGGCTTCCAGAGCTTCGTCGAAATGATCGTCGAGTGGGTCGACTCGCAGGTGCGGGACGTCTACCACGGCACCAACCGCCTGATCGCGCCGCTCGCGCTCACGATCTTTTGCTGGGTGTATCTGTTTAACTTCATGGATCTGGTGCCGGTCGACCTGCTGCCCGACCTCGCCAAGACGATGGGCCTGCCGCACCTGAAGGTCGTGCCGAGCACCGATCTCAATGGGGTGTTCGGCCTGTCGCTCACGGTTTTCATCCTGATGATCTTCTACAGCATCAAGGTGAAGGGACCGCTCGGCTTTCTTGGCGAACTGACCCTGCACCCGTTCAGCAGCAAGAACAAATTCGTGCAGGCGCTGTTCGTGCCCGTGAATTTCGTGCTGGAGTCGGTGACGCTGATCGCCCGCCCGGTGTCCCTCGCGCTGCGACTGTTCGGCAACATTTTCGCCGGCGAGATGATCTTCGTGCTGCTCGCGCTGCTGACGCTCGAGCACAGTTACGCCGGACTGGCGAGCATGTCGGGCTGGGGACTGATGCTCCTGCAGGCGCTGCTGACTTTCGTCTGGGGTGTGTTCCATCTGCTGATCATCACCATCCAGGCGTTTATCTTCATGGTGCTCACCATCGTCTACCTGGCGATGGCGCACGAACATCACTGACCGACTCCATTTTTTCGACCCATTGATCCTCTGAGGAGACTTGAATGCATAACGTTGCACTGATCCAAGCCATGACCGTGCTGGCCGTGGGCATCATTTTCGGCATGGGCGCCCTCGGCACCGCCATCGGCTTCGGCATTCTCGGTGGCCGCTTCATCGAAGGCTCGGCCCGCCAGCCCGAACTGATGCCCGCGCTGCAAGTGAAGATGTTCCTGGTCGCCGGCCTGCTCGACGCCGTCGCCATGATCGGTATCGGCTTCGCGCTGTTCTTCACCTTCGCGAACCCGTTCCTCAATGCCCTGCACGTTGTCGCGCATTGATTCGGTCGCGGACCTCTGCTAGCGCACCCCTCGGAAGGAGGCGAACGTGCATATCAATCTGACGCTCGTCGTCCAGATGGCGGTATTCGCCGTCTTGATCTGGTTCACGATGAAATTCGTCTGGCCGATGATTCTCGGCCCGATGCAGGAGCGTGAGCGGCGGATCGCTCAGGGTCTGGCCGCCGCCGACAAGGGCGAAGAGGAGCTCGACCGGGCCCGTGCCAGTGCCGAGTCGATTCTGCGCGAGGCGCGCGAGCGCGCCGGCGTGATCGTCGATCAGGCCCAGCGCAGCGCCACGGAGATTCTCGATCACGCCCGCAGCGCCGCGACGCAGGAAGGTCAACGCCTCGTCGCCGCTGCACAGGAACAGATCGAACTCGATGCGGCACGCGCCAAAGAGCAACTGCGCCAGCAAGTCGGGGCGATCGCCGTCGCGGCCGCCGCGAAGCTGCTCGAACGCGAAATTGATGCGCGCGCCCACGAAGCGCTGCTCAGCGAATTCGCCGCACAGCTGTAGGCGGAGGAACCGATGCCGGACAAGAGCACCATCGCCAGACCCTACGCCAAGGCCGCCTTCGAGGCCGCCAGCGGGCGTCTCGGGGAGTGGTCTGAAGGCCTGCGGTGCGCAGCTGCCGTGGTTCTCGACCCGCGCGTCGCGTCGCTCCTCGACAACCCGAACGTCACGCCCGAGCAGCTCGCCGGTCTGATCTCCTCGATCGCCGAGCCGTATTTGGACGAGACCGGGCGCAACTTCATCCGCGCGCTCGCCGACAACCGCCGGTTGGAGTGTCTGCCGGAGGTCGCGGTGCGCTTCGATGCGCTGAAGGCCGAGGCCGAAGGCACCATCGAGGTCGAGGTCACCTCGGCCGCGCCGCTTTCTGAGCCGCAGCAGCGCGCCCTCGCCGCGGCACTGGAGCGGCGTCTGCGCCGCCGGGTGCAGCTGCGCTGCCTGCTCGATCCGGCCCTGCTCGGCGGCGCTACCGTGCGCGCCGGCGATCTGGTCATTGACGGATCGGTGCGCAGCAAGCTCGAGCGCATCGCCCATCAGCTGACCGCCTAAGCGAATTTTCCGGGGAAACAATGTTATGGCCATCAAGGCATCCGAAATCAGCGATTTGATCAAACAGCGGATCGAGAACTTCAAGTCCGCGACCGAGGCGCGCGATGTCGGCACCATCATCTCGGTGACCGACGGCATCACCCGCATCCACGGTCTGGCCGATGCGCGCTACGGCGAGATGATTGAGTATCCGGGCAACGTGTTCGGCCTCGCGCTGAACCTCGAGCAGGATTCGGTCGGCGCCGTGGTTCTCGGCGACTACAAGCATCTGCGCGAGGGCGACACCGTCAAGACGACCGGGCGCATCCTCGAGGTGCCGGTGGGACCTGAGCTGCTCGGCCGCGTGGTCGATGCGCTCGGCCAGCCGATCGATGGCCGCGGACCGCTCAACGCCAAGCGCACCGCGCCGATCGAGCGCGTCGCCCCTGGCGTGATCTACCGCAAGTCGGTCACTCAGCCGGTGCAGACCGGCTACAAGGCGGTCGACTCGATGGTGCCGGTCGGTCGCGGGCAGCGCGAGCTGATCATCGGCGATCGCCAGACCGGCAAGACGGCGCTCGCGGTCGACACCATCATCAACCAGAAGTCCTCCGGGATTAAGTGCATCTACGTCGCGATCGGGCAGAAGCAATCGACCATCGCCGGCGTGGTCAAGAAGCTCGAGGAGCACGGTGCCCTCGCGCACACCGTGATCGTCGCCGCACCGGCGTCGGCGCCGGCCGCCATGCAGTACATCGCCGCGTACTCCGGTTGTGCCATGGGCGAGTACTTCATGGACAACGGCGAGGATGCGCTGATCGTCTACGACGACCTGTCCAAGCAGGCCGTGGCGTACCGCCAGATCTCCCTGCTGCTGCGCCGGCCGCCGGGCCGCGAGGCGTTCCCGGGGGACGTGTTCTACCTGCACTCGCGCCTGCTGGAGCGCAGTGCACGGGTCAACGACCAGTACGTCGAGATGCAGACCAACGGTGCGGTGAAGGGCAAGACCGGTTCGCTGACGGGTCTGCCAATCATCGAGACCCAGGCGGGCGACGTCACCGCGTTCGTGCCGACCAACGTCATCTCGATCACCGACGGGCAGATCTTCCTCGAGACCGACCTGTTCAACGCCGGCGTGCGTCCGGCCATGAACGCCGGCATTTCCGTCTCGCGTGTCGGTGGTGCGGCGCAGACCGACATTATCAAGAAGCTCGGTGGCGGCATCCGCCTCGCGCTCGCCCAGTTCCGTGAACTGGCGGCCTTCTCGCAGTTTGCCTCGGACCTCGACGAGACGACCCGCAAGCAGCTCGAGCGCGGTCAACGCGTCACCGAGATGATGAAGCAGAAGCAGTACGGACCGATGTCGGTCGCGGACATGGCGCTGTCGATCTACGCCGTCAACAGCGGCTACATGGACAAGGTGGAGCTGAAGAAGGTCGTCGCGTTCGAAGCGGCGCTGCAAGCCTTCGCCCACTCGAACTACGCCACGATGCTCGATCGGATCAATCGTGAGCCGAAGTTGAGCAAGGAGAACGAGGCGGAGCTGAAGAAGTGCGTCGAGGATTTCATCGCCACCGGGACCTACTGACGGTGATGCCCGTAGCCGGACACGCTGAGCGAGACTGCTGATGCCAGGCACCAAAGAAATCCGCGCCAAGATCACGAGTGTCAAGAGCACTCAGAAGATCACCCGCGCCATGCAAATGGTGGCCACCAGCAAGATGCGCCGTGCGCAGGAGCGCATGCGGGCGGCTCGGCCGTATGCGGACAAGATGCGCAGCGTCATCGCCAACCTGGGCGCGGCCAACCCGGATTATCACAGTCCGTTCCTGCAGAATCGCCCGACGGTCGGCGCGATCGGCATCATCGTCGTGTCGACCGACCGCGGGCTTGCCGGGGCGCTCAACGCCAACGTCTTCAAGCAGACGCTGCTGCTGATGCGCGAGTGGCAGGACAAAGGCGCGGCGGCGAAGCTGTGTCTGGTCGGCGCGAAGGGTATGACGTTCTTCCGTCGCCTGGACACGCCGATTGTGGCCAACGTGTCGCATCTGGGCGATCGGCCGCATGTGAAGGACCTGATCGGTACCGTCAAGGTAATGCTGGACGAGTACAGCGACGGCACGATCGACCGGCTGTTCCTGGTCGGTTCGGAATTCGTCAACACAATGACACAGCGTCCCGTGGTGACGCAGCTTCTGCCGGTCGCCGAGCCTCCGGCTGCGGATCTGCAGGAACATTGGGACTACATCTACGAGCCGGAAGCCGCGCAGATCCTCGATGCGCTGCTGATGCGCTACATCGAGTCGCAGGTTTATCGCGCGGCGGTGGAAAACGTGGCGTCGGAAATGGCCGCGCGCATGGTCGCCATGAAGGCGGCCACCGATAACGCCGGCAAACTTATCAACGAAATGCAGCTGATCTACAACAAGGCCCGTCAAGCCGCGATCACCAAGGAATTGGCCGAGATCGTGGGCGGCGCGGCCGCGGTTTGAGAGAGACAACACATGGCAAGCATGGCCGAAGGCAAGATCACCCAGATCATCGGTGCCGTCATCGACGTCGAGTTTCCACGCGACGCGATTCCGCGCATCTATGAGGCGCTGAAGCTCAAGGACGTCGACCTGACGCTCGAGGTTCAGCAGGAACTCGGCGACGGCATCGTGCGCACGATTGCCATGGGTCCTTCCGAGGGACTCAAGCGCGGCCTCGCGGTCCTCGCCACCGGCAATCCGATCACCGTGCCGGTCGGCAAGCCGACGCTCGGGCGCATCATGGACGTGCTCGGCGCGCCGCAGGACAACCGCGGTCCGGTCACATCCGATCAGAGCCTGCCGATCCACCGGCCACCGCCGTCGTTCGAGGAACAGGCGGGCGGACAGGATCTGCTGGTCACCGGGATCAAGGTCATCGACTTGCTGGTGCCATTCGCCAAGGGCGGCAAAGTCGGCCTGTTCGGCGGCGCCGGTGTCGGCAAGACCGTCAACATGCTCGAGCTGATCAATAACATCGCCAAGCAGTACAGCGGTCTGTCGGTGTTCGCCGGCGTCGGTGAGCGCACCCGCGAAGGCAACGATTTCTACCACGAGATGATCGAGGCGGGAGTCATCGACGCGCAGGAGCTCAGCAATTCCAAGGTGGCGATGGTCTACGGCCAGATGAACGAGCCGCCGGGCAACCGTCTGCGCGTGGCGCTCACCGGCCTGACCATGGCCGAGTATTTCCGCGATGAGGAACATCCGGATGGCACCCGCGGTCGCGACGTGCTGCTGTTCATCGACAACATCTACCGCTATACGCTCGCCGGCACCGAAGTCTCGGCGCTGCTCGGGCGCATGCCCTCGGCGGTCGGCTACCAGCCGACGCTGGCGGAGGAAATGGGCGCGCTGCAGGAGCGCATCACCTCGACCAAGACCGGCTCGATCACCTCCATCCAGGCCGTCTACGTCCCGGCGGACGACATGACCGATCCGTCGCCGGCGACGACCTTCGCGCACCTGGATGCGATCGTGGCGCTGTCGCGCCAGATCGCGACCCTCGGTATCTACCCGGCGGTCGATCCGCTGGAGTCGACCAGCCGCCAGCTCGACCCGTTGGTCGTCGGGGAGGAGCACTACAACGTCGCCCGTGGCGTGCAGGCGGTGCTGCAGCGCTACAAGGAACTGCAGGACATCATCGCGATCCTGGGCATGGACGAGCTGTCCGAGGACGATAAGCTGACGGTGTATCGCGCCCGTAAAGTGCAGCGGTTCCTCTCTCAGCCGTTCAACGTCGCCAAGGTGTTCACCGGCCAGGACGGCAAGACTGTGCCGCTCGCCGAGACCATCCGTGGCTTCAAGGGCATCATCAATGGTGAGTTCGATCACCTGCCCGAGCAGGCGTTCTACATGGTCGGCACCATCGATGAGGCCGTGGCCAAGGCCAAGACGCTTCAGTAGGAGAGCCCTTCATGGCCGAGCCGCATACGCTCCAGGTTGAAGTCGTCAGCGCCGAAGGTGAGATTTTCTCCGGGCTGGCGACCATGGTGTTCGCGCCGGCCTCGCAAGGCGACATCGGCGTGGCGCCGCGCCACGCGCCG
Organism: Pseudomonadota bacterium; assembly: GCA_021838635.1. Classification (GTDB taxonomy): domain Bacteria; phylum Pseudomonadota; class Gammaproteobacteria; order Steroidobacterales; family Steroidobacteraceae; genus 13-2-20CM-66-19. Next base: position 105,687 of record JAKCDC010000001.1, read on the forward strand.
CTGCTCTCGATGCTCAAGCCGGGCGAGGTGCGGGTGCAGACGCCCGCGGGCGAGGAGCTGTTCTTTTTCGTCGGTGGCGGCGCGATCGAGGTGCAGCCGCACCGGGTGACCGTGCTCGCCGATACGGCGCTGCGCGCCAAGGATCTCGACGAGGCGGCCGCGCTCGCGGCGAAACAGCGCGCCGAAGAGGCACTGAAGGATCGCAGCAGCCACGTCAGCCAAGCCGAGGCGCTGGCGGAATTGGCCCGCGCCGCCGCCCAGCTGAAACTCATCGCGAAGCTGCGCAAAGTGCGCGGCTGATCGCGCACCGTGCCCGTCCGGGCGATAATCGCCGTATGAACAGGCCCGCCGCCGCGTCGAGCGCGACACTCTCGATCGTCATTCTGGCCGCCGGCGAAGGCAAGCGGATGAAATCCCGCCGGCCGAAGGTGCTGCAGAGTCTTGCGGGCCGGCCGCTGCTGGCGCACGTGCTCCAGAGCGCGCGCGCACTGTCCCCCGCGGCCATCCAGGTCGTGTACGGGCATGGCGGAGAGCAGGTGCGCGCCGCCTTCCCCGAGCCGGGGCTGACGTGGGTGCATCAGGCCGAGCAGCTCGGCACCGGGCACGCTCTGCAGCAGGCCGCCCCCGAACTCGATGATGCCGCCACGGTGCTGGTGCTCTACGGCGACGTGCCGCTGCTGCGGGCGCACTCTCTCGTCGGACTCCTCGACATCGCTGCTGCGGGCGCGCTCGCGGTCCTCACCATGCAGCCGGCCGATCCGAACGGCTACGGGCGGATCGTGCGGGATGCGGCCGGTCATGTGGCCCGGATCGTCGAGCACAAGGACGCCTCCGCGGCCGAACGGAGCATCGGTGAGTGCAACACCGGGGTGCTGGCCGCGCCAGCCCGTCTGCTCAAGCGCTGGTTGTCGGCGCTGCGCAATGACAACGCCCAGGGCGAGTATTACCTGACGGACGTCATCGGACTCGCCGCACGATCCGGTGTCACCGTGACCCCGGTGCCGCTCGCCGATCCCATCGAAGCGCTTGGCGTTAACGACAAAGTACAGCTGGCTGAGCTCGAAGCGGTGTGCCGCCGCAATGCAGCTTGCGCGCTGATGTGCGCGGGCGTGACGATCGCTGACCCCGCACGGCTCGATGTGCGCGGTGACGTTGTTCACGGGCAGGATGTATTCCTGGACGTCAACGTCGTCCTCGAAGGACACGTGACCCTTGGCAACAACGTGCGGATTGGTCCGGGCTGTGTCGTCCGTGACTGCAGTATCGGTGATGACACCGAGCTGTTCGCGCATTGTGTCCTCGACGGCGCGACGATCGGCCGCGGTGCGCGCATCGGTCCGTTCTCGCGCATCCGGCCCCACTCCGCGCTCGGTGATGGGGTGCACATCGGCAACTTCGTCGAGGTCAAGAACGCGACCCTCGGTAGCGAGTCGAAGGCCAACCACCTCTCCTATGTCGGTGACGCCGAAGTCGGCGCCCAGGTCAACGTGGGTGCCGGCACCATCGTCGCGAATTACGACGGGGCCAACAAGCACCGCACGCGCATTGGAGATCGAGCACATACCGGATCGAACAGCGTGCTGGTGGCGCCCATCACGGTCGGCGAGGGCGCCACGATTGCCGCCGGCTCGACCGTCACCCGAGACGTGCCGGCCGGTAAACTCACCATCGCGCGGGCGCGTCAGACCACGATCGATGAGTGGCAGCGGCCGATCAAGACGAAGTAGACGCAGTCCGCCGAGTCAGACGCCGCGCCGAGCCCCGCAGCACATGGGCCGTGAACACGGCGGGCGGATCACGATAGAGCTGTGACGCCAGCGTCAGCGCCTGACCACGCCGTCGGGCGCTGCGGGCGTCGATGTGAGCCAGCAGCCAGGTCCGCGCGCCGCCGCGCAGCGGAGCCTCGAGCGCACGGCTGCGCAGCGCGGCGAGGTCGTGCTCGCCACCGAGCAGATCCGACAGATGATGCGCCGCCGTCGCAAGGTGCGGCCCCTCGAGCGGCCGTGCCACGGGGAGTGCCTGCAGTTGGTGCCAGAGGTACTTCGTCTGCTTACGCAGCTCATGCAGGTTCTCCGCCGTGGGGTGCCGGCGAGCCTGCACGAGCGCGGCGCGCGCCCGGGCGTAGACCCTGCGCAGACCACTCTGGAGGATCGGCCAGTCGAAGCGCTCCGCGGAGGCTTCCGCCAGGTCGCGCCCGACCGTGCGCAGGGTCTGACGGGTCCGCTTCACCGAGGACGCCTCGCTCCGCAGGTGGTTGCGCGCCAGGGCATGTTCCTTGCGCAGGCGCGCCCGCAGGTCCGACGCCGATCCATGCTGGGGTAGAGTCCGCAGCGTGTCGAGCAGGACTTTGCTGTCGCGCGCCGCGCTGAGGTCCCGGGCGGCATCCCGCAGCGCGGTGTTCCCGCGATGATATTCGTGCTCCCCCAGGCCCTCGCGCATCAGCCGCAGCATGGCCCGGGCACGCTTCAAATCCTTGCGCACACCGTGCACGGCTCGATCGGACAAGGGTCGCCGCCCGAGCAGCGCGACCGCATCCGCGAGACTGTCCAGGGCGACGCGGCGTACGTCCGGGGGCGGGAGGCGCGGGCTGCAGTGCGGTGCGCTCATCGTGCCACGCTAGGCAGACCGGCGCCGGCGGTCTATCCGCAATGACCGTGGTTTCGCCCGGATGCTGAGGCTTGCCCGAGAATTGTCTCGAACGCGCGCCAAAATAGGCATTTTTTGATCCATTCATCGCCGAAAACAGGGTAACTCGCGCGTCCGGAGTCGGTCCACCAGCGCCCCGGAGCGGCTCCGGTGGCCGAGGACCGTTCGCCGGAGTGAACTGTGCGCGGTTCCTGCCTCGGCGGATCGACTTGAGGCAAACTGTCCGTCCCCTGTCGAGTCCGAAGGCCTCATTCATGTGCGGAATCGTCGGCGCCGTTGCCGAGCGCAACATCGTTCCGGTCCTCATCGAGGGTCTGCGTCGCCTGGAATACCGAGGCTACGACTCGGCCGGTCTGGCCGTGATCGGCAACGGCAAACTGGCCCGTGTGCGCACCGTCGGCAAGGTCAAGAAACTCGAGGAGGCCCTCGCCGCGGCGCCCGCCGGCGGTGCAACCGGCATCGCGCATACGCGCTGGGCGACACATGGCGCCCCGAGTGAACGCAATGCCCATCCGCACCTGTCGCAGGCGGGTATCGCCATCGTTCACAACGGCATCATCGAGAACCACGAAGCCCTGCGTGCGGACCTCGAGCGCTGCGGTTACCGATTCGAGTCCGAAACCGACACCGAAGTCATCGTCCATCGCATCCACTATCACCTGCGGGGCGATCAAGATCTGTTCGCGGCCGTGCGCGCCACGGTCGCGGAGCTCCAGGGCGCCTATGCCCTGGCGGTCATCAGCGAGCGGGAACCTGACCGATTGCTCGTGGCCCGCGCCGGCTGTCCGGTCGTCATCGGGCTGGGCGTCGAGGAGAATTTCGTCGCTTCCGATGTCGCCGCGCTCCTGCCGGTGACCCGACGTTTCATGTTCCTCGAAGAGGGCGACCTCGCGGAGCTCCGCCGAACCTCGGTGCGGATCATCGATCGCAACGGCCGTAGCGTCGAACGGGCGGTCCGCGAGAGCGATCTCAGTGCGGACGCCGCCGAGAAAGGCCCGTACCGGCATTTCATGCTCAAGGAGATCCACGAGCAGCCGCGTGCCATCGCCGACACCCTGGCTGAACGCGTTGCCAACGGCCGGCTGCTCGAAGCCGCATTCGGACCGGCGGCGGCCGACGTCTTCAAGCGTACGGCTTGCGTGCACATCGTCGCCTGCGGCACGAGCTATCACGCCGCCTCGGTCGTGAGGTATTTCCTCGAGCAGATCTGCCGGATTCCGTGCGCGGTCGACATCGCCAGCGAGTACCGCTATCGCCATCCGCTCGTGCCGCGCGATACGCTGTTTGTGACCATTTCACAGTCGGGCGAAACCGCCGACACGCTTGCGGCCCTACGCCTCGCCCGCCAGTCCGGTTACCTCTCGACGCTCGCAATCTGCAACGTCCCGGAGAGCTCTCTGGTGCGCGAATCCGATCTGGTGATGCTGACGCGTGCCGGACCGGAGATCGGAGTGGCATCCACCAAGGCATTCACGACGCAGCTGACCGCGCTCGCGATGCTGACCATCGCGCTGGCGCGCCACCACGGTGCGGATGCCGAGCGCGAGCACGGACTGGTGAGCCGGCTCGTCGAACTGCCCGGCATGATCGAGAAGGTCCTCACGCTCGATCCGTTGATTCATCGGCTGGCCGAGCGCTTCGCCGACAAGCATCACACGCTGTTCCTCGGGCGCGGCGCGCTGTATCCGATTGCGATGGAAGGTGCGCTGAAACTGAAGGAAATCTCCTACATTCACGCCGAGAGCTACCCGGCCGGTGAGCTCAAGCACGGGCCGCTGGCGCTCGTCGATGCCGACATGCCGGTCATTGCGGTGGCACCCAACAACGACCTGCTCGAGAAGCTCAAGTCGAATCTCATGGAGGTGCGGGCGCGCGGCGGAGAGCTGATCGTATTCGCCGATCCGGAGTCCGGTTTGCAGCCGAGCGATGGCGTGACGGTCATCGAGATGCCGAAGCACGTCACGTACTTCCAGGCACCGGCGGTATACACCGTTCCATTACAGCTGCTGGCCTACCACGTGGCCATCCTGAAAGGCACGGATGTTGATCAGCCACGCAACCTGGCAAAGAGTGTCACGGTCGAATAACGGCTGAATTAGAGAGACAATGCTCGGCCGGCGTAATTATCTCTTTGCCGGATCGGACGCTGCCGGCGAGACCACAGCGCGTCTCTACAGCCTGATCGGCACCTGTCCATGCCGCATGCGGCATGGACAGGTTCATGCCGAGCGCCTGACTATGCCGAATGAAGGCTCCCCGATGCGCGAGAACGGTGACGCCCCCGTGTTCGCGATCGTGGAAGGTATCAGCGTCACTCGGCATAGTCGTGCACTTCACAGGCCATGGAGAAATTGCAGCAAGCGATCAGGCGGGCGATATCGGCCTTTGGATCGACCCTTCAAAATTGGAACCTTCGCCAGTGCGGCTTCCTTGAGCGCCATATGAGCATGCAGATAAACCTGCGTGGTCTCCATGGACTCGTGACCGAGCCACAACGCGATCACAGAACAGTCGACTCCAGCCTGGAGCAACTCCATCGCTGCGGTGTGGCGCAACACGTGCGGCGAGACGCGTTTTTGCCTCAATGAGGCACACCGTGCACGAGCGACCTTGACGTACTTGCCGAGCAGATATTGTACGGCATCGCCGCTCAACCGACCACCGTGCACGTTGGGGAAAAGCGCGACTGCGTTGTGCGGTGGCGGTTCCTTGAGCCAACGCTGCAGGGTCACCGTCAGTGGCCTCGGCAGTGGCGTACAACGCTCTTTGCGGCCCTTGCCGACACAGCTCACATGAGCGCCGGTGCCGAACGAAATTGAGTCCCGATCTAGCCCTATCAGCTCCGACAGGCGCAGGCCCGTCTGGATCGCGAGCGACAACAGGGTATGGTCGCGACGTCCGAGCCAAGTCGTCCGGTCTGGCGCGTCGAGAAGCGCCTCGATCTCCAGGCGATTGAGGAAATGAATCAGCTTCTTATCACCGCGTTTACTGGGGATCGCGAGCACACGTGCAATATGGGCGCTATAGGCGGGCTCTTCGAAGGCCACGAATCGGAAGAAGGAACGAATGGCGGTGAGACGCAGGTTGCGGGTCCGCGTACTCGCCGCGCGCTGGGCCTCCTGGTGATCCAGAAAATCGCTGATCAGCGGAGCGTCGAGTTCGCCCAGTTCCAGCTCCGAAGGAGGCCTCTTGCGCCGCTGCGAGGCGAAGCCCAGGAACAGCCGAAAAGTGTCCCGGTACGAAGCGACGGTGTGCATGCTCACATGCTGCTGACGCATCAAGCGCTCGGTGAAGAAGCGCTCGATCAGTGCGGGCAGGGAAGATGTGCGGTTCATGATGCAGCCTCCCAACGATGGTCAAGCCGCTTGACTGCCTCGCCGAGAAGCTCGGGGCATCCGGACAGGTACCAATATGTGTCTTGCACGCAGACATGACCCAGATACGTGGACAGCACCGGCAGCAGTTGTTCGATCGGCTGACCGGATCGATACCAGAGCACGAGCGTGCGTACCGCAAAACGATGGCGATAATTCCGCCGGCGGAATTATCGCCATTGTTCCGGCAGCCGGATTATTCCGGCAACGGACGCTCGGGGGCTCTGTTTCCCGGGGGATCGCGCGATCGGGTACGCATCGGCGGCGGAATAATCGGGGGCGCGTGCACGGCGCAAAGGCCGGCCGGTAGCCACCGAGACGGCGGTCACAAAACAGCTGGTTCCCGAAGGAAGCGGATTCATCGAGATCCCGCAGTGTCGATTTCGATCTCGATATTGTGGGTGCAGTCGGTTCTGGTCTCACGCGGGGGATCTTCCCCCTACCCAGGAGACAGACGATGGCCAATCGCAGTGGGCCGATAGTCCCGCACATCGATCAATTTGCCGAGTTCCTCACCGGCGAGGGTTACGCCTCGCAGACCGTAAAGACGAAGTGCGCGCTGGCAGTGGACCTCAGTCAATGGATCGCGCGGCATGGACTAACGCTGACAAAGCTGGATGAGGAGAAGCTCCAGCAGTTTCACGGTCCCCGTCGCCGAGCAAGCGGACGCGGCGATCGATTCACCGGTGAGCAGTTGCTAATGTTTTTGCGCGACCGAGGTCTGACCCCCGTATTACATCCCGCCATCGATCGCTCCACTATGGGTCAGCTCGCACGCGACTACGAGAGATTCCTGAGTTGCGAGCGAGGCTTGGCGCGCGCGACTGTGGATGGTTATCTCCCCATCGTGCAGCGATTTCTGAACGCGCATTTTCAGAACAAGATCGTGCGTCTTCGCGACCTCACCCCGAGGGACCTGCATCGCTTCATTGTTCGTGAAGGGCAGCGTGTCGGTCGCAGGCATACCCAGCTGACCGTCACGGCACCGCGCTCGTTTCTGCGCTTTCTGCACCAGCGTGGCAAGACAAAGACAGACCTAGCCGGAGCATTGTTGGGGGTAGCTGATTGGCGACTGTCCGACATTCCAAAGTTTCTTCCGCCAGAGGAGGTCGAGCGAGTGCTCAAGAGCTGCGATCACAGCATGCCCTCCGGCCAGCGCGACTACGCGATCTTGCTGCTTCTGGCTCGACTGGGTTTGCGCGGTGGCGAAGTGCTCGCCATGACCTTGGACGATTTGGACTGGGAACGCGGCGAGGTGCTCGTCCGCGGCAAAGGTCAGAGATTCGAACGATTGCCGCTGCCTCAGGAGGTGGGCAAAGCGCTCGTTCACTATCTGCGTCATGTGCGTCCGACCTGTTCGACTCGCAAGGTCTTCATCCGGCTGAAAGCGCCGTGGCATGCCCTTCGCCTCAGCGCCATTTGCTGTGTGGTGCGTCGTGCCCTCAAGCGTGCCGGACTGAGTCCGGCGTTCAAAGGGGCGCACCTATTTCGCCATTCCCTGGCAACGCAGATGCTGCGCCGAGGCGCATCGCTCGGGGAGATCGGCCAACTCCTTCGCCATCGCCAGCCGACGACGACGCAGATCTACGCCAAGGTTGATATCGACGCCCTGCGCGGCATTGCCCTTCCGTGGATGGGGGGTGGGGCATGAGTTCGTTGCACACCGCGCTTGAGGAGTACCTCGCAGTACGTCGCGCCTTGGGATACAAGCTGCGCCTGGCCGGGCGGCTGTTGCAACGGTTCGTCGAGTTCGCCAAACGCGAGCGTGCGGACTACATTACCACCGAACTCGCCTTGAAGTGGGCGACCCAACCCGCCCATGCCACGCCAGTCCAGTGGGCCAACCGCTTGGGAATGGTGCGGCGCTTCGCAAGATACTGTCATGGCATCGATCCGCACAACGTAGTGCCGCCACCCGATCTGCTGCCCTATCAGTATCGGCGCGTCTCACCGAATCTCTACAGCGATGAGCAAGTTCTCGATCTGATCAAGGCGGCCCCGCAATTGCCCTCCGCGATCGGATTGCGACCGCACACGTTCGCCACGCTCTTTGGGTTGTACGTCGCTACCGGTCTGCGCGCGAACGAGGCATTGCATCTCCTTCGTGACGATGTGGACCTGGAAAGTGGCGTGCTCACCGTTCGCCAGAGCAAATTCGGCAAAAGCCGATACGTTCCGGTTCACGCTTCCACGCAACGCGCGTTGAAGCGTTATGCGAGGCGTCGGGATCGCCTGGTTCCCAGCCCCAGTAGTCCTTGCTTCTTTCTCTCCGACCGGGGCACTCGAGTGACCTATGACGTGCTCCGCTGGACCTTCGTCAAACTCTCGCACCAGATTGGCCTTCGCGCTCCCGGCGACTCGCATGGACCGCGTCTGCATGGACTGCGCCACCGACTGGCCATCCAGACACTGTTGAAGTGGTATCGCCGTGGCGTCGACGTCGAGCGCCACCTGCCGCAGCTTTCCACGTACTTGGGGCACGCCCACATCACGGACACGCAGTGGTACCTGACGGCGACTCCGCAGTTACTGCGCTACGCACTGAAGCGGATGGAGCGATCGGAGCGGAGGGCTCGGTCATGAATGCCACCAAATCCTTCCCCGTTCTGCTGGAGTCATTCTTCGTGGATCGACTGATGCAACAGCGACAGGTCAGTCCTCACACCATTGCCAGTTATCGCGATACTTTTCGCCTTCTGCTGCAGTACGTACAGCAACGCCTCGGTAGAGCGCCTTCGCAAGTAACCGTGCCGGACCTGGATACACCCTTCCTTGGTACGTTCCTCGATCACCTGGAGAAAAAACGCGGTAACAGCGCCCGCAGCCGCAACGTGCGCCTCGCCGCTATTCATTCCTTTTTTCGCTACGTTGCCTTGCATGCACCGGAGTACAGTGCCCTGGCGCAGCGCGTGCTGGCCATACCCAGTAAACGCTACGTGCGTCGGGCCATCTGCTTTCTCACGCCGGCGGAAACGGACGCTCTGCTTGCAGCTCCAGACCTCAAAACCTGGAGCGGGCGGCGCGATCGAGCGATATTGCTCCTCGCCGTGCAGACTGGACTGCGGGCGGCAGAAGTCATCGGACTTCGCTGCGAGAACATCATCCTGGGAACTGGCGCACACGTACAATGCTTGGGCAAAGGCAGGAAGACCCGATGCACACCGCTTCGTAGGGAAGCGGTGTCGGTGCTGCGCGCTTGGTTGCGGGAACGCGAGGGGCAACCGTCCGATCCGCTTTTCCCGACTACGCGGGGCACCGCCTTGGGACATGACGGCTTGGAATACCTGCTCGAAAAGCATCTGCTTGTCGCTCGCCGTCACTGCCCGTCATTGATCAAGAAACGGGTGACGTTCCATTCCCTGAGGCACTCATTGGCAATGACCTTACTTCGCCATGGCGTCGATCGTTCCGTGATCGCGCTCTGGTTGGGTCACGAGAACGTTGAAACCACATCGATGTACCTGCAAGCTGACATGCAGCTCAAGGAAGATGCCTTGGCAAAAACGGCCGCTACAAAGGCGCGTACCACTCGGTATCGGCCCAGCGATCGCATCTTGGCCTTCCTCAATACCCTCTGATTATTCCGCCACCGATGCGTACCCGCTCGCGCGATCCCCCGGGAAACAGAGCCCCCGAACGTCCGTTGCCGGAATAATCCGGCTGCCGGAACAATGGCGAAAGTCATGAATGCGAGGCCCGGTGTGATCCGAGGGGTTCCGCGGACCGATCTGTCGCGAGAGTCGCCAGAACACTGTATACACGTACTGGTGCCGCAGTCGCCCACCTTGCTCCGCAACGAAGAAATAAGGGCTTCGAGGCGGATCAAGATGCGCATCTCGTTGCCTGGCGTAACGGCGAAGGATCGTACAGGTCGTCGCATGCAGGGGCACCAGACGCGTCTTACCGAACTTGGCCCCGTCAATCCTGAGAATCCCTTCCGTGAGATCAACATCGGTGCGCTTCAGGGCCATTGCCTCGCCGATCCGCAGGCCTGTGACAATGAGCAGCCCAAACAGGCAATGATAGGTCCAGCGACGCAGTGCTTTGGCCGGCGGCAAGGCGAACGCTGCCGCCAGAAGCTGGCTGATCTCACGATCCGAATACAGGTGGGGCTTGGTGCGCTTAGAATAAGGCAGCACTCGCGCGGGCAGCACCGCCGTACGAGGCTCGCGACTACGCAAATACTGACTCAACCCGCGCACGTCAGAAAACCGCAGAGCCCACGAGGCTCGCTTGTTCGGCGGTTGCGTTGCCCACTCCAAAGCGAGCGGATACGTAATGACCGTGGCCTTACGTTGCGCCATAAAGCGGACGAAGCCCTTCAGTCGTTGCTCCGGAGCGAAGAACTTGAATCCAAGGCTGCGGCGCAGGGCGATGTACTCCGCCACGGCGGTCTCTAAGGCGCTCATGACACACCGCCCGGCCACCGCATCGCCAAACCCCGCAATGCCTCAATATCGACCTTGGCATAAATCCGAGTGCTGTCTTGAGAGCGATGGCGCAGAAGCTGCCCGATCTGCGTCAGCGACGCTCCGGAGCGCAGTAATGTGGTGGCCAAAGTATGTCGGAACACATGCGCGCCTTTACGAGGCGTGTCGACCTGCGCTCGATCGAGCGCCGTGCGCGCAATCATCGTCACACTTGCAGCCGATGCGAAGCCGATCTGCGGGGCCCACTCGCGCAGAAATACTCGTCGGCTTTGGGAGCGCGGCCTGCCATGTTGTAGATAATCGCCGATCGCGGCTCCCACCTCGCTCGGCAGTGGCATCTGCGCTCTTTGACGTGCTTTTCCCCGGATCGACAACACGCCATCCTGCCAATCGATATCCTGAAGGCACAACGTCGCTACTTCACTGGCTCTCAATCCCAGGCGTGCGAGCAGTAGCAGCACCGCGTAGTCTCGCCGACCAAGTGATGTGCTTCGATCGATGGCATCGAGAACCTTCTGGACTTCTCCACGCGCCAGATATCGGGGCAACGATGCGAATCGCCAGGTCCGCACCGAAGGAACAGCACTCGCCAAGTCGATCGAAATCAAATCCTTGTAGCGCAGATAGCGCAAGAACGAACGCAGCGTCCAGCACATGCGACTCGTGGAACGCGCGCTTTGATGCGGCGCGTGATGAGCCACGAAGCTCACGATGTCCGCGGCGACGAGTCTGGAGAGGCCCCTCGGCCCGCTCTTGCAGTGCTCGGCGAGAAATCGCCGCAAGGTGGGCAGATGCGTAATGATGGTCCTCGGAGCATAGCCTCCTTGCTCGCGAAGGTGATGCCGGAAGTCCGCGACAATCTGCTCATCAGCGCTCAGATGAGGCAGACGCTGCGGCGCAATCAGCGCTTCCTCGCGCAGTACGGCAAGGAACCGGTTCAATGCGGGTCGATCGCTCAGAAAGGGATGGCGATACCGCACGCGGAACGCCATATAGCGATTTACGACCGCCTCGTCGATGTCTCCAACGACTATGCCTCTGCGGGCAAGCCACCGACCGAAATCGTCGACCACCCGAATGTTGCGCCAGGCACTCTGCTTACAATGCCCTTCCGCTAAAAGCCGGGCGGAAAACAACTCCAGGTGCGCCCCCAACGGGCCCTGACGCAAACGACGCAACCTCTGGGGCTTCTTGATGAACGTAGCCGTAGCCATGACTTCTCCTCCGCACGGAATGTGCTGGAGAAGCCATCAAACTATGCCGAATCGGACGTTGGCAAACCCTGGCGAAATCGTCTCGCGAAACGCCTTGTTCGGCATAGTCAGGCGCTCGGCATGAACGTGCCGACTGAACGACATCGATCCGCATGCCCATCTGCACTATGTGCTCGAGCGCGTCGCTGCGCACACCATCCACCGCATCGATGAGCTCCTGCCGTGGTGCGTGTCTCATCGACTCACCCAGCCGCTGACACAAGCCGCATGAGCAAAACCACCCATGCAGCTCTGGCGCACATCGAAGTCCTGATCGACGCCGGCGGCCAGATCATGCCCGGCGCCGTACAGCCCATCGTCGGGGCGGCCGTCGCGCATGACGGAAAGAAAACCCTCGTGATGCTCAAGCGCCGGTCCGCCGAGCCTGTCTCCATCCTGCTCGAGCGCCTGAACGCAGCTATCGAAACCGCGCTGCGCACCGGCACGCGCGTCGATGAGATCAATACACCGAGCTCCGACGTGCGCTACAGCTACAAGTGGCGCTTCGTCAATGTGGCCTCTGCGTGAGGCTTACGGTGTCACCGCCGATGGTAATGTGACCCACTGCGTCGGGGTAAAAGTGGACCATCTGAGTCAAGATGGCGGAATTCGGAAGATCCGCAAGCAGCGGCCCGCTACGGGCCGCGTGAACCGCGTTCAGCGAAGCTCGGGCCGTACACCGTGCTGCTCTGGCCCTCAGGCGTCGGCAAAACTCACATCGCCAGCGCCCTGGCGAAGGCGGCATCGTATCCCTCCGTCAGCACATCCAGGACGGTTCCGCTGCCGTCCGGGTCATAGAGCCGCCGCGCCACTTCGCCCAGTCCGTGTCCTACCTGGATGCGAGACTGCGCGGACTTCGATTTCTGGCAGAGGTCAGGCCGGTGCACGTTCAGCCAGAGTCGCTTGGGACACTGCCGAAACGCCATCAGCTTCGATTTGGATAGGAGGGGCATCTCGGTCCTCCGGGCTCGATCACGATAGCGAGTGGCGGTTCGGGTGAGCGTCGCCTTCATCCGATCCCGCAGCCCTTTAGGGGCCTTCACCTGCGCAGCGTCCCCAAATGCCCGCAATCACCATTCGACTTGCTGAGTATCCTGAACTGATGCGGTGACCGGGGCCTCACCCTCGTTGAGGTTCTTTATGGTTTGGTCACTGCTGAGCGGCGTTTCGGCGAGATGCGCTGAAGCGCCTCGGTCGAGAATTACCTTGAGTTTAATAGTCTTGCCGGTGACGTCCCCATTGAGATACTGAAATGCTCCGCGGGCAATGTATTGATCGAGACCAAAGGCCCGGGGGCGCGTTGCGTCTTTCTCGAGTAGCTTTGCGTCTCGGATCCGATGAATCGGGATCTGGCGGACATCCTCATAGTCCCGGAACGTGCAGACCAGGTAGACCAGGTTGCCGCGCACCACGAGACCGAGGGGATTGATCTCGCTCTCGCACCGTTCCGTCGCGCGGGCATTTCGATGACCCGGAGCGCTCATCACGCCGTGAGTCGACTGCAAAAAACGAATTCACGGGAACGTCTCGTCTGCCGACGGGTCCTGCCGATCAGGTCATAATCCGAGAAGGTACACCGGCGCCATGGCGACGACGGCCAGTGCAACCTGAATGATGAGAACGCCGCTCGTCAACCGCGGCCTTTGCGGCAACCACTTGACCGCGAACCAGGCGATCCCGATCGCCTGGCAGACCATCAGCAACTGCCAGGTGTGAGCCACGGTGCCTTCATCGGCGTGCGGCGGCGGGAGTCCGAATCTGGCGAGAGCAACGAGGGTCACGCTGAGCGCTGCGACGGACAACGCCATCGGTACCAAGGCACTCGGGTGCTTAGAGAGCGCGAGGATGGAGTCGGGATATTCATTCATAACGAGCCCTCCATTGGGTGGTGGAGAACCGTGTTCGCGGAAGGCCGAGCGCAGGACGTCAAAGATCGCGCCCACACCGCCGGGACCTGCGCGCAGGAAGTCCGCGAACTCCTCGCCATAGCGCTCGCGCCAGGCGGGTGGATAGGCGCGCAACAGCCAGCGGGCGCAGGTGCGGTTCATACAAACTTCAGTCTTCTTGTGCCGGCATTGACGAATTGCTGCAGCGTCGAAAGCTGCGCGCGCAACATACGCGCGCCGGCTGCGGTGATCTGATACGGGCGGCGCCGCTCCTCTGGCGGCAGAGGTTCGATCAGGCCGCGGGCTTCGAGACGGGAAATGGCCCCGTACAGCGTGCCTGGTCCCAGCCGGGCTCCACAGAGACCCGCGATGTCTTCGATCATCGCATGACCATGCTTGGGGCCCCCTGCCAGACTCGCCAATACCAATAGCGGGGGATCGGAGTAATGGCCCAACGCGGCGTGATCCGCAGGCGGTACTACGTGTCGCGTACTACGCATGGCGTAGTTATAGAGACATCCCTCGGGGAATGCAAGCGGCCGATCGCCGTTCTGCCGAGAGTCCTTCGCAGCGTGTAGCCACCTTGTGGCGTGCCGGACCACGGCCCATAACGCCGCCTAGTCGCAGCTTCCGCTCCATCGGCCGTGGTGCGAAAGTGCGGCACGACGTGCCGCGATCATCACGGTGACCGGCAGGCGTTGCATGGCGACTCTTTAAGATTCCGCCATTGAATCAAACAATAACGAGGCGCAGTCGACTCGCCTGTTTCCCAATAGGGTTCCATTCGCGCCTACCCACCGTCAGACCGAACTCAGCTCTCGGCCGCCGCAGTCAAGTCGATTGAGGGGCGCTCCTCGTCTGCAGCGTCTCTCGATCCCACACGACGCCCTGGCCTTTTCGAAAACTACCGCCGTGCTCCAAGGCGAGACAGCATCTCTGAGAGTTCCTCAGGGCTGATGTAGAAATGCTCGCAGACCCGCCCCCAGAGCATCACAGTCGGCACGTTGCGGTCGCCGCGTTCGACTTGTGCTTCATGCAGCACGTGTAACACGACGCGTTCGCGACGGGTCAATCCATCTCGAACGTCGGGCAAGTACGCTTTGGCGGGGCGCGTCTCATCGCTGTCATCCGCGGGATGCTTGTTCATCTGGGATTCTTAATTTTATCAGCGGCGCAATCACCGATTCTGATCAGCGAGACCCGCCATCGCATCAAATTCGACAATTCAATTAGACCATCAGAATCTGTCAGGCAGGCGACGCGAGCATACCGGATCTGAGAGTCGCAAGCGCGAGACCGACGCTGATTCTGCTCTATGGATGGACTTCATATGGCGCGTGCTGGATGCTGGTGGTTTGCGCACTCACGCCTGAATTCGACGTCTCGACGGCGGGTGTGCCCGGTTACGGCCGAACCAGCACGCCGCTCAGCAGATTATCGATACGATGGCGGTGCGGGTGATGTCGCGGTTCGCGCCGAACGCTCACGTCGAAGTCTCCCATTCTGATGGGGTACTCTATCGGCGGTTCACCACGGTAGCCGTGGCTCAGTGCTCCGATGAACTGCCCGAGGGGCGTTGGCCGATGTGAACCAGAGGGATCGGTACTGCGTCGGACCTGTGCGCGCTCAGCGGACCGTCAGCCCCGACCGGGTTCGTGTTCCCGGTGGTAGCGATGAATCGTCCAGAGGTAACTCTCCATCAGGGAGTCCTTGCCCAATCGGGCCAGGACGTGACGACGGCGCACGGCCGAGGAAGTCTGGACCAGGCGGGCGCGAGCGCGTGCGAAATGATCGAGTTGATTGCGGTATTGCCAGAGAAGTTCTCGCACCGCCATCTTGTTCTGGTGTAATTCCCATACGCCCAGCACCAGCGCCGGCAGCCCCAGCACAAACGTCAGCACGTTTCGGAGCGGAACGTCGAGTCTGAGGCCCAGTGGCGCTTGACCGCGGCCGAGCACGATCAGGCAGGCGATGGCCACGAGGATGACCCCGAACAGGCCCCGCTTCAGTAGGCGGGTCCGACGCCCACTGCGTTCCAGCCGGGAAATTTTGGCGGCGAAATAGCGGCACTGACTTTCGATCCAAGCGTTCTCGACGCTGTCGAGATGCGGCTCATGCGACACCTCCCGTGCCCCGCCGGCCGGGCGACCGAGTCCGGTGATCACGTCCGCGATCCAATTGAATCCGTGGAAGCGATTGATTCCGGACAGGGAGATCACTTCATCGGCGTCGACCAGATGGTCTGCTCCGGCGACGGACAGATAGAATTTCGCGCGCAGCGTCTCGGCCAGCGCGCGGTACATCAGGTGTTTGCTGAACCAGTGGCGCCCGTCGAGAAGGAGATATAACCCGAAGCCCGAGAGCAGCACGAGCAGGTAGGCAAAGAGCAGTATGCGGCTCTCGATGAACTTGTCGTACGCCAGGTAGGCAAATCCCATCAGGAACGTGGTGGCCGTGAAGAACACGAAAAGGCGGTCGGAGCGCACCTGGAAGTGCAACGCCAGGGCATCTGCCTTGCCGTACTGCGCATCGATACGCGCGAGCCACGGGCGGGCATCGGCTGGCAACGGAACGTCACCCGACAGTGAATTCATCAATGAGTCCGCCGCCGCCCGTGTCCGTCCGTCATTCGCGAGCCGACGGTACTCGCAATTGTAGGTGTCGAGCTCGCCGAGCTGCTCATGCAGTGAGCGCGGCATTGCGGTCCAGCGTTGCAGGACGTTGTCACCCAGACCGGACAGGTAGCAGGGCGCGGCGGGCTCGCCTACGGCGCCGGTGCCGCGGCGCGCCGTCGGGATCCAATACACCAGCCGCGAATCCGGATCCTGCTCCGCGGAGGCGTCGCTGAAGAGCATCGGGCTGTCCTCAGCGCTGCGATCGGAGCGCAGGCCAAGGTAGCGCAACACGGTATCGGCGGTACCGCCGGGCCGGGTCGAGGATTCCCCGTCCCAGAGCGCCAGGAGCAGATGACAGCTGCCGGCCAATTCGCGCGTGAGGTTCAGGTAGTGCGCGTTCCTGTGCTCGGCCTCGGTGCGACCGCTGACCGGATCATGCGTCAGTGGCAGTTCCGTGCAGTGCACCTTCGGGTGGGCGAGCAGCGTCTGGAGATCACGCAGCGCGGCAGCCTCGAAATCCGCGGCGTACTGCGCCAAGGGCAACGGCAGCATTGCCTCGACGCCCAGGCCCAGGTCGAGGGCAGTTTGCGCCGCCAACAGGTCGGCGCCGCTCGCCATGCCGGCCATGACGCGGATTTCGGTATGCGGCAGGCAAGCACGAATCTCCTCGAGGAACGCCGTGATCGCGGCACGGATGCGCGCGGTGTCGTGCGGGACGAGATCTCTGTGTCCCGACACGCCGATGATGAACGGCGCGTCGCTCGGGTCGGTGACGGCCGCGGTGGGGCGGGCAGGAGTCTGCCCGGCACGCGGCTCCTGCATCGGCGGTGTCCTCATTCCTTCTCGAGCCTCTGTACCTCGACCCGCACGTCCGCCGCGATCCGCGCCGGATCGGTGCGCTGCACGGGGTAAGATTTCGACCAGATCACCGAGCCGTGAGCCGCCTCGGCAATCCGAACCTCGAGAGTCGGTGTGGGGCTCGGGCCTCTCAGGCCGCCGTAGAGCACGTAACCGGAGGGGTCAGCCTGCGCTCGCTGCGCGGCTGCGGCCGCCTCGAGGGTGGCGAGCGGCGACGGACTGAGCGTCACACGGGCGTGATGCAGCCGAGCGAGTTGGCCCAGCGCGGCGTCGAACGCATCCCGGGCGAGGTTCCGGGCCGCCGAATCACCCGCAGCGGCCGAGAATCGGATGGCGAGCAATGACACCTGCGTTCCCGCCGCCGTGCCTGCCCGGGCGGCCGTCTTTTGCGCGCCCAACTGGGCGAGAATCTTGGCCGCCGCAGCGGTCGGTGCGCTCTGCGGGAGGGCTTTGAGAATCTTCTCGGCCTGCGCGAGATTCTTCAGTCGCGCGGGCGTCGGTTGCAGGTCGCGTTGTGAACTCGTGCTGAACTGCAGAATCACCACGGCAATCCAGACGTAGATGATCACTCGCACCCATTTGGGGAGTCGCTGAAAGGCAGTCCAGATCGATTGAAGCGCCCATCCCCCCACTTGCGCCCAAAAGCGCGCGCGCTGACCAGGCTCCTCGCGCGGGAATGCGGGGAAGTTCCGGCGCGGGGGCGGCGTGCGCGACGGGCTCGCGGAAATTTTCGCGGCGCGCCGGGTCGGCGGCGTTGCGTGTTCTCCTGAGACAAGCCTGCGGCCGAGGGACGTGAGCGCGGCATTCGGCTCACCGCCGGGCACCCGGACCCATTGCACGGCGCGGAATTTATCTGGTACGCGCGCATCGGCTTCGTGGGTATCGTCGATCACCACGGGGACGAGAAATACCGAGTCGTCGGCCATGTCGAGGGTGCGCTCGGTCGCCAGGCGCCATTCGCGCCGAAAGTAACCTTCGCGGCGCGCATCGGTATGCGCCGAGATGACCGGCATGAAGAAGTCGCAGTCGCGGATCTGACCGCGGATCTTCTGATCCCAGGCGTCTCCGCCGAGCAGTTCGCTCTCGTCGTACCAGACTTCGAGGCCGAGGGCCGGCAGCGCGTCGCGAATGCGCTGGGCCGCCGCGCGGTCCTCGCTCGCATAGCTCAGGAACACCGTCGGGCGCGGGCGATCGGAGGCCTGGGATGGGGCGAGATCCATTGGCGGTGCGAAGTCCGGGACCGGCTGGCGGAGACCTTATCCTATCGGTTCCGGCGCAGACTGCCCACGGAGCCGGGCGCCGCGTCGAAATTCCATCGTCGCCAATATTCTGCATCTCTGCCCGACTTCGGGCAAACTCGCCGCTCGCCGACCCCCATTGACCTCATACTGAGCTCAGCGTGTCAGATCTGGAAGCGCTCGAGGACTTGGTCGGCTATTTGACGCGGACCAGCCGCCTGTCGCCCCTGGAAGCACGGCACGTGGTGGACGAGGTGCTCAGCTTTCTCGCCGAGACCCCCGAAGGTTTCGTGCGCCGCCGTCACCGGGCGTTGCAGGCGGCGGGCTGGGCGAACGCCGTGATCTACACGCAATTGGCCGCGGAACTGCTCCATTGGCGATTCCGCGCCCCGCCGTACACCGAGCCGCAGATCCGCCGGCTCATCTACGGCTGAGCATCACCGGAAGTCGCCTCGGGTCTGCGCCGCGCGCCCGGGCGGCCCCGTCTCGAATGTGCAGGCGAGGTGCGTCATGTGTGGGATCGTCGGATATATCGGTCGACAGGATGCGGCCCCCATCCTGATGGAGGGGCTGCGTCGCCTCGAATACCGTGGCTACGACTCCGCCGGGGTGGCCGCCGTGCGCGGCGGTGCGCTGCGCATCTACAAGAGCAAGGGCAACGTGCGCGATCTCGAGCGGCTCGTGCCGCCGGGCCTGAAAGGAACCCCCGGCATTGCGCACACGCGCTGGGCGACGCATGGTGAACCAAACGACCGCAACGCGCACCCGCATGCGGATGCCGCCAACCGCTATGCGGTCGTGCACAACGGCATCATCGAGAACGCCCAGGCACTACGCGCACAGTTGCTCGCCCAGGGGGTGCAGTTTCGTTCCGACACCGATTCCGAGGTGCTCGCGCACCTGATCGCCGCGATGCCGGGCGAAACGCTCGAGCAGACGGTTCGCGCCGCCCTGCAGATGATCACCGGCGCCTATGGCATCGCCGTGCTCGACGCCGAGCGTCCCGACGCACTGCTCGTCGCCCGTCAAGGCAGTCCGGTCATCCTGGGGATCGGTGAGCGCGAAATGTTCATCGCGTCAGACGCCGCAGCGCTGGTGCGTCATACGCCCCGAATCGTGCACCTAGACGACGGAGAAATCGCAGTCGTTCGCGCCGACCGCTACGAGACGTCCACTCTCGAGGGCGGACCGACCGTGAAAGTCCCTCTGGTGCTCGACTGGCAGAGCGAAGCGCTGAGCAAGGGGACCTTCGCGCACTACATGCACAAGGAAATTCTCGAGCAACCCGACGCCATCCGACGCACGTTGAGCGGGCGCCTGGACAAGCGGTTCCACACCGCCCATCTCGGCGGCATTGAGATGGCGGCCCGGGAGCTGCTCGCCGTCCGGCGCGTCAAGATTCTCGGGTGCGGGTCGGCTTACATCGCGGGCTGTGTCGGAGCGCAGCTCATCGAGCAGATTGCCCGCATTCCGGCCCATGCCGAACCGGCCTCAGAGTTCCGTTATCGCAATCCGGTCATCGAGCCCGACACGCTCTACCTTGCCGTCAGCCAGTCCGGGGAGACCTTCGATACTCTGGCGGCGGTCCAGGAGGTCACCCGCAAGGGCGGTCACGCCCTGGGGATCGTCAATGCCGTGGGCAGCACCATCGTGCGCGCCTGCGGTCGCGGCATCTACCTGCACGCGGGGCCTGAAATTGCGGTGGTTTCCACCAAGACCTTCACCTGCACGGCGGTGGCGTTCGCGCGCCTGGCGCTGCACCTGGGGCGTCTGCGCGATCTCTCGGCCGCGCGTGGTGAACGGCTGCTGTCAGCGCTGGAGAGGCACTGCCGGGGCAGGTTGCTGCGATTGTGGCCAACGAGGGGCCCATCGACACGCTCGCCCGGGCGATCGCCCGCCACCGCGACGTGTATTTCATCGGTCGGGCCGCCGGGTACGCGATCGCCATGGAGGGCGCGCTGAAGCTGAAGGAAGTCAGCTATCAGCACGCGGAGGCGTACCCCGACTCGGAACTCAAGCACGGTCCGCTCGCGCTCATCGATCCTGACAGCCCGACGGTGGTGATTCTGCCGCGCGATGAGCTCTTGACCAAAAATCTCTCCACCATCGAGGAGATCCGTGCGCGGCGAGGCCCGGTGTACCTTGTCACCCAGCCGGGACCGCGCGAAGTCGCAGCCCAGGGGGTCCTGGAGGTGCCGGCGTCCGAACCCGAACTTGATCCCATCCTGCTCAATATTCCCTTGCAGCTGCTGGCGTACCGTGTCGCCCTGGCGCGCGGCACCGACATTGATCAACCGCGGAATCTCGCCAAATCGGTCACGGTCGAATAGGGCAGCGACGTTCCCCGGCGCCGGACCGCGCGCAGCGTCGCGAGCCGCCACGATTCGATGTCGCAGACCCCCGGACTCCGCTCGTGCGTCCTCGGATCATTGCGGGCGTGTGCCCGCCCACGAATACCCTCACGGTGTAACTCCCGCCTGCAATCGCCTACGATTCAGCACTGGGGGGTCTGACCACTGGCCCAAGCGGAGCTCACGGATGAGTGTCAAACAGGATTATCCCGGATGCATCCGCATGCGCTCGACGCACTCTGTGCCGGACACCATGGGCCGCCTCGAGGCGACCCTCGCGCAGCACGGTATTGCGGTGTTCGCGCGCATCGACTTCAGCGCCGATGCGACCCGCGTCGGCCTGCAGATGCGCCCTGAACAGCTGCTGATTTTCGGCAATCCCAAGGCCGGCACGCCGTTGATGCAACAGGTCCCGGCCGTCGGACTCGATCTGCCGCTCAAGGTGCTCGTGTGGGAGGACGAACAGGGGCAGACCTGGATGGTCTACAACGATCCCCGGTACATCCTGCAGCGCTACGGTCTGGACGGCAGTCGGGCGGAGCGCTTAGCTGGGGCGCTCGCGCTGCTTGAAGTCGCGGCCGGCACCCCGTGAGCGCGGGCCACCGCGATCGCGGTCCTCGAGCGCCCGCAACACCGTTCCCGGCGGTAGACGCTCAAGCACACGTTTACGCCTGAGGCGGTGCCCTAAAACGCACTCACGTCACACTCTCGGTCACGGAGCGGCCCAATCTGCTTACGTGCGCCGCTCCGATGCCGCTATCTCTCCAGACGAACAGGATGTGACCCGCCGCGCCGTCAGGGCCGCCGGCGAGCGCCATGAGCAACGGGAGGGGTGGCCACATCATGCCGAACGTTCTGAAATTCATGCGCCGCGCGGCGGCCCGACGCACGCCGTCTGCCGAGACGCTCGAACTGGCGCAGTTGCGCGGCCTGGCCGCGGCCGTCGATCGATCCCAAGCGGTGATCGAATTCGCACTGGACGGCACGATTCTCACCGCCAACCCAAACTTCCTGCGCGTCGTCGGCTATTCGCTCGAGGAGATCCGTGACAAACATCACCGGATGTTCGTCGACCCTGCGTTCGCCGCAAGCGCAGAGTACCGAGAGTTCTGGGCCCGTCTGGCGCGCGGTGAATTCTGTTCCGGTCAGTATCGGCGCATCGGCAAGGACGCGCGCGAAGTCTGGCTGCAAGCGACGTACAACCCGATTCTCGATCTCGACGGCAAGCCCTTCAAAGTCGTGAAGATCTGTACCGACATCACGGCGCGAAAACTCGAGGCGGCAGACTGCGAGGCCAAGCTGCGCGCGATCGATCAAGTACAGGCCGTCATCGAATTCGATCTGGACGGCACCATCCGCGAGGCCAACGAGAACTTCCTGCGCGCCGTCGGTTACTCCATCGGCGAAATCCGTGGCAAACATCATCGAATGTTCGTCGACCCGGCGTTCGCCGGCAGCGCGGAATACCGGGCGTTCTGGGCGAAGCTCGCTCGCGGCGAACACGACTCCGGTGAATACTGCCGGCTCGCCAAGGGCGCGCGGCCGGTATGGCTGCAGGCGTCCTACACCCCGATCCTCGATGCCAACGGGCGGCCCCTCAAGGTAGTGAAGTTTGCCACCGACATCACCGAGCGCAAGCGTCTGACGCAACAGCTCGATGACCTGGTCGGACGGATACGGCGCGCAGTGGGCGAAGTGACGGTGAGCGCACGGGACATCGCTGACGGTAATGCCAGCCTGAGTCAGCGCGTCGAGGAGCAGGCGGCGAGCCTGGAGGAAATCGCCAGCTCGATGAAGGAAATGACGGAGACCGTCCAGCACAACTCGCAAAGTGCCGCCGGTGCGAACCAACTGGCCGGCGAGGCGCGTGCCAGCGCCGAGCGCGGCGGCCGCGTGGTGACCGAGGCGATGGATGCGATGGATGCGATCAATGCCGCCAGCCGCAAGATCGCCGCCATCATCGGCGTCATCGATGAGATCGCGTTCCAGACGAATCTGCTTGCGCTGAACGCGGCAGTGGAAGCTGCGCGCGCCGGCGAACAGGGGCGTGGATTTGCAGTGGTCGCCTCGGAGGTGCGCAACCTCGCGGGTCGCTCGGCCTCGGCCGCGAAGGAAATCAAGGTGCTGATCCAAGACAGCGGCGCGAAGGTTGCGGACGGCTCGCGCCTCGTGACGCAATCTGGTGAGAGTCTGCGCGACATCGTCGGGGCGGTGAAGAAGGTCACCGACATCGTGGCCGAAATCGCCGCGGCCTCCAGCGAGCAGACCAGCGGCATCGATCAGATCGCGCGCGCGGTCACGCAGATGAACGAGGTGACCCAGCAGAACGCGGCGTTGGTGGAGCAGGCATCGGCCGCGAGTGAGTCGATTCAGCAGCAAGTCGATGAACTCGCGGCGGCGATTGGCATCCAGGACGGCGCAGAGCCTACAGGCCGTTCCGCGGCGTCCACTCGCCGTGCTCTGCCACGCGATACCGCCGAGCGTCCCGCGCACAAGCGCGCGGTGGCGGGCGGCAGCGAGGAGTGGGTCGAGCTCTGAGCACCGACCGTCTGCAGCGGCAGACGGTGATCTCGCCGCGCGGCGTCCGAGCCCGCAAGGGCGGCAAGCGCGACGCGCCCGAGCTCCCTCATGTCGCGCCTACGGCGGCGGCATGCTGATGCCGCTGCATTAGCCCAGCGCTCACGCGCTTCACCCTCGATCGTCGCTCAGGACCGATGCTCGTGCGGGGCCGCCGCAGAGTCTCGTCGTGATGCCCGACGCCGCGCGCTTTTAGCAGGCCGACGGGCTGGTGCGGCGCAGGCGCCGTGTCCGTTCGTATGTCGCACCCCACACTGCGCTCGCAGTGCAACCCTTGAGGTGCTACCGTCGCGCCGGAGGTATCGACTACGTGAAACGTTTCTCCGTCGTGATGGAAATCTGGCTGCTGGTGATGCTGATCTGCGCCGCGCTCGCGCTGCTGTCGTTTGGGACCATTGACGTGCCGACGGCGCGGTATTTCTGGCTCCTCGGTCGCTTCCTGCATCCGCTCAACAAGCCACTCGGTGCGCCGGTCATCCTCGCGATCGAGGCGGCCATCAGCGTGATTCTGGTGCTGGCACGCCTGGTGCGGGGCCATCTGTCGCTGCTCGCCGAAACCGTCGCGGTGGCGTGCCTGACGTCCATCTGCGCCTACGCGGTCAACAGCCACGTGCTGAAACCGCTCTTCGGGGTCCCAAACCCGTCTGCGGTGATGCACGGCGCGCACCATGCATTTCACTGGTTGAAAGGCTCAGCGATGAGCAGCTTTCCCTCCGGCCACATGGTCCTCGCGGGCTCGTTGGCCGGAGTTTTCATGCGCGTCTACCGCGTGAGCCGTTGGCCGCTCGCGGCGCTACTCACTGTGGCCGCGGTGCTGCTGGTCGTCGGCGATTGGCACTTCGTCAGCGACATCATCGGTGGGACGTTCCTCGGGATCTCCGCGGGGCTGCTGGCCGGGCAGGGCTGGGCGGTGCACAAGCAGCTGCCGGGCACCGTCCGGTGAGACGCGAGGGTGATCCAAGGGTTGATCGAACTGTTCCGCTTGGCTACAGTCCAACCGGGATGGCACGGTGAGCGGCGCGGCTGCGTCGCGCCCGACCGACACTGATCCGGAGCAGGCAATGGATTTCGCGCGTATACATTCTGCGGCGCAGCGGCGCGCACGTGATCCAGATCCTCGCACCCGTGCCGGACGGGCGTTTCGAGTCCCGACTCTGAAGCTTCCCGGGGATATGCTGACTTTCCTGCGCGCCGGACTGTGCGATCCGCGCCGCGTCGGCGCCGTGGCGCCCTCCGGGCGTGCGCTCGCCCGTCTGATCACCTCGGAAATCGGCGGAACCAGCGGGCCGGTGATTGAGCTCGGCGCCGGCACGGGCGTGTTCACCCGGGCACTGCTCGATCGCGGTGTTCCGGAGCGCCAACTGGTCCTGGTCGAGGCGCATCCGCATTTTGCCCGGCTGCTGCAGAACCGGTTCCCCGCAGCCCGCGTGCTGGTGATGGGCGCGGGCGACCTGCGTCGCATCGATCCGTTCGAGGGGAGAACGGCCGGCTCGATTGTGAGCGGTTTGCCGCTGCTGTCGATGCCGCGGAGCGAGATCATGCGCATTCTGCGCGGCTCATTCCTCCGCCTGCGCAGCGGTGGTGCCTTCTACCAGTTCACCTATGGCCCGCGCTGTCCGGTCCCGGGGGCCATTCTGAGGCGTCTCGGCCTGCGCGCGCAGCGTATCGGCTGGGTCGCAACCAATTTGCCGCCGGCGTTCGTGTATCGCATCGAGCGCACCCGCCGCCCCGCGGCACGGTCCCGCCCGATCTGAGCCTGTCCTGCGGCGCACCGCTCAGTGCTCGTGGCGGTGATGATTATCAGGATAGTGCGGATGTGAGTGCGTCACCGGCTCATGGACGTGCTCGTGATCGTGCGGCTCCTGTCCATCCCACTCGAAGTCGTGCTCGTGCTGATGGTGCGCGTCGTGACGGTGACTGTGGATGTGCCGCTCGCGAGGGTGCGCGTGCTCATGTTCGTGGTGCTCGGTCAGGTGCAGCCAGACGCCAATACCCATCAGCAATGCGGCGAGCAGTAGCGCCGGCGTCGGCATGTGCCGAAACAGCAGCAGCGAGAGCACTGCGCCGATGAACGGTGCAGTGGCGAAATACGCGCCCGTGCGTGCCGTGCCGAGGCTACGCAGCGCGAGCACGAACAACGTCAGGCTCACGCCGTAGCCGGCGAAACCGAGCATCGCGGCGCCGCTGATCAGCGCCGGGGCCGGCCAACTGAGGCCCAGGTGGGCGGCGAGGCTTAAATTCACGGCGCCGGCAGTGAGGCCCTTCAGTGCCGCAATGTGCAGCGGGTCGCCGCTCGAGACCTTGCGCGTCAGATTATTGTCGATCGCCCAGCACGCGCAGGCCGCGGCGATCCACATCGCGCCGCCGCTCAGCTCGAGACGTGCCGGCCAGGCGAGCAACGTCCCGCCGACCACGATCGCGATCATGCCGAGCAGGATGCGCCGATCGACATTCTCGCGAAAGACGCACCACGCCAGCAGTGCGGTGAATACCGCTTCGAGGTTCAGCAGCAAAGAGGCGCTCGCCGCCGGAATCTGCCGCAGGCCGCTCATGAGCAGCACCGGTGCGATGACTCCACCGGCCAGGATCGCCAGGCCCAGCCAGGCGATCTCCTCGGCGCGCCAGTGGCTGGCGTGGCGCCGGCTCGGCCGCAACGCCGCGCGTAACGCGATCCACACAGACAAACCGACGCCGCTGCCGCTGTACAACAGCCCCGCGAGCGTGATTGGCGGGGTCTCTCGCAACAGCATTTTGGCAAACGGCGTGCTTGCGCCGAACAGGACGGCCGCGAGCAGCGCGTAGCTGATGCCGCGTGCCGAGTCGTTCAGCGCCGTCGACGGATCTCGTCCCATGGGGAAAGTATAGCGGCGGGGACGCGTAGGCGTCCCCGCCGCTTCAAATCATTCGGTCTGATGGATGAATTGAGCGATGTTCGCGTGCAGGTGCGCGAGACCTTGCGGGCGAACATAGATCATGTGGCCGGTGTGGTAGAACCGGAATTCGACATTCTTCTCAAGATCAGGCTGCATCGGCAGTTGGCGCATCTGGTACATGGCTGCGTAGTACGGCGTCGCCAGGTCGAAGTACCCCGCATTGACCAGCACCTTCAGCCGCGGATCGAGTGTCATGGTCGTGGCCAGATCGGGCAGCACGTTCGGCGCGATCGGTGCCGGTGAGCCCGCACCCGGCGGCGTGTGCAACCACTTCCAGTCGTTGCCCACGCTCGCGGAGAGAAACACGTAGCGGTGCCCGGCTCCGAAATGCAGGGTGTCGCGCAGGATCAGCATTCCGGCCTTGGCGGTGTAGCGGATGATGTGGCCGCCGACCTTCACGCGGCCAGACGTGCTCACCGTGTGCGGAGTCGTCCAATACGTCTCGGGGTTCGGGCTGGCGGCCGGGGTGACCGGAGTCGGCTTGCCGTGCGCGAGCGCCGCGGGGGCGGCGGCGAGCAGCGGCCAGGAGCAGTGCGCGATAGCGGGACATGAATGCCCTCGTCGTGGGTTGGTGGGGGGCGAAGCGCCCGTCCACCACGGTCGGCCGTGCGCCCCCTCATGCCCTCTATCGAAGCAAGTCGGCAGCGCTCAGGCCGCCAGCCCATCGCGGCGTCGCGCCCGTCAGGCGCCTACGGCGCGGCGATACGCGCCTGCAGGTCGTAAGTGTCCGCCGCGCAGATGTGGACCTCGGCCCACTCGCCGGGCGTGAGGTGTGCACCATCCTCGATGCGCACGATTCCATCGATTTCCGGAGCCTCCGCGGCGCTGCGCGCGAGGGCGCCGTGTTCGTCCACGGCATCCACCAGCACCCGCACCCGCTGGCCTACGCGCCGCCGCAGTCGCTCGGTACTGATCGCCGCGGCGCACTCCATGAAACGCTCGTAGCGCTCCTGTTGGACCTCCGGCGCCACGTGCCCCTCGATCGCATTGGCGCTTGCGCCTTCCACGGGCGAGTACTTGAAGCAGCCCACACGATCGAGTTGCGCGGCCTTGAGCCACTGCAGCAGTTCCTCGAACTCCGCCTCAGTCTCGCCCGGAAATCCAACGATGAACGTGCTACGCAGCGTCAATTGCGGGCAGCCGCGCCGCCATTGCGTGATGCGCTCGAGCACGTTTTCGGCATGCGCTGGCCGCCGCATCCGTTTCAGCACGGTCGGACTTGCATGCTGGAACGGAATATCCAGATACGGCAACACCTGCCCGTCGGCCATCAATTCGATGACTTCGTCGACGTGTGGATACGGATAGACGTAGTGCAGCCGTACCCAGCTGCCGAGCGTGCCCAGGGCGCGCGCCAGATCAATGAAGCGAGATTCGTACTCGCGGCCGCGCCAGGTGGCGCCGCGGTAGCGGATATCCGCACCGTACGCACTCGTGTCCTGCGAGATGACGAGCAGCTCCTTGACCCCGGCGTCGACCAGACGCTGCGCTTCTGCGAGCACCTCGTCGATGCGACGGCTCGCGAGCCGGCCGCGCAGCGCCGGGATGATGCAGAAGCTGCAGGAGTTGTTGCAGCCCTCGGAGATCTTCAGGTACGCGTAATGGCGCGGCGTCAGCCGGATACCTTGTGGTGGCACCAGGTCGAGGAACGGATCGTGCTGCGGCGGCAGATGTTGGTGCACGGCATCGAGCACTCCGGCGTAGTCGTGCGGGCCAGTCACTTTGAGCACTTGCGGGTGGCGCTCGAGGATGCGCTCGGGGCGTGCGCCGAGGCAGCCGGTGACGATGACTCGACCGTTGTGCTCAAGCGCCTCTCCGATCGTCTCCAGCGACTCGTCGATCGCCGCGTCAATGAACCCGCAGGTGTTGACCACGACCAGGTCGGCCTGCTCGTAGCTCGGGCTGATGCCGTAGCCCTCGGCGCGCAGCGTCGTGAGGATGCGTTCGGAATCGACCAGCGCCTTCGGACAGCCGAGGCTGACGAAACCGATGTTCGCGCTGCGATGGCGTGCGGCCGCCGGCCGCCGGTTGGGTGGGTTCATCTGGTGAGTCGTCTGGGTGGGGCGCAGAAGGGGGGCGCAGAGGGTCGGGCGCGGCGCGCAGACTACCCGCGCGGGCGCCCCTGCGCAACCGAGGGGCGCCCACGGCCGTAGCGTACCGTGATCTCTGCCTCAGCAATTGCGGCGGCCCGTACCGCAGCGGCGACCGCCCCCGGCGGTGCGCTGGCGGCAATCGCGACACGCGGCACGCGCAGGGCATACAGGTAGAAGTGGTAATGGTGCGCCGGTCCCGGGGGCGGACAGGGTCCGCCATAGCCGTGAAAGCCGAAATCGTTGCGGGTCTGCACGGCCCCCGCGGGCAGCCCCGGCGCCCCAGGGGTACCGGCCCCCGCGGGCAGCGCGTGTACCGCAGCCGGGATGTCGATGACCAGCCAGTGCCACCAGCCCCCCCGTGCATCCGAATCATAGACCAACACGGCGAGACTGCGTGTGCCGGCCGGCTCATGATGCCAGGCGAGCGCCGGTGACTGATTGCGGCCGTGGCAACCGTGGTCGTAGACGCGCCCGCGGGGGACCCAGCCGCCGGCGGTCAGGTCCGGACTGTAGAGGTTGAACCGCGTCGCGTTCCCTGCTGGCGTCGGTGCGGCGCCCGCAACATGCGCCATCAGCAACGACAACCATCCGATGAGCAGAGCCGGGAAACGGCTCGGATCGGGCCGCGCACGCACTGGCATCGTCATCTCCACTTGGGCGCCGAGCGCCGGTGCGCAACAGTGTGCAGCCGCGCAGTCCATCCGGCAAACTACCCGGCCATGAGCACCGCAAAGACAGCCCTGGTGACCGGTTCCACGGACGGACTTGGCCGCGCCGTGGCCCGAGCGCTCGCCGCGCGCGGCTACCGCCTCTGGCTGCACGGGCGCAATGAGCAGCGGGGTCTGGCGCTGGCAGAGGAAATCGCCGCCGAGGGCGGCGAGGCACGCTTCGTGCGCGCCAACCTTGCCTCACTGGCCGAGGTACGTCAGCTTGCCGCCGCGCTGAGCGGGCAACCGCGGCTTGAGCTGCTGATCAACAATGCCGGCATCGGTCCGGTCACCCCCGGAGTGAGCGGCCGCGAGCTGAGCGCAGAGGGTCTCGAACTGCGTTTCACCGTGAATTATCTCTCCGGCTTTCTTCTCACCCGGCTGCTGCTGCCGCTCCTCGAGCACAGCGCCCCGGCGCGCATCATCAACGTCGCCTCCGGTGCGCAGTACCCACTTGACTTCGACAACCTGATGCTTGATCGCGCCTACAGCGGCATGCGCGCCTATGCGCAGAGCAAACTCGCGCAAATCCTCTGCACCGTCGATCTGGCCGAGCAATTGCGCGGGCGTGGCATAACGGTCAACTGCCTGCATCCGGCCACGTACATGGATACCGCGATGGTTCGGGATATGGGTGTCGCGCCGGTCAACTCCATTGCGAGCGGCGAGGCGGCGGTTGTGCACCTCGCCTGCGCCGGGGCGCTGGCGCAGACCACGGGGGAATTTTTCAACGGTCTTGAGCGCGCCACGGCCCATCCTCAGGCCTACGATCAGGCGGCCCGGCGGCGCCTGGCCGAGGTCAGTGAACGGCTCGCCGGACTTTCCACCGACGGACGTGCCTGAGCGATGCCGTTCGACCAAGCGTACTACCAGCGCTTCTACTTCGATCCGCGTACTGCGGTGACGAGTCGGGCCGAGATGCGCGCGCGCGCCAGGCTGATTGGCGCGTTCACCGCGCACGTCGGTTTGCCGGTGCGCCGCATGCTCGATGCCGGCTGCGGCACAGGACTGCTGCGCGCCCCGCTGCGTCGCGCGCTGCCGAAGGCGACGTACGTCGGTCTGGAATCGAGCGAATACCTCTGCCGGCGCTACGGCTGGCAGCACGGCACGCTGCAGGAGTTGCGCACCAAGGAGCCGTTCGACCTGGTGGTGTGTTACGACGTGCTGCAGTACCTGAGCGCGCGCGAGGCTGCCGGAGCACTGGCCAACCTGGCGCGCGTGTGTCGCGGCGTGTTGTATTTCAGTGCGCTGACGCGCCGCGACTGGCAAGTCAACTGCGATCGTGGCCGCACGGACCGCGAAGTTCATCTGCGCGGCGCTGACTGGTACCGTATGCGCCTGCGCCGGCACTTCCGCGAGATGGGCGCGGGGTTCTGGCTGCGCCGCGGTGCGCCGCTCATCGTGTGGGAAATGGAGACCGCCGGCTGAACGGCGCGCCCCCCCCCCATGTCCGAACAGAACGGCCAGCACGTGCTGGCGCAATTCGCCGGTACCGTGACCTGTGTGCGCAGCGTCGGTGCGGCGCTCACGCTGAGCGGTGCGGCGCTCGATGCGCCGGCTGAACGTCTGGTGCTCACCTTTCTTGGCGCCGCAACGGACGATGTGCCTGCGACCCTTGCGATGGCGCGGGTGGTGGCGGTGGACGAGCAGACCTATCGTCTGGAGAGTCCGCCTGAGTATTGGATGATCCGGGCGCGCGCACTGCATGTGCACCGGGACGTGCGGGCGGCCTTTTTCCAGGCATTACCGCCGCGGCGCGTCCCGCGCAGCAAACGGCTGTTCTGGCGAGTCGTGCTGCGGTTCGCCGCGCGCCGCGGCGGGCGGTGGCTGTTCGCGGTGCTGCGCGGCCGCTGATTCAGCTCGCCGCCGCCACGGCTTCCTGCACAGCGGCGGCGCGGCCGCCGGCGAGCAACGCGCGGTACACGGCCAGCTGGCGCTGAAAGACGCTCTGCCAGGTGTAATGCTGCAGGACGTGCTGGCGCGCGCTGCGTCCGAGGGTGTCGAGGTCGCGGGCATACAGCGCGCTGATCGCCTCGGACAGGCTGAGCGCGTCGTCCGGATCGGCGAGCAGGCCGACTCGCTCATCGAGCAGTTCCGGCACCCCGCCGGCGCGCACTGCGACCACCGGACGGCCACAGGCCATGGCCTCGAGGATGACCAGCCCGAATGTCTCGCGACTGCCCGCATGCACCAATGCATCGGCCGAGGCGAGCCACTGTGCCAGCTGCACGCTGTCGCGCCGGTAGGGTAATTGCGTGACGTTGGCGGCGAGTCGAGCGGTGCGGCGGCCGCCGATCATCAGGAGGTGGTAGGGACGGCCGAGCCGCGCGAACGCCTGCAGCAGGACCGGTACGTTCTTCTCGACCGTCAACCGCCCGGCGTAGACGAGCACACGCGAGTGGCTGTCGATGTTCAGCCGCTCGCGCAGCCACCGGCCGCGGCGGTCGGGGTGAAAGATCATCTCATCGACGCCAAGCGGCTGATGCACCGTGTGGGGGACGCCAAACTCCCCGAGGACGCTCACCATCAGGCGACTCGGCGCGAAGACGACGTCGAAGTCCTCGTACAGGCAGCGGACGTAGGCGGCGGCACATCGCTCCGCCGCCCGGCCGCCTATGCGTCGCGCGAGAATGCGCGGCAGGTTCGAGTGATAGAACGCCGCGCAGGGGATGGCGCGGCGCCGGGCTACGGCGCGGGCGGCCCATGCCGGATGAAATGCATCGCCGGCCTCGATCAGATCGGGTTCGAGCGCCTCGAGCATTCGCTGCCAGCGGCGCGGGTTGAGCGGCAGGCGGTAATTGAACGAGCCGGGCACGGGCAGGCCGGGAACCGAACAGAGCGCACCGGGCGCCATCCGCTCGGTGCGCCCCGGCACGAGCAGCGTGTGCTGCCAGCCGGGCTGCGCGCCAAGCCAGGTGTGTTTGGCGCTCAGGTAGCGGCGCACACCGCCGCTCGTCGGTGAATAGAACAACGTCGTATCGACCAGGCGGCGCGGGTTCATGGGTCGATCGTGATCCTCGGGGCCCGGTTCCCGAAGAGGGATTGCACGCCCCCGCGCCGGGGCGTGTCAAGGCGCCGCCCGGAGGGCTCAGGCAGCTGACTGAGTCGGCCGGCGCGATCCGCTGCGCAGTTCTGCGCAGGCGGTGATCACATCCTCGGCGCTCGCGTAGCGCTCCTCGCGCCGTTTTGCCAGCAGGCGCTCCAGCAGCGGCGCGTACCCACCGAGCGAACTCGGCAGGCGCGGCGGGGCAGCGTTGACGTGTTGCTGCAGCACCTCCATGGCGCTGTTGCCCACGAATGGTTTGCGGCCGGTCAGCATCTCGTGAAAGATGACCCCGAGACTGTACAGATCGGAGCGGGGGTCGAGCTTCTCACCGAGCGCCTGCTCCGGGCTCATGTAGTACGGTGAGCCGCGCAGTACCCCGGTGTAGGTGCTGTGATGACTGCCATCGAGCTGACGGGCGAGACCGAAGTCGATCAGCACGATGTTGTCGTTGTCGCGCAGCATGACGTTCGGCGGCTTCAGATCGCGGTGCAGTATGCCGGCGCGGTGCACCACTGCGAGCGCCGTCGCGATGCGCTCGAGGAAGCGCAGCGCCTCCGACTCGGTCACGCCCACGTGCATGCGCGCCTTCAGATCCCCGCGCGGGAAATACTCCATCGCGAGGTACTCGTAGCCGTCCTCGATGCCGTGATCGAAGATGCGCACGACAGCCGCGTCGTGTACCGCAACGATTGCCTGGTACTCGCGCGCGAGGGCTTCTGCGCCGCGCTCATCGCAGGGGATCTTGCTGACCTTGAGCGCTACCTCTGCGCTTTGAGCGGCGCTCTCGGCAAGATACACCACGGCCTTTTCGGATTCGCTCAGTTTGCGCGTGATGTCGTAGCCGCGAATGGCCGGGTGGCCCGCCACCACCGGCGTGGCGCGCGCCGGACGCGGTGGTGTTGCGGGGGCATCGTTCGCGAGGGCTTCGGGCCGTGCCGCTGGCGGTTGGAGCCGCTGCAGTGCCTGGTCGAGTGCGACCTTCAGCCGTGCGGGTGTCACCAGCCGCTTCGGCAGGTAATCAGTGGCCCCTGCCCGCAGAGTCTGCACGGCGCGCAGCTCATCGCCCTGCTCGGCGAGTACGACCAGCACTGGAGCGGCACCGCCTGCGCACAGCGCGCGTACCTCAGCGAGTGCCGGCGGCTCGCTCTCCTCGTCGCCGGTGCCGAAGTTCGCCGCCAGCACCAGCACCTCGCAGGCCGGTCCCCCGGAGCGCGCGCTCAGCGTGCCGCTGTCGGTCGGATCGAGGGTGTCAATGGCGGCCTGGGGATACAAAATCGAGAGGTGCAGCCGCACCCACTCGCGATATTTCGCATCGCGATCGACGATCAGTATGCGTATCGCTGCGTAATTCATGCGCAGTCGCGGACGTTGAACCAGCTCCGAGCGTTTGTCGCGCCCGGCGGCGTGATTCTGTGAATTACGTCATCTGCAGGCCGGCGTTATGTGATGCGCACGGGCAGCGCCGCTGATCAGCGCGGCAGCAGGAACTGCCGGCCGTGGTAGGAGAGCACCACTCCGTCGGGCCGTATTTTCACCACGCTGACCCCATCGGCGAGCGCATCGCCCTGGTGCAGTTTGTGCATGTTGATCATGACGAAGCGTTTGCGGGGCAGCGGACTGTAGACGTGCAGATCCAGATGCAGCCGCGGCAGCGAACTGCCCGGTTCGGCCGCGATTTGCGCATAGAGAGGAAGGGATCCGGAGGACTTCGCGGCGCCCCTCGGGGGGGCATTGGCCGCCGGCTGCAGTGCCGGTTCGAGATCCGCCGGGCTGGGCGGGTTCGCGGTGCTGAGACTGCGGATCGTCGCCGCGCTCTGCGCCGCGGGCGCAGCTGCCGCGAAACCGCCCGCACCGCTGCCGCCGGGTGGCACCGGTGTCGCGGACGGGGGCGGCGCCGACGCGGATGCAGCACTCACCGCGGCGACGGCTGCAGGGCGCAGTGCGGGCGCCGGCGTTGGACTCGCGCTGCGAGGGATCACAGCCGCCGGCGCCGCCGAGGGCGGCCGCGTCGGCCGTTTGCCCTGCCCGTGGCTGAGCACGATCCAGCCGAGCGTGATGACGTTGATCAGGACCAGCAGGATGATGACCACCGCCCAAAGGGGCACCGTCCGGCGCGGCTGAACGACCTTGACCTCGAACAGGGCTGGTCCTGCCTGGCGCTGGCGCGCATGCTCGGATTTTTTCAGGGCGTCAAGGATGAATGACATGTGAGCTGCCGTTGTGCTGCGCCGCGAGCAGCGGTGAATGCGGGTCGGGGAGCGCGCCGGAGATCGCCATCTGGGTCTGGACGCCCGCGATCCCGTCGACCGTCAGGCCGTGCGAACGCTGGAAGCGGCGCACCAGCCGCACCAGGCCCGAATCGTACACGCTGCCAGGGGCGCCGCTCGCGGGCACCCCCTCCAGGCGCTGCAGGCTGCGGCGTACCCAGCGCACTCCCGCGCCCCGCATGCCGGTCGTGAGGGTGCGCAGCCGCCCGTCCACCGGCCGCCACAGCAGCACGTAGCGGCCGAGCCACGCCCGTGAGAGCGTCGAGCGCCGCACCTGGGAGGGCGCCGGTCCGAGATCCACGATCGCATGCGATGGATCCAGATGCTGCATGACCACGTGATAGGTCTGGCCGGCCGCATCGGTCAGCAGCAGGATGGCGGGGCGGTTGTACAGACGCAGCTCGCCGAGCGAGCCCTGGCCTTTGACGCACACCAGGCCGTGCTGGGCGGCTTGCTGGCAGGGATGGGGTCCGGGGGGGTCTTGCAGGCCCCAGAGGCTCAGCAGCCGGGCGTAGGCGGCGGGCGCACTGGCCTGGCTGGCATAGCGGGTGAGCAGTCCCTGGAGCGAGACGGACGTTCGCGCGGTGCGCACCGCAGCGCTCGGCGGCTGCGGGTGCCCGGCCGGCTGGCGCATCGGCGGGGGGTGGCGCTGCAGGTGCGGGCGTGCCGCGCTGATGGCCGGCAGGGCCGGACCGAAGCGCCAGAACGCGATTCCCGCGGCGCCGAGCAGCGCCGCCACGGCCGCAACGCCTGCCCAGAGCGGCCAGGATCGCTCGGTGCGGCGACCAAAGACCTCCACGCCCGCCTGACGCACCAGCGCGCCGGTGACCTGATGGCGGTCGAGCGAATAGCCGCCGAGCAGCGCGCGGTCGCAGAGAATGTTGATCAGGCGTGGCACGCCGCCGGAGAGCCGATAGATCCGCTGCAGGGCCCGCCGGCTGAAGATCTCGCTGGTCGCCCCCGCCACGCGCAGCCGGTGGCGCACATACGCGGCCGTTTCCGGTGCGCTGAGCGGGTCGAGGTGGTAGCGGCCGGTAATGCGCTGCGCCAGCTGGCGCAGCTCGAGCCGATCGAGCAGCTCGCGCAGTTCCGGCTGGCCGATCAGGATGATCTGCAGGAGCTTCTGGGTATTGGTTTCCAGGTTGGTCAGCAGACGGACCTGCTCGAGCACCTCGGGGGCCAGGTTCTGCGCCTCATCGACCACGAGCACCACGCGCTTACCGGCGGCATGGGCACGCAGCAGGTACGCATTGAGGATGTCGACCAAGTCCTTCAGGCTGCCGGCGGTCTTATCCGGCACCCCGATACCGAGTTCCTCGCACAGCGTCAGCAGGAACTCCGGAGCGGTCATGCGCGGATTGAGGATCAGCGCGATCTCGGTGTTCTCCGGTGTCTGCGCCAGCAGCGAGCGCACGATGGTGGTCTTGCCCGTGCCCACCTCGCCGGTGAGCTGGATGAATCCGCCGGCCTCGCGGATCCCGTACAGCAGGTGGGCCATGGCCTCGGCATGCCGCTCGCTCAGGAAGAGGTAGCGCGGATCCGGCGTGATCGAAAAGGGCTTCTCGTTGAGACCGAAGAACGACAGGTACATCGGGCACCGACTAATCCAGCAAGTTTCCCCGCCGCAGCGCGCGGCTGCCGAAGCGCTCGCGGACCTGGTCGAGCGCCGCATCGAGTCGGGCATTGCCGCCCGGCGCCGACTGTTCGAACAGACCCATCTGCGTCGCCGGCGACAGTTCCGCGAGGGTCACGCCGAGCAGGCGCAGTTTCGCACCCCGATGCTCGGCGAGCCAGCGCCGCAGCAACTCCTGCGCCACGTCGCGGATGGCCCGCCCGTCCTGGGTGGGTGGGGCGATGCCGCGCTGGCGAGTGAACGTCGAGAAATCGTGGCTGCGGATCTTCACCCCGACGCGCCCGCTCACCAGCCCCTTGCGGCGGAGCCGTTCGCACGCTTTGTCCGCCAGGCGGGCCAGGTGCCGCTCCAGCTCTGCCGGTTGCGCCAGATCGCGCTCGAACGTGTCTTCGGCACTGAGGGACTTCTCCTCGGTGTCACTGACTACGGGCCGCTCGTCGATGCCGGCGGCCCGCTCGCGCATCCGCTGCGCATCCCGTCCGAACAGGGGCCAGAGCAGTGCATCCGGCGCGGTGCGCAGCTCGCGCAGGGTCCGTAATCCGGCGGCCTCGACTTGCTCGCCGAGTTTGCGGCCGAGGCCGGGCAGCCGCCGTACCGACAGCGGATCAAGCACCTCGCGTACGCGCTCGACGGACACGACCGTGAGCCCGTCGGGTTTATCCAGGTCCGAGGCGATCTTCGCCACCAGCTTGTTCGGTGCGACGCCCACCGAGGCGCTCAGCCCGGTGCGCGCACGGATTTCCGCCTTGATGCGCTGGGCGATGGCGGGCGGCTCGCCAAGCAGCTGCACGCTACCGGTGACGTCGAGGAAAGCTTCGTCCACCGACAGGCCCTGCACCAAGGGAGTGATCTCCCGAAACACGGCGAACACCTGCGCAGAGACTTCTCGGTAGCGCGCCATGCGCGGTGGAACACAGACCATATTGGGACACAACCTGAGCGCGGTGCTCATGGGCATCGCGGAGCGTACCCCGAAGCGGCGTACTTCATAACTCGCCGCGGCGACCACTCCGCGTGCGCCGGCGTGACCGACCACGACCGGCAGACCGGCGAGTTCGGGCCGGTCGTGTTGCTCCACCGAGGCGAAAAACGCGTCCATGTCGACATGGAGGATCGAGCGGATCACGACGGCACGGCTCCGCCGGCGGCATCTGGGGGGCAAGCAGCGGCAGCCGCAGGAACATCGAGCGTTCGTAGTTGCGCTCGCGCGCCGCGCGCCCCGACGAGATGCGCGCGCCGTACGCACTGAACTGTGCGCCGAGCGGGGGCGGATTCAGCGCAATTGGGGTTCCGTGCGGGAGCGCGGCTGACCCCTCGAGCGGCGCCATTGCCCTGCGAAAGCCCTTGCCATTGCGCACCACGGTGACGCCGGCGTGCGGCCCGTACGGGGTGAGCAGCCCGATGATGAAAAAGACCACCAGACTCACCGCCAGGTACAGCCGTACCGGTGGCAGGGAGCGCACGCGCCGACCGTCGCGAAATTCGCATGTCAGAAAACCCGGTCTAAACAGCAGCGCGCCGCGTCAACCACAGCCGCAAGTCCGCATGCGTCAGGTCCTCGGTGGCTGCCTGCAGGAAGGACCAGAAGGAGCGGACCGGGTGCGCGTGGTGTCGCTGCCCACACTGGCCGCACAATGGTCCGGCAGGCGCCGCAGCGCACTTCTCGCACGTCAGCCCGCTATGGTGCGAGGCAGTCGTGTAGTCGTGGGCGCCGAGCGGGGCGGACTCAATCGCCGTACTCATGCCAGCGCGGTGGCGTTCGCGCTCTGTGTGTAGTCTGGCTGCGCCTGCGTGCCGAGCTCGTGCGGCGCGAAGTCATCCACGTTCACGAGGTTCATCACCTTGGCATCGAAAGCGCGCAGCGCGTCGGCTTCCGACGTGCTGATGATACCGGCGGCGAGGGCCTGCTCAATCTGACCGGGCAGGTCGAGCGCGCTCACCAGGCCGGCCTTGACCCCCTCGACGCGGATGCGCTTCTCGAGCGGCTCCATCACCAGGGCGAGTTCGAGCGCCTCCTCCAGCAATCCCAGGGGATTGCCGGGCTCCACGGTGGTGTAGATGTACTGACCGATGCGCCGGCGGCTCTCTGAGGGCTGGGTGATCTGCTCGGCGACCTGATGGCCGAGCCGGTCGGAGGGCGCCGAGTAGTGCCGTCCGCGCGGGAAGACGATTGCGCGCATCAGCCCGGCGAGCATCCGATTGGGGAAGTTGCGCAGAAAGCCGTGCAGTTGTTCCTGGGCATGATAGAGCAGGTTGCGGCAGGCCCACTCCACGATCGGCAGATCCTCCTCCGGGCGCCCCTGGTTCTCGTGATGCTTCAACACCATCGAGGCCAGATACATCGCCGAGAGCACGTCCCCGAGCCGGGCCGAGAGATTTTCCTTCTTCTTCAGATACCCGCCGAGAGTGAGCATCGCGACGTCGACGGTGAAGGCAAACGAGGCGCTGAAGCGCACGATGTGTTGATAGTAACGCGCAGTCGGTCCGCTCACCGGTGAGCGCGTGAAGCGTGCATGCGTCAGCGCCATGATGAGTGAGCGTACGGCATTGGAAATCGTGAAGCCGATATGCCCGAACAGCGCGCGGTCGAATTCCTCGAGACCTTGGGAGTGATCG
Source organism: Pseudomonadota bacterium (assembly GCA_021838635.1). Lineage (GTDB taxonomy): Bacteria > Pseudomonadota > Gammaproteobacteria > Steroidobacterales > Steroidobacteraceae > 13-2-20CM-66-19. The sequence continues at coordinate 144,210 of JAKCDC010000001.1, forward strand.
GGATTGCGCGCGGCATTCATCTCGCGCAGCACGAACGGATGGCAGCGGACCGCGCCCTGACCGAAGATGATCAGGCTGCGTGTGAGAATGTTCGCGCCCTCCACGGTGATCGTCACCGGCACGGCCTGGTAGCTGCGGCCCAGGTAGTTCTTCGGCCCGAGACAGATCCCCTTCCCGCCGTGCACATCCATGGCGTCATTGGCGACCTGGCGGCCCATTTCGGTCACGTGGTACTTCAACATCGCCGAGGGCACGGACGGCTTCTCGCCGCCGTCAATGGCGCCCGCCGTGACCGAGCGTGCCGCATCCATGGTGTAGGTGAGGCCGGTCATGCGCGCGAGCACCGATTCGACGCCCTCGAAGCGGCCGACCGGCATGTTGAACTGCCGGCGGATGCGCGCATAGGCACCGCTCGCCCAAGCGCCCGCCTTGGCGCCCCCGGTGGCATTGGAGGGCAGGGAGATGCATCGGCCGACCGAGAGCTGCTCGACCAGCATGCGCCAGCCCGCACCGATCATCTTCGGGCCACCGATGATGAAATCGAGCGGTACGAACACATCGCGGCCTTGCACCGGCCCGTTCTGGAACGGGACGTTGGAGGGAAAGTGTCGCCGGCCGATGCTGACGCCGGCCGTTTCGCGCGGAATCAGCGCACAGGTGATGCCGAGATCGGCCTGCCCGCCGAGCAGCTGCTCTGGGTCGAACAGACGGAACGCCAGGCCGATGACCGTCGCGATCGGCGCGAGCGTGATGTATCGCTTGGAGAAATTCAGCCGCATGCCGAGCACTTCGCGGCCCTGCCAGTGGCCGCGGCAGACCACGCCGGTGTCGGGAATCGAGGCGGCGTCGGAGCCGGCGCGCGGACCGGTCAGGGCAAAGCACGGTACCTCTTCCCCGCGCGCAAGCCGCGGTAGATAGTGGTTCTTCTGCTCCTCGGTGCCGTAATGGTTCAGCAGTTCGGCCGGTCCGAGCGAATTCGGCACCGCAATGGTGGAGGATGCCGTGGCGCTGCGGCTTGCGATCTTGGCCAGCACGCATGAGTGCGCGAACGCGGAGAACTCCAAGCCGCCGTAGCGCTTCGGAATAATCATGGCGAAGAAGCCGCGCGCCTTGATGAACTCCCACACGTGCGGCGGCAGATCGCCGCGCTCGTGCGTGATGTTCCAGTCATCGAGCATGCGGCACAGTTCTTCGCAGGGTCCGTCGAGGAACGCCTGCTCCTCGGCACTGAGCTGCGGGGCACGCGCGCCGAGCAGCTTCGACCACTGGGGCGCCCCGGTGAACAGCTCCCCGTCCCACCATACCGTGCCGGCCTCGAGCGCCTCGCGCTCGGTCTGCGACATCGAGGGCAGGAGCCGCCGATAGGCCTTCATGAACGGCCGGGTGATCAGCCCCTTGCGCAGCCAGCGCACGTTCAGCAGCCACAGCGCCGCGAGCGACAGCCACAGGAACCCTTTCCAGGTCGCCGCCGCGGCGTTGTTCGCCCCGAAGTAGCTGTAGGCCGCCAGCAGCACGGTGAATGTGGCGGTGAAGGCGAGCAGCGAGAGCCGGCGGTAGGCCAGGTACAGCACCGCGACGATGAGGATCAGCGTGATGACGCCGCCGGCCTGGGTCACGGCATAGCCAATGGCCGCGGCGGCGACGAGCGCAAGGAGTGCACCCAGCATGGAAGCTCCTTCGTGCCGAGCTGTCGAAGAATAATGGAACGGCGACGACCCACTATAGCGGTTTTCGGCCCCAACGGGTCAAAGGCCATGGCCGCAGAGTCGGATGCGGACCCGAACGAGGTCCGGGTCCGCATCGGTCTGTACAGCGTCGGCGCGGTCAGCCGAGCAGCGATTTCACGCCGTCGCGTTCCTCGCGCAGTTCAGCGAGCGTCGCATCCATGCGCGTGCGGCTGGCGGGGCTGATATCCAGACCCTGAACGATCTGGTATGCCCCGTTGCGCGTGGTCACAGGGTACGAGTAGATCACGCCTTCAGGGATGCCGTAGCTGCCGTCGGAGGGCACCGCCATGCTTACCCAGTCGCCCTCGGCCGTGCCATGCACCCAGGTGTGGATGTGGTCGATCGCGGCCGAGGCGGCCGAGGCGGCCGAGGAGGCGCCGCGCGCCTTAATGATCGCCGCCCCGCGCTGCTGCACCTGCGGGATAAACGTCTGCTCGACCCAGGAGGCCTCCACCAGGGACGGCGCCGGCTTGCCGCCGACCCGCGCGTGGCTGATGTCCGGGTACTGTGTCGCGGAGTGATTGCCCCAGATGGTCATGCGCCGAATGTCAAGAACGTGCGTGCCGGTCTTCTCGGCGAGCTGTGAGAGCGCTCGGTTGTGATCGAGGCGCGTCATCGCCGTGAAATTGCGTGGGTTCAAATCTTTGGCATTGGCCCGAGCAATCAGCGCGTTGGTGTTCGCCGGGTTGCCCACGACCAGCACCTTGACGTTGCGGTCGGCGGCCTCGTTCAGCGCCTTGCCTTGTGCGGAGAAGATCTGCGCGTTGGCGAGCAGCAGATCCTTGCGCTCCATGCCCGGTCCGCGCGGTCGCGCGCCGACCAGCAGTGCCACGTGGCAGTCGCGGAATGCGACCTTGGCGTCGTCCGTCGCGACGATCTTATTCAGTCCGGGGAATGCGCAGTCGGCGAGTTCCATGACCACGCCGTTGAGCGCCTGCAGCGCCGGAGTGACCTCGAGCAGATGCAGGTTGATGGGCTGATCCGGACCGAGCAGCGCTCCGGAGGCAACGCGAAAGGCGAGGGCATAGCCGATCTGGCCGGCAGCGCCGGTGATCGCGACGTTCATTGCGGGTTTCATGGTGCGAGTGTTCCGTACGGGGAAAGCCCGCAATTCTAGCGCCGATAGACACGCTTTATCATCCTGATCCGAACCAGCGATTGGTGTGCAGGATTCCTCGGGTGCTACAACAGCCTCATCCGCTTCGCGGTGCGGTGAACCGTCATACTAATTCGAGCCGACGAGTGATCCGCCGCCCCGGAGCGCTGACCCGCAGTAACTCAGGAGAGCGCCATGTTCGAGACACGCAACGATCTTTCCGCCGACATCCGCACCCAGGTGATCCGTCTGCTCAATGCACGGCTCGCCGATGCCATCGATCTGGCGCTGCAGAGCAAGCATGCGCACTGGAACGTCAAGGGACCGAATTTCATCGCATTGCACGAGCTGTTCGACCAGATCGCCGAGCAGATCGACGCACACGTCGATGCCATCGCGGAGCGAGTGACTGCGCTCGGTGGAACCGCGGGCGGAACCCTGGCCGCCGTTTCGCGCGCCACGACTCTGAAGGCCTACCCCGAGCAGATCCTCGCCGGTGTGGCGCATCTGGAGGCGCTGTCCACGGCACTTGCGGCTTTCGGGCGCAATGTGCGCGCCGGCATCGATGAGGCCGCGCGGCTCGGCGATGCCGACAGCGCGGATCTGTTCACGGAGGTTTCGCGCGAGGCCGACAAGCAGCTGTGGTTCCTCGAGGCGCACCTGCACGCCGAGCGCTGAGCGCGCCGGTGCTCCGGCGCTAGGCGGGGCGGCTCACCGTGCCCGCCTGGCGCAGCAGATGCCCGAACGGCGCCCCGGAGGCGCCCTGCCGGCGCAGCAGCTCAAGCAAGTCCTCTGCTGCGCACGGGTCGCCGAACAGCCGACCTTGCGCCTGGTCGCAGCCATTCTCGCGCAGGAACTGCAGCTGTTGGACCGATTCGACGCCTTCGGCGACCACCATCATCCCGAGACTGTGGCCCATTTCGATCATCGTACGCACCAGCGTGGCGTTGCCGGCGTTGTGCTGTACGTCGCGCACGAACGATTGGTCGATCTTCAGTGTCCCGATCGGGAACTGCTGCAATGCCGAGAGTGACGAGTAACCGGTACCGAAATCATCGATCGACAGATGCAGCCCCATCGCGTGCAGCTCCTGGAGCAGCCGCAGTGTGTTCTTGGTGTCGGCCATGAGCGTCGTTTCGGTGATCTCCAGCTCGAGCGCGGTGGGCGAGACACCGTGACGACGGAACACCGAGCGGCAACGCAGGATGAAACTCGCCTGGCGCAACTGGCGCAGCGAGAGATTCAGCGAGATGCACCCCGGCTCCCCGCCGGAGGTCTTCAGCTGACGGTAATCCAAGCACACCCGGTTGAGTACCCACTCGCCGATATCGAGGATGAGATTGGTTTCCTCGGCGAGCGGGATGAAGCGCGACGGGGGAATGTCGCCGTGGCCGGGCAGACGCCAGCGCAGCAGCGCCTCGGCCCCGGCGATACGTCCGGTGGCGAGCTCGACCTTCGGCTGGTAACGGATCACCAGTTCGTCGCGCTCCAGCGCGCGGCGTAGTTTGCTCTTGAGAATCAGTCGTTCCACCGCCGCGGCGTTCATCTCCGGGGCGTAGAACGTGAACGTGTTGCCGCCATTCTGTTTGGCGTGATACATGGCGGCGTCGGCGTTGCGGATCAGATCAATCACGTTTTCCGCATCGCGCGGACAGAAGGCGACCCCGATGCTCGCGGTGAGAAACACTTCCTGTTGGTTCAGCTGGAAGGCGCGCGCCACTTCGTTCAGGATCGCACGCGCGAGCTGCCCGACGGGCACGCGGTTGTCGGTCTCGGCGGGCAGTCCGTGCACGCACAGCGCGAATTCATCCCCGGCCAGCCGACCGAGAATCGCGCCCTGTGGCACGGCGCGGATCAGCCGCTCGGCGAGCACCTCGAGCACCCGGTCGCCGGTGTCATGTCCGAAGGTGTCATTGACCTCCTTGAATCGGTCCATGTCCAGGTACAGCAGTGCCACCGAGCGTCCGCTGCGCAGCCCGCGCGCCAGCGTCTGCTGCAGCAGGTGCTGGAACTGCATGCGGTTCGGCACCTTGGTGAGGGTGTCGTAGCGTGCCAGGTAGCGGATGCGGCGCTCCGCCCGCTTGCGCTCGGTGACGTTGCGCGCCACGAAAATGTTGCCCTGGAACTGCGGATCGTCGGTCTCGATGCGCGAGCCGGCGAGTGATACCGGGATCGTCTGCCCGTCGCGCGTGCGCACCACGCTCTCGCGGGTGTCCTGCGCGGCCTGCAGCAGATCGAAGCCGCCGCGCACACTCTCATCGAGCAGCGAGACGATGCTGCGTCCAAGCAGCTCCTCTTCGGCCAAGCCCAGCATCTTGCAGGCCGCGGCATTGGCACTCTTGATCACCCCGTCCGGGGAGGTGAGAAAGACCGCGTCGGTCATGCTGTCGAGGATGCTGCGCAGGTAGTCCTTGTTGACGGTCGACTGGCGCAGTCGAGCGCGCATCCGTTCCATGGCGAGCTCGAGCGCCTCGAGATCCCCGTGAGCGCGCACTTCGACCGGCCGCGCGTAATCGCCCTGGGCGATCCGCTGGGCGCTGCGCGTGAGCGATTCGGCCGCCAGGTCGGCGGTGCGTGCGGCCCGCCAGGCGCGCACCGCCGCGAGTACGCTGCCGGCGAACGCCACCGCACCGGCCACCGTGATCGCCGTACTGCCGGGCCAGCGGCCCCACAACGCCGCCGCGCCGGTCGCGACTGCGACCAGCAGCGTCAGGCCGAACGTCCACAGCACGGAACCAAAGTGTTTCAAAGCGCGGCTCACCGCAAATCACTCGCTCGGCAGAGGCCAATCCGGATCATCGCCCGTTGCGTATGCAGTCGCGGAGGAGCCGCTGTGCAGAGACGGCCTCGTAGGCATGCGGTCCGGTCGATGCCCTCGGCCGGCGGCGCGTGCCCCGGTGGGCGGGGGTCAGCTGTACCAGGCGGCTCGAGCCGCTCTCCATGCCCAGGCACCCAGGCATAGGTGGTCATACCCCGAGAATAGAGTCCACCCGGGCGGGCGTCAACGCTTTACGTAAAGTCCGGCGGCGGCGGGAACGGTGCCGTGGGCGAGCTAGCTGCGCGCGTTCGACCAGACCCGCTTCAGATAGCTCACCATCAGGCCGCGCATGGTCGCCATCGGATCGGCGGTGGCGGCGAAGATCGGCGGGCGGCGGCGCAGCAGTCGCCAGTTCTCGCTGCGCAGGACCCGGCGCAGGAACTGCAGGTTGCGGTCGATCGACTCCATGTACGGGTTGCGGCCGCCGTAGAGGGCTTCGAGGTAACGGTACGCGCCGCCGAACTCGCCCTCCAGCCGCTTGGTGCGCACGTCCTCGATGAACTTCGGGGTCTGGCGCAGCAGGTCCAGGCCGGAGGCGTAGCGGACCTCGGTCTGGCCGTCCGCGGAGGTCGGCAACGCCACCCCGCCGAGCACGAACTCCAGGTACAGCCGATCGCGGCACTTCTCCAGGTAACAGCGGTCGGCCATCTGCGCGATCATGTCGGCGGTGCCGAGCAGGTGGCCGGCGAGCACGTCGCGCCGGTCGCGCAGGCGCGCCTCGATCTGTGCCGGGGAGAACTCGTAGCCGGTGAAATGGATGATCTCGCAGGCCACCGCCACCCAGGCCTGCAGCCCGATCCGCGGCAGGTATTCCTCCAGAAAGCGCGCGCCGCGCGAGACGTGCACACGGGTGAACTCCGCGCCGTTGCGCGACTCGGACTCCTCGGTGCGGCGCAGATAGCCGACGTCATGGAACAGACCGGTGATCAGTGCGACCACCGCCCGCTCCCCGCCGAGGCGGGCTGCCGGAACGGCCTGGTGCTCGAATCCGACCAGCAGCCGGGCGAGCGCGAGGGTGATGTCGAGCGTGTGCTGGCGGTCGTGATAGACGGTATCGACGCCGTGAAAGCCGGGGACTTCCCCCGCGAACAGGCGCTCGAAGTGCTCGAACGCGCGCCGCAGCGGCTCGAGCGACGTGCTCGGCCAAGTCGGCGCGAACAGCGCCTCCGCAGCGGCGAGCACGGCGGCCGGCGAGCTGACCTGTACGGTATCGGTGACGTCGAAGTCGCTGCGCCGCTCGCGGGTCATTCTGTTGCTGGGGGGGCCGGCGCGGGGGTCCGTCGGCCTGCGTGGTGTTGGCGCGACTGTGGGCCAAACCCCGTCCGCATACCGAGAGCCACTGCTCAGATTCACCGGGGCTGTCCGCCGAACCGCGATCCCGGTCACGTTACCGGCGCGGGTGCGCAAATCCCGTGTTGCTTCAGCAGCGCCTGAACCTGCGGCGGACGGCCGCGAAAGGCGACGAAGGCCTCGAGCGCATCACGGCTGCCGCCTTGGGAGAGGATGGCCTCCAGGTAACGCTGAGCGGTCGCCGGGTCGAACGTTCCGTGCTCTTCGAACGCGGAAAACACATCCGCCGCCAGCACCTCCGCCCATTTGTAGCTGTAATAACCGGCCGCGTAGCCGCCGGCGAAAATATGTCCAAAACTCATCGGGAAGCGATTCCATTCGGGTACCGGGATCACTCCAACCTGCGCTCGGACCTGGCGCAGCAGATCGAGCACCGCGGCGCCGCGTGCCGGGTCGTACTCGGCGTGCAGCCGGAAATCGAGCAACGCGAATTCCAGCTGCCGCACCATCTGCAGCCCGGCCTGAAAGCTGCGCGTGGCGCAGAGGCGCTGCTGCAGCACCTCCGGCAACGGCGCACCGCTTTGGAAGTGCCCGGAGATCCGCCCCAGCACCTGCCGGTCCCATGCGTAGTTTTCCATGAACTGGCTCGGCAGTTCGACCGCGTCCCAGGCCACGCCATTGATGCCGGCGAGGCTCGGGAAGTCGACGCGGGTGAGCAGGTGATGCAGTCCGTGGCCGAACTCGTGGAACAGTGTCAGCACGTCATCGTGCGTCAGCAGCGCCGGGCGGTCCTGCCCGGGCGGCAGTACGTTCAACACCAGATAGGCGACCGGCAGTGCATCGCCGCTCGCCAGGTGCTTGCGACCCACGCATTCGTCCATCCAGGCGCCGCTACGCTTGTGCGGCCGCGCGTACGCGTCGAGGTAGAAGCTGCCGATCAGACGACCGTTGTGCTCGAGGTCGAAGAACCGCACATCTGGATGCCACACCGCAACCCCGGTGCGCTCGCGGATGTGCACCCCGAAGAGCCGCTCGGCGACTTCGAACAGTCCGGCGAGCACGCGCGGCAGCGGGAAGTACGGCCGCAGCTCCTCCTGGGACACGGCGTGGCGCTGCTGCTGAAGCCGCTCGGAGTAGAAGGCGACGTCCCACGCCTGCAGCGGCTGGCCGGCGAACGCTTCGAGCTCGGCGAATTCCCGCTCGGCTGCCGGGCGGGCCGCGCGTGCGAGCGCCTCCAGGAATCCGAGCACTTCTGCGCGGCTGCGCGCCATACGCTTGGCGAGCGCGTAATCGGCAAAACTCTCGAAGCCGAGCACTCGGGCCGCCTCGTGCCGCTTGGCGAGAATCTGCTCGATGACCGGCGCGTTGTCCCAGCGGCCCGCGAGCGGTCCCTGGTCCGAGGCTCGCGTCGCCCAGGCGCAGTAGAACGTGCGGCGCAGCTGCGCGGATTCGGCATCAGTCACCACGGCGACATAGGTCGGCTGATCGAGCGTGAACAGCCAGCCCTCACGCTGCTGCTCCTGCGCCCGGCGACGCGCCTGTTCGAGCACCGTCGCGTTCAATCCACTCAGCTGCGCCGGGTCGGTGACCTGGTGACTCCAGGCATTGCTCGCATCGAGCACGTTCTCCTCGAACTTCGCCTGCAGCTGCGTCAGCTCGAGCATCACCTGCTTGTAATGCGCCTTGGCCGTCTCCGCCAGGCCGACACCGGCCAGGGTGAAGTCCTGCAGCGTGTGTTCGATGAGACGACGGCGCACCGGATCGAGCGCCGCGCCCTCGCGCATCTCGATGCTGCGGTACGCCCGGTACAGTTTTTCGTTCTGCGCCAGGTCGGTCTGATAATCCGACAGCAGCCCCAGGCAGGCGTTGTACGCGGCGCGCAGCGGCTCGGAGTTCAGCACGGCGTTCAGGTGGCTGACCGGCGACCAGACACGCGCGACGCGGTGGTGCAGCGCCTCGAGCGGCTCGACCACGGCGGCGAAGGTCGCCGGCTCGCGCGCCGCAATGGCCTCGATCTCGGCTCGCGCCTCACCGAGCAGTGCGCCGATGCCGGGCTCGACGTCGGCGGCGCCGATGCGCCCGAAGGGTGGTAGCGGGTCTGAGCTGAGCAGCGGATTGTCCATGGTCACATTCTGCCCGAGCGGCACCGGAGCGCAACTGGCGCCGCCGCCGCTCAACGCATGGTGACCAACTCCTCGGCGCTGGTCGGATGGATCGCGACCGTATCGTCGAAATCGCGCTTCGTCGCACCCATGCGCACTGCCACGGCGAAGCCCTGCATCATCTCATCGGCGCCCGGTCCGATGACGTGCACACCGACGACGCGCTGTTCGGGGCCGACCGTCACCAGTTTCATGTCACAGCGCGGCTTGTGTTCGGTCATGGCGTGGTACATCGGCACGAAGCTCGACTTGAACACCGTGACGTTCTCGGCGCCGTAGTTGTTGCGCGCCTCGTGCTCGCTCAGTCCGACGGTGCCGATCGGTGGATGCGCGAAGATCACGGTCGGGATGTTGCGGTAGTCGAGATGGCGGTCGGCCTGACCGCCGAACAGCCGGTCGCTCAGACGGCGCCCGGCCGCGATGGCCACCGGCGTCAGCTGCGCCCGGCCGGTGACATCGCCGATGGCGTAGATGCCGGCCGTGCTCGTCACCTGGTACTGATCGGTCTGGATGAACCCGTCGGCGTCGCAGGCGACGCCCGCGGCCTCGAGGTTCAGTCCCGCCACGGCGCTGGCGCGGCCAACGGCCCACACGAGACGCTCGAAGGGACCGAGCCGGCGGCCGTCGCGCGTCGTGAGGATGATGTTGCCGGCCTCGCCCGAGAGCGCCTCGGGGATCGCGTGGGAGTGCACCGTGACGCCCTGCGCGCCAAGGAGCTTCAGCGTCGCCTCGCCGAGCATCGCATCGAACTGCTTCAGGACCGAGCCGGTACGCAGGACGAGTTCGACGCTCGCGCCGAGGGCGGCGAAGATCCCCGCGAACTCCACGGCGATGTACCCGCTGCCGACTACCGCGACGCGCTCGGGGCGCGAAGTCAGGTCGAAGAAGCCGTCCGAGGTGATGCCAAGGTCTGCGCCCGGCACCGGCGGCACCACCGGATGGCCACCGGTGGCGACGATGATGTGCGGGGCGCCGAAGCGCTCGGAGCCGACCGTGACGTGCCCGCGGTCGGCGAATGCGGCACGGCCGCGCTGCAGCGTCACGCCGCGCTTGTCGAGATTGCCCGCATAGATGCCGTTCAGACGCTCGATGTACGCGTCGCGCTTGGCCTTCAGCGCCCGCCAGTCATGGCCGTTCGCGCTGAGTGAGAAGCCGTAGCCGGCCGCATCGTGCAGCCCCTCGGCCAGGTCCGCCGCGTACCACATGACTTTCTTCGGCACGCAGCCAACGTTCACGCAGGTGCCGCCAAGCCGATGCGACTCGATGAGCAGCACCTTGGCGCCGTATTCGGCGGCGCGCTGCGCGGCGGCAAGTCCGCCGCTGCCGCCGCCGATGACGATCAGATCCCACTGGGTCATTGCAGGTCCCCGGCGCGAGTCGAGAGGCTACTTCGCGGTACCCGTCCGCGGCGAGGTTTTGGCGGTGCCCGCGGCGCGCTTGGCGCCCGTGCGTGCCCGGCTCGGAGAACCGGCGGCGGCCTTTTTCCCCGCCGTCTTCGCCCGCGGCCGCGTCGTGGCGCTCTTCTTCGCCGCCGCCGGCGTCTCGGCCGGCGCGGCGGCCGGTGCCTTGGCAGCCCCGGCACGCTTGCCGGTGCCGCGTCCGAATCGGCCGCGCCCGCGCGCAGGGGCCTGCGCCAGCAGCGTGCGGCACTCCTCGAGGGTGAGCGACTTCGGCTCCCGGTCCTTCGGGATCTTGGCGTTCTTGGTGCCGTCGGTGACGTACGGGCCATAGCGGCCATTGAGCACCTGGATGTTATCGACGCCAAAGTCGTTGATGATGCGGTTGGCGTCGGCTTCCTTTTTCAGGCGGATCACCTCGAGCGCGCGCTCCAGGGAGACGGTGTACGGATCGTCCTCCTTCAGCGAGACGTACTTGCTGCCGTACTTGACGTACGGACCGAAGCGGCCGATGTTTGCCACCACGCTCTCGCCCTCGGCGGTGTCCCCGAGTGCGCGCGGCAGCTTGAACAGCTCCATCGCCTCGGCGAGCGTCACCGAGTCCATCTTCTGGCCCGGCCGCAACCCGGCGAACCGCGGCTTCTCCTCGTCATCCTTGGTGCCGATCTGCACGAATGGTCCGAAGCGGCCCATGCGCACGGTGACGGGCTTGCCGCTCGCCGGGTCGGTGCCGAGCTCGCGTGCCTGCGCGACCTGCTCGCGCGTCACGTTCTTCTCGGTCTGCTCGACCTGCTGGATGAACGGCTTCCAGAACTTCTCCAGCGGCGCGGTCCAGGTTTCCTCGCCGCGCGAGACGGCATCGAGTTCGTCCTCCATGGCGGCAGTGAAGCCGTACTCGACGTAACGATGGAAATGATCGGTGAGGAAACGGTTGACGATCTTGCCGATGTCCGTCGGGATGAAACGCCGGTTGTCCATCTCGACGTACTCGCGATCCTGCAGCGTCGAGATGATGGTCGCGTAGGTCGAGGGGCGGCCGATGCCGTGCTCCTCCAGCGCTTTGACGAGCGAGGCTTCGCTGTAGCGCGGTGGCGGCTCGGTGAAGTGCTGCGCTGCGGTGAGGGCGATCAACTCGACGCGGTCGCCTTCCTGCAGCGGCGGCAGCGCGTGATCCTCATCGTCGCTCTTGGCATCGTCGGTGCCTTCCTGGTAGACCGAAATGTAGCCAGGCTTGACCAGCGTCGAGCCGGTTGCGCGCAGCACGTGACGTTCCGGTCCATTGGGGCCGGCCAACATGTCCGCGGCAACCGTGTCGAACACCGCCACGGCCATCTGTGAGGCGACCGCGCGCTTCCAGATAAGTGCGTACAACCGGTACAGATCGTTGTCGACTTTGCCCTCGACCTCCGCCGGCGTGATGGCCGCGGACGTCGGTCGGATGGCCTCGTGCGCCTCCTGCGCGTTCTTTGATTTGGTCTTGAAGGCGCGCGGCTCTTCGGCCACCTCATCCTGGCCGTACAGCCGGGCCGCCACGGCGCGGATCTCCTGCACCGCCTCCTGGGCGAGCGACACCGAATCGGTACGCATGTAGGTGATCAGGCCGACGTTGCCCTCGCCGAGGTCCACGCCTTCGTACAGCTGCTGCGCCAGGCGCATGGTGCGCCGGGCGTTGTAACCGAGTTTGCGCGCCGCCTCCTGCTGCAGCGTCGAGGTGGTGAATGGAGGGGCCGGAGTGCGCCGGCGCTGCTTGCGCTCGACTGCGAGGACCTCGAGCTGTCCGGGAGTCTGAAACTCGGCGGCCTCGCCGCGTGCACCGCTGGCGTCTTGCAGCGCTCGCTCAACCTCGCGCGCCGCAGTCTCATCCGTGAAAGAAAACTGCTCGACCTTGCGGCCGCGGTACTCCAGCAGTTTCAGCGGAAAGGGCGCATGGCCGCTGCGGCTTGCGCCCTGGCCATCGAGCGTCCAGTACTCCCGGGCGACGAATGCCTCGATTTCCGCCTCGCGCTCGCAGATCATGCGCAGTGCCGGGCTTTGCACGCGTCCGGCCGAGAGGCCGCGGCGGACTTTCTTCCACAGCAGCGGGGAGAGATTGAAGCCGACCAGGTAATCGAGCGCACGGCGCGCCTGCTGCGCATTGACTAGGTCGAGCGACAGGTCGCGTGGCTGCTCCACCGCCGCGCGGATCGCGTTGCGCGTGATCTCGTAGAACACCACGCGATGGACCGTCTTGCCGTCAAGCTCGCCGCGGGCGGCGAGGATCTCCTTCAGGTGCCAGGCGATCGCCTCGCCCTCGCGGTCCGGGTCGGTCGCGAGGTACAGCGCCTTGGACTTCTTCAGGCCGCGGGCAATGCTCTCGACGTGGCGCTCATTTTTCTCGAGCACCTGGTAGCGCATCGCATAGCCGTGCTCGGTATCGACCGCGCCTTCCTTCGGCACCAGATCGCGCACGTGGCCGTAGGAGGCCAGTACCTCGAAGTCCTTGCCCAGGTATTTCTTGATCGTCTTCGCCTTGGCCGGCGACTCGACGACAACCAGATTATCTGCCATGTCTTTACCGTGTCCGTTTCAGTGCCGCACGACCCTGCGCTCGCTCGCCATCAGCGCCTCGAAGCGCGCAAATGCGGCGTCTTCGGCGGGCTGCACGGACAGCGCCAGCAGGACCACCCACCGCAGCTGCTCGAGCGTCGGTTCGGCCACATCGAGCGCCAGGGTGCGCTCGATGACCAGTTCACGCTGCTCGGGCGTGAGCACCCCGTCGCGATCGAGCCGGGTGAGAAATTCTCGGCAGTCGTCCGAGAGCCGCCCCAGTTCGCCCTCGGCGAAGATCCGAACCGCCCGCCGCGCAGGCGTACACCCGGCCGCGGCTGCGTGCTGCGACCCGGCCGCCAGCACCGAGAGCCATTCCATCGCATCGGCCACTTCCCCGACCGTGAACCCCTTGTGCGCAAGCGCCGAGAGGATCTGCCGGCGCGCCGGAACATCCGCCGGGTCCGCCATCAGGTAATGGTCGTAAACGTAGATCAGAACGTCGAGAACGCAGCCGGTTGTCATGGATCAAGCAGTAGTCAGTGCGAATCGATTCGGCCACCACGCGGCCACCGCAGTACGGCGCGAGGCGCCCCTGCCGGGCCGATCGGTGTGCCGCAACAGCCTCGAGCCGGCCGCGAGGGAATCGAAGGTCGCCGGCTCAAAGCCGAGCGCATCTAACAGCATTTCATATTCCTTGTCCAATGCGCGGCGCGCTCTATTTTGCATAACTCCATGATTCGCATGGATGATTTCGGACTGCGACCGGATTCGGGTGGGCGGTCGCGCCACCTGGTGCAGCCACGCTCGGGCTCCCGGCGCGGTGCCGGGTGGTCCATCCGCACACGCGGCGCGCCGGTTTGCTACTGTGCGCGCGCATGAAATACCGGCACGCTCACCATGCGGGCAACTTCGCGGACGTGCACAAGCACGTGACGCTCCTGGCGCTGCTCGCGGCTCTCGCGCGCAAAGACAAGGGCTTCCTCTACTTTGAGACCCACGCCGGCCGCGGTGTGTACGACCTCGCCGAATCGGCGAGCGAGGCGGCCGGGGGCATCGAGCGGCTGCAGGCCGCGCGGTGCGCCGCGCCGGAGTTGCAGGCCTATCTCGAGCGCGTGGCCGCGCTGCGCCGCACGAGGGGGGCGGCGCGCCTCTACCCCGGTTCGCCCTGGCTGGCGGCCACCGCGCTGCGCGCACAGGACCGGGCAGTGTTCGTCGAGCTCCTGCCCGAGGAGGCCCGGGCTCTGCGCCGCGCACTCCCCGCAGAGGACGCGGGTGTGTCAGTGCGCATCGAGACGGGCGAGGGCTTCGCACGCTGGCAGGCCGCACTGCCGCCGCCCCAGCGGCGTGCGCTGACGCTGATCGATCCGCCCTATGAGGACACGCGCGCGGACTTTGATCGGGTGCGTACCGAGCTCGCTGCGGCACTGCACCGCTTTCCGACCGGTGTCGTCGCGGTCTGGTATCCAGTGAAGGACGCGCGCGATACGCAGCGCTGGCTCGCTGCGATCGAGCGCGGCGCCGACCGTCCGATGCTGGTGGCCGAGCTGCGGCTGTTTCCTTGCGATTCACGGGTTGCGCTGAACGGCTCGGGGATGCTGATCGTCAACCCGCCGTATCAACTCGATGTCCGGATGGGCGAGTGGCTCGCCGAGCTGCACCGGCACCTGCGGGCCGCGGCCCATGCTGCCGGCACGGTGCGCTGGCTGACGCGGCCGGCAGCGTGACAGGGTAGCCGGCGTGGGCGCAGAATCGCCCCATGGAAGGGAGAGTGGATCAGTACGCCGTGGTGGGTCACCCGGTCGCCCATAGTTTCTCCCCCTTCATTCATTCATTGTTCGCGCGCCAGACCGACCAGTCACTCAGCTACCGGCTGATGGACGTTCCACCGGAGCGCTTCACCGAGCAGGTGTACGAGTTCTTTGCCAGCGGCGGGCGTGGCCTGAACGTGACGCTGCCGCACAAGACGCGCGCGCTTGCGCTCACACACGAGCTGACCGAGCGGGCGCGCCTCGCCGGGGCGCTCAATACCTTGGTGTCGCGCCGCGACGGCACGCTGCTCGGGGACAACACCGACGGGGCCGGTTTGGTGCAGGATCTGACGGTCAACCTGCGCGTACCGATTCGGGGGCGCCGCATTCTGCTGATCGGCGCCGGCGGGGCGGCGCGTGGTGTGATTGCGCCCCTGCTGGCCCTGGAGCCGCAGCGGATTGTGATCGCCAATCGGACTGCCGAGCGTGCGGCGGCGCTCGCTGCGGCATTCGGCGCGCTGGGTGCCGTGCAAGGCTACGGTTTCGGCGAGCTGGGAGCGCAGCCCTTCGACGTCATCATCAACGCCACGTCGGCGAGCCTCAGCGGTGAGTTGCCCGGGGTGCCGGTGGGACTCTTCGGGGCACACACGTTCTGTTACGACATGGCCTATGGTCGAGGCGATACGCCCTTCGTGCGCTGGGCGCGCGAGTTGGGCTGTCGCGAGGCGGCCCCCGGCTGGGGCATGCTGGTCGAACAGGCAGCCGAATCATTCCGGCTCTGGCGTGGCGTGCGCCCGCTTACCGCGCCGGTGCTGGCGGCGCTTACCGGGCGCGCGGCCGCCAGCGGGTGAACCCGGCTAGGGGTTGTGCACCACGTCGCCGACGGCGATGGTGTTCGATGCGGCCACCACGAGCGCGAAGGACATCCGCCGGTAAGTCTTGAACACCAGCAGCGTGCCGGCTCGGTAATTCGGCAGCTTGACCCGCGGCGCAAATACGCGTGCGGAGGAACCCAGGGAGTGGAACAGCCAGTGGAACGCACCGTGCGTATCGTGGACCACCGAGCCGTGGTGATCGACCGCGAGCACGTCCCCGGGCACCAGCCCGGCGCGGCTGCCCCGATCGAGTGCGACGATGTCGTACTGGCCGGCGAGATCAGCCCCGCCGGTGCCACCGACCACCCAGATGACCTTGCCGTGCACGCGACCGGCGGGTGCTTGTGGCTGGATCCGCAGCGGTGCTGAGGTGTCCGAGGCGATGAGGAGGTCGCCTGCGACCGTCTCGCGGGCCGCATCGGCGAGCACCGCCGTAGCCGGGTTTCCGGAGGCGGTGATCACGGCCGTCGCGGTGTAGGTGCCGAGGTAGCCGTAGACGTGCCCGAAGCCCAAATCACCGGGCTGACGCAGTTTGTGGCCTACATGAATGATGCTATAGCGGGCGTGCGGATGACGGCCCAGGCGGCTGACGTAGGCGACCGCGCCGTTGCCGGCGATCTGCTGCTGGCCCCGGAAGGCGATCACGTGCGGGGCGCGCTCGATCTGGCTCGCGCTGAGCACGACCGGTCGGGCGAGGAACGCGGCGATCGCCGAGTATGGGATGGTCGGAATGGCCGCCGTGATGGGCTTGCTGTGCAGGTGTGGCCGCAGCTTCACGGTCGGCTCGCCCGCCGCTGTGCCGCGCAACGGGCTGGCGCGCAGCAACCGGATGGACGGCTGACCGTTGGCGCCATAGCTCAGCGCCAGCACATCGCCGGGATAGATCAGGTGCGGGTTGTGGATCTGGGGGTTGAGGTACCAGACCTCCGGCCAATCCCAGGGGTTGCGCAGGAATCGCGAGGCGATGCCCCACAGCGTGTCGCCACGCTTGACCGTATAGGTCATTGGGGCGCTGCGCCGGATGATCGGCGCCGACGCCGCTGCGGCGGGCGCCGGCGCAGGACGGACAACGGCCGGCGGTGGGGCGCTGGCCGCCGGCGGCGCAGCCGCGGCGGGGCGGCTCGCGCCGTGTAGGGTCGAGCAGGCCGCCAGGAGGGCCGCAATCCCGCCCGCCAGGAGGGGGCGGGCACCGCGAATCTGTTTCGAGGCCATGGCCGCGTATACTCGCATGACGGCTCCCCGTGTACGGCGGTTTAATGTCAAGCTGTGCATCCGGTCACGCTCGCCGCCAGGCTCGCGGGCCGGTCGGAGCCGCTGGAACCACTTCTCCCATCGCGACTCCAAAATCTCCCATGGCGCTGAAAACGATCCTCGAGTTCCCCGACCCGCGGCTGCGTACGCGAGCCCAGCCGGTCACCCGGTTCGACGCCGGGCTGCACCGTCTGGTCGATGACCTGTTCGAGACCATGTACGCCGCCCCGGGAATCGGCCTTGCCGCCACGCAGGTCGACGTGCACCAGCGCGTGATTGTCATCGATGTTTCGGAAGCGCACAACGACCCGCTCGTGCTGATCAACCCCGAGATCGTCACGCGCGAGGGCGAGGCGAGCGGCGAGGAGGGCTGCCTGTCCGTGCCCGGGATTTTCGATGCGGTCAAGCGCGCGGCGCAAGTGCGGGTGCGAGCCCAGGACCGTACCGGCCAAGTGTTCGAGCGGGACTGCGATGAATTGCTCGCGGTGTGTATTCAGCACGAAATGGATCACCTCGACGGAAAATTGTTCGTCGACTACCTCTCGAACCTTAAGCGAGAGCGTATCCGCAAGAAGCTCGAGAAGGAGCGTAAGGTGCGCGCACAGCGGCGCGCCGAGACCGCTCCGCCGACGCTCTGACCGGTCGATCCAGTGGCCGAGAACACTGTACTGCGCGTGGCGTTTGCAGGGACGCCTCACTTCGCCGTGCCCGTGCTGGAGGCGCTGAGGCATTCACGGCATCAGCTGGTCGGTGTGCTGACGCAGCCCGACCGGCCCAAGGGCCGCGGGCGCCAGCTGAGCGCCTCGCCGGTTAAACTCGCCGCCGCCCCGTATGTGCCGGTGAGTCAGCCCGAGGCGCTCAAGCAGCCTTCGGACTGGGCGGCACTGCTGCAGTGGCGCCCGGACCTGCTGGTGGTGGTCGCCTACGGGCTGATTCTGCCGCAGGCGGTGCTCGATCTGCCGCCGCTGGGGTGCCTTAACGTCCACGCCTCGCTGCTGCCCCGCTGGCGGGGGGCGGCGCCGGTCGAGCGAGCGCTGCTGGCCGGGGATACCGAGACGGGTCTGACGGTGATGCGCATGGAGGCGGGTCTGGATACCGGACCGATCCTGCTGCAGGAGCGTCTGGCCATCCGGCCGCAGGAGACCAGCGCCAGCCTGCTCGAGCGTCTCGCGGAGCGTTCCGGTCCTCTGCTGCTCGCGGCGGTGCAAGGGTGGGTGGCCGGCACGTTGAGCGCGCGGCCCCAGCCGGCCGAAGGCGTCACATATGCGCGCAAACTGCTGAAGCAGGAGGCGCAGATCGACTGGCGGTTGAGTGCTGCGCAGATCGAGCGCCAGGTGCGCGCGTTGCGCCCGCGAGCGCTCGCCGAGACGCAGCGCATCGATCCGAACAACGGCGCAGTGGAGCGCCTGCTGGTGCACGCCGCGCGGCTCGGACCGCCGGTGACGGCACCGGCCGCGCCGGGCACCGTGCTGGAGGTGAGCGGCCATCCCGAGGACGGTTACCTGCGGGTGCAGTGCGGCGAGGGCACCCTCGAGGTGCTGGTGCTGCAGCGGCCGGGCGGTGCGCCGCAGAAAGCCGGTGTTTTCGCGCACGGTCCTCGGCGGCTGCAGAGCGGCCAGCGGCTCGGGCCGCCGCAGTGACGCCGCCGCACTCGACGTCCAGTGTGCTCGCCGAAGCGGCCCGCGCGGTGGCCGCCGTGCTCGGCGGTCAGTCCGCCGATGTGGCGCTCGCGGCTTACGATGCCAGCCCACGCCGCGCCGCAGTGCGCGCCATCGCCCTCGGCACGGTGCGCTGGTACTGGCGCCTGAGGCCTGCGCTGGAGAGCCTGCTGAAGCGCCCCGGCGCGCTCGAGCGCGAGGTGCTGGCGCTGCTGCTGTGTGCGGCGCATCAGATCGAGTACTCACGCAACGCGCCGCAACTGACGGTGAACGGCGCGGTGGATGCGGTCCGGCTGCTGCGCGAGGGCGCCGCCGCCGGCCTGGTGAACGCCGTGCTGCGTCGGCTGGTGACGGAACGGGAACGCATCTTCACGCGTGTCGATGCGGATCCGGCCCGCCGTAGCGCCCATCCCCGCTGGCTGTTCGAGGCGCTGCAGGCGGCCTGGCCACAGCAGCTCGCCGCGCTGCTCGAGGCGAACAATGCGCATCCGCCGCTCACCGTGCGGCTCAATCCCCAGCATTGCAGCGCGGAGCACTACCTCGAGGTGCTTGCCGCCGCCGGACTCGCGGGCCGGCGGCTTGAAGCCGCCGGTGCGGCGGCTGCGACCGCCGTGCGCATCGAACCGCCGGTGCCCGTGGCGGAATTGCCGGGGTTTGCCGACGGCTGGGTTTCGGTCCAGGACGCAGCGGCGCAGCTCGCCGCGCCGCTGCTCGCGGCGACCCCAGGCATGCGGGTACTGGACGCCTGCGCCGCTCCGGGCAGCAAGACCGCGCACCTGCTGGAGCGCACCGCGCCGCTCGAGGCGACCGCCGTCGACATTGACCCGGTCCGGCTCGAGCGCATCGCCGAGACGCTCCAGCGGCTGCGCCTGCGGGCGCGGCTGGTCGCCGCCGATGTGCGCGATCCACGCACGTTCTGGGACGGGCGGGGCTTTGAGCGCATCCTGGTGGATGCGCCGTGCTCGGGTACCGGGGTGATTCGGCGTCATCCGGATATCAAGCTGTTGCGCCGGTCCGAGGACATCGCCGGGTTCGCGGTGACGCAGCTGGAGATTCTCCGGGCGGCCTTCGCCGTGCTCGCCCCGGGCGGGCGGCTGCTGTATTCGACCTGCTCGGTGCTGCCGGCGGAGAACGAGGCGGTCATGGCACGCCTGCGGGCTGCCGAGCCCTCGGCACAGCGCGTACCACTGCCGCCGGAGGCCTTCCCGGCCGGCGCGGTGGTGGGGGTCCACGGTGTCCAGTTGCTGTGCGGTGGAGCGGCGGAAACCGACGGCTTCTATTATGCTTGTGTCGAAAAGGCAACGTCGGAAACGTGAGACGGCCTGGACACATTGGGGGATTTACGCGTTCGATCGTTGCATCGATGCCACGAGTTGGGCCGCGCCGCTGGCGCCGTCCGGAAGTCGGAGGGTGGACGGCGCTGGCACTACTGGCGTGGGCGCTGCTGCGCACCGCGGCGTTTGCCAGTGCGCTCGATGGCACGCTCGCGGTGCGTTCGGCCTACGTCAACTTCGACCATGGCGTCATCGAGCTGAACGCACACGTCACCTATCCGCTGAACCCCACGATCCTCAAGGCGCTGCAGAACGGGGTGACCCTGAGTTTTGACGTGGAAACCCGGATCGAGGAGGTGCGGCACTACTGGTTCAACGCCACCGTCATCGACGTGACACTGCGCCGCCAACTCGCCTACCACGTGGTCACCCGCCGCTACGTGGTGCGCGATGTCCAAAGCGGTGCAGAGCGCAGCTTTGCCTCCGTGAACAAAGCGCTGCACTACATGGAGCAGGTGCATGACTGGCCGGTGCTGGTCGAGTCGCAGTTGCATGGCGGGCGCTACATCATCAGCGTGCGTGCGGGCGTGCGCCGCGGCACGCTGCCGGCTTCGCTGCGTGCGCTGCTGTTCTGGACGGACGACTGGCAGCGCGAAAGTTCCTGGTACTCATGGTCCCTGCCGGTGTGAACACGCCATCGCGGTGGGGTCGCGCGCGCGCCCTCGCTGCCGTCGCGCTGTGGAGTCTGATCGGACTGGCGGCGCTGTTGCTGCTCGCCAAGAGCGCGCAGAACTCCTCGGAGTTCGGGCGGCTGCGGCCGTGGATCGTGTTGCTCAACGTCCTCGGCGTGCTGGCGCTGATCGTGCTGCTCGTCCGGCGCATCTGGCAGTTGGTGCGCGACTTCCGCAATCACGTGCCGGGCTCGCGCCTGACGGCGCGCACGGTGACGATCTTCGGCGCGCTGGTGATCGCGCCTTTGCTGATCGTGTATTTCTCCTCGCTGCAGTTTCTCAATCGCGGCATCGATAGTTGGTTTCGGGTCGAGGTGCGTGAGGGCCTGAAAGATGCACTCGTCCTCTCGCGCTCGGCGCTTGACCTGCGTGTGCAGGCCGAGGCGCGCCGCACCACCGTGCTCGCCCGCTCACTGATCGGCCACTCGGTGCTGCGCATGCAGAGTCAGCTCGACCAGGCGCGCCGCGCGGACGCGGCGCGCGAGATCGTACTGTACGGATCGAATGAGCGGATTCTCGCGGCGAGTCTGCGGGATCCGCTCGCCGATGTGCCGTTAGCCCCACCGACTTCGCTGGTGCGCACGGTGACCGACCGGCAGACCTACGTGAGCCTCGAGCCGCAGGCGAACGGGCGCTTCGTGATCCGCATCGGCGTGCCGCTCACGGAATCCTCCGGCGCCGCAGGGCTGCGCTATCTGATGGCGGTCTATCCGGTGCCGGCACAGCTTTCGATGCTCTCGAACGCGGTGCAACGGTCCTATTCGCGCTACGGCAACCTCACAGCCCTGCGCGAGCCCCTGAAATACAGCTTCACGCTGACGCTCACGCTGGTGCTGCTGCTGGCGATGCTCGCGGCGATTCATGGGGCGATCATCTCCGCCGAGCGGCTCTCACGCCCGGTGCAGGACCTGATTGCCGGCACTCGCGCGGTAGGCAAGGGCGATTTCGCCACTCGGCTCGCGTTGCCCTCGCGTGACGAGATGGGCTACCTGGTGCATTCGTTCAACGACATGACCAAGCGTCTGCGGCGCGCGCACGATGAGGCCACCCGCAGCCAGCAGGCGGTCGAGCGCGAGCGCGAGCGCCTGGCGATCATCCTGGCGCGCCTCTCGACTGGCGTGCTCGCGGTTGACCGCAACCTGGTGGTGCGCATGGCCAACCGGGCCGCCGCCGGCATTCTCGGTACCGACTTCTCCGCGGCCACCGGGCGTGCGCTGCCGGATCTCGCCGCCGGCAACGAGCGGCTGGGGCAGTTCGTTGCGGCCCTCGCGGTGCGCTTTGCGCGGGGCCGGGAGGAGTGGCGTGAACAGATCGATCTTGGTAAGCCCGGCCGGATGATGACGCTGATGTGCGCCTGCACGCCCCTGCCGGGGGAGAGTGGCGACATGGGCTATGTCATCGTGTTCGATGACATCACGGCGCTGCTCGAGGCGCAGCGCGATGCCGCCTGGGGCGAGGTGGCGCGGCGCCTGGCTCACGAGATCAAAAATCCGCTCACGCCGATCCAGCTGTCCGCCGAGCGCGTCCGGCGGCGGTTGCTGCCGATTCTCGCGCCGCCCGAGGCGGAGTTCCTCGAGCGCTCGACCCATACCATCGTGCAGCAGGTCGAGAGCATGCTGCAAATGGTCAATGCGTTCAGCGAATACGCCCGGGCCCCGGAGATGCACGTCAGCCGCTTCAGCCTGAACCAGCTGGTCACCGAGGTGGCCGACCTGTATCGCTCCCACGATCCGCGCGCGAGCATCGAGCTCGATCTCGATGCGGGCCTCAGTGCCATCGAGGCCGATCGGGGCCGGGTGCGCCAGATCCTGAACAATCTGCTGATCAACGCGCTCGAGGCGCTGGCCGGACAGCCGACGCCGCGGCTCAAGATCAGTACCCGGCTGGAAGGCAGCGATGCTGCTTTCGCCGTCATGAGCGTGTGTGACAATGGGCCGGGGTTCCAGGCAGATCTGCTCGGGCGGATCTTCGATCCGTACGTTACCAGTAAGCCCAAGGGAACCGGTCTGGGGCTGGCCATCGTGAAGAAGATCGTCGAGGAGCATGGGGGAAGGATCGACGCGGACAACCGGCCGGAGGGCGGTGCGCGGATCCGGATCGCCCTGCCGGTGGCCTTCGGCAAGCGCCTCGGGGTACAGAAGAAAAGACAGACACTGCGGAGCGAACAAGCATGAGTGCGGCACACATTCTGGTGGTCGATGACGAGGCGGATATTCGCGGTCTGCTGAAGGAGATCCTCTCCGAGGAAGGCTACTCGGTGGAGGTCGCCGCCAATGCGGCGCAGGCGCGGACCGCGCGTGCGCACCAGATGCCCGACCTGGTGCTGCTGGACATCTGGATGCCGGACGTGGATGGCATCACGCTGCTGCGCGAGTGGTCCACGTCGGCTGCCGACGGCTGCCCCGTAGTGATGATGTCGGGCCACGGCACGGTCGAGACCGCAGTGGAGGCCACCCGTCTGGGCGCCTTTGATTTCGTGGAGAAGCCGCTCTCGCTCGCGAAGCTGCTGCGTACCGTCGAGCGGGCGCTCGATGCCGGCCGGCGCAAGCGCCAGTCGGGCAAGCTGTTCGTGCCGACGCTGATGATGCCGGCTGGCAAGAGCAAGCTGATGCAACAGTTGCGCGCCGAGCTGCAGCAGATCGCCACGCACACCTCCCCGGTGTTGCTGATCGGCGAGCCGGGTTCGGGTCGTGAGCTGTTCGCGCGCTATCTGCACAGCCGCAGTCCGCGCGCTGGCTCGCCGTTCATGGCGCTGGTGGCGAGCAGCCTGCGCGACGCGGATGCCGAGAGCCGGCTGTTCGGTTCGATCGACTCCGGTGTGCGCCGAGCGGGATTGCTGGAGCAAGCCGTCGATGGAACGCTGTTCATCCAGGAGCTGGAGGATCTGCCCGCGGCCGCCCAGCGGCTGCTGGTCGGGGCGTTGGAGTCCGGCCGCTTCACGCCCGGCGGCGGCGGTGAGCCGCTCGAGCTGCGCGCACGGCTGGTGTCCTCGGCACAGCCGGGTGTGGAGAACCGTACGGGCGATGCGCTGCGCCGCGATCTGCTCGGCCACTTGAACACGCTGATTGTGCGCGTTCCGCCGCTGCGCGATTACGCCGAGGACGTACCGGAGCTGCTGCGCTATCACGTCGACCGTTTGGTGGATTCCGAGGGGCTGGCGCTGCGTCACTTCAGCGTCGCAGCCCAGAACCGTCTGCGCAACTATCCGTGGCCGGACAATGTGCGGGAGCTGAAGAACCTCGTGCACCGGCTGCTGATCCAGGGCGGCGGGGA
Source organism: Pseudomonadota bacterium (assembly GCA_021838635.1). GTDB lineage: Bacteria > Pseudomonadota > Gammaproteobacteria > Steroidobacterales > Steroidobacteraceae > 13-2-20CM-66-19. The sequence goes on from JAKCDC010000001.1 coordinate 168,039, forward strand.
GGAAATCGGTCTGGAGGAGGTCGAGCGTGAACTCGCCGTGCAGGCGCCCGCCGGCGAGCCGCTCGTGAAGCAAGATTTGCTCGCGCTGCCGCTGCGCGAGGCGCGCGAGCAGTTCGAGCGCGCCTATCTGCAGCAGCAGCTGCTGCTCTGCAATGGCAAAGTAGGGCAGCTCGCCAAGCGGGTCGGCATGGAGCGCACCCACTTGTATCGCAAGCTGCGTTCGCTGGGGCTGGACTTCCGCTCGATCGCCGAAGACTGAGCCGGCAGGCGCCTCAGTGCACGGCGCCCGGAATGACGATCGCAGGCAAACGCATCGCGTGCAGCGTGCTGCGAATGCGCGCCAGTTCGGACGCCTCGGTGATCGGGCCGATGCGCACGCGGTGCAGCGTGACTCCGCGGCTCTGCACAGTGTCGATGTGCGCGATGACCCCTACGCTGTCGAGTTCGGAGACGATGCGCTCGGCCTGTGCCGGGTCGGTGTAGGAACCAACCTGCAGCACATACCCGCCGTAGGCGCTCGCCCCGCGCATCCCGACGGCATGTGCCCCCGGTGCGGTCGGGCGCGGGATGATCACCTTGAGGTTCGGCAGCATCTGGTAGAAGTCGTACTGCGGTTGCGCCGAACTGCTCGTGCTCTGCGTTGCGGTCTTGGCGAACACAGGCGGCGTGGTGCCTCGCGGGGGCGCCGGCGCCACGGCCACCCGGGGCGATGGTGTCGCCGGACTGACGGGCGTCGTGGACGGCGCTGGTGAGGCGCGGAGCGTGGCCGTGGCAGGTGAGCTGGCCGCGGACGCAGCGGCAGTGCTCGAAGCACACGAGCTGCCCGAGCTGCCCGAGCGGTGTGCGTGATGCATCACGAGCGCCGTGCCGATGCCTGCCAGCAGCGCACCGGCCAGCGCACCGAACAGAAATTCCTTCAGGCCGCCGCTCGGTCCACCCTCGCGGCGGCCGGCGCCCTTGTAGTCACGGGTCGTGAGTTGAGACATCGGCTCACATGCTCTCGGGTGCGCTCACGCCGAGTAGCCCGAGGCCGTTGCGCAGCACCTGCTGCACGCCGAGCACCAACGCCAGGCGCGCGTTGCGTACCTTGGAGTCCTCGACCAGGAACGGCTCGGCGTTGTAGTACGTGTGCAGCGCATTGGCCAGTTCCCGCAGGTAATGCACCAGCGCGTGCGGCGTGCGGTTCAGCGCGGACTGCTCCAGCGCCTCCGGGAAGCGCGTGACGCACGCGAGCGCGGCCTGTTCGTGCGCGCTTGTGAGCAGCGCTGTGTTGGCGAGGCCTTCGGCACGGTCGAACTGCAGATTGCGCGCGGCCATCTGCTTCAGCACGCTCGCGACCCGTGCGTGCGCGTACTGGATGTAATACACCGGGTTCTCGTTGGTGCGCGACTTGGCCAGTTCCAGGTCGAAATCAAGCGGTTGATCGTGGCTGCGCATCAGGTAGAACAGCCGGCAGGCATCGTTGCCGACTTCCTCGCGCAGCTGGCGCAGCGTCACGAACTGCGCCTCGCGCTTGCCCATCGGGATCTTCTCCCCGGCGCGGAACAGGCTGACGAACTGGATCAGGTTCACCTCGAGGCTCTCGCCGGGTTCGCCCATGGCGGTGAGCCCGGCGCGTACGCGCGCCACATACCCGTGGTGATCGGCACCCAACACGTCAATCAGACGCTCGAAGCCGCGCTCGCGCTTCTCCAGGTGATAGGCGATGTCAGAGGCGAAGTAGGTTTTTTGACCGTTCTCGCGCACGACCACACGGTCCTTCTCGTCGCCGAAAGCCGTGGCGCGAAACCAGGTCGCGCCCTGCTCCCGATAGAGCCGGCCGTCGCGCTCGAGCCGTTCAAGCGCGCGCTCGATAGCCCCACTGCGTTCCAGTTCGCGCTCCGAATACCATCGGTCGAAACGCACGCCGAACTGCTGCAGGTCGGCACGGATGTCCGCCAGCATGCGCTCGAGCGATAGCGCCAGCACGCGCTCAAAACCCTCCGCGCCGATCAGTTCGCGGGCCCGTCCGATCAGGGCATCGATGTATTCCTCCTTGTCCCCTTCGGGCGCGTCCGGCGGTAGCCCGGCAAGCACAGTCGGCGCGGCGCGGCGCAACGCATCGCCCTCGTCCGAGCGCACCTGTGCGGCGATCTCGCGTACGTAATCGCCGCGGTAGCCGTTCTCGGGAAACGGCAGCGATTCGCCGCAGGCCTCGAGGTAACGCACCCAGGTGCTGACGGCCAGGATGTCCACCTGGCGCCCGGCGTCGTTGATGTAGTACTCGCGGGCGACCTCGAAACCGCTCGCCGCAAGGATATTTGCCAGGGTCGCGCCGTAGGCCGCCTGTCGTCCGTGTCCGACGTGCAGCGGCCCAGTGGGATTGGCCGACACGAACTCCAGCAGCACGCGCTCGCCGCGCCCGAGGGTGCTGTGTCCATAGCGCTCGGCGCGCTCGTGGATTGCCGCCAGCTCCTCGGCGTAGGCCGCTGGGGAGAGGAAGAAGTTGATGAACCCGGCGCCGGCGATTTCGGTGCGCAGCAGCGTCGGACTCGGTGGCAGAGCGGCGATGATGCGCTGTGCGAGCTCGCGTGGGTTGCTGCGTGCGGCTTTCGCCAGGCGTAGCGCGATGTTGGTCGCGAAATCACCGTGACGCGCATCGCGGCTGCGTTCGACGGTCGCGGCGCCGACACCGGCGGCCTCGGCGAGTCCGCCGCCGAGGCTGGCGAGGGCGCTGGCGAGAAGTTGCTCGAGTTGTTGCTTCAAGGAAATCGGGTCCGCGTCGGGAGGAAACAGCGGATTCTACCCGATTAAAACAGCTCCATCGGATCGACGTCGAGCGCCCAGCGCACGCGTCGCGCGCTCGGCAGCGCGGCGAGCTGCACCAGCCACGTCTCGAGGAAGCGGTGCAGCGCGCCGCGATCGGCACTCTCGATCAGCAGCTGCGCGTGGTGCCGGCCGGCGCGTCGGGCCATCGCCGCCGGCACCGGGCCGAGCAGGCGCACTCCGTGCGCCTGCTCGGCCAGCGTGCGCGCCTCGGTCAGGAACTGCAGGGCGGCCTCGGCGGTGTGCGCCGAGTCGCGCACCGCCGCGAGGCGGCTGAAGGGCGGCCAGGCGGCCTCGCGCCGTTCCGTAAGTGCGGTGCGCGCAAACCCCTCGTAGCCCTCGGCGAGGAGTCCCGTGAGCAGCGGGTGATCCGGAAATTCAGTCTGAATGAGCACTTCACCGGGCCGCGTGCCACGGCCGGCACGGCCGGCGACCTGCACGATGGTCTGTGCCAGGCGCTCCGGGGCGCGAAAGTCGGTGCTGAACAGGCCCTGATCGGCGTTGAGGACCACCACCAGCGTCAGGTTCGGGAAGTCGTGGCCCTTGGTCACCATCTGCGTGCCGACCAGGATGCGTCCCTCGCCCGAGGTAATGCGCTGCACCGCGGCCTCCAGGTCACCGCGGCGGCGGACCACGTCGCGATCGAAACGCACGCAGGGCACGCCCGGGAACAGCTGCGCGAGGGTCTCCTCGATCCGCTCGGTCCCCTGGCCGACCGGCTTGACGGCAAAGCCGCATTGCGGGCAGCGCTCCGGGAGCGGTTCCTCGGCGCCGCAGTGGTGGCAGCGCAGCACGCGCGAGTGCAGATGAACGGTGAGGCGGGCGTCGCAGTCCTTGCAGGGCGCCACCCAGCCGCAAGCGGTGCACAGCAGTGTGGGGGCGTATCCGCGCCGGTTGATAAACACCAGGATCTGTCCCCCGGCGCCCAGGTGCCGCTCGATGGCCTGCACGGCGGGTGTGGAGAGACCGGCGGTGTGTGCATGGGCGCGCAGGTCGATCAGTGCCAGGCGCGGCCCGACGGTCTGGACGGCGCGGCGCGTAAGTGTCAGGCGCGTGTAGCGGCCCTGCGCGACGTTATGCAGTGTCTCGACCGCCGGGGTGGCAGAGCCGAGCACCACCGGCACCGCGGCGCCGCGCGCGCGCATCACGGCCAGATCGCGCGCCGAGTAGCGAAAGCCACCCTCCTGCTGCTTATAGGAGGCGTCATGTTCCTCGTCGGCGATGATCACGCCCAGATGAGCCAGGGGCGCGAACACCGCCGAGCGCGTGCCGAGCACTACGCGCGCTCGACCGGAGTACGCCTCGCGCCAGGCGATCAGGCGCTCGTGGTCGGTCAGTCCCGAGTGCAGCACGGCCATGGGTATCCCGAAGCGCTCCCGGAAGCGGCCGACGAGCTGAGGCGTCAGACCGATTTCCGGCACCAGCACCAGTGCGCCCGTGCCGCGCGCCAGGGCCGCTTCGGTCACCCGCAGGTAGACCTCGGTCTTGCCGCTGCCGGTGATGCCCTGCAGGACGAAAGCGCCGAACTGTCCGAGCGAGGATTGGATGCGCTCGGCGGCCGCACTTTGCTCATCGTTGAGGGGCGGTCCGGCGAGATAGGGCGGCGGCGTCGCGGCGGCGGGCGTTGGTGCGCAGTCGGTCGCGAACGCCTCGATCCAGCCGCGCTCGGCCAGGGCGCGCGCCGCGCTGCGCCAGGTTTCTCCACACTGCGCGCGCAACTGTGTGGCGCTGCATTCGCCGGCGCGCAGCGCCGCGAGCACCGCCTGTTGGCGCGGCGCGCGGCGTGGCTCGCCCGCGGCGCAGGCGTCGCGGCCCTCGGCGGTGAGCCGCCAGCGCTCTTCCTGGGCGGCGAGGTCCGCACCCAGCCGTAGCGCCTTCGGCATCGCCGCCGTCAGCACCTCGCCGATCGGATGGTGGTAGTAGCCGGCCGCCCACTGCAGCAGCTGGAGCAGGCCGGCGTCGAACACCGGCTGCTCATCCAGGGGTTCAAGCACGGCCTTGAGCTTCTCGGCAGTGACGTCCGAGTCCTCGGCGGTCGCCATGACCACCCCGATGCGCTGCTGTCGCCCGAAGGGAACCCGCACCCGGATTCCGGGCTGGATGTCGTGCTCGCCGGTGCGGTAATCAAATAGCTGGCGCAGCGGCGTGGCGAGCGCGACACGGACAACGGGGGCGCGGGGCATGCGAAGTGTGTAAAAATTCCGCGGTAATATCGGCCGACGGCCTGTGCCGTCGCCGTCAACCGACAGGAGGGGGCCGCGTTATACGGGCTATGGCAGACTCTGTTACGCTCGCCTCGCCTTATAGCATGCCGGCTGCCTTACGCGGCGACGTGGATCGTTCAGCTTCGAATTCCCAGACCACACAGCACGCGCTCGGCCGGTTCCTGGCGAGCGTCGAGCTGAAGGCATTCCGGATCGCTCAAGCGGCGCTGCGGCACGAGCAGGATGCGCTCGATGCCGTGCAGGATGCGATGCTGCAGCTGGCCCGCGCGTATGCCGATCGGCCGGCCGAGCAGTGGAAGCCGCTCTTCTACCGTATCCTGGAGAACCGTATCCGCGACCTGCAGCGGCGGCGGAGCGTACGTGACCGGATCATGGCGTGGCTCCCGTTTGTGGCCGATGATGACGAGGTGCTCGATCCGTTGGCGACGGCGCCGAGTCCGGAGCTGCCGGCGGTGCGGCGCCTAGAGCTCGATGAGGCCATCGCCGCGCTGGAGCGTGCGGTGGGTGCGCTGCCGCGCCGGCAGCAGCAGGTATTCCTGCTGCGCACGCTAGAGGGCCTGGACGTCGAGCAGACGGCTCGGGCCATGGGCTGTTCGCAAGGTAGCGTGAAGACGCATTATTTCCGCGCGCTGCGCACGCTGCGCGCCGAGCTGAGTGAACTGATATGAGCGCTTGCGATTCTTCCCCCGAGTTTGAACATCGGCTGCGTGAGCTGCTCGAGCGGCAGACGGATGCGGCCGGCGGGCATGTGCGCTCGCAGCTGACGCAAGCCCGCCATGCGGCCCTGCTGCAGGCCGGTGAGCACCGCGGTGTGTGGCGGGAGGTGCTGGCGGGGCGGCGCCGCTGGGTGCCCGCCGCCGGGGTGCTCGCGGCGGCGGTGGCGGCCGGGGTGCTGCTGCTGGGGCCGCATCGGGCCGATCGCTCGCCGCCGTCTGCGGGCGCTACGGCAGTGACGGCCCAGGATCTGCCGCTGCTGACCGATCGGGATGGACTTGCGATGCTCGAGGACGGCGGTGGTCAGTTCTACGAGTGGGCGGCCGTGCAGGGGCGTGGCGGGGCGGTGAGCGGGGCCGCCGCCGACGGGCCAAGCGAGCATGGCGGCTGAACGATGCAGCGGTGCAACGGTGGCGGTGCTTCTGGCCGCGTCCCTCCTGCCAGCCGGTTGTGCTTCGGCCCCCCCGAAGCCGGTGCCGGTGCAGCTGCTGCAGTTCCTCGGCAGCAACGATCCGACCGGACAGGCCGAGCGCTCCGCGGGCGGCACCTGGCTCGGGTATCTCTCACAGCTGAAACTCCAGCCGTCGCCGCAGTCGAAAACGCCGGCCGGCACGGTGGCGGCGAACCGCAAGGCGGGTGGCTGATGCTCAGCCTGCTGCGCGTCGCGCTCGTGGCGCTGCTGCTGGCGGCCGCGCCGGCGTGGGCCGTGCCGCCGCAGGGCGGGGCGGCAGCCGCGCTACCCTGGTCGGCGCTCACCGCGGCTCAGCAGCGGCTGCTCGGCCCGCTGCGTGGCCGCTGGGCGGCGCTGCCGCCGCAGCGCCAGCGGGCACTGGTGCGGGGCAGTCGGATCTGGCTGCAGCTCTCGCCCGCCGAACGCCGTCAGGCACAGCAGCGCTTCACCAAATGGAAGCGGATGTCGCCCGGTCAGCGCGCGCTGCTGCGCCAGCGCTGGCAGCAGTTCAAAGCACTGCCGGCGCAACAGCGCGCCGCGATCCGGCGCAGCTTCCGTGCCTTCCAGCGCCTGCCGGCGTGGCGCCGCCGCGTGCTACGCGAGCGCTGGCGCTCGGCCACGCCCGTGCAGCGTCAGGCGATGATCCGGCGCGCGCAGCAGCAGATGCGACGCCAGCGCATGATGCGCCGGATGCGGCAGATGCGGCAGATGGGCCGTGCGCCTCGGCTGCGGCTGCGAGGCATGCCGGCAGAGCCGGGTGCATTGGGGTCGGGTCGGATGGGCGGTGGCGCGCTGCCCCCGCTGCGCCGCGGCGGCCGGCCGCCGTGGCGCTGAGCGCTCGCTAGCCGAGCGCCTTGACGGCGGCAATCAGCTCCGAGCCCACTTTCTGCGCATCGCCGTACAGCATGCGCGTGTTGTCTAGATAGAACAGCGCGTTCTCGATGCCGGAGAATCCCGCGCCCTGGCCGCGCTTGATCACGATCACGTTCTGGGCCCGGTCGGCATTGAGGATCGGCATGCCGTAGATGGGACTGGACTTGTCAGTACGCGCCACTGGATTGACGACGTCGTTGGCGCCGATGACGAGCGCCGCGTCCGCGGTGTCGAACTCGCCGTTGATTTCTTCCAGATCGCCGATCAGGTCATAGGGTACGCCCGCCTCGGCGAGCAGCACGTTCATGTGCCCGGGCATGCGGCCGGCCACCGGATGAATGGCGAAGCGCACGGTGACGCCCCGGTCGATCAGCAGCTGACACAGCTCCCAGATCTTGTGCTGCGCCTGCGCCACCGCCATGCCGTATCCCGGCACGACGATCACTTTTTGCGCGAATGCCAGCATCACCCCGACGTCGGAGGCCTCGATGGGCTTGAGGCTGCCGCTGACCTCCCCGCCGCCCGCGGCGCTGCCTTCACCGAACCCGGAGAACAGCACGTTGCCGAGCGAGCGGTTCATGGCCTTGGCCATCAGCTGCGTCAGCAGCGTGCCGGCCGAGCCGACCACGGTGCCGGCGATGATCATCGCCGCGTTGTGCAGCGCGAAGCCCTCGAAGGCGACCGCCAGTCCGGTGAGCGCGTTGTACAGTGAAATCACCACCGGCATGTCCGCCCCGCCGATCGGCAGCGTCATGGCGAGGCCGAGCAGCAGCGCGAAGATCAGCAGACCGGTAACGTACACGCCCGAGCCGCCGGGATGCGCGACCTCGAGCACACCGTGCAGTAGCGCCGCGGCGAGCAGCAGCAGGCTCACAATCTGCTGACCGGGGAAGCGGATGCTGCGCTTGATCAGGCCCTGGAGCTTGGCGAAGGCGATCGCGCTGCCGCTGAAGGACACCGCGCCGATCAACCCGCCGACGACCGCCAGAGTGGTTCCCACGGCGCCCCCGCTGCCGCCGCGGTACAGCTCCACGGCCGCGATCGAGGCCGCAGCGCCGCCCCCCATGCCGTTGTACAGAGCGATCATCTGCGGCATGTTGGTCATGGCGACCCGCTTGCCGCTCCACCAGGCGAGCGCCGCGCCGAGCACGAGGGCCGCGCCGATCAGCGGGTAATTGCTCAAGCCCGGATAGGCGAACGTCACAAGCGTCGCCACCAGCATCCCGGCGCCGGCCCAGATGATGCCGCTGCGGGCGCTTACCGGGGAGCTCATGCGTTTCAGCCCGGTGATGAACAGGACGGCCGTGACGAAATAGCTCGCCTGGATCAGCGAGCCGGCACTCCACGGCGCGGGCGTGGCCGGCATCTAGCGCTCCCTGGGCGCTGAGCGGGGCGCCTTGCTCGATTTGAACATCTCCAGCATGCGTTCGGTCACGACGTAGCCGCCGACCGCGTTGCCGGCGGCAAGCAGCACGCCGAAGAAGCCGATGGTCTTCTCCAGCGGAGAGTGTGCGTTGCCGAGTGCGACCATCGCGCCGACCAGCACGATGCCGTGCACGAAGTTCGAGCCGGACATCAGCGGGGTGTGCAGAATCACCGGCACCCGCGAGATCACCTCATAGCCGGTGAAGGCCGCGAGCATGAAGATGTAGAGCGCAACGATTCCGGTCATGGTCGTCCCCTCGGCGAGGCTTCAGCCCGACAGCGCCTGACGCGTCGGTTCGTGACGGATCTGCCCGCCGTGCGTCAGACAGGCCTTGGCGAAGACCTCGTCTTCCCAGTCGATGGCGAGTTCCCCCTGCTTGATCGCCGGGGAGAGGATGTTCAGCAGGTTGCGCGCGTACATCTCGCTGGCGTTGTAGGCAAGCTCGGCCGGCAGATTCACCGGGCCGATGATCTGCACACCCTGATGCACCACCGTCTCCCCGGCCCGCGTCAGCTCGCAGTTGCCGCCCTGCTCGGCGGCCAGATCCACGATCACCGACCCGGGCCGCATGCGCTCGGCCGCCGCGCGCGTGATGATCTTCGGTGCCGGCCGCCCAGGGACGGCGGCGGTGCTGATCAGCGCGTCCGCCGCGGCGATGCGCGCATCGAGAATGTCCTGCTGGCGGCGCTTCTCCTCCTCCGTCAGCTCGCGCGCGTAGCCGCCGGCGCCGTCGGCGCTGACGCCGGTGTCGACGAATTTCGCGCCGAGTGAACGGACCTGCTCCCGGGTCGCGCCGCGCACGTCGTAGGCTTCGACCACCGCGCCGAGCCGGCGCGCTGTCGCGATCGCCTGCAGGCCCGCTACGCCGGCGCCGATGACGAGCACCTGGGCGGGCCGGACCGTGCCGGCCGCCGTGGTCAACATGGGCAGGAACTTCTGCAGATGGTTCGCCGCAATCAGCACGGCCTTGTAGCCGGAAATGGCCGCCTGCGAGGACAGCGCGTCCATCGACTGAGCGCGCGAGATGCGCGGCACCAGCTCCATCGCGAAACTGGTGATGCCCCGTTCCTGGAGTGCGTGCACTTCCGCATGGCGGGCATAGGGTTGCAGGAAGCCGGCCACCACCGTGCCGGGCTTCAGCGCGTTGATTTGCGCGATGTCGAGGGGTTGTACGGTGAGCAGCACCTGCGCCCGCTCGAGCACGCCGGCGCTGTCGGCCCATTCGACACCGCGGTACAGCGCGTCGGGAAACTGGGCCCGCTCCCCGGCGCCGCGCTCCATGAGAATGCCGGCGCCCAAGCGCATGAATTTCTCGGCCACCTCGGGCACGAGACTGACGCGCGTCTCGCGGGCGGCGCTCTCGCGCAGCGCGCCGATTGTAATTGGCATCAAAAGCCCCTTCCGACCGGCAAGCGCCACGAACCGAGGCGGCCGGTTCCCATGTTCACTACCCTACACGTTGCTACGTTGAACTCAAGCACAATCTTGCCTTATCTTATAACCGGCCATGATGGGCATAGACTTCGAGCGCGCCGATTTCGGCTCGAGCGATGGCCTGCGGATCACTCCTGCGGGGCCGGTGCGCGGGCTCTCTCAACTTGTGCTGCGAACAGACGTCGCCGGCATGCCTCTGGAGTGGATCGACTACCGGGAAGCGGCCCGTCTGTACACTCAGGAACAGGTCGCCTATACCTGTGGCAGCCGCCTGTTCACGTTGATCGGCGGCATCAACGCGCTGACCGGCCGGCGCACGACGCTCGACATCAATTCCATCGTCGCCACGATCGGCCACACCGGCAATCCCGGCAGCACCCGGCACGACTACGTGCCGCCCTTGAACAACCAGACGCTCTTTCGGCGCGATGCGCACATCTGCATGTACTGCGGCCAGCGGTTCGGGACCCGGGATCTGTCCCGCGATCATGTGCGCCCGTTCAGCCAAGGCGGCATCGACGTCTGGAACAACGTGGTGACCGCATGCCGCCGTTGCAACAACCAGAAGGCCTCACGTACCCCGGAGCAGGCCAAGATGCAGCTGGTCGCCGTGCCGTTCACGCCGACCTATGCGGAGTACATCTTTCTGAAGGGCCGGCGCGTGCTCGCCGACCAGATGGAGTACCTGCTGGCGCATTTCCCGCGGACCAGTCCGCTGCATGATCGCATTCAACGCTGGCTGAGCTGAGTCCCGCCGGGGCTGACCCCGGGGTACGCCGCTGACGGAGCCGCTGATTTTGCTATACCTCATCGACGGCTCGGTCTATGTTTTCCGCGCCTATCATTCGCAACTGCCCGAGATGCTCGACGCCGAGGGGCGCCCGGTACATGCGGTGTTCGGTTTCGCCCGCTTTATCGGGGATCTGCTTGAGCGGACGCGGCCGCAGTTCGTCGCGGTCGCTTTCGATCGGCGTCTCGCCACCTCCTACCGCAACGAGATCTACCCGGCGTACAAGGCCAACCGTGAACCGGCGCCGCCGGACCTGGCCGTGCAGTTCGAGTACTGCCGTGAGCTGTGTGCGCGGCTCGGTCTGGCGGTATTCGTCGATTCGCATTATGAGGCCGACGATGTCATCGGTACTCTGGCGCGCCAGATGCGCATGCAGGGTATCCGCTCGGCGTTCATCACCCGCGACAAGGATCTGGCGCAGCTGGTGCGCGACGGGGATCTGTACTGGGACTTCGGGGCACGCGGGCAGCTCGGCTACCGTGACGTCGAGCGGCATTTCGGCGTCGCTCCGGAGCGATTTGCCGACTATCTGGCGCTCACCGGTGACACGTCGGACAACATTCCGGGTGTCCCGGGGATCGGCCCGAAGACCGCCGCGGCGCTGATGCGTGCTTTCGGCTCCATCGATGAGCTGTATGCCAGCCTCGGACGAGTCGCCACGCTCGGCCTGCGTGGTGCACGCGAGTTGCGCGAGCGGCTTCATGAGCATCGCGAGGCGGTCTATCTGGCGCGCCGCCTGACACGCATTGTGTGTGACATGCCGCTGGAGGCGAGTCCCGAGCAGCTGCGCCCGCGCGTACCGGATCTGCAGGCCCTCGGCACGCTCTACGACCGGCTCGGCTTCGGGCCGCTGCTGCGTCGTCAGGGCGAGCGGCTCGCGGGGCTCGCCGTGCCGAGTGGCTGAGCCGACGCAGGTGACATTGGTCTGGCAGGAATTCGCGCGGGCTTCGGCTATGCTCGGTGCTCACGTCACAAGAACCAGCGGGGGTTACCATGGCGACCAAGAACATCGTGTCCGTCCTGCAGGAGGAGCGCGTCTTCCCGCCGCCTGCGCAGTTCAGTGCGCGCGCGCGGCTGAAGCCGGCGGATCTCGAGGCTTTGCACCGCCACGCGCAGACCGACTACACCGGCTTCTGGGCACAGCTGGCCCGCGAGCATCTCGTGTGGCACAAGCCGTTCACGGTCACCCTCGATGAGCAGAACGCGCCCAATTTCCGCTGGTTCACCGACGGCGAGCTCAACGTCTCGTTCAACTGCCTCGATGTGCACCTTGCCGACCGTGGTCACAAACCGGCCATCATCTTCGAGGGCGAGCCGGGCGATGTGCGGCGGATCAGTTATCAGGAACTGCACGGCGAGGTCTGCCGCTTCGCCAACACGCTGAAATCGCTCGGCGTGCAGCGCGGGGACCGTGTGGCGATTTACATGCCGCTCGTGCCCGAGATCATTGTGGCGATGCACGCGTGTAACCGCATCGGTGCGATCCACTCGGTGGTGTTCGGTGGCTTCTCCGCCCCGGCGCTGAAGGAGCGGATCGAGGACACTGGCGCGAAAGTACTTATCACCGCCGATGGCGGCTGGCGTGGCGGACATGCCATCGAGCTGAAGGCGGCCGCGGACAAGGCGCTCGCGGCCGGCTGCCCGAGCATCAAGCATGTCGTGGTGTTGCAGCGGACCGCTCATGCCATCTCGATGGAGCCGGGCCGCGACCTGTGGTGGCATGAGGCGATCGCCGGGCGCTCCCCGGTGTGCGAGCCCGAGTGGGTCGACGCAGAGCACCCGCTGTACCTGCTGTACACCTCCGGCTCAACGGGCAAGCCCAAGGGCATCCAGCACTCGAGCGCCGGTTATCTGCTCGGGGCGAAGCTCACCACCGAGTGGGTGTTCGATCTGCGCGAGCAAGACGTATTCTGGTGCACCGCGGATGCCGGCTGGGTCACCGGGCACAGTTATCTCGCCTACGGACCACTGGCCGCCGGCGCCACCGTCGTGATGTACGAGGGTGGGCCGACCTATCCGGATGGTGGCCGTTTCTGGAAGATCTGCCAGGATCACGGGGTGAGCGTGTTCTACACCGCCCCGACGGCGATCCGTGCACTGATGAAGCTCGGTGACGAGGTGCCTTCGGGTTACGACCTGTCGCGGCTACGCCTGCTCGGCAGCGTCGGGGAGCCGATCAATCCCGAAGCCTGGATGTGGTACCACCGGGTCATCGGCGGTGGCCGCTGTCCGATCGTTGACACCTGGTGGCAGACCGAGACCGGCGCGATCATGCTCTCGCCGCTGCCCGGAATCACCCCGACCAAGCCCGGTTCATGCACGCTGCCGCTGCCGGGGATCGAGGCGGAGATCGTCGACGATCGCGGTGCGCCGGTGACCCGGGCTGATGCCGGCGGGTATTTGGTCATTAAGAAGCCCTGGCCGTCGATGCTGCGCACCATCTGGCGCAACAACGACCGCTACCTGGCCGCCTACTGGGAGAAGTTCCGCAACCGGTACTACGTCGCCGGAGACAGTGCGCATCGCGACAAGGACGGGTATTTCTGGATCATGGGGCGCATCGATGATGTGCTGAACGTGGCCGGCCATCGCCTCGGCACCATGGAGATCGAGTCAGCGCTCGTGGCCCATCCGCGCGTCGCCGAGGCGGCCGTGGTCGGCAAGCCACATGAGGTCAAGGGCGAGTCGGTGTTCGCCTACGTGGTCTGCCGAGGCGCCCGGCCAAAGGGCGATGCGGCGCGCCTGGTGCAGGAGCTGCGCGATTGGGTCGGGCAGCAGCTCGGCGCCATCGCCAAGCCGGATGAGATCCGTTTCGCGGATAACCTGCCGAAGACCCGCTCCGGGAAGATCATGCGCCGGCTGCTGCGCGCCATCGCGCGCGGCGAGGATATTGCACAGGACGTCTCGACACTGGAGAACCCGGCGATCCTCGATCAGCTGCGCGGTGCGGATGAGGGGGCGGCGCCTGCGGCGCGAGCCAAACGACCGGCGCGAGCACCGGCGACACCCGACCGATCTGTAGCACGGCCCCGCAAGACGGCCGCGAAGAAACGCGCCCGGTCCGCAACGGCCCAATCCCGTGCGGCGCAGCCCGCCCTGCGGCGGGCTGCGGCAGTCCCGGCGGCCGCACGCCGCCCGAAGACCAAGGCCGTGAAGCGCAAGCCGGTGGCGGCCAAGACCACCAAAGTCGCCAAGACCGTCCGGGTTCGGTCCCGCAAGGCGGTGCAGAAGAAGACCGTCAAGTCCGGCCGGATCGCCGGCCGCCGGCCGGCGCCCAAGCGCAAGAGCGCGCGTCGGGCGGCCGTGCGTCGCACGACGCGTACCGGCGGGCGGCGCCGCTGAGGCGGGCGCCCTCAGGTCACGGCGAGCGGTGGCTGAGCGGCTCGTAGCGCCGCTCGCCCGTGACCGGGTCGTACAGGACCTCGAACGGCTCGCCGGTGGCGGGATCTTCAAAACGCTCGCCCGTCGCCTGCCAGCGGGCCACGGGCGGGGCCGGCTTGCGATAGCGCCAGCGCTCGAAAGCCGTCGCGAGCAGACCCACGGTCCCGAGTATGAGCAGCGGGAGGCCGTGCCCGGATTTCACCGTCAGCAGTTCGATCGCGCCAGCCACGAGCGCAAGCGCCGAGACCGCCAGGAAGGCGGTGCGCAGTCTCACCCGGCCGGCTCGATGACCACGGCGGTGCCGTAGGCAACGATCTCGCTCATGGTCTGGCCGATCTCCGAGGAGTCGAATCGCATCATCACTACGGCGTTGGCCTGCATCAGCGTGGCGTTCTTCACCATGCGGTCGACGGCGTGGCGGCGGGCCTCCTCAAGCAGTTGGGTGTACTCGGAGATCTCCCCGCCGGCGATCGAGCGCAGGCCGGCCATCAGATTGCCGGCCAGGCCACGGCTGCGTACCACGACGCCGAACACTTGGCCCTTGACCGCTGTGACTCGGTAGCCCGGGACGTTTTCGGTGGTGACGATGAGCATCGTGCTGTCTCCTGGGTGGGGCGCAGGTGCCCACCGGATCATGGTAGCACCGTGCTCAAGGGGTGCGCGGGTCGCGCGAAATTGCATATCTGCGGCAGAAATGACCCCTAGTGCCACGGCCCGTGCCCGCCTAAGGTCATGGTCACCCCCCAGCCGGGGGCGCTCGCCGGGCCCCCTGCCGGGGAGTCAGGCGGGACGGAGGCGCGGCGCTCATGGGCGAGATCATCCGGGTCGGCTTTGAACCTGAACGGGACTGGGAGCAGGCGCGCGTCCAATGGGCCGAGGGCCTGGCGGCGGTCGGCGCGTTGTTCGGTGACGACGAGGCGCTGATGCGCGCCAAGGCCGAGTGTCTGTATCAGACCGTGCGGCGGATCGTGGAAGGGATCCCGGCGGTGCGTGTGGCCGCGACCGTGCCGGACGATTTGCCCGGAGAATACGTACCCATGCTCACCGCCGCGCTGCGCGATGCGGCGCTGAAGGGCATCGAGGCGAGCACCTGTCACGCAGTGCGGGTGCTCACGGCGGCCATCTATGACCTGTGCACCTCGAAGCTGCGCCGCAAGCCGTCCTGAGGCCTCAGTGCACCGCCGGCACCATGCGCAGCGCGAAGCGCACCGTCACCGGGTTGCCCAGCCACTCGGTGGCGCGCCACTCACCCTGACCGATGCCGAATGCGAGCCGATCAATCACGGTCTTGCCCTGCAGTTCTGCGCTGCCGCCGCGCGGCTGCCAGGTGAAAGCAATGGACACCGTGCGAGTGACCCCACGCAGCGTGAGCGGCCCGGTGGCGATGAAGCCGTTCGCTGTCCTCTGCAGCCGCGTTGCGGTGAAGCGCGCCTGCGGGTAGCGCGCCACGTCAAAGAACTGCGCGCCACCGAGCAGCGTGTTGCGCTGTGCGTCGTGGGTATCGAACGAATGCATGTCGATCACGACCGTGAGTGCCTTGGCATGCGGATCGAACTGCACCGAGAACGATTTGAACACGCCATGATTTGCCGCGCCGGCCTGAGTGAACGTGTAGCTGAGCGTGCTGTGTGCCAGGTTCAAGACGTAGTCCGGGCCGCTGGCGGCGGCGTGCGCCGCACCGGCGACGAGGAGGGCGAACGAGGATAGGGTGAGCCGGGCGAGGCGGGACGTCAGCATTTGTTACTCCTTGCGGGTGAGCGCGGCGTGCGCGCCGGGTAGCATGCGCCGCAGCGTATCGTCCTTCAGGACGAAATGATGTTTGATCGCCGCGGCGATATGCAGCACGAGAATCAGGCCGAGTGCGATCGCCAGTAGCACGTGCACGCGCACCATCGCGTGGTAGAGCGTCGCGCTGCGTCTCACCAGATTCGGCAGTTGAAACAGATTGAACCAACTGACCGGAAAGCCCCGTGCCGAGGACATGATCCAGCCGGTCAGCGGCAGGGCGATCATCAGGACATACAGTGCGGTGTGCGTGACGCGCGCGAGCACCCGCTCATAAGGCTTCAGAGTGCCCGGGAGTTCGGGCGATGGATTCAGCGCGCGCCATGTCAGACGCACCAACGCCAGGGCGAGGATGGTGATGCCGAGCGACTTGTGGCGCGCTAGCGTGACCAGCTTGGTCATGCTGAGCGGCAGTGCGGTACCGATCAGACCAAGCGCGATCTGCACCCCGATCAGGACGGCGATCAGCCAGTGCAGCAGTTGGGTGAGCGCCCCCCAGCGGGTGCGCGTGTTTCGCAGCATCACACCGTGAGCTTAGAGCAGTCGGCGCTCCCTGGGGAGTGGTTACACCGGTGTGTCCCGGCTCTGCGTCGCGGCGTGCAGCCCGAGCTCGACCTGCGTCCAGCCCTGGCAGTGCCGTGCGATCTGCGCGGCGAGCAAAGCGGCGTGCGCGGGTCGCGCGTTCAACGCCGGTACGTAGTCGAACCGCTCGCCGCCGGCGCACATGAACGCGGCGCGGTTCTCGACATCGATCTCCTCGAGCGTCTCCAGACAGTCGACTGCAAATCCCGGGCAGATGACCGTCACGTCCCTGATGCCCCGCGCCGGCATGCCGGCGAGCGTCTCGATGGTATAGGGACGCAACCATTCGCTAGGTCCGAAGCGCGACTGGAACGTGATCGTCCACTCGCCTTCCTTCAGCAGCAGCTCCTCGGCGAGCAGCCGTGCGGTTTTCTGACATTTGCAGAAATACGGATCCCCCTGGTGAAAGTAGCGCTCGGGGATGCCGTGAAAGGAAATCACCAGATGGCCGGTGCGTCCATGTGCGTCCCAATGCTGCGCCACGCTCTCGCGCAACGCCTCGATGTACTGCGGCTGATCGTGGTACTCGCTGATGAAGCGCAGTTCCGGCAGCCACCGCCACCCGGACAGCTCCGCGTTGACCTGATCGTAGACCGCGCCGGTGGTGGCGCCGCAGTACTGCGGAAACAGCGGCAGAACCAGGATGCGCTGCGCGCCGGCGGCGCGCAGCCGTTGCAGTGAATCAGCCACGGTGGGGGTGCCGTAGAGCATGGCGAATTCGAGCGAAAACGGCGCCATCAGGCGCTGCGCGAGCAGACTTGCCAGCCCGCTGCGCAGCCGCTCGGACTGCTCGCGCAGCGGCGAACCCTCGGCCGACCAGATCTTGCGGTACTTCGGTGCGATGCGTCGCGGGCGCAGCGGCAGGATGAACCCATAGAGGATTGGCAGCCACAGCGGTCGCGGCAGTTCCACCACCCGCGGATCCTTCAGCATACGGCCGAGGAAGCGCCGCACGTCGTGTGGCGCCGGTGAGTCGGGTGTGCCGAAATTGACCGCGAGAATGCCGATGCGCTCGGCCGTCTCGCGGTGAAAGTCCGCAGAGCTGTGATAGCGCATGGTGTGCACGATAGCGCAGTGAAACGGCCGGCAACCAGTGTCGCTGCGGCAAACCCCTACCCCGAGCCCGCGGTGCGGCCCCGGCGGGGGCTCTACACCGCCGCGCGCTCCTCGCCCCGCAGGTGCTCGCCGAGGAACTGCAGCGTCCGCCGGCGTGCCAAAGCGGCGGCCGCAGCGTCATAGGAGGGACGCAGGTCGCAGTTGAAGCCGTGGCCAGCCCCGGCGTAGACGTGGAAGATACCCCCCGGATCACGCTGGCGCATCGGCTCGAGCTCAGCGAGCGGAATGCCTTTGTCCTCGCCGCCGAAGTGATACAGCACCGGACAGTGCGGTGCCTTGCCGGCGTCCTGGGCCCGGCCGTAATACACCACCGCGCAGTCGACCGGCAGCAGGCAGGCGGCGCGGTACGACTGCGCCCCGCCCCAGCAGTACCCGACAGTGCCAATACGGCCCGCGTGTTTGACGACGGCAATTGCTGCGGCCAGATCCTTCAGGGTCTGCTCCGGCTGCAATTGCTGCATATAGCCGCGGCCCTCTTCGATCTCCGGCGGACTGTAGCCGAGTTCGATTCCGCGACGGATCCGATCGAACATGCACGGCGCGATGGCCGTGTAGCCCTCGGCGGCAAATCCGTCGGTCACGGCCCGGATGTGCGCGTTGACCCCGAAGATCTCCTGAATGACGACGACGGCTCCGCGGGCCGCACCCGGCGGCGCGGCCAGATAGGCCTGGAACTGGTGCCCGTCGCGGGCCATCAGGGTGGTGAAATCGCCCATAAACTGCTCAACTTTCAAGTCGTCCAGGCCGTACCTGGGCGCCGCAGAATATCGCGCGGGGCGGGTCCGGGGAAGCGCCTCGCGCGCGCTCCGCGGGGGGACGCTTGGCCCGGCGCGAGCGGCCCATGATAGCCTAAGAGCCGGATCGGGACGCGACCCGTCCCGAGGGAGGGGGTTCATGCTGGTCGGCTCAGCCGTGCGGCGTGTCGCGATCGTGGGCGGCGTACGCATTCCATTCGCCAGGGCCTATAGCGCGTACGCAAGCTTGGGCAACCCTGACATGCTCACTGCGGCGCTGCGCGCCCTGGTGCAGCGTTTCCGGCTCGAGGGCCAACGGCTGGGGGATGTCGCCGCCGGTGCCGTCCTGAAACACTCCAAAGACTTCAATCTCACGCGCGAGAGCGTCCTGTCGAGCGGACTCGATCCGCAGACCCCAGGCCTGGATCTGCAGCGCGCCTGTGGCACCAGCCTCGAGGCGGCGATCGCGATTGGTAACAAGATCGCCCTAGGGCAGATCGACTCAGGCATCGCCGCTGGCGTCGACTCGATCAGCGATCCGCCCGTGGTCTATCCGCACGCCTACCAGCGGCTGTTGCTGGCCAGTTACCGCGGCAGGAGCGCCGGTGAGCGTCTCGCGCCGTGGTTGCGGCTGCGGCCGCGGCATTTCAAGCCGGTGTTTCCCACGGTCGCCGAGCCACGCACCGGACTGTCGATGGGCGAGAGCACTGAGCTGATGGTGCAACGCTGGCGCATCGGGCGTGAGGCGCAGGATCAGCTCGCCTACCAGAGCCACTGCAATGCGGCCGCGGCATGGCGCGAGGGTTTTTACGACGATCTGGTCGAGCCCTACCTCGGACTCGCGACCGACAACAACGTGCGCACGGACACTTCGCTCGAAAAGCTCGCCAAGCTGCGCGCGAGCTTCGATGTGCGCGACGGCACCCTGACCGCCGGCAACAGTACCCCGCTCACCGACGGTGCGAGCGCAGTGTTACTTGCCTCCGAGGCGTGGGCTGAGCGGCACCAGCTGCCGGTACTGGCGTACCTTTCATACGGCAAAGTCTGGGCCGTGGATTTCGCCAGCGGCCGCGAAGGACTCCTCATGGCGCCGGCCTATGCGGTTTCCGCGATGTTGCGCGATGCGGGCCTGACCTTGCGGGATTTCGATTACTACGAGATCCACGAGGCATTCGCCGCCCAGGTGCTGTGTACGCTCGCCGCTTGGGAATCGGCCGCGTTCTGCCGCGATAGCCTCGGCCTCGATGCGCCGCTCGGCGGTATCGAACGAACACGACTGAACGTCAAGGGCGGCAGCCTCGCCATCGGTCATCCATTCGCGGCCACCGGCACACGCGTCCTGGCGACGCTGGCGAAGCTCCTGGCCGGCGACCCGACGGCCCAGCGTGGCCTGATATCGGTATGTACCGCTGGCGGGATGGGCGTCACGGCGATCGTGCAGAAATAGTGGGTGCGGGCGCGCCGTCTGCAGGCGGACCCGCAGAAACAAACACAGACGTGCAGTAGCACGCGGGGAGGACAAGAGCGCAGCGCGGGCGGTGCGCCCGTGCCGCTATGCGCGCGCGGGGACTGCCGCGCAGGATCAGCCGGCGAGCGGCCGGCATGCGGGAGGATTCAGACCGGTCATACATCGAGCCAGCTGTCGGAGAGAGCGCAATGAGCCCTGGCATCTTCGAGGACGGCAGGACGCTGCGCGATGAACTCGCGGTCTTACTGGGGGAAATGCCGCTGTTCAGCGGCCTCCCACCTGCAGTGTTGAGCGCCATCGCTGCGGTGGCAGAGTGGCTGTCGCTGCCGGGCGGCGCGGTGCTGTTCTCCGCCGGCGAGCCGGCTGATGCGCTGTACGTGGTGCTCAGCGGCAGCCTCGCGGTGTTGGCCGCTGGCGGGCGGGCCCAGGGGCGCTTTCTAGCCCGGCTCGCCGCCGGGGATACGGTCGGGGAAATGGGGCTGATCTCCGGACATCCGCGCACCGCCAACGTCGTGGCGCTGCGCAACACCGAGCTGGCGCGTATTTCGGTCCGAGCATTCAACGACGTGCTGCGCCGCGAGCCGGAGGCGGTGTGGCGCATCGCGCAGCTGATGGTCAGCCGACTGGAGCGCATGGACGGTCCGCCGCCGCGCGCGCACGTGCGCGGCGCATGCACCTTCACGGTGTTGCCGCAGAGTCTGGAGGTTGATTTCGCCGGCTTCTCCACCGGGCTCGTCAAGGCGCTTGGCCAGTTCGGACGCACCGAGCTGGTCTGGAATGCGCGTGGCGCGACACATACCAGCCAGTGGTTCAACAACATCGAGTCCTCCAACGATTTCGTCGTCTACGTGGCCGAGCCGACGCCGAATCGCTGGACCAAGCTCTGCGAGCGTCAGGCCGATGCGCTGCTGCTGCTGGCGCGCGCGGAGAGTCCGGCCGGTAGCTGGGCCGCGCTGCGCTGGCCGCACGATCAGACGCTCACCCCGCAGCGCTGGGAGCTGGTGCTGGTCCACGACAGCGGGATCGAGACCGGGGCGGCTGCGCGCTGGCTGACGAACCTGCCGCAGATCCCGCATCATCACGTGCAGTCTGCGCCCGACTATGCGCGCTTGGCGCGCATGCTCACCGGGCGTGCGGTCGGGCTGGTGCTCTCAGGCGGCGGCGCGCGTGGTTTCGCGCATATCGGCGCCATCAAAGCGCTCCAGGAGGCCGGCATCCCGATCGATCTGCTGGGTGGCACCAGCATGGGTGCGATCCTGGGTGCGGGGGTGGCGGCGCGCTGGAATCTCCAGGAACTCACCGAGCGGTTCCGTTACTACTTCGTCGAATCGCGGCCGCTGCGCGATTACACACTGCCGTTCATCTCGCTGGTCTCGGGCCACAAGGTGAGCCGTTTGTTGTTCGAAGCTTTTGGCGAAACGGCGATCGAGGATCTGCCGCTTGCGCATTTCTGTGTGTCGGCGAACCTGACCTCCGGGCACACGCATGTGCACCGGCGCGGGGAGTTATGGCGCGCGCTGCGCGCCTCGGTGTCGGTGCCCGGTGTGCTGCCGCCGGTGGTGCTGGACGGTGAGGTGCTGGTCGATGGCGGGGCTATGAACAATCTGCCGGTGGATGTCATGCTCGAGCTCGGTCGGGGGCCGGTCATCGGCTGCGACGCGGGCGCCGACCGGGCCTTTGCCACGCATGGTGGCGAGATCGATGTGCCGCTGCCCTGGCAGATCATGCGCTGGCTTAAAGCGCGCCGGCAGTTGCCGAACATCTTTCAGATTCTCTGGCGCACCGGAATGGTCAACAGCTCGGCGCAAACGGCCGCGCAGCGTGACCGCACCGATCTGCTGTTGCGTCCGCCGCTTGCTGCGATCGACATGCTCAACTGGCGGGCGTTCGATCAGGCCGTCCAGGCTGGCTACGAATATACCGTGCGGCGTATCGATGAGCTGCCGGATGATTCTCCGCTGTGGCGCAGCGCCGGACCGTCCTCGCGCTAGAGCGCCTCCACCCCGGGGCGGGGTGAGCTTGCCGGTAAGCCATGTAAGCTGTATATTTATACAATCCCCAGAGCAGCTCCGGTGCGGTCATGATCACGCTGTTTCACCACCCCAAGACACGCTCCACACGCTTCATCTTCCTGCTCGAGGAGTTCGGCGTTCCCTACGAGATCCGCCGCGTCGAGGTTCGCAAGCGCGACGGCTCGGGCGCCGTCGATCCGCGCAACCCGCACCCGCACGGCAAAGTCCCCGCAATCAGCGATGATGGCACGGTCGTGTTCGAGTCCTCCGCCATTGTGCTGTATCTCACGGACCGCTTTGCCGATCGCGGACTCGGACCGCTGGTCGGCGAGTTGGACCGTGCGCCCTACCTCTCCTGGCTGGCCTACTACAGCGGTGTGCTTGAGCCGGCTTTCGTGTCCAAATTTCTCAAAGTCGCCGTGCCGCGCGGCACGGCCGGCTGGGTGGACGTCGAAGAGGCGGTGCCGACCCTGATCACGCTGCTCTCGCGCGGACCGTACCTGCTCGGGGAGCGTTTCAGCGCCGCAGACGTGCTGTACGGGACGACTTTGGCGATGTTCCGCGACACTCCGCTGATGGAGCGCAACGCGTTGATCGATGCCTACGTCGACCGCGTCGTGAATCGCCCGGCCTTTCAGCGCGCCTTGGCGCTCGACGGGGCCTGACGCATCGATGCCAAGACATCGCTCGCCCGGCACGCGCCGTCGCTGAGTGGCACGACCGTGACGACCGACATCCCGGGTGGACACAGCGCCGCGCTGGTCTTGTTCTGCCGCCGTCCGGCGCACGGAGAGGGCAAGCGCCGCCTGGCGCGCGCACTGGGAGACGAACCGGCGTTCGCCGTTGCCGAAGCGCTGCTGCAGTGCGCCCTGGAGGATGCTGCGGCATGGCCGGGCCAGGTGGTGCTCTCCCCGGCGCGCGGTGCGGATGCCGCCTGGGCTGCCGGGCTGTTGGAGCGCGACGCTGAGGTCATCCCTCAACCCGACGGTAATCTCGGCGAAAGGATTGCAGCGGTCGACGGGCTGGTGCGAAGCCGCGGTTGTAGTCGAGTGTTGTTCATCGGCAGCGATGCGCCTTCACTGCACCCGGCCCAGCTCACTGCCGCGGCCGCGGAGCTCGAGCGTGCCGAGGTCGTGCTGATGCCGGCGGCGGACGGTGGTGTGACGCTGATGGGATCACGGACCGGGTGGCCCGATCTGGCTGCGCTGCCCTGGAGCGAGGCGGCGCTCGGTGCCATGCTCGAGCATGTCTGCCGTCATTCGGGTCGTTCCGTGCAGCGGCTGGAGGGTTCCTACGACGTCGATGAACCGGCCGACTGCCGGCTCGCGATCGAGCGACTCGAGGACGACCGGCGGGTCGCGCGCCGGCGTCTGCGCGAGCTGCTGTGTAGCCTGCAGCTCCACGAAATTCCGCTGCGCACCTGAGCGATCTCTCAGCTGCTGAGAAAATCCAGAATATCCCGCTGTGCCGCGGTGAGCTGCTCGCGCGGCGTGACGACAGCCGAGCGCAGCGCGTGCCGGCAGGGACGCGACTCGTCGTCGCGATACAGCGCAACCGCGCGCGCGATCAGGCGCTGCACATGCGTCAGGCTGTCACGGAACTGACTCATGACCTGCTCGAGCGAAACGTGTTGGCTGGGATCATCGAGCCAGCAATCGTAATCGGTCGCGACCGCCACGGTGCAGTACCCAAGCTGCGCTTCGAGCGCGAGGAACGCCTCCGGTACGTTGGTCATGCCGACCAGGTCGGCGCCCGCGCCGCGCAGCCAGAAGCTCTCCGCACGCGTGCCGAGTCGCGGACCCTCGACGCAGGCATACGTCTTCTCGCGATGCAGCGGCAGTCCAAGCGCCTCGGCGGCCTCGGCGAGCAGTGCGCTCGTGGCCGCGCATGCCGGGTGCGCCGTGGAAATGTGCGCAACCATGCCCTGACCGAAAAAACTCGCAGCCCGCAGACCCTTGGTGAAATCGAGGTACTGCGCCGGCAGCGCCAGGTCTCCCGGACGGATTTCCTCGCGCAGGCTCCCGACCGCCGACACGCCGATCACCGTACGCACTCCAAGACTCTTCAGCGCCCAGATGTTGGCGCGAAAATTAATTTCACCCGGTAGCAGATGGTGCTCAAGTCCGTGCCGCGCCAGAAACGCGACCGGTTTTCCATCAAGGCTGCCGAGCATCACGGGCGCCGACGGCGCGCCGAACGGCGTATCCACGGGTCGCGCCTCGTTGACTTTCAAGCCGTCCATGCGGTAAAGGCCGGTACCGCCGATAATGCCGATCATCATGGGAATCTCTGTTGCGCCAGTGGCCGCGAGGCTGCAAGATGCCTCAAACGAGGCCGGGCAACAAGATCGACGCCTGTTCACGGGGAGCTCTCCATGAATACCCCTCCATTTCCGTCGCTACGGCCACCGCGCTGGCCGGGGCGAATCGCCCGCGCCGGTCTGTGGATTCTCGCAGCCGGACTGCTCATCACGCTCGCGGCCGGGCCGCTCAACCGCTTCCAATTGGCGAGCGTTGGCCCGGCGCTGATGACACTGGTGGTCGGCCTCGGCGTCGTGGTGCTGGGTACGGCGACAACCATCGTCGGGGTGCTGTTCTCGACCCTGAAGGGCACGCGCATGCCGGGCACCGCCGCCGTGGTCGGCATCATCATCGGCCTGGCGGTGACCGCCTACGTGCTCTCGTGGGTGGAGCGCGCGCGGACCAGTCCGCCGATCAACGACATCAGCACGGATTTGCGCGATCCACCGAAATTCGAGCGCATCCTGGCGTTGCGCGCCCACGCGCACGCAACCGTTCCGGCGCAATACCTTCGCGAAGTACCCGGTCCTGGCGGTAAAATGATCGACGTGCCGCGGCTGCAGCGCGAGTACTACCCGTACATCAAGCCGCTGTTTCTCGCGCTGCCGCCGGCGCGGGCACTTGCGCGGGCGCGGCGGGTGGCCGCAGCGCTTGGCTGGCGCATCGATGCCGTCGAGCCGGCGCAAGGCCGCCTGGAGGCGACCGCCCACACGTTCTTCTTCGATTTCAAGGACGACATCGTGGTGCGGGTCCGGCCGAACGGCACCGGCTCGCGCATCGACGTGCGCAGCGAGTCGCGGGTCGGGATGAGCGATATTGGAACCAACGCGGCGCGCATCCGGCAGTTTCTCAGCCGCATGCAGGCGCCCTGAGACGAGGCACTGGCATTCATGAGCGGCACCGCTCGCGATATCGTATTTGAAAAACGCCTTGCCGCGCTGCTGAACAGCGGTGCGCTTGAGCTGCTGCAGGGGGGGCGCCGCGGCGTTGAGAAGGAGTCACTGCGCGTGACGCCCGACGGACTGCTCGCGCAGACGCCGCATCCGGCGGCGCTCGGCTCGGCACTCACCAGCGAGCACATCACCACGGATTACTCCGAGGCGCTGATCGAGCTGGTTACGCCCACGTTCAATACCAACTGGGAGTTGCTGCAGTACCTGCTTGATTTGCACCAGTTCGTCTACCGGCATCTCGATGATGAGCTGCTGTGGGCGACCAGCATGCCGTGTCGGATCGATCGCGACGAAGACATCCCGATCGCCCGCTACGGCCGCTCGCACGTAGGCCGAATGAAGAGCATCTACCGCGAGGGCCTCGGTGTGCGCTACGGCCGCATGATGCAGGCCATCTCCGGAGTGCATTTCAACTACTCGTTTCCGAGTGCGTTCTGGCCGGCATATGCTGAACTGCTGGGCTCACGCGATGACTCCCGAGAGTTCATCTCAGCGCGCTATTTCGACCTGCTGCGCAACTACCGTCGTCATGGCTGGCTGGTGCTGTATCTCTTTGGCGTGTCGCCGGTCGTGTGCAAATCGTTCCTGCGCGGCCGCGAACATACGCTCACCGACCTCACTGCGCACAGCGCCTACGAGCCGTATGCGACCAGCTTGCGAATGAGCGACATCGGCTACCGCAACCGCAATCAGGCGGATCTGACCGTCTCGGTCAACAGTCTCGCCGAATACGTGCGCGACCTCGGTCGGGCGATTAGCACGCCGCACGCGCCGTATGCCGCGCTCGGTGTGCGCAGCGGCGCAGATTATCGGCAGCTCAATGCGAACGTGCTGCAGATTGAGAACGAGTATTACAGCTTCATCCGGCCGAAGCGCGTCGCACATTCCGGCGAGCGGCCGACCCAGGCGCTCGCCCGCGCCGGCGTCGAGTACGTCGAGGTGCGGGCGCTTGATGTCAGCGCCTTCGACCCGGTCGGCGTGAACCAGAACAAGATGCGCTTCCTCGAGGCGTTTCTCGCGCTGTGTCTGCTCAAGGACAGCCCGCCGATTGCCGATCACGAACAGCATGCCGTCGATCACAACCATCTCACGGTGGCGCACCGCGGCCGCGAACCCGGCCTGATGCTCTGGCGTGATGAGCACGAGGTGCCGTTGCGCCAATGGGCCGAGTCGCTGCTGGAGGAGATGGGTCCGCTGTGCGAGATCCTTGATCGGGGCGACCCCGCCCGACCGTATTCTCAGGCTCTCGCCGTGCAGGGCGCCAAGGTCGCCGACGTTGCGCGTACCCCCTCAGCGCGCATGCTGGCGGAACTCGCCTCGACCGGGGAGTCGTTCGCGCAGCTGGCGCTGCGGATGTCCAAGCTGCACAAGGCGTATTTCCTCGAGATGTACCCTCCGAACCAGGCGCGCCTGGCGGAGTTCGCCGTCGAGGCGCAGCAGTCACTGCAGCGTCACCAGGCGATCGAGGCGGCTGATCACGGCACGTTCGAGGAATATCTGGCCCATTACTTCGCGGCTTGAATCCGCTCCGTGGGGGGGCGGGCCAATCGGGTCAATCTCCCGCACGGGCCATTGCGCCGCGCGGGCCGGTAAGGGATTCTTAGCGGCTATGAACGCGCTTTCCGTCCAGGGTTTGACCAAGACCTACCGTAACGGCGTACAGGCCTTGAAGGGCATCGATCTCGCCGTCGAGGAAGGAGACTTCTTCGCGCTGCTCGGGCCGAACGGTGCCGGCAAGACGACGCTGATCGGCATCGTGACCTCGCTGGTGCGCAAAACCGGAGGTGTGGCCAGCATTTTCGGCTACGACATCGACCGGCAGCTCGAGCAGGCCAAGAGCTGCATCGGCGTGGTGCCGCAGGAAATCAACTTCAACATGTTCGAGACGCCGCTGACCATCGTGGTCAACCAGGCGGGTTTTTATGGAATTCCGCGCGCGATCGCCCATCAGCGCGCTGAGAAATACCTCAAGCAATTGCAACTCTGGGAGAAGCGCAATCACGCCTCGCGCGGCTTGTCCGGCGGCATGAAGCGCCGCCTGATGATTGCACGCGCGCTGATGCATGAGCCGCGGCTGCTGATCCTCGATGAGCCTACCGCGGGCGTCGACATCGAGATTAGGCGCTCGATGTGGGATTTTCTACGCGATATCAACCAGCGTGGCACGACCATCATCCTCACGACTCACTACCTCGAGGAGGCCGAGACGCTCTGCCGCAACATCGCGATCATCGACGGCGGCCGCATCATCGAGCGCGACCGGATGAGCAATTTGCTGCGCCGGCTGCACAGCGAGACGTTCGTGCTCAGCCTGAGCCAGCCGCTCACCGCGGCGCCGGCGCTCGAGCGTTATCCAGTCAAGCTGATCGATGAGACGACGCTCGAGGTCGAAGTGTCCAAGCAGGAGAACCTCAACGATCTGTTCGCGCGGCTCTCGGCGCTCGGCATCGAGGTCCTCTCGCTGCGCAACAAAGTCAACCGGCTGGAGGAAATCTTCATGCGCCTGGTCGAGCGGGGGGCGGCGGCATGAGTTCGATGGTGGAGCATTCGGCGGCGCCGCCGCAGTCGATGGCGCAGATCCGCCGGGTCGGCTTTCAGACGATCGTGATTCGGGAGTTCCACCGGATCGTGCGCATCTGGAGTCAGACCATCCTGCCCTCGGGCGTCACTGCAACGTTGTACTTCCTGATCTTCGGGGCCGTGATCGGCAGCCGCCTCGGACCGATGGAAGGCATCAGTTACATGACGTACATCGCGCCCGGGCTGATCATGCAGGCGGTGATTCTCAATTCGTACAACAACGTCGTCTCCTCGTTCTTCGGCGCGAAGTTCGGCAAACACATCGAGGAACTGCTGGTCTCACCGTTGCCGAGCTGGATCATTGTGTCAGGGTACGTCGCCGGCGGATTGCTGCGCGGTGCCATGGTCGGTCTGCTGGTGAGCATCGTCACGCTGTTCTTCACGCACCTGCCGGTCAGGCATCCGGTGATCGTGGTGGCCGCCGCCGCGATGACTTCGGTGACGTTCGCGCTTGGTGGATTTCTCAACGCGATGTTCGCCAAGAATTTCGATCAGATCAGCATCATCCCCAACTTCGTGCTGACGCCGTTGATCTACCTGGGCGGGGTGTT
The DNA here is from genome assembly GCA_021838635.1 of Pseudomonadota bacterium. Taxonomy (GTDB): domain Bacteria; phylum Pseudomonadota; class Gammaproteobacteria; order Steroidobacterales; family Steroidobacteraceae; genus 13-2-20CM-66-19. The sequence continues at coordinate 196,219 of JAKCDC010000001.1, forward strand.
CTACTCGATCGTCCAGCTGCCGGCCTGGGCGCAGCATCTCTCGCTCGTCGACCCGATTCTCTATATGGTCAACGCGTTCCGCTTCGGATTTCTCGGTGTGTCAGATGTTCCAGTCGTGGCGGCGTTCACGATCATGATCATCGCCATTGTCGCGCTTTTCTCCACGGCCGTTCTGCTGCTCGATCGCAGTTCCGGAATCCGCGAATGAATCGGTGCGGCTGCGGTCCCCACGCGGGGACCGCAGCCGCACGGGCCTTAACCCTTGATCCAGCTGCCGTTGCTGTCGCGGTAGTACCAGCCGTTTTGCTTCGCATGCGCGATCCAGCGGCTGGCGAAGGTGCTGCGGATGTTGCCGGCCCAGGCCGGGTGGCCGTTGGCATCGGCAATCTGCGTGTACAGCTGCGACAGGTCGTGGTTCTGCTGCGCCACCCAGTGCGCCAGCTGCGCCCGCTGCATCAGCGGAACACTGCTCTGGTCGCGGATCGCGATGACCCCTTCAGTGGTCATGCCGATCACGCCGTTGCGGAAGTACGGCTTGAGCTGCGCGAAGCGCTGATGCATGGCCGCGATGATGGCGCGGATCTGCGGTGTCGAGATGTCGAGGTCGGCCTGTCCGGCCGCATGCGCCACCGGCACCAGCGCCATCACCACCCGGCCCGCAAGTGCTTCGAGGATCGACCCGCCCTGCGGCCCGCGAACCGTGGCGGCGGTCGGTGGCGCCGCCGCCGGGGTGCTCGGCGGGCTGGCCGGTTGTGCCGCTGCGCCGCCGTTGCCGCCCGTGACGGCGCGGATGATCTTATCGGCGGCCTTCTGGGCGGCGGCAGCGGGGAAATACACATTGACCGTGACGCAGCTGGCGAGCACCGTGGCCGCGGCGAGGATCAGGGCGAGGCGGGCGGTGCGCGCCGAAGCGCGCTCGAGCGGTGCGGAACGGGTCGCTAATCGCATGGACGTTCTCCGATGAAACCGTGCGGATATTCTGGCACTTGCCGCTGAATAGGGTCTGGGCCAAGGGGCTGCGGTGGAAACTCCGGCGTGCTCAGCATCTTACCGCCTGGGCGGCCTCAGTTCACCTTCATGCCCCCGCTGCTGATGCCCTGCTTGATCTGCTCGAGCATCTGCGGCCAGTTGACCCGCTGGACGTTGCCGATGATGTCCAGTCGCGGAATCCAACTGCCCTGCACGAGGTAGTATCCGCCATCGTCCGCCGGACCCACCCCGGACATGTGGCAGACCTCGTTGTGCAGACGGCAGCCGATGGCCAGGCGCCGGTAGTGGAAGGTTTTGAAGAACTGCAAGACGCCGGATTCGAGTGCCGCGGCGACCTCGCCGCCGCCACCACCGAAGGCCGCGATGCGCGTGACGGCCTTCTGGCTGATCTGGTGGCTGGATCGGTCACCCGGCATGGTGTAAATGCGCGCATCGAACGCCACTGGTGACCAGTCGAACAGTTTCAATCCAGTGATGTCGGCATCGATCAATCCGGTCATCGAGCCGAACGCGAACGTATGGGTCACCATGCCCAGATTCAGTGCCCGCGCCGCGACATCGGCATGCAGTTGCGGCCACTGTCCGAGCGGGTCGTCGAGACGGATATGACTGCCGGTGATCACGCCGTTGAACACGTGTGCGACCAGGTTGCCGTTGAACTTCAGCACGTGATGGCGGTACTGCACCAGGGGGATGTGGGCAAACAACTGTCCGTTCATGATCGGCCAGCCGAATGCCTTGCACATCACCGGCATGCTGATCGGGGTGAGGTCAGCATTGAAATCGAATTGCGCATGCGGCGTGCCGAGATTGCGCCCCACCAGCGTATGGATGAGGATCGCCCCGTTGAACACCGGCACGCGCACGTTGCCGCCGAGCAGCGCGAAGTTGCGATTCCAGGTGAGGAAGGTCAGATGCGTCGCACCGCCGGCGAGGCCGTACAGGCCGATGCGCTGCCAGCTGAGCTGCGAGTGCGCCACCGCCACGCCGGAGGCGGATGCCCAGTGGATCGCACCGTTGAGGCCAGCGATCGACAGGCTCGCGGTGGGATCTGTGAAGCCGATGCCGTGCAGGCGCGCGTCGATGCGCTCGATGTGTCCGGCGCGCAGGCGCAGTGAGCCGCTCGCCCAGCCTCGGGTGTGTAGCGAGCCGAGTGGGCCGGAGGCCAGGGTCATTTGCATGAAACTGGTATAGGCGCCCGGGAAGGTGATCCGGGCGAGGTGCACCTGCGCATCGAGAAGCCTCGGCCGGGGGGTGAGCGCCACCTGGGCCGTCGCATGGGCGTCGATGACGCCCCGCTCGTGCAGTGCGAGGCGTGAAATCTTAAGCGGACCAGTACCGCGGCGGGCGGCGGTGAGCTGCAGCGCGAACGGATGAGCCGCCAGGTCCAGATACAGCGGACCGGCGAGCGCCTCTCCGTGTGAGCCGGCGAGCATGAGGCTGCCGCTTAGCGCGCCGCTGCGCTCCGTGACGGCACCGTGCAGAGTCGCGGCCACGTGCTGCGAGACGATTGTACCGGCGGCATTGCTGAAGTTCAGGTCCGCACTGCGCAGGCGTATCCGCGCATGCAGGGCCGGACGATTGGCCGCGCGTAGCGCCAGACTCACCGGTCCGCCGAGTGAATCGCCGGGCGGCAGCCTGAACCACGGACGTGCCCAGCGCACGACTTCGGCGAGCTGTACCCCCGAGGCAGTCATCTGCAGCTGCCATCGGCCCGGGCGCAGCGCGGCCGCGACTCGCAGCTCACCGTGCGCGAGCGGGACTCTGGCGGCGCTGACGGTAAGCGCGCGCGTCTGCGCGTCGTAGCTCGTTGTGAGGTCTCCATGCAGGGCGCCGAACGCGCCTGCCCGGACCGCGAAATGGCCGCCCCGGCATGCGTACGGTCCGCTCAGGCGGACCTCGGCGCAGCGCAGCACCGCGCCGCGCAGCGGGGGGGGGCCGGGGCGGCTCAGCTGCACGGAGGCGGCCCGCAGACGGCCCGAGAGGCCCTGCGGCCCCAGGCGCATCACCACCTGGACCCCCCGCACCTGCGCCTGTGGTGTCTGCAGCTGCGATACCGTGAGCGTGATCTGGTCGACGGCATGTGCCGGCCCCGCCAGGACCGCCACCAGCGCTCCGAGCATCCAGCATGCCGGCTGCAACGAAAACTTCACGAAACTGTCATCTTGCGGACTTGCGGACCGCAGATCCTCTACGGGCGAGCCATTTCGCACCTGCATCATAGTGCACGCCCGGATGCCGCAATGAAAGCACCCGCCCTCTCCGAGTGGATCGCGCGAGCGGATGCCGCCGAATACGCGCTGTGCCGCCGGTTGAACCGGGGTGCGGCGTTCGCGCTGCCCCGACGCATCTTCCAGATCGCCAGCCGTCTCGGCGACGGGCTGATCTGGTATGCGGTGATTCTGGCACTGCCGCTGCTCTGCGGCCGTGCCGCCGTGTGGCCGGCACTGGTGATGGCCCTGACCGGCATCGCCGGTCTGGGACTCTACAAGGGACTTAAGCACACGCTGGTGCGCGAGCGGCCATTCATGACCCACGCGACCATCGATCTGGCCATGGCGCCGCTCGACCGATACAGCTTCCCCTCGGGACACACACTGTATGCCGTGTGCTTCACGGTCCAGGCGACCGCGCATTTCCCGGCGCTCGGCTGGGTGCTGATTCCGCTCACGCTGCTCATCGCCGGATCGCGTACCGTGCTCGGTTTGCACTACCCGACGGATGTGCTCGCTGGCGCGGTCATCGGGCTGGCGCTCGGCTTGGTGGGCGTGTCGCTCGCCTGATGCGCGTTCTGTTCGTCTCGGATGTCTTCTTCCCGCGCGTCAATGGCGTGTCGACTTCCATCGCTACCTTTCGCGCTGACCTTGAACGTCTGGGCGTCCAGACCATCCTCGTGGCGCCGCGTTATACGGACGAGGTGGTCAGTGCGGAGCAGGCGGTGGTACGCGTGACCGGCAGCAAAGTACCCGGCGATCCGGAGGACCGGCGGATGCGCTGGGGCGCGCTACGCCGAGCGCTCGCGGAGCTGGAGCGTGAGCCTTTCGATCTGGTCCATGTCCACACCCCGTTCGTGGCTCACTACGCGGGAGTGCGCACTGCGCGCCGGCGCCGTGTTCCGTGTCTGGCCACCTACCATACGTTCTTCGAGGAGTACCTGCATCACTACGTGCCGGTGCTGCCGCGAACCATGGGCCGCACGCTGGCGCGCGCATTCACCCGCTCTCAATGTTCCGACGTGCAGGCGCTGGTTGCCCCGTCGGAACCGCTGCGTCAGGTGCTGCGCGATTATGGGGTGCAGACTCCGGTGCACGTCATCCCGACCGGGCTGCCCGCGGACCGATTTCAGCCGGGCAACGCCGCACGCTTTAGGGCCCTCGCACAGCTGCCAGCGCATCGGCCGCTCGTGACCTACGTCGGTCGAGTCGCGCACGAGAAGAACATCGATTTTCTGGTGCGCGTCTTTGCCCGCGTACGCCAGTCCGTTCCCGAGGCGATGCTGATCATCGCCGGCGAAGGACCGGCGCGCGAGCCGTTGCGCAAGCTCGTCGAGCAGCTCGGCCTGGCCGAGGACGTGCGTTTCGTCGGTTACCTGGATCGCAACACTGCCCTGCTCGACTGTTATGCGGCTGCGTCAGTGTTCGTATTCGCCTCACGCACGGAAACGCAGGGGCTGGTGCTGCTCGAGGCGCTCGCCCAGGGCAGTGCGGTGGTCTCCACGGCTGAATTAGGTACGAAGTCCATCCTCGCGCCCGCGTGCGGCGCGTTGATTGCCGAGGAACGCGAGCACCCCTTTGCCGCCGCGGTCGTGCAGGTGCTGCGCGACGCTGAACTGCGCAGCACGTTGAGCGATCAGGCCCGCACGTACGCGCGCGGCTGGTCTTCGGCCAGCATGGCCGCCCGCCTTGCCGAGCTGTACCGAACGCTGCTCAGTCCGACCTAGCGCCTCTTGGCGTCTCGAGAGTGACGCGCGAGAACTCGATTGAGGCGAATTCCCTCCACGTTCCGTCGTACTCGAACACGGCCGCGGCACAGGTGGGCAGGTGTGTGATCTGCGCCGCGCAGCGGTGGGCCAACTCACTGAGACCTGGGTTGTGCGCCACCAGCATCACCTGATACGTGTCCTGCTCAAGCGTGCGGATGACGGCGAGCAGCTGCGCGGCATCCCCGGGATAGAGCCGCTCGTCCACGATAATGCGCCGCGACGGGTATTGCAGCGCGGCGGCCATGAGTCGCGCGGTGGCCAGCGCACGTACCGCCGGACTCGAAATCAGTCTATCGAGTCGGGCGCCATGCCCGTGCAGGCGTTGACCCATGCGCGGCGCATCGAGCGTACCGCGCGCAGCGAGCGGGCGGTCCCGATCCGAGAGTCCCGGCGGATGGTCGGATTTCGCGTGCCGCAACAGGATCAGCGTCCTCACTCGGCGGTGTCTCCTCGTATGCGGCGCGATCGGTACGGACGGGGCGTGTTCATGGGGTCACCTGACTCGGCCTGGCTGTCGGACCCGCGAACCGAGCATAACGCAGGAATCGCACCGTGGCGGGTGGACGGTGTGCCACACATCTGAAAAAATCCAGCCCCTCACCCGACCGCCGCGCATTCTGATGCAGGAGCTTTGCCGATGCCCGACGCAAGACCGAACGATTTTGACGCGCGCGCGCAGCAGTGGGACGACGCCGAGAAGATCCGGCGCGCTGATCTGGTGGCCGCCGCCCTGCGACGCGCGGTCGCACTGCACCCGGGGATGAGGGGATTGGAGTACGGCGCCGGCACGGGTTTGTTGTCGTTTGCGCTGCGCGGGGCGATCGGACAGATCACGCTGGCGGACAGCTCCGCGGGCATGCGCGCCGTCGCCGAGCGAAAGATCGCGGCCGCCAACGCCTCCGAGCTGCGAGTGATCGATCTGGACCTGATGCGCGATCCGCTCCCGGCGGCGCACTACGATCTCATCTTCAGCATGATGACGCTGCATCACGTTGCAGACGTGCCGGGTCTCCTCGGCGCATTCCATTCGATGCTCAATCCTGGCGGCCAGGTGTGTCTGGCCGATCTGGACACCGAGGACGGATCTTTTCATGGTCCCGGCGTGCCGGTGCATCACGGCTTTGAGCGCCGCGCGCTGCGCTCGTGGCTGGTCGCGACCGGCTTTCAGGACGCCGCCGTCGGGGACTGCTGCGCCATTCAGCACCATGGGCGCGAATATTCGGTTTTCCTCGCCACCGCCCGCAAATCTTAGCGCTGGCGCACGGGTCACGGGGCGTCCCGAGCGGAGCTTTGGCCGATTGCGTTACACTCGCGCCCGATCGTTCAGAGGCCGGCGGGGGCGGCAGGTGATACAGACGGAAGCGCGGAACGCCGCAGAAGCGGAAGCAGTCATGCCGATGCCAGTCGAGCTGCAGGTGCCCGCGGATGACTTTCAGCCGCCCTGGTGGCTGCGCAATCGCCACCTGCAGTCCATGTTGGCGAGTGTCGCCTTGCGGCGCGGCCCCATCGTGCGCCGGGCACAACCGTTGCTGGCGGCTCAGCGCGAACTTCTGCTCGACTGCGGGGATGAGGTGCGGCTGCAGTGCTGGCGCTCAAGCGCCTCCCCGGGCGGCCCACCGGTGGTGGTACTGCACGGCTGGGAAGGCAGCGCCGAGTCGCTTTACGTACTGTCGCTCTCGCAACAGCTCTACGAGCGCGGCTTCGACGTGTTTCGGCTCAATCTGCGCGATCACGGCGAGACCCACCACCTCAACTCCGGGCTGTTTCATTCCTGCCGGCTCGCGGAAGTCTGCGGCGCGCTGCGCGCGGTGCGGCGCCTTACCGGACAGCCGCTGAGCCTCGTCGGATTCTCGCTTGGGGGAAACTTCCTGCTGCGCGCGGCCGCACAGGCCCGCAGCGCGCGGCTCGATCTACACTCCGTCGTGGCGGTCTCCCCGGTGCTCGACCCGCACGAAACGCTGCGTGCGCTGGAGGAAGGATTCACCGGCTACGCCCGCTACTTCGCCCGCAAATGGTGGCGGTCGCTGCGCAAGAAGGAAGCGGTGTGGCCGCAACAGTACGATCTGCGCGAGCTGCGCGGCATCAACAATTTGCGTCGCCTGACCGACGAATTGATCCGCCGCTATACCGAGTTCGAGACGCTCGATGAGTATTTGCTCGGTTACTCGATCACCGGCGAGCGGCTCGCGGCGCTCGAGACCCCCTCGCTCGTGATCACCTCACTCGATGATCCCATCATCCCGGCACAGGGCCTGCGCCACCTGGCGGGGCCGGCGCGGTTGCGCCTTCTGGTGACAAGGCACGGCGGGCACTGCGGATTCCTCGACCGCCTGACCGGGCCGACCTGGGCGGAACGGCGCATCGTCGCGGAGCTGACGGCCACGGCGCCTCGCCCGGCGGCCACCGAGACCGGGACCGAAGAGCCGGCGTGAGCGTCAGCGTGGCAGCGCCGGAGGGCATCGCGATCCCCCGGCCGGCAGAGCTCCGAGTCCTCCGGAGGGCGTAGACGAGCGCAGCGCGGGCGCGCCCGCAGGATCGGGGCGTACACTGCTGCCATGAGACGAACCGCCCTCGCGAGCTCCCCAGTGCTGCGCAGCCCGGCGCCGGCGGGCGGCGATGGGGTGCTGGCGCGCACGCTCGCCAACGGGATGCAGGTGATCGTCTGGCCGGTGCACCACATACCCAATATTGCCCTGAACCTGTGGGTGAGGGCGGGCAGCCGCAACGAGCGCCCTGGCATCACGGGCCTCGCCCATTTCTTCGAACACATGATGTTCAATGGCACACAGACCCGCGCGCCGGGGGAGTTCGACCGGCTGATGGAGGCGCAGGGCGGTGCCAACAATGCCTTCACCAGCGATGATGTTACCGTCTACGAGGACTGGTTCCCCTCCAGCGCGCTCGAACTGGTGCTGGAGCTCGAGGCCGACCGGGTCGCCCATCTCGCGTTCCTGCCGGAGATGATCGAAAGCGAGCGCGGCGTCGTTGCCTCCGAGCGCCGGTTGCGCGTCGAGGACAACAATCACGGGCTGCTCGCCGAGCGGGTGCAGGCGGAGGCCTTCACCGTTCATCCCTACCGCTTTCCGACGATCGGCTGGCCGCAGGACATCCGCGCCTGGCGACTGGAGGATTTGCAGGCGTTCTACCGGACCTACTACGCACCCAACAATCTGACGCTGACGCTCGCCGGGGATCTCGATCCGCACTCCGCGCTCGGTCTGGTGCAGCGCTATTTCGAGCCGATTGCCGCACAAGCGCCGCCCGCGCCGGTGCGCGAACGCGAGCCGCCGCAGTTCGCTGAGCGGCGTGTCACCGTGCGCCGCAAGGTGCAGACGCCCCTGCTGCAGTGCGCTTACAAGGCCCCAGCGGCCACCGATGAGCGCGCAAGCGCGGTCCATCTGCTGATGTCGGTGCTGATGGAAGGTAACGCCTCGCGTCTGCACCGCGCTCTGGTCGAGGAGCAGCGCCTGGCGATCGAGGTGGGCGGGCATTGGCAGGAGGGCTTTGATCCGGGACTGCTGTGGCTATCGCTCACCTTGCCGCAGTCCACCGATCCGCAGCAGGCGCTCGTGGCGCTCGATGCGCAGCTCGCCCGCATCACCGCCTCCGGTGTCAGCTCGGCCGAGCTCGAGCGTGCCCGCAATCTGGCAATAGTGGGGTTCTGGAAGCGGCTCGCGACCATTGACGGCAAGGCACACCTGCTCGGGGAATACGCGGTGTTCCATGGCCGTTGGTTGGATCTGTTCGCCGAGCCGCAGCGTCTGGCGGCGGTCACGCCGCAACAGGTGCAGGCGGTGGCCGCCGACATTCTCGCACCGCAACGGCGTACCGTGGGCATGCTGGTGCCGCTCGGAGCGCGCACGCGGATTGAAAGTTGATGGTGGGTGTTCCGGAGCACGAACGCCTCGTGCTCGAGAACGGGGCGACGCTGATCCTGCTGCCGCGCCGCGAGGTGCCGCTGATTGCCGCGCAGGTGCTGCTGCGCGGCGGCAGCGCGGCCGATCCACCGTCGCGCCCCGGGGTCGCCTCGCTGGTCGCGGCGCTGCTGGAGAAGGGCGCCGGGACGCGCAATGCCTACGCGTTCGCGGAAGTTCTCGAGGGTGCCGGAGGCAGTTTCAGCGCCGTGGCGGGGCCGGAGGCGATTGCGGTGCGCAGCCAGTTCCTCGCCCGCGATCAAGATCTGATGCTCGAGTTGCTCGCCGCGACGCTGCGGGCACCTCAACTGGCGGCCGAGGAGTTCGAGCAGCTGCGCCTGCGGCAGATCGAGTTCATCAAAGCGGTGAAGGATTCAGAGCCGGCCGAACTGCTCGATGCGTATGGTCGTGCGATGCTGTTCGCCGATCATCCCTATGCACAGCCGGTACATGGCAGTGAACGCTCGCTGGCGCAGATCACGCACGAGGACGTCCGTGATTACTACCGGGCACAGTTTGGCGCCGACCGGCTGATCGTGGTGCTCGCCGGCGATCTGGATCTGCGGCGGGCCGAGGCGGCCGTCCGCGGCGCGTTGGCGACGTGGCCGCGCACAACGGTAAGTCCGGGGCTGCCGCCGGTGCGCACCACGGCGCAGCGCCGAGTGCTGCTGGTTGATGCACCGGGCTCGGCGCAGAGTCACTTCTGGATCGGTGCTGCCGGCGTTGAGCGCAAATACCCGCGCCGCGCCGCGCTCGACCTTGTCAACACGCTGTTTGGTGGACGCTTCACCTCGCTGCTCAATGCGGAACTGCGCATCAAGTCGGGTCTGTCCTACGGCGCACGGTCGAGTTTCATGCGCGGCACCGTGGCCGGGGAGTTCGCGATCCGCTCCTTCGTGGCTACCGCGAGTACGGCGCGGGCCATTCGGCTTGCGCAGCAAGCGCTCGAGCGGCTGCACCGTGATGGGGTGAGTGAACAGATGCTCGCCTCGGCGCGCGCTTACGCGCTCGGTCAGTACGCGCTTGGGCTGGAAACTGCGGCCGATTGGGCCGGTGCGCTCGCGGATCTCGAATTCTTCGGGCTCGGCACCGAGGATATCGATGAGTATCCGGCGCGGCTCGCCGAGGTCGATCCGACGCTCGCGACCGCGGTCATCGCCGAGACATTTCCACGGCCGGAATCCTCCACGCTGGTGGTGATCGGCGACGCGCAGCGTATTTCCGGGCAGCTCGCCGAGTTCGGTCCGATCCTAACGATGCGTCTGACCGACCCGGATTTCGCCCCAGGGGCGACGGGAGACGAAGCTCGGCCGTGAGGGGGGAATACGGCTTGCTTCGTCCCCCGGACCCGCAAACTTCCCTGTGCTCCCTGCTCCATGTTGTGGTCATCCCGGTACGCTGTGGATTCCGGGAGACGGACCGTGCTCGAGGGGGGGGATGAGCGTCCGTTCCGTCTCCCGGACCCGTTCGGTATCGCGGGGGAGCGAGTGGATTCCGGGAGACGAGGCGTGCTCATGAGGGGGGGAGAGTCCGCCCCGTCTCCCGGATCCGTCAACTGCCGTGCGCAGGGACTGCGCTCGGATGGGCGCGTAGCGCCCGAACGTTTCTCACAACGAACCGCGCTTGTGGTGCAAAGGTTCGTGCCCGCTCCAGATCAGCTTGCGCGCCGTGCGCATCACCGTCCATCCAGCGCATCACTGCGCGGTCTGAGTACGCGGCGGCCAATGCCCGATCAGAGCTGATCGTGGCCGACTCCGTCCACGGCGCGGCATCGATGCGCGCATTACGCGCCTCGCGCACTGCTGCGTTGCAGGCGCCTTGTGCGGCGTGCCAGCGTTGCGTCATGGCGAAAGCTACGCAGCTGTTGGCGCTCACCGCGGCCGGTTCGAGTGCGGTCCTGCCGTCGATACGCAGTTGCTGCACCGCTGCCGGGTAGCGTCCGCGCAGCAGATCTTCCCCGCCGGGCGCGCTGCCGTAGGCGGTGAGCACGAACGGTTGGGGTTGCGCATCCGCCCAGGCGGCCGTTGAACTCGCGAGTGACATCGCGGCGTATAGCGCCAGAGGCAACGCGCGAAGTGTGCGGCTGTGTGGCGTCATGTTCACTCTCCTGTCGGTTGGTGTCCGATACAAGCGCTCCGTGAGCGCAGGTGCAGGATATGAGGGACGTACCGTGGCGACAAACGAAAAGAATTTCGGCATGCATGAACACATCTCAAGCAACATCAGGCCGCCCTGGACGCTTCACCGAACTGCTCGAGCATCCATGCCGCGAGCATGCGTACGTCGGCTTTATCCGCGTCCTTGGTACGGCTGACTACATACAGCGCATCGGCAGTGGGTAAATCGACGGCGAAGATCGGTACAAGTGTCCCGCAGCGAAACCGCTCTGCGCAGTGCGCCGTGGGTACCAGTGCGACGCCGAGGCCCCGTTCAGCGGCGTGCAGGACCGCATGCATGGCATCGAGTTCCAGCACGCTCGCCGGTTCCGGCGGACCGATGCCGACCTCCTGCGCCCAGGCGCTCCAGGCGCCGGCGGAGGCTTTGTGTAGGATCAGAGTCAGCTCCCGGAACAAGTCCCCGCCGAGTCGTGCTACGTCGGGCAACAACTGCGGTGCGCACGCCGCGCTGAGTGATATGTTGAATAACCGTGTGCACTGCAGGCCCTGCGGTGGAGAGTCGGTGAGCAGGACTGACACATCGGCGCTCGCCGGATGTATTTGTGGACGCGGATCGTGCGAGTCGATCTGAATGTTGATATCCGGGTGAAGCGCGCGCAATGTCCCGAGACGTGGAATGAATAGTTCGGTGGCGAACAGCGGCGGCAGCACCATGCGAATGCTGCGCCGCGCAGCGCCACGGGCAACCTGCGCGAGACTGCGATCGAGCGCCTCGAGCAGCGGTTCGACTTCCGCGAGCAGCGCTTCGCCGGCGCGCGTCAGCTCCAGTGACCGCGGGCGGCGCTCGAACAGCCGTGCTCCGAGGATGTCCTCCAGCTCCTTTATCTGATGGCTCACCGCCGAAGGCGTCAGATACAACTCCTCGGCGGCAAACTTGAAGCTGCGGTGTCGCGCGGCGACACAGAACACCCGCAGGCTGCGGGTTGGAGGCGGACGGGACAGGCGCATCATTGCGGCAATCAGGGCATCGGGTGCCCGAAGCAATGCAACGGGCGTGCCAGCACCGCATCACGCTTTGACGGCGGCGTAGCGCCCCGGTGCGCCGTACCTGTCGCTGGGGCGCATCAATTTGGGTCGATTTACCGCCGGAGTGCACCAGGATGAGGCGCTGATGTGCGGTGTCGGTCCCCCGGTCTTAGTGGCTGAAGCGCTCCGGGTGGCGCAAAAAGACGAGTTCCTCGGGGGTGCTGGCGCGCCCGAGTGCCTGATTGCGGTGCGGGAAGCGGCCGAAGCGGCGGATGATCGCGAGATGGCGGCTGGCGAAGCGCTGTACGCCGGCGAGAAACGGTCGCAGCTCGGTCGGCGCCTCTTCGAACAAGCGCAGGTAAGCGGCGACGGATTCTTCCTGAACGTCGAGCCGCTCGGCGTGTTGCAGCGGCATGTAGAGAAAGACACGCTCGAGCGGCGAGAGGGTCGCATCGGCGCCGGCCTGGATGCCCGAGAGCGCGAGCGTGAGCGCCGCCTCATCGGTGGCGAACGCGCGGGCTGTCCCGCGGTGGGCGTTACGCGGAAACTGATCGAGCAGCAGGATTAGGGCCAGGCGCCGATGGGAGCCTCCCGCCCAGCGGGCGAGTTCGCCCGCCGCAGCCCGCTGCATCAGTCCGGCGAATCGCTCACGGATCAATTCGTCGATAGCGCCTCTTTGCTGCTCGCCGGTTGAGACACCAAACCAGAGCCGCTCGCGCTCGCGGATCGTCTGCAGCCCGTACGGCTGGGGACCGAACCAAAACCGTATGACCTCGTGAGCTTCGTCCGACGAAGCACTGTCGCTAGCGGCGCTCACGCCTACTCGCAGAGGCTCTCGAGATAGCCCTGCGCGACGGGCGAGAGGCGCTTGCGGGCCAGCGCCCGCGCCTTGGGCGCATCGACGATGTACTCCAGGGGACCGGATACGAGGATCTGGCGAATGCCGGGATGGCGTGCCGAGGCCCGCGCCATCTTGTTCAGTACCGTGAAACCGCGGTTGATCTTCTGGCGCGGTGCGCGGTTCTGCTCGATCGTGCGCGCCAGATACTGGCCGAAGCGGGCGTAGAGAAAATAGTCGTCGTCGCCGACCTGAAATCGCGCTTCGGCGAAGAAGTCGGGGAAGTTCTTCTCCAGATACGAATTGACGCTGCACAGAGCGGGTCGGGAATCGCGTTCTCGCGACGCTGTACGCTGCTTCATTTCGCTGGCTACGCCTCCAGAGGGTCCTGAGCCGTCGCGGGTCGCCTCCGGTACTGGAGCACCTTGCGACGCGGCGCGAATGGTGCGCGAGAAGCTCGTCCGACGCAAGAGCCAGCGCGGCAGATTTTCAGTGTCGGCGCCGCCAGGCGCGCAGCGCCATCTGGATCGCCAGTCCGGTGGCGATCAGACCGGCGAGTGCGCTGGTCGCGAGCGTGAGATTCAACATCTGCTCGAGCGTGTGGTCACGTAGTTGCGCCCAGCGATCGGACGTCTGGGTGATCTTGAGACGGCCTATCACGCCGTCGCCGCCGCGGCCGCGAATGGGGGCCACCGCCGTGATGCGGGTGCGGCTTTGCGGTCCGCTCAGGCGGCGGAACAGGCGGGTCAACAGGCCCGGTTGCGGTGCCGGGATGGTCGGCACGATCGGCTCTTCCGCCGCGGCGAGCCGAGCGCCGGACGGTGTGCACACTGTGACCCGCAGTCCCGGTCGCACCAGGCGGCGCAGGTAGGCCGGCAACTGCGCCGAGGCGAGGATGAGGCCGCCGCGCGCTCGCCGGTCGGCCGGTCCGAGCATCCCGTAACGCAGCGGCCGGCCGCCGCGGCCACTGCGGTCATCGACGAGCACGCCGAACGGACCGCCCAGCATGGACAGCGGGATGGACAGCTCGAGGTCGTAGCCACCGGGCTGCGGCTGCAGGGCCCCGACCACGCGCGGATCGAGCACTGCGCGCCGCCGGCCATACTCCCCGCGCACGATGCGGTGTGCGATTACCGGGCCGGGACCGGTGAGGGCCAGGAATTCCGCATGCGGGTGTCCCTGCGGTCCCGCGAAGCCGATCCAGATCCGATCCCCGCGGGTGCTGCGCCGCAGCGGGTTGGCGAGCGGCGCGTCGAACACCACGTGCGGATCGGTTACGTGCAGCAACACGTAGAGCATCCGGCCGTTGACGCCGGTGAGGATGTCGAAGCGATGCAGACCCCGCCCGTAGTGGCGCCAGAGTCGGCTGCTGGTGGGCCAGCCGCCGGCGTAACCGTCGGCATAGACCGGCGCGGGCAACACTACCGGGATCAGATCGTAACGACCCGGGGTGGTGCCCAGCGCGGGGAAACGGTAAATGAGACGCAGGCGCCCCTGGAGCGAGGCGGCCAGGGAGGCAGCCAGGGAGTGCAGGTCCTGCCGTTCGCTCTGACGCAGCGCCGCTTCCATCTGCCGCGCGTAGCGCACCCCATCCCACGGCAGCACCAGCGTGACCAGCACGAGCAGCAGCAGCTTCAGCCAAGGTCGCATCAGATTCTTTAAGCCATATTTTAGGCGGGGCGCTTATAGTTCAGCCACCGCGTGACGGGAGCGCATCGCAACAGATATGAAGATACCCGAGATTCTGATCGTCGAAACCGTTCATCAGCCAGGCAGCCTCGCCAAGGTGCTGCAGGTCATCGCCGATGCTGGGCTGACTATTCAGCATCTCTCGGCGGTGCGGCGTGTGCCGGGTCACACGCTCTGGGAAATCACCCTGGAGATGGACGAGCAGGCCAATAGCGATCTCTATGAGCGCATCGACCAGCTGCCCAATGCCCGCTTTATCGGCAAATCCGACCGCGTCTTCAATCGTCACCGTGGCGGCAAGATCCGCACCGTGGCGAGCCTCCCGATCAACACACAGCAGACGCTGCGCGACGTGTATACCCCGGGGGTGGCGCGCGTGTGCTTGGCGATCCGGCAGAACCCGGCGCTCGCCCGCGAGTTCACCAGCATCGACAGCACGGTGGCGGTGATCACCAACGGCACGGCCATTCTCGGACTGGGCAACATCGGCCCGCTCGCCGGCTTGCCGGTGATGGAGGGCAAGGCGGCGCTGTTTGCCGACCTGGTGGGACTCTCGGCCGTGCCGATTCTGCTCGAGGAGACCCGGCCGGAGAAGATCGTCGAGCTGATCAGCGGGATTCATCTCTCCTTCGGCGCGATCCAGTTGGAGGACTTCGCCGCGCCGGAGTGCTTCCAGATCGAGTCGCAGCTGCGCGAGCGGCTGGGCAAGCCGGTGATGCATGACGATCAGCACGGCACGGCGGTGGTGGCATTGGCCGCGCTCATCAACGCCGCCCGGCGTGCCGAGCGTAGTCTGCCGGAGAGCACGGTCGGCCAGATCGGCCTCGGCGCCGCTGGCACCGGCATCGTGCGGTTGCTGCGCGCCTACGGCGTCACTCGAGTGCTCGGTGCGGACCGCAATCCCGAGGCGATTGCGCGCATCCGCACGCTCGGGGCCGAGGGGGCGAGTCTGGAGGAAATCATGCAGCGCGCGGACATCGTGGTGGCCACCACCGGCGTGAGGGATCTGATTCGTCCGCAGTGGATTCGTCCCGGGCAGGTCATCCTGGCGCTGTCCAACCCGGACCCGGAGATCGAGCCGCACGTGGCGCGTGAACATGGCGCGGCGTTCGCAGCAGATGGCAAGGGCATCAACAACGTCCTGGCCTTCCCCGGTCTGTTCAAGGGCGCGCTGGCTGCCCACGCGACGCATTTCACCGATGCGATGCTCATGGCGGCGGCCCGGACGCTGGCCGAGATCGCCCCACTCACCCAGGAGGACGCGTTGGTGCCCGACCCGCTCGACAAGAGCGTTCACGAGCGGGTGGCGGCAGCCGTCCAGGCGGCGTATCAGCCGTAAGGCGCGCCGCCGCCGCAGTCTCAGGCCGGGACGGGTTCCGGCGTCATGATGCCGCGCAGCTTGCCTAGCGCATTGGCCTCGATCTGGCGGATGCGCTCGGCGGACACGCCGTACTGGCCGGCGAGTTCGTGCAACGTGGCCTTGTCCTCGCGCATCCAGCGCCGCTCGAGAATGTCGCGACTGCGCTCATCGAGCCGCTGGAGCGCACCGCGCAGGCGCAGCGCTGCGTCGTTCTCCCACTCGGCATCCTCGACCTGTTCGGCAGGGTCGGCGTCGGGGGCGGGCAGATAGGCGGCCGGGCTGTAGGATTCCTCCTCATCTGCATCCGGTGCCGGATCAAATGCCATGTCGTGCGCCGCCAAGCGCTTTTCCATTTCCGTCACCTCCCCGGGCGTGACGCCCAGGTCGCGGGCGACGGCCGCCGTTTCCTCCGCGGACAGCCAGGTCAGGTTCTTCTTCATCCGCCGGAGGTTGAAGAAGAGCTTGCGCTGCGCCTTGGTGGTGGCGATTTTCACCAGCCGCCAGTTGCGCAGCACGTATTCGTGAATTTCCGCGCGGATCCAGTGCACGGCGAACGACACCAGGCGCACATTCAGCGCCGGATCAAAGCGCTTGACAGCCTTCATCAGTCCGACATTGCCTTCTTGGATGAGGTCCCCGAACGGCAGGCCGTAGCCGCGGTAGCCGCGCGCGATATGCACCACGAAGCGCAGGTGAGCGAGCACCAGCTTGCGGGCGGCATCGAGGTCGCCCTCGTCGCGGAAGCGCACGGCCAGCGCATGTTCCGCCTCGCGGTCGAGGACGGAGATGCGGCTGACCCGGTCAACGTAGGCATCGACACTGCCGACAGGGCCAACGAGCGCACATTCGTAGGGCCGCGCAACCAATGCAGTCGCTGTACTCATGGAGGCTCCGAGATCGATATGGGCCAATTTTAGCACTCGAGTCTTTTGAGTGCTAATCACCCCTGAAGTTCGATCCGACGAGTATTTTTATGGCAAAGGTCTAGATTAAGAAGAATTTGCGCGGGCGGGCGGGGCCCAAAACATGTCAATAATGTCAATTTTCCGAGAACTTTAGAGTTCTGGCGGCTAAGCTGCCGGCCCTGCATTTTGCGAACGATTCACCTGCTACTGCTGCACGAAGGGGACCGACTTGGCGACGACGGCGACGACGGCACATTCCGAAATGAAGTACGACGGACTCAGCATTCTGCTGCACTGGCTCACAGCCCTGCTCGTGATTACGCTCTGGGCGCTCGGTCAGTCGCTGAGCTTCTTCCCCAAGGGCGCGCCGCGCCTGACCGCGCTTTCGGTGCACATGGTGCTCGGACTGCTGATTGCCGCGGTCATTCTGGTGCGGATCGGTTGGCGCTCCTCGGCCGGACGCCGACTGCCGGCGGCGGATGAGGGCTTCTTGAACCTGGTTGCAAAAGGGGTCCATTACGGCTTGTACCTGCTGCTTGTGCTCACGGTGGCCTTCGGCGTCGCGCGCGCGTGGGTGCACGGCCTGCACGTGTTCAACTGGTTCACCTTCCACCGGCCGGCCTTTGCCACCCCTGGGATCATCTACATCGTGAGCGAAACCCATAGCGATCTGGCGGACCTGCTGGTGATCGTGGCCGGCATGCATGCCGCCGCGGCGCTGATGCACCATTACGTGATGCGCGACTCCGTGCTGAAGCGCATGCTGCCGCGCCGCGACGCCCAGTAGCCCGGCGCCTCTTCCGGTCGGCGCGCCCGCCCGCTACGCTGGACCCCCCGTCCCGCTGCGGGCCTGCGCCCGGCCGCGAGTGCCCATGCCGGAACTTCCCGAAGTCGAGACCACGCGCCGCGGCATCGAGCCGCACGTCCTCGGCAAGACGATCGTCGCATTCCAGTTGTACCAGCCGCGGCTGCGCTGGCCGATTCCGCCTACGCTGCCGGGGGCATTGGCGGGGCAACGCATCGAGGCAGTCGGACGGCGTGCGAAGTACCTGCTCATCGCCCTAGAGCGTGGCAGTCTGATCGTGCACCTCGGAATGTCGGGCTCACTGCGCGTGCTCAGCGCCGGCGAGCCGCGCCGTGCGCACGACCAGTACGATCTGCGCTTGGATTCGGCGCGGATCGTGCGCTTCAACGATCCGCGCCGCTTCGGCAGTCTGCATTACGTCGAGGGTGACCCGCTCGCGCACCGGCTGCTGCGCGACCTGGCGCCCGAGCCGTTCGATGCGGCATTCACCGGCGAGTATCTCTGGCGGCTCACGCGCCGGCGGCGACTTGCGGTCAAACAGCTGTTGATGAACAGCCGACTGGTGGTGGGCGTGGGCAACATTTACGCCAACGAGGCGCTGTTCCGCGCAGGGGTGCGACCGAGCCGGGAAGCCCGCCGCTTGACTCGTGCTGAAACGCAACGACTGGTTAAAGCGGTACGAGCGGTACTGGCACAGGCGATTCGCGTCGGTGGCACGACCTTGCGCGATTACGTCGGCGCGGACGGCTCGCCGGGTCATTTCCGCCAGAAGCTCTTTGTCTACGAACGCACAGGACAGCCGTGCCGCGTGTGCGCGACGCTGATTCGCCACCGCGTCCAGCAGGGTCGCTCGAGCTACTACTGCCCGGCTTGCCAGCGCTGAGCGTTCAGGGGCTGCGGCGCTTCTTCAGCTCCACCTCGACGATCGGGTGCACGAATTCACTCACATCGCCGCCTAATACGGCGATTTCGCGCACCAGCGTTGAGGAAATAAACGTGAACTGCTCCTGCGGGGTCAGAAAGACGGTCTCGATGTCCCGTTCCAGGTGGCGGCTCATGTTGGCGAGCTGGAACTCGAATTCGAAGTCCGACACCGCGCGTAGGCCGCGCACGATGACGCGCGCGCCTTGTTTACGGGCGAAATCGACCGTCAGTCCCGAGTAGCCGAGCACTGCCACATTGGGCAGGTCGCTCAGCACGCGGCGCGCCATGTCGACCCGTGCCTCGAGCGGAAACATCGGTGCCTTGTTGGGATTGGCGGCGATGGCGACAATCACCCGTTCGAAGATGCTAGCGGCGCGGCGTACCAGGTCCTGGTGGCCATTGGTGATCGGGTCGAAAGTGCCCGGATAGACGGCCTGACGGTTCATTCGGCGGCGATCCCCCTGTGTCGCGAATACAGATGATACCCGACCTGCCCGGAGCGCTTCTCGCGCGCGTGCGCCCAGTTCGCCGGCACCGCGGGCTGCTCGGCGGCCGGGCACTCGAGGTAAATGTGGGCCGCAGCGGTGAGCCAACCGCCGCGCTCGAGCTGCGCAGCGACCGCCGGCAGCATCCCGGAGGCGAACGGCGGATCGAGAAAGATCAGATCGAACGGCCGCCCCGGCGCGCCGAGAAAGTCCGCCGCATCGGCGCTGACGATGCGCCAGTCGCGGCGCTGGTCGCGGTCCCACTGCGCCAGGCAAGTTTCAATCGCGCGTGCGGCGCCGCGGTCGCGTTCGACGAACGTCACGTGTGCCGCGCCGCGCGAGAGCGCTTCGAGGCCGAGTGCGCCGCTTCCGGCGAACAGATCCAGGCAGCGCGCACCGGCCACTGTGGGCGCAAGCCAGTTGAACAGCGTCTCGCGGATACGGTCGGGCGTGGGGCGGATGGCGGGCGCATCTGGAAAGCGCAGCCGCCGCCCTCGCCACGCGCCGCCGATGATACGCAGCACCCGCGCGGAGCTGCCGCGCCGGTGCGTCTGGGTCGGAATGCTCAAGGGCCGTCTTTCGAACCTGCGGACCGGGCCGCTACGATACACTAGCCCACAGTCATGTTCGGACGAGAACCCAAAGAAGCCCCGGCCGGCGGGACGCAGCGTCAGGGCTTTCTGAAGCGCCTGACGCAGGGGCTTGGGCGCGGCAAGCTCAGTTTCGATCTGGCCAATCTGTTTCGCGGCCGGCGTATCGACGATGAGCTGCTCGAGGAGCTCGAGACGCGGCTGCTGACCGCCGATGTGGGCGTAGAAGCCACCGAATTCATTCTCGCCGGACTGCACAAGCGCCTGGCGCGCAAGGAGCTCACCGACGTCGACGCCCTGATCGGCGCGCTGCGCACGGCGGTGGAGGAGATCCTCGCGCCCTGCGCGCAGCCGCTGCGCATCGACCCGGCGCACAAGCCCTTCACCATCCTGGTGGTCGGGGTCAACGGTTCAGGCAAAACCACGACGATCGGCAAGTTGGCGCGCCGTTTCAGCGACGAGGGGCGCAGCGTCATGCTCGCCGCCGGCGACACGTTCCGCGCCGCTGCGATCGAGCAGCTCGGCGTCTGGGCCGAGCGCACCGGCGCAAGCTGCGTGGCGCAGCACGCTGGCGCTGATCCGGCCGCGGTGGTGTTCGATGCGCTGCAGTCCGCGCGGGCTCGCCGCACCGACGTGCTGATCGCCGATACGGCCGGGCGGTTGCACAGTCAGTCCCACCTGATGGAGGAGCTGAAGAAGGTCAAGCGGGTCCTGCATCGCGGTGATCCACAAGCGCCGCACGAAGTGCTGCTGGTGCTTGATGCGAACCAGGGTCAGAACGCACTGGCACAGGCGGTACAGTTTCACGAGGCTGTCGGGGTGAGTGGGCTGGTGATCACCAAGCTCGACGGCACGGCCAAGGGCGGCATCGTCATCGCCATTGCGCGCCGTTTGGGGCTGCCGATCCGCTTTATCGGTATCGGCGAGCAACCGGGAGACTTCGGTGAATTCGACGCCCAGGCATTTGCCACCGCACTGGCCGGGGGCGCGCGTCTCGAAGGGGTCGAGGCGCCGGCATGATCCAGTTCGAGCGCGTGAGCAAGCGCTATCCGAACGGTCGCGAGGCGCTGAACAACGTCGGCTTCTTCGTCGGACGCGGCGAACTGGTGTTCATCACCGGACGCTCCGGTGCCGGCAAGAGCACGTTACTGAAGCTGATCGCGCTGCTGGAGCGTCCGACGCGGGGCACGGTGAGCGTCAACGGACACAGCATCGGGGCGCTGCAAGTGCGGCACATCCCGGCGTTCCGCCGTCAGATCGGCATGGTGTTCCAGGATCACAAGCTGCTCGCCGACCGACCGGTCTTCGACAACGTGGCGCTGCCACTGGTGGTCGCCGGGGCGCCGCTGAAGGAAATCGACAAACGAGTCCGTGCGGCTCTCGACCAGGTGGGGTTGCTCGGCAAGGAGCGCATGCTCCCTGTCGAGCTGTCTGTCGGGGAGCAGCAGCGCGTCGGTATCGCCCGGGCGATCGTCGGCAAGCCGCCGATCATCGTTGCCGATGAGCCGACCGGCAATCTCGATCCGGATCTGGCGCTCGAAGTGATGCGCCTGTTCAAACGCTTCAGCGAAGTCGGCGTGACGGTGCTGGTGGCCACGCACGACCTGCATGTGGTGCGCGAGTTCGTTGGCCGCGAAATCATACTCGCGAACGGACAGCTCACCGCCGGCGGTACCGAGCCGCTGCCTTCGCTCATCGCCAGCCGCTGAGGGCGCCCATGACACCCGCGACACTCGCCACCCGGCACACCCAGGCGCTGCTCGGCGCGCTGGGCCGCTTGGTTCGCGCGCCGCTCGCTACGGTGCTGACGTTGCTGGTCATCGGACTTGCGCTGACGTTGCCGGCGGCGCTCGGAATGCTGGTGCGCAACGCCGAATCGGCGACGGGCCGACTCGGGCGTGCGGTCGACATGTCAGTGTATCTGCGCAGTAGCGTACCGCTTGCGCGGGCGCGCCAGCTGGCCGTCGAGGCGCGTGCGGTACATGGGGTTGCGCGCGTGCAGGTCATCTCGGCCGCCGCAGGGTTGCGGCAGTTTCGCAAATATTCCGGGTTCGGGGCTGCGCTCAACGCGCTGCCGAGCAATCCGCTGCCGAATGTGCTGCGCATCGTGCCGCAGCCGCGCTCGAGCGGGGCCGCCGCGCTCGAGCAGCTGCAGCGGACGTTCGCGCGCTGGCCGGAAGTGAGCATGGTGCAGCTCGATGCGCAGTGGGTCATGCGTTTCGACGCGATGTTGGCAGTGCTGCATCGGCTCGTCTCGATTGCCGCAATCCTCTTCGGCGCCGGGGTACTCGCCGTGATTGGCAACACCATCCGCCTGGAGATCCTCAATCGGCGCGCGGAGATCGAGGTGACCAAGCTTGTCGGCGGTTCGAACGCGTTCGTACGCCGGCCGTTTCTCTACACCGGGATGATCTACGGCCTTGGTGGCGCGCTGCTCGCCTGGTTGGTGCTCGAGGGCGCGGTACTCGACCTGCGTGCTCCCGTGGCGCACCTGGCGCAGCTCTACGGCAGCACGTTCACGCTGAGCGGACTGAAAGGACGAGATTTGGCCGCGCTGTTCGGCGGCGGCATGACCTTGGGCTGGCTCGGGGCCTGGATCTCGGCCCACCGCCACCTGCGCGGAATCGAGCCGCGGGCCTGAGACCCGCGGCCGCAGGATTACTTGATCTTGGCTTCTTTGTAGGCGACGTGCTTGCGCGCCACCGGGTCGAACTTGCGCACTTCCATCTTATCCGGATGCAGGCGCTTGTTCTTGGTCGTCACGTAGAAGTGGCCGGTACCGGCGCTCGAGAGCAACTTGATCTTGTCACGCATCGGTGAACTCCTACCGTCAGATCTTCATGCCCTGGGCACGCAGGTCGGCCACGACCTGATCGATGCCCTTCTTCTCGATGGTGCGCAGGCCGTGCGCAGAAATGCGCAGCGACACCCAACGCTTCTCGGTTTCGAGCCAGAACCGCTGGGTATGCAGGTTCGGCAGGAAGCGACGACGCTTCTTGTTGTTCGCGTGGGAGACGCGATTTCCGACGGCCGGCCCTTTGCCGGTGATCTCGCAGACGCGCGACATATGCAACGACCTTACAAATCAAATACTTGGCACGGGAAGGGGTCGCCTGCCCGCAGGAGCCGGACTTTATACCAGCAGTCCGGCGCTCCGGCAAGCCTCCCTCACAGAAGGCCGTGTTCGGCGAACGAGTAGCAGTGGCTGCCGCCGACGATGACGTGATCCACGACCCGCATGTCCATGAGCGACAGGCCGGCTTTCAGACGGCGCGTGATGGCTTCGTCCGCTGGACTCGGCTCCAGGCCGCCCGAGGGGTGATTGTGCGCCAGGATCAGTGCCGTTGCATTATGCAGCAGCGCTTGGCGCAGCACCTCGCGCGGATGAACCTGCGCGCAGTCGACGGTGCCGCGGAACAGCTCCTCGAATGCGATCAGCCGGTGCCGGTTATCCAGGTATAGGCAGCAGAAGACCTCATAGGGCCGGTCGCGCAGTTGCGCCTGCAGGAAGCGAAACGCGGCCTGCGGGGTCGTCAGCGGCAGGCCTGAGCGCAGCTCCTCCTGCAGGTGGCGGCGTGCCAGTTCCACGGCGGCCTGGATGGCGGCATAGCGCGCCGGCCCGAGGCCCTTGCGTGTCCAGCGAGAGCGCTCCGCGAGCAGCAGCGCCCGCAGCGAGCCGAAATCGCCGAGCAGACCCCGGGCGAGCTCGACCGCCGAGCAGCCGCGTGTGCCCGAACCGATCAGCAGCGCGAGCAGCTCCGCGTCGGACAGGGACCGCGGACCGCGATCGAGCAGCTTTTCGCGCGGCCGTTCGGTGCGCGGCCAATCGCGGATGGCGAGTCTCGGGACCGATGTGTTCAGTGACATGGGGCAACTCCGGTGCGCGCCGCTCAATCCTCGCGCCGGGCGAGCGCTTTGGGCAGGGGGGCAAACTCTCCCTTCGTGCACAAATGCGCATGTGCGGTTTGCGTCCGCGGGGACACGGGCCGGATAATCGCGGCCATGCAAGGCAAACGCATCCTGCTCGGCGTCACCGGGGGCATCGCCGCCTACAAGAGCGCGGAGCTCGTGCGGCGGCTGCGTGAGCGTGGCGCCGACGTGCAGGTGGTCATGACCGCCGCGGCGCGCGAGTTCGTCGGCCCGCTCACCTTCCAGGCGCTCTCGGGACGGCCCGTGCGCACCGATCTGTGGGACAGTGCCGCGGAATCCGCGATGGGACACATTGAGCTCGCACGCTGGGCGGACGCGGTGCTGGTGGCGCCGGCCACTGCGGACTTCCTCGCGCGGCTCGCCCAGGGGCGCGCCGATGACCTGCTCGCCACGCTGTGTCTGGCGAGCGCCGCGCCCATTGCCGTGGCGCCCGCGATGAATCGCCTGATGTGGGCCAACGCCGCAACCGTCGCTAATATCGAGCGGCTGCGCGCACGCGGCGTGCAGGTCTTGGGTCCGGCTGAGGGCGCGCAGGCCTGCGGGGAGTTCGGCGAGGGCCGCATGCTCGAACCGACTGAACTCGCTGAGCAACTCGATGCGCTGCTGCCGGCGGCCGGGCCGCTGCGCGGCCGCCGTGTCCTGATCACTGCCGGCCCGACGCGCGAGCGCATCGATCCGGTGCGCTTCATCAGCAACCGCAGCTCCGGCAAGATGGGCTTCGCCGTCGCGCAGGCCGCGCGTGAGGCGGGTGCAGAGGTCGTATTGGTCAGCGGGCCGGTGGCGCTGCCGACGCCGCCCGGCGTGCGGCGGGTGGACGTGGAGAGCGCCGAGGCGATGTACGCGGCAGTCGAAGCCGAGGTCAACGGCACCGACATTTTCATCTCCACCGCGGCGGTTGCGGACTATCGGCCGGCGCACCCGTCGGGACAGAAGATCAAAAAGACGAGCGAACGGCTGCAGCTGGAAATGGAGCGTACCGTCGATGTGCTGGCGAGCGTCGCAGCCCGGCCGAACCGACCGTTCGTCGTCGGGTTCGCCGCTGAGACTGAATCCGTGGAGCACAATGCGCGCGCCAAGCTGCTGCGCAAGAATCTCGACATGATCGCGGCTAATGAGGTCAGTCACACCAAAGGGTTCGACTGCGAGGACAATCACCTGATTGTGCTGTGGCGCGAGGCGCGCCGTGACCTCGGCGCTGGACCGAAGATCGCGTTGGCGCGCGAGCTGGTGCAGCTGATCGCGACTTCCTACGCTGAGGCGCGCGACGTGCCGGGCACGGTGTCGGCGTGAGCGCCGCAGCGGTGCGGCCGCTGAAGATTCGCATCCTCGATGCGCGGTTGGGTCGGGAATTCCCGCTGCCAGCCTATGCCACCGCGGGCTCCGCGGGCATGGATCTGCGTGCCTGTGTCGATGCGCCGCTTGCTCTCGCGCCGGGCTGCGCGGAGCTGGTTCCCACCGGCATGGCCATCCATCTGGATGATCCCGGTCTGGCCGCGATGATCCTGCCGCGCTCCGGACTTGGCCACAAACACGGCGTGGTGCTGGGCAATCTCGTTGGGCTGATCGATTCGGATTATCAGGGGCAGCTGATGGTCTCGTGTTGGAATCGCGCCGCCGCCACATTCATCATCCAGCCTGGCGAGCGCATCGCGCAGCTGATCATCGTGCCGGTGGTGCAGGTGGCACTCGAGGTGGTTGAGTCATTCGACGAGAGTGCGCGCGGTGCGGGCGGATTCGGACACTCGGGCCGGCACTGACGGCACGCACTCAGGCCGCGAGCAGCCACACCCCAAATTCGCTGCGGCCGAACAGTGTACGGAAGTTCTCCGGCATGCCCTCATTGAGCATGGTCTTCAGCAGTCCGTGCACGCCGAGCGAGCCTAGTTCGCGCCACATCCTCTGCGGTAGTGGCCCGCCGCTCGCGCGCTGCATCAGCAACGCGATCAGATAGAGCACGATCAGGTAATTGTGCGCGCTGGTCAGATCGAGCGGGTACGAGTACACCTTGCAGAAGAGAGTGTTGCGCAGGACGCTGGCGAGCAGCGCCGGTTCGGCCACCTCCTGCAGGGCCAGATCGGCTGGGATGGCGCGCGGCAGTTCGCGCAGCACCGCGCGGTTCCATCCGAGCAGGCGAGCGAGCATGCCGTGGATGGCCGCGCGCAGATCATCCCGCAGCGGCGCGATCGGCTCGTCCTGCCAGGTTGCGATTTCGACCGGACTGTCTTCAGCGAGTGCTCTGAGCAGCCGGGCACCGACGTACAGCCGGCGGCGCAGCGGCAGATGTTCTGCGGCCAGGCAATCGCACAGACCTTTCTCGATGTCGCGGAACGGTTGCCACGGGATGGCGCGCTCGGGAGTGAGCCGAAAGATCTCGCTGGAGCGCGGTTCAGCGTGAACCAGCCGTTCGCGCAGATCTTCAATCCGCTCCTGCGGGGCGATGCCGAGTCCGAGTCGGGCACTGCCGCAGATCGGGCTCAGTCCGACCGCGATCCCCTCCGGCGTCCGCGCGAATGAGAACGGGAAGACGCAGCAGGCGCCAAACGGCTGGCGACCTAGTGCCTGATGAATCCGACACTGGCTGTCCGTGCCGAGAAATCGGCACGTCTCTTCGGGCGATTTCAGCTGCAGCGTGCCGTCGGCGCGCACCGGCAGGCGCGTTCCAGCAAGCTGCGGCGCGAGCCGCTGCCAGGGCAGCGCGTCGATCAGCAGCTGTGCCTCCGGCGGCAATGTGATCTCGTAGTCGTGACGGCAACACGCCGAACTCATCTGGCAGCTGAAACGGGCATCCGGTAGTGTCGAGATTGCCAGCGGCGGACGCCAATATCGCCGAAAATACCCCGCATCAAGCAGCGCGCGCGCCGCCACCGGCTCGCCGCGGCGCAACCACGGATAATCGGCAAGTGACTGCACTAGGCCGTCCTCGAACGACCATGGCAGTATCTGTTCGGACAGCGTACACCACACGATGCGCAGTTCCTTGGCCGCAACGCGAACTCCGAGCGCGACATGAACATTGCGCTGCGCGCAATGTTCATGGACCTCGAACCACGCAACCGCCACCTGCCCAGTAGCCTGGAGTTGACGCAGCGGGCCAGCGGCAAATCGCGGCAGCTGCGCCGCTCCATCTTGGTTGATGTCGTGGTGAGCCGCAGTGAATGCTGCAACCGTCAGCGAGCACGCCGCGCCGATGCCGGCGCCGCAGCGCACTGGCGCTTCAGGCGCGTATAGGGCGTACAGCGCCTCACCGCCGTCCGGATCCTGCAGCCGCTGGAGGAACGAATCGAACAGCGCGCACAAGCGCGCCTCATCGAAGGGCGCACCCGGAGGGTTGTCAGCGTCTGCGTCGCTCACCTGAGGACCTCGTCTTGCAGCAGGAGGTTATCACGCCACGAGCAGCTGCCTGTTGTCCACTGGCTGCGGCTGAGTGTTCGACCAATGACCGCAAAAAAACGCCGGTCAGATCAATCCCCGATTCGCGCGTCCAGAAAACGGACCGATGCTCGGTGCGCATTATATAAGCGCCGTCGCCGGAGCGGTGCTGCGTGCACGGCGCTGCGTCGAACAGCATGCACGCGTGCCGCGGTCTGTCGGTCGGGCATACAACGCCAATTGTGCGGCATCCGAGCCGTCACGGATCTGAGTGTCCCGCGCAATGCCCTGCCGCACATCGTCGCAATCGCACGACGATCCGCAGGTCCGCGTATCGAGGCAAGCGGTCCCGTTGCCTTGCGCAGGCCGGACGCGTGCGCGAGACTCACCGGGTCCGTATGCTGAAATCCGCATACGCGGTGCTCTCGCCTCAAGAGGCGGTGCCGTCGTGGCGGCGTGAAACGTCGAGGTTTGCCGATGATTCCTCCGAAATGGTTCGGCTCGTATCAGACTTTGGTGGTGCATGCCTGCATCATCGCTGTGGCGAGCGCGCTGCTTTCTTTGCTGCTGCGGGCGCTCGGTCGGCGGCTGATCGCGCACGCCGCGCGTCACGCCGAACCGATGCGCGAGGCGCTGTATCGCTCGACGCTCTCTCCGCTGGCGGCGCTGATTCTGCTCTGCGGGGCCTACATCATCGCGGTGCTGATCAATCGGCGCATTCATGCGCACGCACTGGCGAGCGCCATCGGACCGTCTGTTCAGGCCGCCATTATCGTGGTCGTCGCCTGGGCAGTCTGGAACCTGCTCGAGGCGTATCCGCGCGCCCGCCGCCCGCGCGAGCACGAACTCGATCCGATGATTTACGACCTGATCGGCAAGGCGGCCCGTCTGGGGCTGTTGGTACTGACCGCACTGATGGTGCTACGCGCGCTGCATTTCCCCATCAGCAGCCTGCTCACCGTCGGTGGTGTTGCCGGGATCGCGATCGGGTTCGCCGCCCAGGGCGTCGTCTCCAACGTTTTCGGCGCCATGGTGGTCTATCTGGACAAACCGTTCAAAATCGGCGAATGGATCACCCTGCCAGCGATGAACATCTCCGGCACCGTCGAGCACATTGGCTGGCGTTCGACGCGCGTGCGGGGATTTGATACTAGTCCGTATTACGTTCCGAACTATCTCTTCAATACCCAAGTGGTCGAGACGCCGCCGCGCATGCAGGCTCGGCGCATCCAGCAGACCATTCCCGTGCGCTACGCCGACGTCGGTCGTCTGCCCGCGATCCTCCATGAGTTGCGCACCTACATTAACAATCATCCCGGGATCGATCATCATCAGAGTCAGATGGTGAATTTCATCAATTACGGGACCCACTCCCTCGACATCATGATCTATTGCTTCGCGGGAACGGTGCAGTGGGGTGAATCCCTGGATGTCCAGGAGGATGTTCTGCTCAATGCCGCTCAGATCATCACCAGTCACGGTGGCGAGCTGGCGCTGCCCATTACGCGCGTGCAGATGCAGGCGCCGGAGTCGGAATCGAACACCGTGGCGCATGATCCTGTTCCACGGGACGTCCCACCCTCATGAGCGGGTTCCGTTCCCGCATCACTCGTCTACGCGTGCGGCGCGGGCGTCGTGCGCTACGCTCAGCCGCCCGCCTTGTCGCATGCTTTGCAGTTTAGCGTCGTGCCGAGCGTTTGCGCACGGCCTTGCGGGGAGATGACCCAGGGGCGGTTGATCCAGGGCGGGTTGTGCCGGACGTGTTGGGTGTGCCCGCACTCCAGGACAGCGACCCAGTCCCCGTGCTCGTCGGTATGAAATCCGGCGATCCTTCGCTCCATCGGCGTGGTTCGGACCGATTGGCCGGCCGTCAGCTGCGCGCCTTGAGGAAAGCAGAGGAGTGTAGCCACTGCGGATCGGGGTAATACCCCACCAATACCGTTGCACCCTGGATCAGGTGCACGATGGCGCCTTCCACTGTGCGGCTGAGCGCGAAGCAACCCCAACTGCGGCCCATGCGGCCGTACTTCTGCGCGAACGCCTTGCTGACGTACCACGCGCTGTGCACGACGATGTCGCGGCGGTACGCGTCACCGTTGAATTTCGGGTCCAGTCCTCTCAATCGCAGCGAATACCCGTGTTTTCCGTAGTAGGTGCCGGCGGTGAGAAATACTCCGAGGCTGCTGGCATCGGTGCCGGGACGATTGGAGAAGCGGGTCGCATAGTCGAGTCCGCTGCCCTTGCCGTGTGCCACGTAAGTGTAGAAGAGCACTTTGCCGGTCGTGACGTCCGCGACCGCGAGTCGGCGTCGTGCCGACGGTAACGAGTAATCGACGATGGTCACGAGCGGCCTGTCGGTGAGTTTCTCTGCCCGCACGTGCCGGTAGGCCTCGAGCGACGTAGTGATGGCCCGCATGCCGATATTCGGCGCCTGGGCATGGATGCGCTGCGCCAGCTGTCGCATTGTGGGCGGTGCGGCGGGCGCCGCGTGGGCCGCGAGCGAGCCGGCGAGCAGCGCGGCTGCGCTGCAGAGGGCGCGCTGCCGCGCGTGGAGTCGGGAGTTCATCATGGCCGATCTGCGAGCCTCGCTCGTAGCTGTTGAATTCAAGAGATACCTGTCTGCCGCCGCCCTGGAGGGCTGGCGGTACGACGGCTACCGTTGCGATCGGCTTGCAGGCGGCACGAGCGTGTCGCGCCGGATACGGACGTCCCGGTCCGCGCCTACCTCCCCGACTTCCCGGCCACATCCCGGCCTGGTGCGCGCTGATGCACACCTCCCCAATGCTTCATCTTATCCGGTCGATGGCAGTCAAACCTAGTGCAGGTGGTGCCTCACGGCCCTGCGCGAGCGCGGTGCGCTCTTTCCGCCGGAGGGGGGCGCTATCGCGCCCCGGGTTCAGGTCCCATGGCCCTAGTCTGGGGTCGATCCGCGGCACCGCAACCCCAGAGTCACGTGGCCTTCAGCACGGCAGTGCCGCACGGCGTGTGCGCCTGTGTTCACGGTCCGCATCGGGACAGGGCGGGACACGCGTCCCGAAGCCTAAGGCGCAGCCCTGACAGTGCGGGGCGGGTAGTCTGGCGCCTGTCCGATGATTTCGACCGTAGGCCCATTGGTCAGCGTATGGAACCGTCCATCATCAGGATGCGGCGCGATGGCCCACTCATAGAGTGTCTTGGCGTCCTCCAGGGCCGGGTTGCGGGGAGTGCCGTAATACTCCTTCTGCATCTGCTCGTCGTACAGCCCGATGCAGCCATGAGACGCGGCATAGCCGGGAACGTCCCGGCCATGGATCCAGACTGCAACCCCATTGAGCGTGACAAGAAAGCGCAGCGCGTAATGCATGGGGTAGGGTCTATCGGTGTCCGCCAAGTCGTAGAGAGAACTCACGTGCAGCCGGTCATAGGCGGTGACGTGGAAGGTTCCGGCCGGCGTGCGATGCTGCGCCACCGCATTGTCCCCGGACGTGATGGGGAACGACATCACGAGCTTGCCGAAATCATATGCGCCGAGGAACTGTTCAGAGAGATCGACGAGAATGAACTTGGGAAGCTGAGCGGCCGGCGCGTAGGTCTGCGGCAGCGGGGTGAAATGAGCAACTTGCCCAAGGTCCTTCGGAACCTTGATGCGCACGCCGGGGTAGATGTGTCGGCGGTCGATGCGATTGAATCGAAGGACGCCTTGCCAATCCGCGCCGAACAGGCGTTTGACGTTCGTTTGGCGCCGGATGCGCACGCAGGTCCAGGGGACGCGCGCATCGCTCGGGTAGTGGATCCGACAGGTGTCCGGAACCGGCTCGGCCGAGGCCGCGGCGTTGAACACACCGGTCAGAATGACCAGAACGACGGACGCCCAGCGGGCGCCGTACGGACTCAGACGCAGGCGGCTGAGCCGCACTTGGCCGCGCGTCATCGATGCCCTCGAGCGCTCCCGATCAGATCCGCTCGGGCTACCGGCAGGACGCTCCGCTCATACCATGTATCGGCTTGGCTCATGCCGTCGCTTTCTGCCCGCCGCGCGGTGCGGCCCACTGATCTCACAGAACAGTGTAGGCCAAACACCTCCCGGGTCGGGTGCGCGATTTCCGCAAGGATGTTTCGGGATACCGGCGACCCGGCGCTGTGCAGCCGCCGAGCGCCCCCCGAAAGCCCCTCTGGTCGGATCCGAGACGACAGTGTCGGGAACTCGCTGCCGACACTCCCGTGAGTCAGATCGGACTCGGGGGCACTACTCTAAATCCCGCGCCCGGCGTGTTTGCGCCTGCGGACTGCGGTGATAGTGTGTCGGCGCCTGAAGCAAGTGAAGAACAACCACGAATCCACGGCATCTGCCGGCGTTCCGCATGCCGTTGAATTGATCCGTGGCTTCGAACTCCCCGGAGCACCGTGGATCGGAACGCCTGGCCGCCAATCCACCGTTCCGGTCATCGGTCGGCTCAATCTGGCCCGAGACTCTCTATGCAATACGGGGAGGATGATCGTTCCGCGCGGCACGAGGTGTCCCGGGGGCGCCCGTGGTGGAGGCCGTTCGACCGAATCGATGGGGCGCACCACACAGAAGCACTCACGGGTCACCTGCGAGTGGAACAGTAGGCCTCCGTGCCGCGCAATTGGGTCGATACCTTTCGCTGATGCGTGTCTGGAACCATCAGTCTAGGGTCCTCGCGCTGCTGTTCTGTCGAGCGGCAATGGTGCGCGCAATGCGCCATTTCGCCGTCCGTGGACGCTCCTCGGCCCGCGTCGAACGAGAGTTTTTTGCGGAGTGAAGACGGGGCGGGGCGGGAGCGTGCGCCGCCAAGATTTATATTACGATAGCGGTCCGTGTCTGAGAGTCCGCGTGCATGATCGATCACAAATCGGAACACGAAATTCGGGTGGCCTTGATCGGCTTTGGTCTTGGAGGAGCGAGTTTTCATGCGCCCTTGATTGCGGCGACACCCGGCATGATGCTCGCCACCATCGTCACGTCGAATCGCGAGCGCGTATCGCAGGCGCGCCACTTGTATCCCCGAGCGCATATCGCACCGGCGGTGCAATCCCTATGGGACCATGCCGCAGAACATGACTTGGTCGTGATCACGACCCCTAATCGGTATCACGCTTCGCTTGCTCGTGAGGCGCTCACGGCGGGGCTCCCGGTGGTAGTGGATAAGCCGTTCGCACGAACTGCCGCGGAGGCGCGAGACGTCATTCAGCTTGCTCGTGCCAAGCGATTGCCCGTAATTCCGTATCACAACCGGCGCTGGGACAGCGAATATTTGACGCTGCGCCGCTTGATGGGCGCCGGAGTGCTGGGTCGCATCCTGCGCTTTGAATCTCGCTTGGAGCGGTGGCGCCCGCAATTGAAAGGCGGCTGGCGTGAGCATAGTGGTGCTGAAGACGCGGGTGGCTTGCTGTACGACCTGGGCACCCATTTGATCGACCAGGCACTGA
Source organism: Pseudomonadota bacterium (assembly GCA_021838635.1). Taxonomy (GTDB): domain Bacteria; phylum Pseudomonadota; class Gammaproteobacteria; order Steroidobacterales; family Steroidobacteraceae; genus 13-2-20CM-66-19. The sequence goes on from JAKCDC010000001.1 coordinate 228,573, forward strand.
CCCTCTTCGGGCCCGTCACGCAGGTTTACGCCGAATCGGACGTCCGGCGCAGCGGCGCGCAAACCGACGATGACGTCTTTGTTGCGCTCACCCACGCGACCGGGGTGCGTTCGCACCTGTGGTCGAGCGCTGTGGCCGCACACATCGGTCCGCGCATGCGAGTCATCGGCGAACGCGGCGCCTTTGTGAAACAAGACGTCGATCCGCAAGAAGCGGCACTGCGAAGCGGGAAGATCCCAGACGGTCCGGATTGGGGCGCGGAGTCAGCCGAATCATGGGGATTTTTGACCGACGGCGTACACAAGCACCCCGTCGAAAGTGAACCCGGTGCATACCAGAGGTTCTACGCGGAAATTTCGGCAATGCTGCGGGATGCAGCGCCGCCGCCGGTCAACCCCGAGGATGCGCTCGCCGGACTTCGGATCATTGAGGCCGCGCAGCGCTCTGCCGCAGAGCGCTGCGTCATCATCCTCGGCTCAGAGTAACAGTTCCGTAGACTTCCCGAGAGCGGGCATTTGCAGGCGATTTTCGTGGTTGGTCGGGGCGTTGTACTGATGCATCGAGGTCCATTCTGCCCTTGGACGGGGCATCATCGAGACACGTGGCGCGGCCAGCACCCCAACTTAGGAGCACTGGCGGCTCATGGGTCCTCGATATTTAATGAATGGCCATGGGATTTGTACCGCCAAACGGGTGATCGTTGGGTCGGACGCCCCGGGAGGCACGCCGCAGCACGTCGCTAGGTCGGCTAGAGTGCGCCGTGCGCCACTTGGTACGATGCGCCAGCCCGCGGCCGAAGATGCGCGGTGTCTCGTGGTCCGGGCGGCAATGCTTGGATTGGGATGTGTGTCGATTCGGCAGCGGTTTCCGTGACTCTTTCGGTCACCGCAACCCAGGTCCACGGCGATACACGACAAGACCTTGATACTCCGGTGAATCCCAGTCCTCTCGCTTGAACAATCACCGCTCGGGAGCTGTGGCATCGCGCACGGGGCACACTTTCACGATGACAAGGTGAACATCCGGCACACGAGTGACCGTGGAACTGCCCGTACTATGCAATCAACGCCTGCGAGACATAGACCGCAAGCGCAACGCCGAGAATGACCATCACCGCCGAGAGTGCGAGGTCCATGCGCGCGCCGCCGGGACGTCGTTCCGGGGAATCGATCGCTTGGGCGGTGCGGATGAACCGTACGGAGGCCATCGCGACCATCACCGTGCCGGCAATGATCAAGATCAACCCGGCAACGTCGCCAAACCCACCGCCGGGAACGGTGACATTTTGTCCGGGGATGCGCGCCAGGGATTGGGCTGCGATTTTCAGGAACAGATTGAATTTTGCCACCAGAAAGCCGAACGCCATCACCGCTATCGCAGTGCGTACCCAGGCTAGAAACGTGCGTTCGTTCGCTGCATGATCAGAGTAGTGATCAATCATCTGCTGACTCCTCGTGCCGCCATCCGTGTCGTCATTGCTGTTCGGTTGTGCGCAAGAATATCAATATGATCGGGGCGGCGCCCGCGGTTCACCGCACCCGCGAGAAAGCCGAGGAAGGCGCGATCCCGTAAGGGGGCATCCAATCGCAATGCCGCGGTTGCGGTCTGCGGCGGTTGACCGGCGTGCCGCACTGCTGGAACCGGTTGTAACGGGTTTCGTGAAGGTTGCCGGCTGCGAATGTTTTACGGCCAGTCAGTTGACCGAGGCGGTTACGTGAGGATCGCGTGTGCAGCGCCTGGCAGCGGAAAAAAATCTGGGTGAGACGATCGCTCTGCACAACGGCCCTTTGCCCGACCCGACTCTCGCACGGAAAAGTTCGGGCCGCCTGTTCGCGACCTCGGATCGGTGCGAGCACGTGCGGGGACCGGTCTCCACGGCAAGCAGACGCGGTACACTATGCAGATGGCGGACTCCACCAATCTCCACCTCGGCCAAGCGGGCGAGGAATTCCCTGATGCATTCTATGCGCGCGTCGGCGAGCACCGGTTTGTCTCGACGCTGCATTCTCAAGGCGCCTGGCAGCCGGGCGAACAACATTTGGCGCCTGCGTCCGCACTGGTATTGGCGGAGATCGAGCGCCGCCTGCCGAGCGATAAATTGGTGTCTCGCGTCTCTTTTGACGTTCTGGGGGTCATTCACTCCGGTGAATTCATGATCGATGTCACTGTGGTGCGTCCGGGACGGTCCATTGAACTGATCGAAGCCAGCATGCGTCATGGCGAACGCACCAGTATTCTTGCGCGGATCTGGCGCCTTGCGTGCACGGACACCAAGCAGGTTCAAGGCACCGAATGGACACCGCTGCCGCCGCCGGATGCGATGCTCGCTAGGACACTCTCCTCGGAGTGGAGCGGCGGCTTTATTGACTCCTTGGATGTCCGTCAAGATGTCGAGGCCCGTCCGGGCCGTGGACGAAGTTGGGTTCGTACGCGTTATCCATTGGTTGCGGGCGAATCTGATCCCCCGGTCGCGGCCTTTGTGAAACTGGCCGACACCGCCAATGGACTGGTCGTTCGCGAACGCCCCAGCAGAGTGTTCTTCGCTAACGTCGATCTCACCGTGCATTTCATTCGTCAGCCTGAGCCGGGCTGGGTCGGCTTCGACACCCGAGTCAATTTCGGTCCGAGCGGACTTGGCGAGACGATTTCGGTCTTGAGCGATATTCATGGGCCGGTTGGAACCGCCGCGCAAAGCCTGACTGTTCGGGTGGGTGAGAATTTGCGCGACGGGCGAAAATGACTTGCGCAGCTCAGCGATGAGCCGCGGTTGCCGACGACGGCACGGTATCGGTTAGCGGCGACGAGGCTCTGCAGGTGACGGGGTGAGTCGGGGATGCCGGCGCCCGCCTGAAGGTGAACAGCAGTTTCGCCGCGGCGATTTGCAGGCAATCTTCGTGCTGCTTCGTTCGGGTTTATCAGGATGCATGCGCACGGGAGTCAATGCCAACAGCAGGTCCAGTTGCGACCTCCTCGGTGGAATCGGAATACCCCAGCTCCCCGGCGGTGGGTGGAAATTGCCTAGGATCGACGAGCGCTTAAGCGCGCCCGGAGGCGGGCAAGCGCAGTGCGGCGAGAACCAGCGAAAAAGCAGGCGAAGGCTGCCGGCGGCTGGGGTAATAGAGGAAGTATCCGGGAAACGCCGGACACCAGTCCTCGAGCACGCGGGTAAGTCGCCCCTGCTCGAGATGCGGTGAGAATTCTTCCTCTGGAAGAAACGCGACACCAAGCCCGGCCAGCGCCGCCATGACGATGTGTGGCGAGGTATTGAAGGTGAGCGGGCCCTCGACATGGACATTGACGGGCCGACCGCGGCGCTCGAATTCCCAGGCGTAGAGACCGCCATAGGTCGGCAGTCGCAAATTGATGCAGCGGTGCGACAAAAGGTCCCGTGGGCTCTTCGGGACAGGATGTGAGGCGAAGTAGGACGGTGCAGCGACTGCAGCCATCCGCAGCGGCGGACCGATCGGAACGGCGATCATGTCCTTGTCGATGCTTTCACCCAGGCGAACGCCTGCATCGAAGCGGTCCGCGACGATATCTCTGAAGCCGTAATTCACGTCGAACTCGACTTTAATGTCGGGATATTCGCGCAGCAGTGGCAGGAGCCTGGGCAGAATGGAGTTGCTCAAGACGTGGTCTGCGCAAGTGATCCGCACGGTTCCGGCCGGCTTGTCGCGTAGGACCGTCAGAGCGTCAAGCTCCGCGTCGATTTCGTCGAAACGGTGGCCTATCGCCCGCAGCAAGCGTTCGCCAGCGTCCGTGGGCGACACGCTGCGCGTCGTTCGCGTCAACAGCCGGATGCCCAGGCGAGCTTCCAGCCCTCGCATCGACTGACTGAGCGCCGATTGAGTGACGCCGATGAGCGCCGCCGCGCGGGTGAAGCTCCCTTCGCGAGCGACAGTCACGAACGCCTGCAGATCGTTGAGGTTGCGCCTCGCCATGGTTCGAAGCCGGGTGATTATTAATTAGCTTAGCTTATAGACAATTTAAGTATTCATCACCTAGCCGTCGGTGTCGCAGCGCGGGATACTTGCACCTCGATTTCATCGACGCTGCCGGGACAGCGAGGAAGACCAGCCATGCAGATGCGCATCTACCGCAACGGGTCGCGCCGCTCCGCGACGGGCTCGGCGGTGTACTTCGGCGGCGACGTCCGGGTGGATCCGCTTTTCGATCCGGCCGAGCCAGGACGGGTGTCTGCTGCCCAGGTGACCTTCGAGCCCGGGGCGCGATCGGCATGGCACACCCATCCGCTCGGACAGCACCTCGTGGTTGTGTCCGGTCTCGGTTGGACTCAATGCTGGGGTGGGCCGAAAAAGGAAATCAGACCCGGCGATGTCGTGTTCTGCAACTGCGGTCAGAAGCACTGGCATGGCGCGACGGACACTACGGCGATGAGTCACATCGCGGTGCAGGAATGGTTGGACGGCTCGGCCGTCCACTGGATGGAGCACGTGTCGGAGGCCGATTACCTGGCTCCCGTTGAGCCGGACTGATCGAGCGGCGGATGGATGACGTGCTCACAGGCGCTCGCATGTGATGCTGCGCTCTTACTGAAAGCCGGATATCGGAGATGAACCTATGCTAGCGACTGTCCTGCACGGTCCCCGTGACGTGCGCTACGAGCAGGTCGATGAGCCAAGCATCATTCTGCCCACCGATGCCATCATCAAACTGTCGGCCACGTGCGTCTGTGGCTCAGACCTATGGCCCTACCGGGGACTGCAGCCGATGGACGGCCCAATGCACATGGGCCATGAATACTGCGGCGTCGTGACCGAGGTTGGCCGCGAGGTCAAGACGGTCAAGCCGGGCCAATTCGTCGTCGGGTCGTTCTGCCTCTCGGACAACACGTGCCCGCACTGCCAATACGGCTTCCAGTCCTCGTGCGTGCAGCGGGAGTTCATGAGCGGCGCCCAGGCGCCCTATGCGCGCGTGCCGTTGGCCGATGGCACGCTGGTGCCGACCGCGGCGGTCCCGTCCGAGGATCTGATACCGAGCTTGCTGGCGGCCTCGGACGTGCTCGGCACCGGCTGGTACGCGGCGGACGCGGCGCGGGTCAAGCAGGGATCGACGGTGGCGGTAGTCGGCGACGGCGCGGTGGGCCTGATGGGCGTCCTGTCGGCCAAGCAGATGGGTGCGGAGCGAATCATCGTCATGAGCCGCCATCGGCGCCGCCAGGAATTGGCTCTCGAATACGGTGCCACCGATATCGTGTCGGCCCGTGGCGAAGAAGGTGTGGCACAGATCAAAGCGCTGACCCACGGCATCGGGGCTGACTCGGTGCTCGAATGTGTGGGTACCCAGGAATCCATGAGCCAAGCGATCCGAAGCACGCGCCCTGGCGGCGTTGTCGGCTACGTCGGTGTGCCTCATGGGGTCGAGTTGAGTGGTCAATCGCTGTTCTTCTCCCAGATCGGAATGCTGGGGGGACCTGCCCCCGTACGACGGTTCCTGCCGCATTTGCTGGACTTGGTGTTGAACCGCTCGATCAACCCGGAGAAGGTGTTCGATCTGCAGATTCCGCTATCCGATGTGGCCGAAGGCTATCGCGCCATGGATGAGCGCCGCGCCATCAAGACCTTGCTTCGGGTGTAATGCCGTGCAGCGATCGTCCCAGAATCGAGGTGACGTGTCATGAAAGAAGAACCCACCACTGCACGAAATTCCTTCGGAGACATCGCGCCTCATCTGGCGGAAATCACAGACAAAGTGCTCTTCGGAGACGTATGGGATCGGACGGACCTTTCGCCACGCGATCGTAGCCTGGTCACGATCACAAGCCTCGTCTCGCTGTATCGCACCAACGAAATGCCGTTCCACTTGAAGAAGGGGCTCGAAAACGGCCTCACCCCCGAGGAGATCATCGCAACGGTAACGCACCTGGCGTTCTACGCGGGTTGGCCGGCGGCGATGACCGCGCTGCAGATCGCACGCAGAGTTCTCGACGAAGCGCGCCGGTCCACCGCCCCGAAGGGACTCTGATCGACCCAGGGTGATCGCGGCCGGGCGGCCCCGGCGCCTCGATTTCGAAATCGCAATTCGGCGTTCCTGATGTCTATCCGCATGACGGAGCTAAAGATTGAGGTGCTGCGCCGTGCACACCGCGAAAATCCGGCAGTCACTGAAGGAATTTCAGGGTGATGTGCCTGCATGCTGGATCGCCCTCGGTTGCCGAGCCAGATACAATGTGGACTCAAATGCAGCGGTATTGCTGCTCTGACCGGCCTGCGACAGAGTGGAGGACCTACGCTGAGCGACAGATGGTGCCGAGCGGATGAGTTTGTGCCGTCAAGGTGGACGCGATGCTTCAGTTCGATTAGATCGCTGCACGTTCAATCTGCTTGTCGATTGCTTCGCGGAGTTCCGCGGGCAACAAATCCCTGGCAACGTAATCACGCCAGGCATCCACGATGTGGGCCGATGTTTCCTGCGCAATCGTCCATAGTTGGTGGACCGGCAGACCGGCCTTTTCGGCGAAACGGCGCACCTGATCGGGCATGATGCGGCCGATGTTCTTCTCGCCACCGAAGTTGAGTGCCAGATTGTCTCTCGGGAGATACGGAACCGTTGACACCAGATCATAGGCGGGTGACAGAATGGGAGCCCGGCTGTCTAGGTAAAGTAGGGTCCAGTTCTTCAGGTGCATGTCACCATTGCCGGTCAGCACTGTGAAGACCAACCGCCGCATGAATTCGTGCACAGCGGCTTCACCCGCCTCGGCGGCAAGTACGGCGGCGATATTGGCGTAATTGCGCCCTTTATACTTGTCGTCGGGATAGGTGCCGAACACTTGGGCGAAGTCTTCCATGTGCACGCGGATACCGTCTGCCGTGCGGTCGAAACGGCGGATGGCCAGTGCCTGACCGGGTACGCGGTTGATGTCTTCCGGCAGGCCGGCGATCTGCTCGAGCGGCAGCAGGCGGACTTCGGGCACATTGATCCCGATGCTGCGCGCAAGCTCCATCATCGCGTATTCGTTTTCCGCGATCGCCGGATAATGGGGCGACGGCAGCTTAACGATCCAGGAACCACCGACACCGCTGGCCGGTATGGTCAGGTGTCCTTTGCCATTCACCAAGGCGGAGAATTTCATCTGCACGCCTGCCAGCGAGAATTTCAGAAGGGCAGTAGCGTCATTCGTACCGGCGTCCTTTTCGACGTTCGGCCGCGGCGCCCATGTGTCGTCGAGCTGTTCGACCGTGACAGCGCCGGGCAGATCAGCGCCCAACTGCCAGAGGAGGATGAATTCCTGTCCGGGCTTCACGTCCGCTCTAGCAGCCAGGTAATCGCGCAAGGCACCTTCGGGCAGCAGATTGGAAAAAAAGGCCGGCAGACGCATCGCTGTCGGTTTAACCGTCGTCACCAACCCAGAGGCGCCCTTATAGGACAAGCTTAGCGTCGGGCGGTTAGTGTCCTCGACATAGGCTTCATCGAAGGCAAAGAGGTATCTGTCGCCGGAAAGGCGATTGATGACGCCGATCCGTTTGCCGTGAAGGAGAACGGCGAGCGCGGCCGGCAGTTTGGTGGCGCCGCTCATGATGCGTCACCGTCCTCCTCGGCGTCGGCAGCATAGAGGGGGCGTTCGTCGGCTTTGCCCACGTGGCTGTCACGCACTAAGGCGTTGACGGCAGGAACGAGGGACTGCGGCACCAGAACCAGATCCATGCCGAGTACCCGCACCAGATCGAGCAGGGTATCGAAGCGCGGCACAATGCGGCCCGTCTCGATCCCGGAGATATGGGTCTGGGGAAGGCCCGCGTGCTTTCCGACCTCGGTCTGGCTCCAGCCGCGGCGAAGGCGGGCCGCCTTAAGCTCCCGGCTGATGGTTTCCGGAAGGCGGTTCATGCGGAGCGACTTGATATGCGACTTCATCTGATTCCCAATTTAACAAGCAATATCGCATATACGTCAGCGCCTATCAATATGTGAATTGAGCTAAATGATTGTAGAATAGCTAGAAATACATATGAGAATAGCAGTGGCCTGATGGCGAGGCGGTCTCGCTCGAGGGGGTATTCCCCCAATACTCGAGGTGAGTTCGGTCCCGATCTGTTTTGAGGGGAGGGTGATTATTTTTCAGTGAATGCCGGGGCGTCCCATGAGTGGCCGCCTTCGGGAAACCCTGCTCTCCTGCTGACTGACCGGCCACGACCCAGAGTGGAAGTGGAGAATTGCAATGCGTCGAACCACCGGCTGGAGCAGTCAGTGAAATTTCTCGCCGCGCGCGAGCATCTCGATCATCAGCTTTATGCGCTTGATCTTTGTCTCTGAGCGCTTTGCTGTTTGCAACCGGTAGGCAATCGAATACAGATTGGCCTTGTCGAGCGTCGCGTAGAACTGCTTTGCCTTGGCATTACGTGCGAGCTCCTTGACGAACTCCGGGGGCACCGTTGCGTTGGCGGGAGAATCGTACGCACTGGTCCAGCGCCCGTCGGCTTTGGCTGCTTCTACCTCCTTGAGACCTGCAGGCGTCATTTGGCCTCCCTGGATAAGCCGATCCACATGTGCAACATTTATCTTGGACCAACCGCTTCTCGCCCTGCGCGGAGTGAATTTCTGCACCCAGGAGATTGCGTCAAACGGCAGCTTCTGGCCATCTATCCAACCGAAACACAGCGCTTGGTCAAGCGCCTCGGCATACGTGACCGAGGGAACACCAGAATTTTTCTTGTAAATTCGCAGGAGCAGGTTACGGGCCCTCGTATTGCCTCACATAATTCTGTTACCGGCTGCGTCATCAGTGATGTTACCGGAGACATCTTCCCGTTCGCTCTTGGCCGGGTTGCAACCGGCAAAAGAGGAACGTCAGCCTGCCGCCAAAGGCGGCCGGTTCCGCCCGGGCCGTGTGCATCACATTCATGCCCATGGACACCTCCGCAGGTGACGGGGCGACATGATGCAGCTCCGGCCGCTGGTAGCATTTCAGGTGAGGCAACGATCCCAGCCGGTAACATTTTGAGTGACGCAATGCGAGGGGTTACGGGTTCGGGCGTGCGTCCAGCACCATCATATGACCGCCCCTGGCTGGTTGCGGAAGCTCCGAGTCATCGTCGGTCTCAGGTCGTTGGTTGATGATGAGTTGAGGGATGGCTATCGCAGTCTCTGATTCGCACTTGAAATTTGCGGCCGGGGCCATGTGCGACTGTGGGCGCGAATGTTGAAGTGAGGCCCGGAAATCCGCGGCAATGACCCGGGCGAGCCCGAACGGGCTCTGGCCATGGAATTTCCCCAGCCATCAGAAATTTACCGCTGCTGCTGTTGCCGCAGGTTGCCGTGCATCGCCTGGGAATGGAGCGGGTGATGGGAATCGAACCCATAGACTTCTCGAGAAGAATCATTATCTTAGACGCTTCTGGACATGTAAGTGCGATTCAAGTGCGAGATTTCGCGCTACGTGGGGCGCTCTGAGGCAGAGTAGGGCAATTGACGGAAAGAACGTTTTGGGCTTGTGGTTGCTACTGCTACGGCCCGAGAAGTGATGCAGGGACGACTGCGACACCGTCCTGCCGCCGGTATGCGTGCTTGCCGGTCGTAATGACCACCATGTCCATCAGGATGGTGCCGAGCTGCTCACGGAGCCAAAGCAGATGGTTCACGTCCGCGTCTGTCACGTCCGCACTCGTCTTGACCTCAAGTGCGAGTACGCGCTGATCCGCTGTCTCAACGATTAGGTCGATCTCACGGCGTCCGTCGTAGGTGCGGCAGTGGTAAACCCGCGCTTCGGCGGCCTGTGCATAGACACGGACGGATTGAGTTACGAGCGCCTCGAACATCTGACCGAGGAGCGTTCCGTCTCGGGGTGGGGCATCCGTCTGCGATACCGTCACGAGTTTCGCGCCCGTTGCGATGCCGCCGAGTAATGCCCCGGCATCTACGCCGAGCAGTCGTGCCGCCAGTGCGGGATCAGCCAAGTGATGCTTCGGAGCCTGGGTGAGGCGTCTCAAGTGGTTCTTCGTCGGTACCCAGCCGGGAACTTGATCGAGAATCCAGAGTTGCTCAAGTACGTCGCGGTAGGCGATGACCGTGGTCTTCGCCGGGACCTCCTCATCGCCAACCGAGGCGGCGTTGCGAATTTTCTCCAGCGACGTGGTGGTAGCTGTGGCCGCCGCGAAAGCCGCCATCCAGCGGCGGAGGGTCTGCGGCCGTCGCACAGCATGCCCCTGCGCTTCGAAGTCACGATCAACAAGTCGGTCGAGGTAACCGTCCAGCTGTGCACGCAGCGCCCGGCCCGACAAGCTGCGAATGCCTGGGAATCCTGAGACGATGATTTCGTGAGCATAATCTGCGAGACCGAAGCTTGTCCGACCGTCGGGTGTCTCTCGTGCACCGCTAAGCAGGTTGGAGAGGCTGACGGTTGGCCTGTCCAGGCCACGCTCGGCCAGGCTGAGCGGTCGCATCCGGATTCGTACGATACGACCCGCTCCAGAGTGGCTCGGTGGTTTTGTGGGCGTTGCAGAGCCTGCGAGGATAAACCGACCCGGGGTCGGATCCCGATCGACTGCGTCGCGCACGGCGTCCCAAATCGCCGGCACATGCTGCCACTCATCCAGCAGGATGGGCGCCGGATCCTTGAGCAACACGGTCGGGTCCGCAGTCGCGATGGATCTGATTTCAGACACATCCAGGCGGTGAACAGTGCGGGCGCGGCGTTCGGCGGTCGCCGTTTTGCCCACCGCTTTGGGTCCTTCGATCGCGATGGCCGCGAGCTGAACGACGAGTTCATCGAGCTCACTGTCGACGATTCGCTGCGAGTAATCGGTCATGCGTGGTGGCCTGCGTGCCTTGCCGATAAGAATACCAGTCACCCGCACATAAGGCTACCGCACAACCGATTTATCCGCTACCGTTTAACCGCGATGCGCGATCTGCTTCAACCGAATGCAGAGCGATGAGGGCGGTACACCTTTTGGCCTAGCCGAGGGATGAATGGGGAATGGGATCCCTTGTGGCGTGGGGTGCGCCCGTTGTGCCTTGATCCGACACAGCCGGGTCACCGCGCCAAACACTCCAAGCCCGCGACCACGTAATCATCCATCGGCGTTGACGTGCCCGCGGCAAATTCCGTCCGCATGTCAAAGCCGGAGGAATTCGACCGTCTCCAAAGCCTTAAGGACTGCCGAAACTCTCGTGCAGCAGCCTCCAAAATCCATCTCCTAATGAATTAGTTGACAGCCAAAGGTGAGTCGGCCATGATTCCTAAAGATTTAGGAGTCATGACATGAGCAAGACGCTGACAGACCGGGAGTCCGACATCATGCGCGTCCTCTGGGACCGCGGGGCCTGTCGCGTCAGCGATGTGCGCCACCATCTCAAGGACGTCTTGGCGCACAACACAGTCCTGACGATGCTCGGGATCTTGGAAGAGAAAGGTTTCGTGCGCCGCGAAGCGCAAGGGCGAGGACACGTCTATTTTGCAATCGTCCCTGAGAAGGAGGCGCGACACAGCGCCGTGCGACATTTGGTTGGAAAGTTCTTCCGCGGCTCCTCGGAGCTTCTCATCACACATCTGGTTTCGGATCAGCATCTGAGCGCAGCGCAGATCGAACGCCTGCGGACCCTCTTGCAGGATGCGGGCGACGAGGAGCAGCCGTGATGCTGATTTGGCCCGCCTACCTCGTGATGATATTGGCGATCATCAGCGGCTCTGCGTTGGCTGTGGAGCGCATCGGGCGCTCCTACGGCTTCGAGACGCGATGGACGTGGGCCGCGGCACTAGCGGTCTCGTTAACTTTACCGCTCGCTCTATCATCGATGCTGAAGCGACCCGCAATGGTCGTCACGACGAGCGCGTCGCAGTAAAAAGCCGTAGCAGGCAACTATCGAGCCGATGCACGCTTGGCGCCCGTCGCTTCACCGGCCCTCACCCTTGCCGGTTCTGTGTCGCAACGATTCGACTCTGCTCTGGAAGTCGCTTGGCTGATAAGTTCGTTTGCGGTCACGGTGACGCTGCTTGGGGGACTGTGGTATGGCGACAGACGACGTCGTCACTGGAAGAAGTCATCCATCGGCCACACCGCGATCCTGGTGGCAAGGGATACAGGGCCGGCGACAGTTGGACTCCTGCATCCGCAAATCGTCATCCCCGAATGGCTGCTCGCAGCGGCTCCCGGCGAACTCGAACTGGTTATTGCGCATGAACGGAGACACATTGAAGCGCGCGATAACCTACTGCTGACTTTCGGGCTGGGATTGGCAACCCTGATGCCGTGGAACGCCATCCTATGGTGGCAGGTGCGCCGCCTGCGTCTCGCGATCGAAGTGGACTGCGATAGTCGTGTGTTGCGCGGCAGTCCCGACGTGCGGCGTTATGCGAAAGCTCTGGTTGCCGTGAGCCTGCGACGGTCCGCGTGTCTCGTTGGACTGTCTGCTGCACCCCGGTCGATCTCTTCCATTGAGCGGAGGCTCCATATCATGAGTACACCCAAAGTGCGCGGTTGGAGAGCGAGCAGTGCTGCACTTGCAGTATTGGCGGTCGGCGTCGTTGCGACGTGTTTCCTGATCACGCGCCGGCCATACCGCTCGCAAGAGCAGGCATGGGGGTAAACGTTGTGCCAGCGAGTGTCCAGCGCTACGTCGGTAGCTACAGAATGTCCTCGATCAGTGTGATGCGCATCGAACTGCAAAAGGGTCAGCTGTTCGCACTTTCTTCGGGGACGCCACCGCAGAAATTGACCAGGCTGTCCTCGCACCGGTATCGCTTCGGACGCTACGATGCGTACGTCCGGTTCGCAGTGAATTCCGCCGGGCAGGTCAACGGGCTCGTATTTCAGCAGAATGGCGCTGTAACCGAAGCGCCCCGCATTGGTGGCGGCGGAGTCGATGCCGTCAAGAAATTGGTCGCTGAGCGCGTGCATGCGCAGACCGCAACGCTTGGAAGCGCGTCGGCACTGCGTCATCTCATTCGCAGTATCCAGTCAGGTAAACCGGATTACTCGGAATTGAGCCCCCAGCTCGCGGCAGGGACCCGAGCGTTGCTGCACCATTTGCAGGCGAAGTTGACGCCGCTGGGCGCACTGCGTTCGGTCGACTTCCTGGGCGTGAACTCATTGGGCTGGGATCGGTACGTCGTCCACCTTCAACACGGCACAGCGGATGTCGATATAGCGCTGGATGCCTATGGAATCGTCGTGGGCGCCGGAATCACGCATCTCCGAGAGGATAGTCGCCCGCTCTGAGTGAGATGCCATTCCCCGGCCGAATCCTGCATGAAGTGATCATGGCCGTGGAGGCATGAATCAAGTGGTTGTGCAGAGCTTTCACAGGGAGACGTCATGGAGAAACGCGCATCAGTTCATTTGCAGGTGCTCGTTAATTATGATCTGGATCCGGGCTACTCCAGTGAATCTGCGGAGGAAATTCTGAGGTCGCTTCGAGCGGCGTTGCCCCGAAATCGCGCCAAGGCAGTGCTGCGGACGTTTGAGGCGCGTATCACCCTGGCAGGACGCCCCGTCGGCGACGAGAAGAGAAGCCGACAGAATTGATTCGATGCCGTGGGGCCGCAAAATGCTGGTGGAGCGAACGTCGTACGCAGGCGTGATCCATTGGGAAAAGAGCGGTGCCGGTCGCCACGGATTTCCGTGTCATAGGACCAGGCCGCGCCGTCCCTTCGCCTCCAGACATTACCTAGACAGACATCTCCCTGGCCAGGCAAAGTGTCTACAACATCTAGCCAGTGACCGCCCTGCGGCAGGCAAAATGAAGAGGTGAACTTCCGCCCCTGGTCGATAGTGTAAATCCGCTCCCGACGTCGGTTGCGCCACGTTGTTTTGCGACGAGTTCAGTGGTGCTCGCGCAGCCTCTGATTCGCACTTGGAATATGCGGCTTGAGTCAAGTGCGACGGTGGGTGCGAATAATGGGGCAATGCCCGGCAATCGGCGGCAACGACACGGGCCAGCCCGATCGGGCTTTGATTATGGAATTTCCCCAGCCATCAGAAATTTACCGCTGCTGCTGTTGCCGCAGCTTGCCGTGCATCGCCTGGGAATGGAGCGGGTGATGGGAATCGAACCCACGTTAGCAGCTTGGGAAGCTGCAGTTCTACCATTGAACTACACCCGCGCGGGGGTCGTAATCTTACGGAATCGCGGGGCTTTCTGGCAATCGCCATCGGGGCAGGGTCGCTCGGCGCCCTGCGAGCAGCCTGCGCCTTCTGGGGTGCGGGCGGGGTGAAGTGCATACGCGCCGGGGAAGCGGAGCGGTGCGCATTAGTGGCTTCCATTCTGCTAGGGTCCGCCTATGGCCCGCATTCATCGTGTTTTGCCTGGGTGGCGCCCATGAGCGTCACCGCCGAGCATTCATTCGCGCGCACCGTGTGCGTCTACTGTGCGTCCAGCAGCAGTGCCGATGCTGAATATCGTCGCGCGGCCTCCCGCCTCGGCGAGGTGCTAGCCGAGCAGGGCATTGCCATCGTGTACGGAGGCGGCGCCCGCGGATCGATGGGCGCGCTCGCCGATGGCGCGCTCGGACGCGGTGGGCGAGTCGTGGGCATTCTGCCCCAGTTCATGGCTGATCTCGAATGGGGACACCGGGGGCTGAGCGAGCTGAAGCTGGTCGAGGACATGCGAACCCGCAAGCATCTGATGCTCTCCGGTGCGCATGCGGCGATTGCGTTGCCGGGCGGCAGCGGCACTTTTGAGGAACTGCTTGAGGCATTGACGCTGAAGCGCCTGGGCCTTTTTTTGGGTCCTATCGTGCTCGTGAATACGCGGAATTACTTCGAACCGCTCCGCATTCTGCTCGAAGCTGCAGTGCGGGAGCGCTTCATGGACGAACGGCATCTGGCAATGTGGCAGATCGTTTCTCGTGCCGAGGACGTGCCCGAGGCACTCGCGAATGCCCCGGAGTGGTCCGCCGCGGCCCGCCAGTTCGCTGCAGTCTAGGTTTCGCTCACGCTGATTCGGCCAGGACCTTGCCGAAGCGACGTTGGCGGCCACCGAAGTCCTCGAGTGCCGCGTGCAGACCGGCTTCGCCGAACTCCGGCCACAGCACGTCGGTGAAATAGAGTTCCGCGTACGCGCAGTCCCAGAGCAGGAAGTCAGATAGACGCTGATCGCCGCCGGTGCGGATCAGCAGATCAACCGCGCCGGCGTCCCCTGCGGAATGATCCACCTCGGCGAGTAGCGCCTCGAACGTCTCGGTGTTCAGGGTGCCGGTCGCGGCCCGGCGCACGGCCTCCAGAATGCTGTGCTTGGACGAATAGTCGACTGCGATACGCAGCCGCATCCGCGTGCAGTGCGCGGTCAGCTGCTCGCTGGTCTCGATCGCGCGCACCAGCCCCGATGGCAGCCGATCGCGGCGACCGATGACATTGATGCGTACGGAGTTGCGCAGGCAGCGGCGCGTTTCGCTCGCAAGATAGCACTGCAGCAGCCGCAGCAGCGATTCCACCTCGGGACTGGGCCGGCCCCAGTTGTCCGAGGAGAATGCGTACAGTGTCAAGGTGCGGATGCCGGCACGGGCGCTCGCCTCAACGACGCGGCGCACCATTTTCGCGCCCTGCACGTGCCCGGCGCTGCGCGGCAGACCCCGGCGCTGAGCCCAGCGGCCGTTGCCGTCCATGATGATGGCGACGTGAAATTTTCCCGTAGCGCTCATGAGCGTCTCGTGGCCTTGATCACCGCTTCGATGTGATCGAGATAACGGTACAGGGCATGGCGACCCGCCGGCGTGAGCCGATACTCGGATTTCGGGCGTCGTCCCGCGAACGACTTCTCACACTCGATGTAGCCAGCCTCTTCGAGCTTGCGCGCGTGCGCGCTCAAATTTCCGTCGCTGACGTCGAACAGCGCCTTCAGTTCATTGAAAGTCAGCTGCTCATTCACCGCCAGCGCGCTCATGATTCCGAGTCGGACGCGCTCATAAACGAGACGGTCGAATTTAGTGTCGTCCGCGCTCGCGGTTGCGTGTGGTGCGCTCTTCTCCAGGACCGGTTCGTTCAGTGGCGCTTCGTTGCGACGGGTGTTCGACTTCACGCGACAGCCTCCGCGCGCGCATCGAGACGCCCGATCAGCAGTCCGAACACCAGGTGCAGCAGCCCAAAGCCGCCGCCGAGCACCACGTTGTGCCATCCCGGGGGGAGCACGTAGGCCATCATCCCGAGCACAACGAATAGCGCGCCCATGGAGCCGACCAGGCGCATCATCACCGGCGCGGTGAGCAGCGTGGCCGACAGGACGGCGCTGCCGTAGAGCAGCAGCCAAGTGCCGGGAATCAGCCGGGCCTCGCCCGCGTGCAGCAGCACCGCCGTCAGCACCCCGCCGGTCAGTAGCGCCGGCGCTAGGCACAGCACGAACCGTCGTGCCGGCCCACGGTACAGGGGCAGTCCCGTACCGGAGCTGTGCCGCGCGATCAGCACGATCCCGAGCCCCGCGCCGAGCACGCTTGCGAGCAGCCAGATGGGCAGCCAGTGTGGGGCGAGTCGTGGCAACGACGCCAGTCCCGCCGCGGCGAGCCCCACCAGACCCATGGCGACTCCGGCCGTACCCGGTACGGCAAAAGCGCCGGCCGCTTCGATCGAGGCGCGGATGTAGTTCAGCGTTCCGAGCGCGTGGCTGTCCATGGCCACCGGGGAATTCGATCGCATCGGAGTGATCTGGCCGAAACAGATGGAGGCACTAATGTAGTGAAGAACTTCGCAGTCGTCAAGTACTCTGCATTGCAGAGCGTAGAATGCCGAACCTTGGGCCGCGGCGGGACAAACAGGCCGCAATGAACGTAAGATATATTCCTCGCCATGGATCCGACGAACACCTCCTCCGGCCGCGATGGACGGCCCGAAAACTCGCCAGCACCGGCGGCGTCCGCAGCGCACGCAGGCAGTCCGGGGACTCCCGCACAGGCCGCCGCGCCGCTGCAACCGGGGCGTCGCACGGCCGTCATGATCGCCGGCATCGTGGTGCTTGCCACGATCGTGGCGGTGAGCATCTTGGCTTGGTGGTACGAGAGCCACTTTCTCACCACCGATGATGCGTTCATCGATACGCGCGTGGTCGCCGTGGCCCCGCGTGTGGCCGGGCAGGTGATCGCTGTGCCCGTGACGGACAACGAGCGAGTCGTTGCCGGTCAAGTGGTGGCGCAAATCGACCCGACGCCCTATCGACTCGCGCTGGCGCAGTCGCTTGCGGCTGAGCGGCTCGCCAAGACCGGACTTGCCCAGGCGCGTGCGAACATCGTGGTGGCGCAGGCCGCAGTGCAGCAGGCGCGGGCCGCCTATGTCAGCGCCGCGGCCCAGGCCGCCAATGCCAGAGCCAACCTCAAGCGCTACCGATTCCTGCATCAGCGCAACGCCAAGGCCGTGGCCCGGACCCAGATGGATCAGGTGCGCACCGCAGCGCGCAGCGCGAGCGCCGAAGCGCTTGCCGCCCTGCAGCGGGTGAGCGGCGCCAGAGCCCAGATCGTAGCTGCGCGCGCGGCACTCGCTGGCGCAGTCGCCCGCGTGGCCAGTGCCCGCGCCGAAGTCAAATCGGCTCGACTCGACCTGAGCTACACGACCGTGCACGCCGCGCAGGCCGGACACGTCACCAAGAAGTCTGTCGCGGTCGGTAACTATGTCGGACCGGGCCAAGAACTCATGGCGATCGTCCCGCGGCAGCTGTGGGTTACGGCTAATTTCAAAGAAACCGACCTGAATCTGATCCACCCCGGCCAGCGCGTGAGCATCAACATCGATGCCTGTCCAAACGCCAAGGTGCGCGGACACGTCGTTTCGATCCAACGCGGCTCCGGCGAGGCATTCGATCTGCTGCCACCGCAGAATGCTACCGGCAACTACGTCAAGATCGTGCAGCGCGTGCCCGTACGGATCGATTTCGATTCGTTGCCGCCACACTGCCTGATCGGCCCGGGCATGTCGGTCGAGCCGGACATCAGGGTCAACTGAGATGGCGCCGTCCGCTCACGAGGACGCGGCAGCCCACATCTGGACGCCCGCCCGTTCCGCCGCCGGGCGGCACAGTCCATGGCTGATCGCCATCATTATCTCCATTTCCGCCTTCATGGAGGTCCTCGATACCGCGATCGCCAACGTGTCGCTGCGTCACATCGCCGGCTCTTTGGCTGTCAGCTACGACCAAGCGACCTGGGTGCTGACGACCTATCTTGTGGCCAATGCCGTGGTCATACCCATGAGCAGCTGGTTGAGCGACGTCTTCGGCCGTAAACGCTATTACATGTTCAGCGTTGCGCTGTTTACGATCTCCTCATTGTGTTGCGGCATCGCCTCATCGCTGCCAATGCTGATCATCTCGCGTGTAGCCCAAGGTCTCGGCGGTGGTGGTCTGCAGCCGAACACTCAGGCGATGCTGGTCGACTCCTTTCCGCCCGCTTCCAGGGGAAAAGCGATGGCGGTCTACGGCTTCACCGTGATTCTGGCTCCGATGCTTGGACCGCTGCTCGGGGGCGTCATTACCGACCGATTTTCCTGGCACTGGATCTTCCTGATCAATGTGCCGATCGGCCTGCTGTCCCTTGCCCTGGTGAGTGCCTTCGTCGATGAGCCGCCGCTGCTCGTGAAAGAGCGTCGTGAGCGGTGGCGGCGCGGGATTCATTTCGATTTTCCGGGTGCCGTGCTGATCGCTCTCGGTTTGGGATTCCTCGAGATCATGACCGACCGGGGAGTCCAGGATGACTGGTTTGGCAGCTCACTGATTCGCATTGCAGCCCTGACCGCGGCTGTCTGCATCGCCGGATTCGTCATCTGGGAGCTGTGGACTCCCCGCCCGTTGCTCGACATGCGTTTGTTCAAGCACCGCAATTTCGCCGCCGGTTCGCTCATTGTCATGGTGATCGGGGTGATTCTGTTCGGAACGACGCAGTTCGTGCCGCAGCTCGTGCAGCAGGTGCTCGGTTATACAGCCACCGAAGCGGGTCTGGTGTTGACCTTCGGCGGAATGATCACCATCGTCACCATGCCGCTTGCCGGCATTCTCAGCGGGCGCGTGCAGCCGCGTCTGCTGATGGGAATTGCTTTTCCCGTAATCGCCGTATCGCTGTGGATGATGTCGCATTTCACGGTAAACGAGACGTTTGCACAGATTGCGATCGCTCGCGCCTGGCAATCCGGTGCCATTCCGTTTCTGTTCGTGCCGCTGATGAGCGCCGCTTACATCGGCGTTCCGCCGCAGCGAACCGGCAATGCAACGGCGATCATCAATGTCGCGCGCAACCTCGGCGGCAGCGTGGGCATCGGCATGGTCCAGGCGCTGTTCGCGCGTCGTCAGCAGTTTCACCAGGCGCGGATGGTGAGTGCCTTGCAGCCGCTCAATCCAATTTATGAACACGCGGTCCGGACACTTTCACACGCATTCGTCACCCGAGGTGCGTCGCCTGCCGCGTCGCTGCAGATGGCCACCGCGGAGATCTACGCGATGATGCAGCGTCAGGCGCTGATGATGTCCTTCGCAGACGTGTTTCGCGCCCTGATGCTGTTCGTGCTGATCATTTCGCCGATTCTCCTGTTGCTTAAGCCCGGGCCGAACGCACACCGCGGCGGGGCCGCGGCCATGGGGGAAGCGCTAGGCTGATGGCTCTGACTCTGGAAGACGCGCTGCGCAACGACGCCGATGATCCGCTGCACCGGCTGCGCGCGCGGTTTGCGCTGCCGCGGACTGCCGACGGCGAGTCCGCTATTTATCTGTGCGGGCATTCCTTGGGCTTGATGCCGCTCGCCGCGCGTGTCGACATGGTTGCCGCGCTCGACGACTGGGCGCGCTTGGCAGTGCTAGGCCATGAGCAGGGCGAGCGGCCGTGGATCACCTACCATGACGTACTCGCGGCGCCAACCGCGGAACTCCTCGGCTGCCGGCCTGAGGAAATTGCGATCATGAACACCCTCAGCGTCAATCTGCAGTTGATGATGGCGAGCTTCTTTCGACCCGCGGGTCACCGCCGCTGCATCGTGATCGAAGCGGGGGCCTTTCCGTCGGATCGCTACGCCACCGCGACGCACTTGCAGTGGCACGGCCTTGACCCGGCCGACGCGCTTATCGAGATCGCACCTCGGGATGGGCAGGAGTGCGTAAGCGAGGAGGACATCGAGGCGTTGCTCGCACGTCGCGGCGAGGAGATCGCGCTCGTGCTCTGGCCGGGCGTGCAATATCTCACCGGTCAGGCATTTGACCTGGGGCGTATAGCGCGCGCTGCGCGCGCAGCCGGTGCGTTGTTCGGCGTTGACTTGGCGCATTCGGTGGGCAACATGCCGCAGCCGCTGCGCGCGCTCGAGGCGGACTTCGCGGTCTGGTGCAATTACAAATATCTCAACGCGGGCCCCGGTGCGGTGGCCGGCTGCTTCGTGCACCAGCGGCACTTCGATGCGAACCGACCGCGGCTCGCAGGCTGGTGGGGGCACGAGCTGCAGACGCGGTTCCGGATGCCGCAGGCGTTCCGTGCCGCGTACGGCGCTGCCGGTTTTCAGCTCAGCAATCAGTCGGTGTTCGCGGCTGCGCCGCTCATCGCCTCCCTCGGCTTGTTCCACGAGGCCGGCGCGCAGCGCCTGCGCGAGAAATCGCTCGCTCTCGGCAGGTTCTTCGCTGAGCTGCTCGCGGTGCACACCCCGCAGGTACGCATCATTACGCCGCGCGAGCCGGCCGCGCATGGCGCTCAGCTGTCGCTGCGCATCGGCACCGATCCGGCACGGGCGAGGCGCATCTTCCAGCGGCTCGCGGCGCACGGGGCGATTTGCGACTGGCGGGAGCCGGACATCATCCGTGCCGCCCCCGCGCCGCTCTACAACAGCTTCACCGACGTGTTCACGTTCGTGATGCGCCTCGCCGAGGCGCTGCGCGCCGCATGAGCGCTGCGGGGCAGCGTAAGGTCGCAGTCATTGGCGCGGGCCTGACCGGCCCCTTGCTGGGACTGCTGCTGGCGCGGCGCGGGTTCGCAGTCACGCTGCTCGAGCGCCGGCCCGACCCGCGCCGTAGTGCGGCTGACGGCGGTCGATCGATCAATCTGGCGCTCGCCGCGCGCGGCATGCGGCCGCTGGCGCGTGCTGGAGTGTTGCAGCAGGTCGAACCGTTTCTGCTGCCGATGCGCGGACGCATGGTGCACGAATTGTCTGCTGCGCCTGTCTTGCAGCGCTACGGACAACGTTCGCAGGAAGTCATTTATTCGGTCGGGCGCGCCGAGCTGAATCGAGTCCTGATCGACGCGGCTGAACGGGCCGGCGTGACGCTGTGCTTCGAGCATCGATGTCTCGGCTTTTACGATCAGGCGTTGCGCTGCGTAGAGGAGCGACCGGGCCGCACGTTTGATCTGGAGTGCGAGACGGCGATTGCGGCCGATGGGGCTGGCTCGCTGGTACGCGAGAGCCTCGAGCGCTGCGGCGTCTGTGCGGTGCAGATCGAGCCGCTCGGGCACGACTATAAGGAAATGTCGCTGCCGGCGCTGCCCGACGGCAGCCATGCGCTCGACCCCGCGGCATTGCACATCTGGCCGCGCGGGGGGTTCATGCTGATCGCGCTGCCGAATCCCGACGGCACTTTCACGCTGACGCTGTTTCTGCCGCGTTCGGGTGAGCAGAGTTTCGCGGCGCTCAGCGAAGACGCGGCGCTTGGGCAGTTCTTCGCCGCACAGTTTCCCGATCTTGCGGCGTTTCACGCCGGTCTGTGCGCGGATTTTCGCCGCAACCCCCAGGGACAGCTCGCCACCGTGCACGCGCGCGGCTGGCATCTCGACGGGCGGGTGCTGCTGCTCGGAGATGCTGCGCACGCCATCGTGCCGTTTCATGGCCAGGGCATGAACGCCGGCTTCGAAGATTGTGCACTGCTCGATGAGCTGCTTGATACCGGTGAGGACTGGGCACAGCTCTACGCCCGCTTCGAGCAGGCTCGCCGCCCGAGCACCGAGGCGATTGCACACATGGCGCTGGAGAACTACCGGGAGATGCGCGAGCAGGTGCGCGACCGGAAATTCCAGCGCCTCAAGCGCCTTGCCTTCGAGCTCGAGCAGCGCTTCCCCGAGCGCTTCATTCCCCGCTACTCGATGGTGATGTTCCATCCGGAAATCTCGTATCTGCAGGCGCTGCGCCGCGGGCAGGTCCAGGCGGGCATTCTTGAGCGCCTCGAGCGTGAGCGCACCGCCGATGGTGGCATCGACGCCGCGCTGGCCGAGGCGCTTGTGCGCGAGCAGCTGCCGCCGCTCGGCAGCCGAGACCCGGACCGGCGGACCGGCTAGAATCCTGCCCCATGAACCGAGTGACGACAGACGGGGTCATCGAGTATGTACCCCAGGAAGTGCAGAGCCTGCTCGATGAGGGCCGGATCCTGTTGATCGACGTGCGCGAGCCGGACGAGTACGCCCAGGAGCGTATCCCCGGGGCGCTGCTCTACCCGCTCTCGACGTTCGATGCAGCACATCTGCCGGTCGATGGCGCGCGCGCAGTGGTGTTCCACTGCGCCGCCGGCGGCCGTTCGCTGACGGCAGCCCGGCTGCGCAAGGCGACTGGCCAGCCGGCCGCGCACATGGCAGGCGGCATCGCGGCATGGAAGGCACTCCGCCTACCCACCGTCAGCTGACGGCGCTGCGGTTGAACGCCAGCGATCACCCGCGCGCCATCCGTTCTTTCGTTACCCGCGCCGGGCGTATCACGACCGCGCAGGAACGTGCGCTCGAGACGCTGTGGCCGAAATATGGGCTCGAGCCTCAGGGGCCGCTTGATCTGGACGATGTGTTCGGTCGTGACGCTCCGCGCACGGCGGAAGTCGGGTTCGGCAACGGGGAGAACCTGCTGGCGCTCGCCGGGGCGCATCCGGAGCGCGACTATCTCGGCATTGAAGTGCACCGGCCGGGCGTCGGTCGGGTTCTGCTGGCGCTGGAGGACCGTTCGCTCAGTAACGTGCGGGTGGTCTGCCACGATGCCGTCGAAGTGCTCGAGCGGTACCTGCCGCCGGCGAGCCTCGAGGAGATTCTGGTGCTCTTTCCAGATCCCTGGCCGAAGAAGCGGCACCACAAGCGGCGCTTGATCCAGCCGCCGTTCGTCGGCCTCATCGCAGAGCGCCTCAAGCCCGCCGGTCGGGTGCACCTGGCCACCGACTGGTCGGCCTACGCCGAAGAAATGCTTACGGTCCTTGGCGCCGAGACGCGGCTGCGCAATCTCTCGCCGACGGGAACCTTCGTATCCCGTCCCGAGGAGCGCGCGGCGACGCGCTTCGAGCGGCGCGGTGAGCGGCTCGGGCACGGGGTGTGGGACCTGGACTTCGTGCGGGTCTGAAGCCGCATCGGTGCGGCGAATCAGCCTGCGTGCAGCAGGAACACCGT
This sequence comes from Pseudomonadota bacterium, assembly GCA_021838635.1. Taxonomy (GTDB): domain Bacteria; phylum Pseudomonadota; class Gammaproteobacteria; order Steroidobacterales; family Steroidobacteraceae; genus 13-2-20CM-66-19. Next base: position 251,827 of record JAKCDC010000001.1, read on the forward strand.
GCGCAGACCGTCGATCACGAACTGCACGGCAAGCGCCCCGAGCACGACGCCGAACAGCCGGCCGGCGACGTTGACGCCCGTCACGCCGATGACGCTCATCAGCGGTTCGGCGAGCCACATGATCACCAGCGAAATTGCCAGCACCACCAGCACCGCCAGAAACAGGCTGAGAAACACCAGCGGGTGGCGGAACAGGGGGACCGGGCCGAACCACAGCAGTACGGTGGCAAGTGCGCCGGGTCCGGATATGAACGGGAACGCGAGCGGCACCACCGAGATGTCCGCACGCCGCTGACTCTCGGCTTGCTCATCGGTGCTGGTACGGCTGCCGGATTCGCGTGCGAACACCATTTCGAGCGCCAGCAGGAACAGCAGCACGCCGCCGAAGATGCGAAACGCACCGAGGCTGATACCCATCAGGGCGAGAAACGGTGCGCCGACCAGGGCAAAGAACGCCAGGATCAGCGCCGCGACCACGGTCGCCTTGATCGCCATTCGATGTCGGTACTCGCGCGTGGCGCCCTGGGTCAGGCCGCTGAAAATCGGCAGCAGCGAGATCGGCTCGACCACGGCGAAGAACACCACGAAAAACTTCAGCGGTTCCTGGAACATCGGCGGTGGATTACGGTTTTCCCGTTCTTGAAAGGGGGGCGTCCGAGGCGCACCATGTGAGACGTCCCTCGCCCGGCGGCCGCAGGATACCAGCTTCGCGGCGCTTCGGGCGCCCAGAGCGGTCCGCCCCCGGACCGAAGCTGCGCGGCGCTGCGGGGACGGCGCACCGGAGGTCTGCCCATGGTCGCTCCTCAGCCGAGAATCGGTGACTGGTACCGCGTCAGCGGCGGCGAACTGTTTGAGGTCGTCGCCATCGACGACGACGATGCGACCATCGATATCCAGCATTTCGACGGGACCGTCGAGGAGATGGAGCGGGAAGACTGGGAGTCGCAATGGGAGGACGGGGCGCTCGAGGCCGCCGAGGCGCCGGAGGACTGGAGCGGTTCGGTCGACGTTGATGCCGAGGACGAGAGTCCCGGCGGTGGGGAGTCGGCCGGCGACGACTCGACGCTGCGGGCCAGTCCACTCGAGGGACTGGACCTGTTCGAGTGATCAGAGTGAGGCGAGCGCCTCGAGGTCCGCCTGCGGCCCGAGCAGCACAAGTCCGTCGCGGATTTCCACCGCAATGGGGCGCAACGCCTGGCCTGCGCAAGGACCGGCGATGCACCGCCCGCCGTCTTTCTCGAACAGCGCGCCGTGGGAGGCGCACACGATCAGCGCACCGTCGGGTGTGAGGAAGCGGTTCGGGCGCAGATCGAGCGGATGGCCGGCATGCGGGCAGTGATTGACGTAGCCGCGGACCTCGGCTCCGCACCGCACCACGAAGCCGCGCAGGGGCCAGTCCCCGCTGCCGACGCGGAAGGCGCGCGCCCCGGTCTCCTGCAGATCCGTCAGGCGGCAGATCACCCGTTCCAGATCGATCTCATCCCCCACCGGCATCGATCCGCTCTGCCGAGGGGCCTGTCAAGAGCGCATCGGCCGGCGCCGCATGCGGCTCGATCCGCCGCCAGAGTGCAGCCAGCAGCACCGCGGCCGGCAGACACAGACTTGCCGTGTACAGGAAGAAATGCGGATAGCCAATCCGCGCGGCGACGAAACCCGAGGTGCCGTCCAGGATCTTGCCCGGCAGTGCATATAAGGAGGCGAATAGCGCGTATTGAGTGGCGGTGTACTTCGCGCTGGTAAGGCTCGACATATATGCGATCAACGCCACGCCCTCCAGCGAGAGGGCCAGGTTATCCGTGCCGTTGACCAGGCCGAGTCCGAGCAGTGTCGGGCCGTGCGTGCTGGCGAGCACCGCATAGCCGAGATTCGAGAGTAACGAGACGGCGAGTCCCGCGGCGAGCGTGCGCGCCAGGCCGATGCGCGCCACCAGCACCCCGCCTAGAAACACCCCCGCGATGCCCACGGTATATCCGCAGACCTTCCCGACCAGCGCGATCTGCTCAAGCGTGTAGTGATGATCGATGTAGAACGGGTTCACCATCGCACCGATGGTGAACTCGGCGAGCTGGTACGCGCCGATGAACGCCAGCGCGGTGATCGCGACGCGCATGCCGAAGCGTCCGAAGAACTCCGTCAACGGACAGATCACCGCACCGATGAACCACTCGCCGAGGTCGCGCAGCGCACGCGGCCAATGCGCGCGCCGCTCGAGCCACTCAACGACTTGGGCCTCGCGCTGCGTCTCGGCGCGCGATACCGCGACCTCAGGCTCCTTCACCAGCAGCGTCGCCACCACCCCAACGCCCATCAGCGACGCCATCGCGCCGTAGCTCAGATGCCAACCGTATCCAGCCGCGACGGCGATCGCACCGGCGCCGCCGGCGATCATTGCAATGCGGTAACCGACGGAGTAGGTGGCCACCATGGCTCCCTGCAGCGTCTCAGGTACCGACTCGATGCGCCAGGCGTTCATCGCCACGTCCTGCGTCGCGGAGCAGAACGCCACGAACAGCGCTGCGGCCGCCATGGAACCGACGCTGCGGGCCGGATCGCCCGCCGCGAGTCTCAGCAAGCCGAGCGCGACGGTGATTTGGGCGAGCAGCATCCACGAGCGGCGCTGGCCGAGCAGCCGGTGCAACAGCGGCAGGCGTACCCGATCGACCACCGGGGACCACACGAACTCGAAGGTGTACGCGAACCCGACCCAGGCGAACATGCCGATGGTGGCGCGCTCGACACCCGCTTGGCGCAGCCAGACGGTCAGCGTGGAGAACACCAGCAGGAACGGCAGTCCGCTCGAGAAGCCCAGAAACAGCATCGACACCACCGCCGGTTGGCGGTAGACGGCCAGCGCGCGCCAGCTGCGCGTGAGCATCCCGGGTCTGCCCGCCGTGCTCCCAGCAGCTTCGCTCACGCGCCTCGCCTCGGTCCGGCGCGCCGATCGATGTTGTGGTTGACGTTGCAGCGGGGCATCGGGCAATCATATGCGCTATGCAAGACCATCAGCTTAAATTCATCGAACTGGCGCTCGCCCGCCGAGCGCTGCGTTTTGGGCAGTTCACCTTGAAATCGGGGCGCGAGAGTCCGTATTTCTTCAATGCCGGGCTGTTCAGCGACGGTGAGGCGATTGCCGTGCTGGGCCGCTGCTATGCCGCCGCCATCACCCGCTCCGAGCTCGCGTTCGACATGCTCTTCGGCCCCGCCTACAAGGGTATCGCGTTGGCGGCCAGTACGGCCGCGGCGCTGTTCGATCATCATGGGCGCAACGTGCCCTATGCGTTCAACCGCAAGGAGGCCAAGAGCCACGGCGAGGGCGGTAACCTGATCGGCGCACCCCTGGCCGGTCGGGTGCTGGTGATCGATGACGTGGTGACCGCGGGCACCGCCGTGCGCGAATCGCTCGATCTGATCCGTGCCGCCGGGGCCGAACCGGTCGGGTGCGTGTTCGCGCTCGATCGCCAAGAGCGCGGTCGCGGTGAACTCAGCGCCACTCAGGAGATCGAGCGTGAACACGGGCTGACGTGCCTCAGTGTTCTGACGCTCGCCGACCTCATCGAGGCGCTCTCCTCTCCGGGGGCGGCGGCGATCACTGCCGAGCAACTCGCGGCGCTGAAAGCGTACCGGCAGCGCTACGGAGTGGCCTGAGCGGCCGGTTACGGATACAGCGGCGGCAGCGTGTCGCGTTCGCCGGCCCGGCTGTCGTCCCGGCGCGCCGGCAGGTCGCGCAGCGCCTGGGCGAGTGCTAGGCCTCCCCAGCTGCCGCCGCCATAGCAGGCACGTTCCAAGTCGCGCAGCAATGTTTGCACGTGCTCATCGAGGCCGGCGGCGAGCAGCGGGTGCAGGCTGGTCGCCGGCACGTTCCATGCGCCACTCATCCAGCCGAGCAGGTGACGGCGTGCGGCCGGCGCGTCGTTGCGGGCGCACGCAGCATAAAACGCGGTCCGTTCTGTTGCGGCATCAGGGCGTGTGTCGCGCTGCGGGGGCGGCGGCGGGGCCCGGCGTGTGCGGGAGGGGCGGCGAGACCAGAGCCAGGCGGCCAGTGTTGCGATCCACAGCAGCGCCAGCGCCCCCGTCAACCACGGCCACGGTGAGACCCGCATGGAGCGGGCGGCGGCCGGTTTTGGCGCCGCGGCTGGTGCCGGTGGGGTGCTCGCCGTGACGGTCGGCGCAGGCCCACCCGTCGCTGCCGGTGTGACCTCCAGGGTCTGCGCCGGCAGCGTCACGCGCTCCAGATGGTCGGTTCGAGTGTTCCACCAATGAACCGTCAGTGCCGGCAGGCGATAGTGCCCGGGACGGTCCGCGATGAAGGCGATGGTCTGTGCGCGGCTGCCGAGGATGCCCGTATCCGCAGTCGCATCCTGCAGTCGCGCCTGGTCGGGGTAGCGGCTGAGCCCGGCCGGCGGGCGCAGGCGGTGCGCCAGGTCCGGTAGCTGCGCGGCCGTGAGGCCGATCGCTTTCAGATCAAGCTCGAGGGTGAGAGGATCGCCGGCCGGTACGCTGCGGGAGCTCGGATTCCAGTGCGCGCTCAGCGTCACGGACTGTGCCGGCAGCCAATCCCGGCCTCGCGCCGCCGCGGGCCGTGGCCGCACCGACAGGACGATCGGGTCGCCGTGTACCTCGATCGGGTGCAGCGTCTGCATCAGGCCGCCGAAGAATCCGCCAAAGGCGTTGCTCGGCCAAGGCGAGGCCTGCGTGTGCGTGGCCACCTCGGCCTCGAGCACGGGCCCCGTCAAGCTGATGCGCCCGCTGTGCAGTGCAAACAGCACGAAGCGGCGCGTGATCACCCGGTAGACCCGCCCGTTGCGCACGGCGGTGCCGTACTGGTCGGCCCCCGCGTGCTTGACGAGCACCGCGCGGTTGCCCGAGAACGCGAGGCTGGCGTGATACAGCTGCTCATCGGTGTAGATGCGCACCGTGAGGTGAACTTGCGCTTGTACATAGGGCGCTGCGGGCCGCGTGCGGCTGACGATGAATATCGGTGCGGCAGCACCCGTCGCGGGGCTGCCGGTGGCGCTACCGCCGCTCACCGTCAGCCTCAGCGGTGCACTGTGCTCACCGTCCCAGGCGAGCGGAGGGATCGTCAATCGTCCGGTGCGTTTCGGCGCCAGTGTCAGGATGACCTGGGCGCGCTCGGCGCTGCCGCCGGTCCCGAATTGCACGCTGGTGCTGGCACTGCTGCCGAGGATGTCGAAGTCACGTCGCAGCGGTGCGAGATGCGGTTCGCTTGTGGTGAGACCGTCGTAGGTCAGCGTGAGCTGCACCGTGCTGCCCGTGGTGATCCGGGTGTTGCTGAGTGTGGCAGTGACGGACGCGTACGCCTTCGGCAGCGCCGAGCACAAGAGTGCCGTGAGCAGCACAGCGACGAGGCGACGCGTCATGGATTCGCTCCCGGATGGCGCAGCAGGTACTCGATCAGGAATTTGCGTCGCAGCAGCCCGGCCGGATCATTGGGGATTTGCCGCAGCCATTGTTTCAGCGCCAGTGCTTTTTCACTCGGCGGCTTCGGCGGTGGCGCCGTGCGGCTGCCGTGCGCCCGCAGGGCGTGCTCGGTGCCGTGGGGGCCGTGATGCAAGCGACCTGACGCCGCGTGGCCTGCGCCTTGGCGCTGCTGTGCTCGAGCCAGTGCCGCGGCGCGCTCGGCGTTGCGCAGCGTCTGTCCCGCTGTGTGCGGCGCGCTTCCCGTGGCGGAGGCCGGGTGGGTTGTCGCCGCCGAGCGGGTGCGGCCGTTAGATGCGCTCGGGTGAGACGATCCGGCATTGGCGCCGTGGCCACTCTTCGGAGCCGCCTGACCTTGCGATGCGCCGTGCGGTCTGCGCGATTGTTCCTGGCGTTTCCCCTGCCCTGCTCGAGCACCCTGCTGGCCGCCGTTGCGTTTGTTTGGAGGCGACTGCGAACCCGACGGGCGGTGCTGCGCCGAGGATTGTTGCGGCGGGCGGTGCGCCAGGACGCGCGCCACCAGGTTGCGATTGTGGCGGATGTCGCGGTCGTGTGGCCGCTGCTTCAGCGCCGCATCGTAGGCCGCGAGCGCCGCGTGCAGCCGCCCCAGGTGCGCCAGCGCATTGCCGAGGTTGTATTCACTGGTGGGGTCCTTCAGCGGCTGCAGCAGTTGAGCCGCCGGTGCATAGCGGCCGGCGAGCAAGTCCGCGTACGCCTTGCGGCGCCGGCTGGTGAAGCGCGCCGCCGCCTGCGCCGGTCGGCCGGCCGCGAGCAGCGCTTCGCCCTGCTGATCGGGGGTGCGCCAGAGATTCGACCAGACCCCGGCGAACGCCGGCGCGCTCGCCAGGCAGCCGAGCAGCATCAGCACGGCGCTGCGACGGTTCATGTCCACCCCCGGCGAGAGAGCAACGCCCCGAGCAGCACGATCAGCGGCAACAGCCACACCCCGTCGTTGAGCCAGCTCGACAGGTGCACTTGCGGCGCGGCGTGGGCGCCGCCGAGGCCGCGCAGGCCGTCGGCGTGCAGCGCGGCAATCAGTTGCGGCAGCTGATCGAGCCGGACGAATTCCCCGCCGCCGGCCTCGGCGATGCGCTGCAGCACGGCCGGATGCAGCCGGCTGATCAGCACTTTGCCGTCCGCGCCGCTCCTGAATCCGCCTGTGGCGCGCGGCGTTGGAGCGCCGGCTCTGGTGCCAACACCGACGACGTTGACCGTGATGCCGGCACGGCGCAGGCGTGCGGCCATCTGGATCGCTCGCGCCGGGTCATGGACGGAGTCCATCAGGACGATGACCTGCCGGTCGTTGCCCGCCCAGGCGTGCAGCAGGCGCGAGGCAGTGCGCAACGCCGGTGCGAGCCGAGCGCCGTGTTCAGGCATCAGCCGCGGGGAGAGCACCCGGTCGAGATTGCGCACGGTCGCGCCATCGGCGGTGAGCGGCGCGACGGTGTACGCTTCCCCGGCGAAGGCAACGAGTCCGACGCGGGCGTCGTGTGCGGCCGCGAGCAGGTTATCGACGGCGAAGCGCGCCTGCGCGGCCCGACTCGGGGACAGGTCGCTCGCCTCCATGGAGGGGGAGAGTTGTACGGCGAGCACCCAGGCCGCCGGCAGGCGGTACGCGGCGGTGACCTGCCGTTGCCAACTCGGGCCGGCGAGCGCCACCACACCGAGTGTCCACAGCGCGCCAATCAGCGGCCAGGGTGAGCGGGCGCGTGCGCCCCCACCCTCCAGGCGCAGCAGCGCCAGCAGGTCTGCGTCTACCAACCGCGGCCAGGCGCCGGTGCGCGCGCGCCGGTGAGCCAGCCAGAGCGCCAGCGCCCACATCAGCGGCAGCGCGGCGAGCGCCCAGGGATGCAGGAAGTGAAGGGCGCGAGGCATGTTCAGGTCCGCTCCGTCATGCGCCAGGCGGCCGGAATGCTCAGCAGCAGCGCGAGCGCGAGCGGTATGCCGAACCATTCGCTCGACGGACGCAGCCAGCGCCGATCGCCCGCGACCGGCTCGAGGCGGTCGATCTGTCGATAGACCGCGCGCAGTGCGCCCTGATCGGTGGCGCGGAAGTAGCGCCCGCCGGTGATGCGGGCGATCTTCTGCAGCAGCTTCTGGTCCAGGTCGGTGTTGCCGGTAACGCCGAAGAATGACTGGTGTACCGCGGCGCCGACCCCGATGGTGTCGATGCGCAGCCCGGTTTGCGCGGCGAGCCGGGCTGCCTCAAGCGGTGGCATCACGCCCGTGTTGTTGCCGCCGTCGGTAAGCAGGATCAGCAGCGGCTGGCGGTGAGTGTGCACGCCACGATCATCTTGGCGCAGTGTCTTGATCGCCAGCCCGATGGCGTCGCCGATCGCAGTCTGGGGTCCGGCGATGCCGACCATCGCCTCGTCGAGAAAGCGATGCACGGTGCCCAGATCGGTCGTGAGCGGCGCCTGCAGGTAGGGGCGCGTCCCGAAGAGGATCAGTCCGACCTGATCGCCGTGCCGGTGGCTGACGAAACGGCCAGCGACCTGCTGGACGATCTGCAGCCGGCTTTGCCGACCGCCCATGTCCTCGGTGGCCATGGAGCCGGAGCAGTCGATCGCCAGGATGATCTGGCGACCCTCGGTGTGCACCGGGATGGGTGCACCGAGCCATTGCGGGCGCAGCGCCGCGAGGATCAGCAGCAGCCAGATGCTGCTCAGCAGCACCGCATCGATTCGCCCGATGCGCGGCGCACCGGTGCCGGCGGCGGCGACGTCCGCAGCCATCGGCACAAACAGTGCCGCGCCGGAGGGTTCGGCATTGCGCAGCACGCGCCGCAGCACCCAAGGCAGGGGTGTCAGCAGCGCCATCCACGGCCATGCGAAGTGAAACATCAGCCCTGCCCGCCTTTGTGTTTGCGTCCGGCGCGGCGCACGAACGCCTCGGCCCCGGCCAGCCATTCGGCGCGCTGATCGAGCGGGTGATCACCGAAGGCGGCGCCGAGCAGAGCGCGGCCGGACGCTCCGGCAAGCGCCGTAGCGCCTTCCTCGCCAAGAAACGCGAGCCACGCCTCACCGGTGAGTCGCGCGACCCGATCGCGCCCGAACACCGCCATGGCGTAGCGGCGCAGCAGGCTCTCAATGGCGCGTGCACTGGTCTGTGGGTCGGCGGCCGCCGCGCGGATGCGTCGCAGTTCCCGCAGTGCCCCGCGCCTGCGCCGCAGGCGCGGGGCACGCCACCACCCCAGTGCGCCGGCCACGACCGCCGCGGTGAGTCCGGCGAGGATCCACCACCCCGGTGCCGGCGGCCACACCGGCGGGGGCGGCGGCGCGTGGGCCGGCGCGAGGGCTGTCAGCCAGTTCGGATTCATGCTGCGGATGGTCCGCCGAGCAGACTCTGGCGCAATGCCGCCTCGGCCGGCTCCGAGGTGTGGAGCCGTGCCACCGGTGCGGCCAGACGCTGCGAGAGATGGGCGAGACTCTGTTCGCGCGCCTGCCAGGCGTCGCGCCACGCGCTGCGCACCCGCTGCCCATCGAGTATCGCGAGGCGGCCGGGCAGGCCGGCGCGGAATCGCCCCGGTGGCAGCCCCTGGGCCTCCAGAGGATCAGTGACCCAGTAGAGCCGGATGTCATTGTGGCGCGTCAGCGGCAGCCAGAGAGGCTCCTCGCGCGCCGTCGGCGCGGCGAAGTCGCTGACGGCCAGAATCTGGCTGCCTGGTCGGATCAGCGGGACCGCAGCCCGCAGTGCGTCGGGCAGGGCCTGCGGTACCGGCGGTGCCGGGGCTTGCGGTTGCACCGCCAGCAACGTCTCCAGCAACGGCAGCACGCCGGCGAGTCGTGCACGGGCCGGTAAAATGCGCGGCGGCGCCAGTCCATCCGCCACCAATGCCCCGACCCGGTCGCCTTCGAGTGCGGCCGTCCAGGCGAGCAGGGCGGCGATGCGCACGATGAGTGCGGATTTCAGTTGGCGGCGGCTGCCGAAGAAGGTGCCCGGTTGCAGATCGACGAGCAGCCATACCGGCCGCTCGCGCTCCTCGTGAAACAGCTTCGTGTGCGCTCGTCCGCGCCGCGCCGTGACCCGCCAGTCGATGCTGCGCGGATCGTCTCCCGGGGTGTAGAGACGCACCTCCTGAAACTCCAGACCGCGACCGCGCTGCGCGCTGGCGTGCGCTCCGAGCAGGGCGGCGCGGGCCCGCCGCTGATGCTGTAGTGACAGACCATGCGCCGCACCGCGCAGCGCGAGCAGTTCTTCGAGCGTCGGGAGGCTCATGCGTTCAGGGCGCCGGCACCCGGCTGAGCAGTTCGTGCACGCAGCTCTCGGCGGTGACGCCCTGCGCCTGCGCCGTGTAGTCGATGAGCAGCCGGTGGCGCAGTGCGTCCGGGGCGATCGCCTGCACGTCCTCGGGACTGACAAAATCGCGGCCTTCGAGCCAGGCGAGCGCACGCGCGCCGCGTTCGATGGCGATTGCCGCGCGTGGACTCGCGCCCCAGCGCAGCCACTGACGCAACTGCGCGCTGTAGGGCTCGGGGCGGCGTGTGGCGTCGACCAGTGCGGCGATGTACTCGGCCACCGGATCGGACAGCGTCAGGCCTAGAATTTCCCGCCGTGCGGTGAATACCATGGTCTGGCTCATCCGTTGCGTAGGCGGGGCAATCTCACGTTGGCTGATCGCCTCGCCGCGCGCCAGCGCCATCACTTTCAGCGTCGTAGCGCGGTCGGGATAATCGACCCGGGTGTGCAGCATGAAGCGGTCGAGTTGCGCCTCGGGCAGCGGATAAGTGCCTTCCTGTTCGATCGGATTCTGCGTCGCCATGACCAGGAACAGCGGCGGCAGCGGATAACTCGCGGCCCCGACACTGATCTGCCGCTCAGCCATGGCCTCCAGCAGTGCCGACTGCACCTTGGCCGGCGCCCGGTTGATTTCATCGGCAAGAATCAGATTATGAAAGAGCGGTCCGCGCTGGAAGCGGAACGTGCCTTCCTCCGGCCGGTAGATATCCGAACCGGTCAGATCCGCCGGCAGCAGGTCCGGCGTGAACTGGACCCGCTGGAAGTCCGCCTCCACCGCGTGGGCCAGCGCCTTGATGGCGCGGGTCTTGGCAAGCCCGGGCGGCCCCTCCACCAGCAGGTGGCCGTCCGAAAGCAGGGCGACCAGCAGCCGTTCGACCAGTGCCTCCTGCCCAAGGATCTGGCTGCGCAGGTAGGTGCGCAGCCGAGCGAACGCGGCCTGCGCAGCGCCGCCGGTGGGGGCGGGGGCCGCGGTAGGGGCGGAAGGGGCGAGCGGACTGGTGCCGGACATGGCGAGCGCCTCCAGAGTGTTCCTAAGAGCCGGATTGACCCTCCAGCGCCGCCGGGGTTCCCGAGCGGTGCCACGACGCGAGGACCACGGCCCCGGTTGAAAATGCCGAAGGACATATTACCGGGCAGCGCACCGCCTCGCCCGGTCGCACCCAGGACCCGGAAGGACCGGTGGCGTAGGTGAAAGGTACCGTGGTACCATGATCTGCATGAAGACCATCACACGCGTGCAAACCGGGGTGCGGCTGGAGCGTCGGCTGCTGAAAGTACTGAAGGCGCTGGCCGCGGAGCTGGAGATGTCCCTCGGGGATCTACTCGAAGGCATCGTGTTGCACGCCTTCGAGGGTAAAGCGGCTTTTTCGCCGGCAACTCTGCGCAAGATCCGGGCGCTGAAGGCGGTCTACGGTCTGGACCTCGCCGCCGAGGACGCGCACCGCATGCACGAGGTCGAAGCCCATGAGTGAGCAGCCCGCGGATCTCGCCTGCTTTCTGCGCGGGGAGCTCAATTCGGCCACCGTCACGCACCGGGAGCACGTGCGCATGGCCTTCGAGATGCTGCGCCGTTACGACTTTCCCGAGGCCGCGCTGTATTACTCGCGTGCGCTGCAGTCCTTGACCGCCCGGGCCGGGGTCCCCGGGAAGTTTCACCAGACGATCACCGTCGCCTTTCTGTCGCTGCTCGCCGAGCGACTGTTCGAGCACGGCTCGGGGACGTTCGAGGCGTTTGCCCAGGCCCATCCAGACCTTTTCGATCGGTCGGTGCTCGAGCGGCTCTACAGCCCCGAGCGGATTGCGAGCGCGGCGGCGCGCACGATTTTTCTGCTGCCGAGTGCGCTCGCCCGTTAGAGCGGGGCGTGGTGTTAAGCTTTCCACCACCGACGCAGCGCTCGGGCGCCGGCTTCCAAAAACACGGGGACATCGATGCGCCGCATCCTGCCGAGTCTTGCCGCGTTGCTCTGGTCCGCTGCCATCTGTGCCGCCAACGCGCTGCAGTTTGGTCCGCCGCCTGCGTGGGTGAGGCCGGTTGCGGTGCCGCCGCCGGGCAAGGCGACCCAGGCGGCGCTGAAGATCCTGCTCGTCGATCGCCAGGTCGAACTGACGCCCGACACGGTGAGCTATTACATCGAGACCGTCTCACGGATCCAGACGCCGCAGGGCCTCGGGGCACTCGGCACACTGACTCTGCAGTGGGACCCGGACACCGACGTACTGATCGTGCACAAGGTCGACATCATCCGCGGTGGCAAAGTGATCAACGTGCTCGCCTCGGGTCAGCAGTTCACCATCGCGAAGCGGGAAACCAACCTCGCCTACGCTACGCTCGATGACACGCTGAGCGCCATTTTGCAGCCGGCAGGCCTGCGGGTCGGCGATATGCTCGACATCGCTTATACGCTGGAGCGCACCGACCCGGTCATGGCCGGCCATCCGTCTGCCTCGCTGGAACAGCCGCCGAACATGCCGGTCTCGCGCTTGTACATGCGCGTCATCTGGCCGGTCTCGGAGCCGATCCGTTGGCATGCCTCGCAAGGGCTGCCCGGCGTGCGGCAGTTTCGCCATGGTGGTACCGAGGGTCTCAGCGTGACGCTGAAGCACGTGCGGCCGATCCTGCAGCCGGCCGGCGCGCCGTTGCGCGCGCTGGTGGACCGGCGCATCGACCTGACCAGCTTTCGCTCCTGGGGTGCGCTCGCGCGGCTGTTTGTGCCCCTGTACCGCAAGGCTGAGCGGCTGCCCGCCAATTCGCCCCTGCACGCGCAAATCGCGCGCATCCGCGCGGCCACCGCCGATCCGAAGCGTCAAGCCGCCCTGGCACTCCGTCTGGTGCAGAACAAAGTGCGCTACGTATTTCTCGACCTGGACCAGGGCGGTCTGGTGCCCGCACCCGTCGATCTCACCTGGTCGCGCCGCTTCGGAGACTGCAAGGCGAAAACGGTATTGCTGCTGGCGCTGTTGCACGGACTGAAGATCGACGCCGAGCCGGTCTTGGTCAATACCATCGCTGGCGACGGAGTCGCGCGCCGTCTGCCGATGATGTTGTTCAATCATGTGCTGGTGCGCGCACGCATCGGCGGCAAGACGTATTGGCTCGACGGTACGCGCATCGGCGACCGCAGCCTCGATCATCTGCACACTCCATACGATCACTGGGGGCTGCCGCTGTCAAGCCACGGCGCGCGCCTCATTGCCATGGTGCCACGGCCCTTGACCCATCCGCTCGTGCGCACCTCGGTGCACATCGATGCCGCCGGTGGCATCAGTGCGCCGGCGCCGTTTCACGTCACGACCACCCTCGGCGGCGATGTGGGTCTGCTGATGAAGCTGCGCCTCGCCAACATGACTTCCGGTCAGATCGACGCCGGCCTGCGCCAGTTCTGGGCCGCACAGTACAACTTCGTGCACATCCAGTCGGTCTCGGCGGCGTACGGGCAACGCACGCGCGAGGAGCGCCTGCAGATGACCGGGACAGCGAAGATGAGTTGGCGCGGAGGGCGCTACCAGGCGGACGTGCTCGCCATGGGCTATCACGCACAGTTCGAACGGCAACCCGGTCCGAACCGCAATGCGCCCTATGCGGTTCTCTATCCCACGTACAAGCAAACCACCGAGACCATTGTTCTGCCCGGCGGCGGCAAGGGGTTTAGCCTCGTCGGTGCGGATTTGAAGCGCACGGTCGCTGGTACCGAATTTCAGCGCCATGCCCGGCTGCATGGGGCTGTGTTCCGCGCGGACACCAGCTGGCGTAGCGTGGCGCGCGAATTTCCAGCCAGCCATGCCGCGAAGGACCAGAAGATCCTGCGCGCACTCAACCGGTCCACACTCTACGTCGAGGCGCCGCGCGGGTACGTTCCGAACCCGACACAGCGCGCGTGGGGATTGCCGAAGCGCAACGAATCCGCGCAGAGCTTTGCCCGCAGCGCAATGATCCTGTCGAACCACGGGGCGCTGTCGGCGGCGATGACCGACATTCGCGTGGCGCTGCAGTTCGATGCCGCCAACGCCGACGCACTGACGACCCGCGGCATCATCTATGCGCGCGAGGGGCACTCGAAGCGCGCGGCGGCTGATTTCACCGCTGTACTTGCTCGACATCCACATAACTGGCGTGCCGACGACGGCCGTGGCGTGTTGGCGTATAACATGGGAAAATATCGCGGCGCCATCACAGAGTTTACGATGGCGCTACAGCGTCATCGGCGTGATGCCTTCGCGCTGAGCTATCGCGCTACCGCGTTCGCGCACCTCGGCAGGCTGAACCGGGCGCTGACGGATTTGACTGCCGCGAGCCGGCAGGCGCCGAAGAACGTGACTTTGGCCGTGACCCTGTACTGGATGCGGGCATTCGTTCTGCAGCATGAGGGCAACGCTGCGGCGGCCACCGCGCAGGCCACGGCCCTCGAGCGTGCCTACCCCAAGAGTCCGGTGGCCTTCTATGTCGCCGCAGCGATCTTTCGTGCGCTGCATCAGCCGCGCCGCGCGCACCAAGCGATGCACCGTGGATTCGTCCTGGATCCGTCTCCGTCGATGCGTCTGACCCGCCTCCCGTACCGGCCCTGGACGGACCTGAACGGGCGTCGGCGTGACATCGAGGCGGCGCTGAAAGCCGAGCCGGAATCGCCTGGTACCCTGATGTTATTGGCGCAGGTGCAGGAGAGCGCTGGCGAGGACTCCGCGGCGATCGGCTCGCTTAGCCGCGCGTTACGCAATATCCGTACGACCGAAGCGATTGTGGCGCTGCCGGAGCAGTTGAAGATGCTGGTGCCGAATCTACTCGCGCTGCGTGCGATCGCCTACGCCAAGAGTGGACGCCAACCGCTCGCACGCCGGGATCTGGCCGCCGCCCATGCCACGGCCACACACGCCGTGGCGCTGAATAATCTCTGCTGGCGCCTCGCCACTGCCGGAGTGTCGTTGCGTGCTGCGCTCGCGGATTGCACCGCGGCGCTCGCCCGGCACCCATACGTGCCGGCCTTCCTCGACAGCCGCGCGCTGACGCTGTTGAGGCTCGGCCGCTATCACCAGGCGATCGCCTCGTACAAGGCGGCGTTGCGGCTGGCCCCACAACTGAGCACTTCGCTGTTCGGCCTGGGGATCTGCGAGTTGCGCACCGGTCATGCGCGCCGCGGGCGCGCCGATATCCGGCTTGCGGAGTTCTTCTCCTTCGCCGTCGCCGATCAATTCGCGCACTACGGGATACGGCCGTGAGTGCCGAGCCGCTGTGCGGCAGTGCCGCCGCTCTCAGCGGTTTGCGTCGGCGTGCCGCAGAGTGCCACGCATGCATCGTGCGACATCGCTGCGGTGCACGATTCTATAAGGCGCAAAGGCCACCACAGCGGCGGCGAGCGCATTCTGCGCGGCGGCCAGCTGCGCCATTTGCTCGCAAAGCGCTCGCACGTCGGACCTGACCTTCGCCGAGCCTTGATGCGCGGTGCGTTCGATGACCGAAGAGTTGTCCTGCCAGAGTGCGCTGAACAGCGATCCGACGACGTCCACGCCCAGCTGGCCGCCCGCCTCGCCGGCGGCGACGCCGGCCGCGGAGATTCCGCGCGCGTGCTGATAGTACTGCTGTGCGAGCGTCTGCTCGGACGGCGTCAGCGCGACGGCCCGCCGCGCGATGATCAGCCGGCCGCTCGCGTGCACGTAGGCGTTGGATTCACCCGGTACGGTGATACGCACCGCGGTGCCCTTGATGGCAAAGGTGCCGCGCCGGTTCGAGGTGCTGATGTGATTGGTGCATCCGCACAGAGCGGCCAGCGCCGGCAGCAGGGCGGCACCGATCAGCGGTGAGACTCGATGGTTCATTGGGAGACACTCCTCCAGGTGAAGTTTCAGGATGCGCCGCTCGCCTCAGCAGGCACGGCCGCGGCGACGTGCGGGTCAGTCACCAGCGCTCGCATGATCCGCGGGGCGACCCAGCGTTCAATATCGTCGATCAGCGTGAATCCCGCCGGCACCACCACCAGGGTGAGGCCGGTCGAGGTGACCAGACCGCCGATGACGCCGATTGCCATCGGGGCGCGAAACGGATCGCCGATCGCGAAGGCCACCGGCAGCATGCCCGCCACCATCGCCACGGTGGTCATCACGATCGGGCGGGCCCGCTTGTGTCCGGCTTCGAGCAGCGCGGTCAGACGGTCCTTGCCGGCACGCATCTCCTCGATCGCGAAATCGACCAGCAGGATGGAGTTCTTCGCCACGATACCCATCAGCATCAGGAACCCGATCATCACGCCGAGCGACAGCGGCCGGTCCGTGATGAACAGCGCCGCGACCGCCCCGCCGATCGACAACGGTAGCGCCGAGAGGATGGTGATCGGCTGCAGCACTCGGGCGAACAGCAGCACCAGCACCGCGAACACCATGAGGATGCCAGTGCCCATGGCGATCAGGAAGTCGGTGAACAGCTCCGACATCAGCCGCGCGTTGCCCGTCTCGGCCAGGTGCACGCCCGACGGCAGGTGAGTCAGCGCCGGGAGCGCGTGGATCTGCTTCATCGCCTTGCCGAGCTGCACGCCGTTTAGGTCCGCATCGATCGCGATCCGCAGGCGCTGATCGCGACTGTGGATCTCGGTCGGTCCCTGCCCGAAGCCAAAATCCGCCACCGCCTTCAGCGGCACCGAACCACCGCTGGCGGTCGGTACCGGCAGGTTCTCCAACGTGTTGAGGTTGGCCCGCGCCGAGCGCTTCAGATTTACCAGAATCGGCACCTGGCGGTCCGGCAGGGTGAACTTCGCGTCGTTCTGCAGCAGATCACCGAGTGTCGCGATGCGGATCGTCTGGCTGATGTCCGCCACGGTCACGCCGAGCTCGGCGGCGAGGTCGAAGCGCGGCCGGATGCGGATCTCAGGCCGCGGAAGCCCGTCCGCCGAGCTCACGTCGCGCAGATCCGGCAACGCCGCCATCTGGCTCATCACCCGGTGAGCGGTGTGCTCGAGCAACGACAGGTTGTCGCCAGTCAGGTCCATGGTGATGTCGTGGCCGTCGCTGTCTCCGTTGAAGTTCTGGAAGTAGATCTGCGCGTTCGGAATACGGCGCAGCTTGGCGAGCATCTGGTTCTGCCACTGAGTCTGGCTCATCGGGCGCTCATTCGGCGGCACCAGACTGATGAAGAGATTCGCGCCACGCACGCTGCCGTTGCCACCGACCGACTCGTCGATCGACTTCACGTAGCGCTGGCGGGCGAGAATGCGGTACGCAGCATTCGCGACCTTCTCGGTATCGGCCAGTTGCACCCCGGGTGGCAACTCGATCGAGAGCGATGCGCTGCTGCTGTCGGAGTTCTGCACGAAAGTCTTCGGCACCAGGATCAATCCGGCGATCGAGGCGGCGAAGAACATCACGCCGAAGAAGATCGTGATCCAGCGGTGATGCACGCACCAGCGCAGCACCTGCAGGTAGCGCTTCATGATCGGTCCGTCGTGCTGTTCCGGGAGCGGCTCGGATTTCAGCGTATACGCGGCGATCACCGGTGTCAGCAGCCGGGCCACCAGCAGCGAGAAGAACACCGCCGCGGCGACCGTCAGGCCGAACTGCTTGAAGTACTGGCCGATGATCCCACTCATGAAACTCACCGGCATGAACACCGCGATGATGGTGCACGAGGTGGCCACCACCGCGAGTGCGATCTCGTCGGCCGCATCGAGCGCCGCCTGAAATGCGCTCTTGCCCATGCGTTTGTGGCGCACGATGTTCTCGATCTCGACGATCGCATCATCGACCAGTACGCCGGATACGAGGGAGAGGGCGAGCAGGCTCACCTGATTGAGCGTAAAGCCGAGCCAGGACATGACACCGAACGCCGGTATGGCCGAGAGCGGGATGGCGAGCGCCGAGATCAGCGTCGCACGCAGGTCGCGCAGGAACAGCCACACCACCAGCACCGAGAGGATCGAGCCCTCGATCAGCGCCTCGAGCGCCGAGTGGTAGGTCTGCTTGGTGTAGGTGACCGACGAGAACGTGCGGTGGATGTTGACGCGCGGGAATTCCTTGCGGATGTTGGCGAGTTCCTGTTGCACACCTTTAAGCACCGCCACATCCGAGGTGCCCGGCGCTCGCTGCACGCCGAAGGAGATCGCCGGCTCACCATTAAACTTCTCGATGCTGCGTACCTCGGCGGCGCCATCGCGCACCGTGGCGATGCTGCCGAGCCGCGCGAAGCGCCCGCCGGGCAGGGCGATCTCGGTCTGCGCGAGCTGCCAGGCCGTGTGCGCCCCGCCGAGCACGCGGATCGTCTGCTCGCCATTGCCCAGATCCGCCCGGCCGCCGGGCAGGTCGATGTTGAGATTGGTCAGCTGATCGTTGACCTGGGCGGCGGTGATGCCGAGCGCCTGCATGCGCGCTGGGTCGAGCTCGACGCGGATCTCGCGGTCGACCCCGCCGTAGCGCGACACCTGAGCCACTCCGGGTACGGTGAGCAGCCGCTTGGTGACGGTGTTGTCGATGAACCAGGAGATCGCCCGGTCGCTCATGTCCGTCGAGCTGACCGCGTAGTAGACGATCGGCCCCCCGTCGATTTTCACCCGTTGCACCACCGGCGGCAGGATGTCAGTGGGCAGATCGGCCTGTACCTGGGTGATCGCATCACGTACCTCGGTGACCGCGCGGTCGATCGGGGTGCCGATCTCGAACTCGACGTCCGTTTCTTCTCCGCCCTGATAGGCCTTGGAGAGAATGTGGCGGATGTTGCCGATACCGGCCACGGCTGCTTCCACGCGGCGCACGATCTGGGTCTGCACTTCTTCGGGCGCCGCGCCCGGTTCTGTGATGACCACCGAGACGATGGGGTAGGACAGATGAGGATTCAGCGTCACGGGCAGGCGCACGAACGCCGTGGTGCCGATGACCAGCAGCACGACGAACAGCACGATCGGGGGCAGCGGGTGGCGGATTGCCCAGGCCGACAGTCGCCTCATGAGCGCACCGTGCCCGCCTGAACCCGCACCGCCTCGCCGCTTTGCAGGAATCCCCCGGCAAGCGTGACCACCCGTTCACGGCCGGTGAGTCCCTTGGCGATGACGACTCCCGAGGCGATCACTGCGCCGAGCACGACGGACCGACGGATCGCGATGTTCTTGCGATTGACGATGAACACATACGATCCGGCGGAATCCGTCATCACCGCGGTCTGGGGCAACACCGGCCGCTCCGCATGGCTCTCCAGGATTACCGCGCGCGCGAACGCGCCCGGACGCAGCGCCGGATTCGGTTTCAGCGCGATGCGCACCTGACCGAGGCGGGTCTGCGGATTGATGGTGGCGCCGAGCAGCCAGATCCGCCCCGAGAACCGGTGGCGGTAGCCGATCAGATGGACCTGGGCCGGCTGACCGATCTTCAGTGCCGCGAGGTCCTGCTCGGTCACCTGTCCTTTCAACTCCACGCGCCCGGCGTCTTCCAGAGTGAACAGTGCCGGTCCCCCGGGACTGGCCACCTGGCCGACCTCGGCGTCGCGGGTCAGCACGATTCCCGCCACCGGTGCGACGATGCGGGTCAGGGCGAGTTCGGCCCGCTTCTGGCGCAGCTCTGCGGCCACCATGCGTTCGTTGGCGGCGTCCATGGCAGCCGTGGCTTGACTCTGTTCGATGTTCTGCCGGGACAGTCCGCCGTCGGGGCCGATGGCGATCGCCCGGCGATACTCGGCGGCCGACAGCGCGGCTTGGGCGCGCGCCTTGGCGAGGGCGGCGGCGAGTTGCGCGACCTGCGGCTTGAGCACCGAGTCATCGAGCTGGGCGAGCCGCTGCCCGCGCCGGACATGATCGCCGACCTGTACGTCAACCTGCACGATGCGTCCGGCTTGGCCTCCATCGCCGATCGGCAGATCATGCCGCGCCGAGATGGTGCCGGTGACCAGAACCTGCGTGCTCACCGGCTGCAGTCCCGGGACCATGGTGCTCACCAGGGGCACGAAGTGTCGGTCCGCGAGCGGGACGAGGGCGGCGGGCTTGGCGTCCTCGTGTAACCACGCTCCTGTGCCGACTGCCGCGGCGAGCACCAGAGCGCCGGCGATCAGCCAGTGCTTGCGCAGACCGCGATCTGCCGGCACCAGGACCTCGCCTAGGGCGCTGTCGCGTGCGGTGCAGTCGAGCGCATCGGGCCCGGACGCGGCCGGGACCGCGGGGGCCGGAAGTACGCCGCTGCCCTGTTGTTCAACCGTGATATTAATGTTGTTCATGACGGATAACTGCCCTGTCAGGTGGACTTGCAGCGAAATGTGTAGCGAGTGCGGTGATTGAGAGTGTCAGGTACGCTCTGGCCGCTTGGTGCGGAGGCGAAGGTCCATCTCACACCAGTCCTTGCGTCTTCGGTGTGAGGACCACGACGGTGCCGGCGATCTTGTCGTGCCAGGCTTGCCGTTCGCGGTCGAAGGCGATCCAGAAGAATCCCAGGCCGGCGGCGATCAAGGAGAGGAAGCAGCCGAGTGCGCGCAGGATGGCCGTCTCCCAGCTGACCGGCTGGCCGTCGATACGCACGATGCGCAGGTGGCAGATGATGCCGCCGACGGTCGTGCCGCGCAGCTTCCACATCAGCGCCCCGTAGGTGGCCAGCACGAGCAGCAGGCCGTCGGTGCCGTGGTGCTCGATAGCGCTCAACGCGAAGCTCACCAGCACCAGATCGATCAGTAACGCCAGCATGCGGATCCAGAACCCCGCACGCGCCAGCGTGGCGAGTTCCATCGGTGTCGGTGCGGGCGGCGGTGTCGCGGCGGCAGGCGATGCGGTCGCGTCCGGGCCGCTCACACCGCTCTGAGGTGCGCCGGGGGGCACGCTGCCCCCAGTTGGGCCGAATCCGGCGAACCCCGCCGGCGCCGCGGTGCCCCGCGCCGCACGCAGGGCGAGCAAGAGGCTGTAAATGACTGCGCCGAAGCCGAGTGTGCCGATCAGGGCATAGACGATGAATCCGAGCACCGGCACCATGTACAGCGCCAGCGCCACGATGCCGCCGAGCAGAACGTACAGCACCGGATGGGTGACGCCGCTGCGCGTGCCGCGCAGGATCCGCCCGCCGAGCCAGCCGAGCGCGACGACCCGGCCAAAAATGCCTGCGCCGAGCAACGCGAGCCAGAACAACGGGATGGCGAGGATCCCGACCACGGTCATGACCAGGGCCAGCATCAGCACCGGGGTCAGCAGCGTCATGGCGATCGCGGCCAGAACCGACGCACCGGGGTGCTCATCGAGTGTCTGGATGCACTTCTGCAGGCCCTCGTGGAACAGCAGCGCCAGCAGCAGGTAGAACAGCAGGAGGCCCCCGGCGATGCCCCACGCCCAGCCGATGTCGAGCCGCGGTGCGAGCAGGCGGCCGAGGATCAAGCAGTGCTCGGCCCAGGACTGCACGCCTGAGGCGCCATGGAACACCCCGGACATGATGTTCGCGGTGCCGCCATCGATCACGCTGCCAGGATCGCGCTGCACCGATCCGAACACGTTCACCACCTGGCCATATACATGTGCCTTCGGGCCGAGCTTCAGATCGCCGAATATCGCCACGGCATTGCCGCGGACCGGGCCGTTGATGCTCGAATCACCGAACACGCTGACCGTGCTGTTGCCGACGCTGCCGGTGGCTTGCAGGTCGCCCATGATGGCAACCACCGAGTCCGATACGTCGCCGTCTGCCTTGCTGTTGCCGAAGACGGCGACGACGTCGCAGGCGCTCTTGCCGGCCGGAAGCCGTACGCTGTGGAATACGGCGACCAGTTCTTGATCATCTGGGCAGGAGTGATGGTGGTCGTGCCACGTCACGACCGTGCTGGCGTTGTCGGTGATGCCGAGGCCGCTGCGCCCGATGCGCCCGATGCGGATGCGGCTCGAGCCGCTCTCAACATTGATGCCGTGTGAGCCGATCCGCACCTCAGTCGTGCCGTGGGGCGAGGCGGTGGTCACAACACCGGAGGCGCTCATCACGGGTGACTGTCCGGCGCCGGCCGGAGCGATGCCGCCGCCGAGGGCGAGCAGCCCGCTCAGTGCTGCTGCGGGGAGAAGTGATTGAATAACCTTGTTCATACGGTATGCGCCTTGGAATGCGGCAGCGTGGGATAGAGCAGCAGGTAGCCGAGCGCGCCCAGCATCGCGTAGGCCGCTCCGACGATGAGCAAGCCCGCGAACAGCCAGTCCGAAGGGATTGCGTGCGTCAGATGCACGGCCAGCTCGCCGAGGTCGAGGATCGTGCGGCTGGTGCCGCGTATGCTCTGCGCCATGTGCACGACGCCTGCGTGGGCGAGTGCGTGCGCTACGCGCTCGCGCAGCCGCGCCGCGAGCATCCACGCCAGCGGTACGCACAGTGCACATACCGCGATCAGCAGCGCGCGCGCCGCGCGGGGCCACCGGGTGATGCCCGCGAGGTGTTGGTGGCTTGTACGCCGATCGATTTCCCGCAGAACGCGCGCTTCGAGCGAGGTGGGCGCGGCACAGGGTGGCAGGTCGCGCAGCGCTTGGTGTGCCAGCTGCTCGAGCCGCTCTTCAAGAGAAGTAGGGTTATTCATGTCGGTGCACAGCTCCGGTCGGTTTGTGGGCCGAGTCCGCCGGCGGCAAGGGTCTTGGCCATGGCGAGGCGGCCGCGCAGAATGTCGGTCTTGGTCTTCGCGAGCGAATGACCGAGGCGCGCGGCGATGTCCTGGTAGGACATGTCCTCGAAGTGAAACAGCACCAGCGGCACGCGCTGGTGGTCAGGCAGGTTGCGCAGCGCCGCGTCGATCAGGGCGTGGCGCTGCTGCTCGTCCAGCTCATGCAATGCACCCGCGAAGGCCGCACTCGCATCCTCGATGTCCTCCTCGCGTGATTCGTCGGTGAAGACCTCGGAGAACAGACGCCAGCGCTTACGATGGCGCGTGAGATGGTTCAGCGCCAGGTTCGTGGCGACGGTCTTCAGCCAGCCGCCGGGGCTTGCGCCCTCGCC
The DNA here is from genome assembly GCA_021838635.1 of Pseudomonadota bacterium. GTDB lineage: Bacteria > Pseudomonadota > Gammaproteobacteria > Steroidobacterales > Steroidobacteraceae > 13-2-20CM-66-19. The sequence continues at coordinate 274,399 of JAKCDC010000001.1, forward strand.
GAGCCGCTCGAAGTTCTCGTACGCCTTCAGGAACACGTCCTGGCTGATGTCCTCGGCTTGTGCGGGGCTGCCGGTCAGCCGCACCGCCGTGGAAAAAACCATGTCCTGATAAGCGCGCATGAACGCTGCGAACTCTTGAGAATCGGGCCTTGTGGTTGCCAATTGCACGGGGTGTTCATCGTTTGAGACAAGAACACCGGCCCTGCGGAAAAGTTGCAGAGGACCGAGTGCAGCCCCGACGGGACGGGTGCCGCCGCGCACTTATTGCTAAGGTATGGCTCAAGAATGGGCGCCCGGTGGGCTGCGGGCCGCCTCAGCAGCGCGGGCGGCCCGATAGGCGCGCAGCTGCGGCAGGAAGGTCTGGCGGCGCTCGAGGCTCTCGGCGCTCCAATGCTCGCCCGGGTCGTAGAATTCCGGCACGGCCGTAGCGCCCTGGGGCAGTACGACCCAGGGTTGCCTCGAGGCGGTGAAGATGTGGATGTCCGGCGGCAGGTGCTCGGGCGCATCGAGCGTCCCGACCCGTACGAAGCGCAGAATCGGACCGGCCCCGGCGTAATGACTCCACAGTGCGACCCGGCACAGCGGGCAGCGGGCGATGCGCTGCCCGGCACCGCTCTGTGAGGGGGTATTGACCAGTTCGGGTTCGGCGCGCAGGTGCACGACGCGTTCAGACTCAATGAGCGCATTGAGCGCGAATGCCGCGCCGCTCTCGCGCTGGCACCAGCGGCAATGACAGCAGTGCACGATCAGTGGTCGGGTCGTCAGCCGGTAGCGGACCTCGCCGCAGTCGCAGCCGCCATCGAGCGGGAACACCGTCGCGTGAGTCATCTGGAACTCTCCCTCTGCACGGGACCGGGCGCGGGCCGCATGCCGACGGGTGCGCCCTCTACTTCAGCACGACCCACAACGGGCCGATGAGCAAGAACGTCAGATCCTGAAAGAATTTCGGGCGTCGCCCCTCGATCGCGTGCCCGACGAACTGGCCGATCCAGGCGAGGATGAACAGCCCGAGCGCGACGGGCCTGAGCGGCGGGGCGGCAGGCCAGAACGCCAGAATGAGCACACAGGCGGCGAGCTGCACGGCGATCGCGACGGACGCCTTCACGCCGAGGCGAAGATAAAAAGGCGTCACCCCGATCATCACCAGATAGGCGCTGCGCACCCCGGCGATCTCGACGCTCCAGAGCAGAGCGAGAAGGGCGAAGAGGATGGCCGGCACGCACACGGTGTGCACGGCGCGGTTGACCGGGTGACGGTGCACCTGCGAGTACTCCGTCAGCCATTGGTCGAGGGTTTTGGCGGCCATGGCAGGCGGTCCCGATCAATGCGATGCGGCCAGTGCCGCCAGCGCACCGACCGTGTTGAGGTTGCGCGCCGTCCCGGCCCTGGCGGCGGGAATGACCAGTGTGGAGGCGCCGATTCCGTCCGGATAGTGCACGTAGATCTCGCGAGTGCCGCAGGCGAGGCGCTCGTGTCGAGCGCCGCGGATGTCCTGAATCGCTCCGGCCGGCGGCGGCGCCTCGAGGAAGATCGCCACCGTGCGGCTCGGCGGCGCCTGCGGAAACGGGTTTGCGGCCCACACGGCGGTGAGCTGCGCCGCGGTGCGCACTTGCACGCCGATCGGCTTGCCGAAGTAGTCCTCGAGCTGGCGCATCAGCCCCTGGCGCACCCGTGGCTCGCCGAGGCGGCACTCAAACAGGGCGTTGCCCGACGCGATGTAGGTCCGGGGGCGATCGAAGCCCGCCGAACGACACATCTGAAGCAGCGCGGCCATCGGCAGTTTGTGGCCACCGACGTTGATCGCGCGGAGCAGGGCGACATAGGTTGGCATCGCGTCTCAGGCCCCGGGGAAGGGAGTGCGTCTGCCGCGTCGTGCAGCGGGATCTGGGCCCGGTAGGATTCGAACCTACGACCAAGGGATTATGAGTCCCCTGCACTAACCGCTGTGCTACAGGCCCGCGCGGGGCGCCATTCTAGCAGCGGCGCTGGCGCCCTAGTGCGCCGCTGGCGCGCTAGGGCGCCAGGCAGCCGCTCAGGGGGGCCCTCGATTTGATCGTCTTCATGCACACCGTCGTCTCGATTCTCTGCACCCCCGGCATGCGGCTGACCTGCATGCGCAGCAATTCATCGAGTGCGGCGATTTCTGTGACCAAAACGTGTATCAGGTAGTCCGCCTGTCCGGCCGTGGCGTAGCACTGCAGCACCGCGGGATGGCGCTCGGCGGCCGCTTCGAACTGCGCATAGCGCGCCGAATCGATGCTCACGTACACGAACGCGTGCACCCGCAGCCCGAGTTGTTCGGCATCGAGTTCTGCCCGGTAGCCGCGGATCAGCCCCCGGCGTTCCAGCTCGCGCACGCGCTGCCAGCAGGGGGTTTTCGACAAGCCCACATGCTGGCCGAGTTCGGCGAACGAGATGCGCGCATCCTGTTCGAGCGTGCGCACGATCTCCCGGTCGATCTTGTCCACGATTGTGCTACTGGAATGAGTTATCTAAGGCGATTGTTCTACGCTTGTGCCGCAATGCAGTCCAGTCGTGCCGCAGGGTTCTCGGCTAGAATCGCTGTAGCTTAGACAATGGAGCGGTCGATGAACCAAGGGCGCACGAGCGAAGAGACCCTGCGCGAATTGCTGGCGCGGGTGCACGAGCGGTTGAGCCAGAGCGGCTCGATCGATGCGGAGTCGCGCCAGATGCTCGGCGCGCTGGTCCAGGATATCGGCCGCGCCCTTGGCGAGGGACCGGCGGAGAGCAGCTCGGTGAGCGGACACGCCTCGCGCCTGGAGGGCATGGCGGTGCGCTTCCAGGCGGACCACCCGGCGCTTGCGGAATTGCTGCGCCAGCTCACCGATGCGCTGGGGAAGTTTGGGATCTGACCGGCCGCGCATCCTGCGCGGCCGTGAGATCCATCAATCCTCCATCAGGAAGCTGCGCAGCTGTTCGCTGCGGCTCGGATGGCGCAGCTTGCGCAGCGCCTTCGCCTCGATCTGACGGATCCGCTCGCGCGTGACATCGAACTGCTTGCCGACCTCCTCGAGCGTGTGGTCGGTATTCATGTCGATCCCAAAGCGCATGCGCAGCACCTTCGCTTCGCGCGGGGTGAGCTGAGCCAGCACGGCGTGCGTGGTCTCGCGCAGCGACTCCATGGTCGCCTGGTCGATCGGCGAGGCCACCGAGGTGTCCTCGATGAAATCCCCGAGGTGCGAATCCTCGTCATCACCGATCGGGGTCTCCATGGAGATCGGTTCCTTGGCGATCTTCAGCACCTTGCGCACCTTGTCCTCGGGCATCTCCATGCGCACCGCCAGTTCCTCCGGCGTCGGTTCGCGGCCCATCTCCTGCAGCATCTGCCGCGAGATCCGGTTCAGCTTGTTGATCGTCTCGATCATGTGCACCGGGATGCGAATGGTGCGCGCCTGATCGGCGATCGAACGGGTGATGGCCTGACGGATCCACCACGTGGCGTAGGTGCTGAACTTGTAGCCACGGCGGTATTCGAACTTGTCGACCGCCTTCATCAGACCGATATTGCCTTCCTGGATCAGGTCGAGGAACTGCAGTCCGCGGTTGGTGTACTTCTTGGCGATGGAGATCACCAGGCGCAGGTTCGCCTCGACCATCTCCTTCTTGGCGCGGCGTGCCTTGGCCTCGCCGATCGACACCTCGCGGTTGATCTCCTTGACCTCGTTGATCGAGAGGTGCAGCTGCTGCTCGAGCGCGGCCAGTTTGCCCTGGCGCCGCTCGAACTCCGGCTCCATCTTGGCGAGCGCCGTCGAGTATTTCTTGCCGGCCTTGACGTGCTTGGAGAGCCAGCGCGTATTGGTCTCGTTCTTCGGGAACGACGCGATGAAGTCCTTGCGCGGCATGCCGCAATCGCGCACCGCCAGCGTCATGATCTCCTTCTCGAGGTGACGGATCTCGCGGATGTGATCGCGCAGGTTGCCGATCAGCGCATCGAACATGCGCGGGGAGAGTTTCAGCTCCAGGAATTCATCGGCGGCCTTCTTGCGCGCCTTGAGCGACTTTGGATCGTGCGAGCCGAGTTTCTCGATGGAGCTCAGCATCTGCGCATAGGCCTTGCCTAGCCGCCCGAAGCGCTCGGCGGCTTCCTGCGGATCCGGACCGGAATCGACGCTCTCCTCCTCCCCGTCCGCTTCGTCCTCGCTCTCCTCGTCATCGGACTCCTCGGCTGCGGCAACCTCGACCTTGGTCGGGTTTTGCGGCTGGGCGATGACGTCGGGCGCATTCGGGTCGACGAACCCGACGATCACATCGACCAGACGCGTCTGTCCGGTCTTGACCGGCTCGTAGGCCTTCAGCAGGCAGTCGTGCGTCAGCGGGAACATCGCCAGCTGGCGACGCACCGCCTCGAGTCCTTCCTCGATGCGTCGCGCGATACGGATCTCGCCTTCGCGCGTCAGCAGCTCCACCGTGCCCATCTCGCGCATGTACATGCGCACCGGGTCGGTCGTGCGGCCGAGTTCGGCATCGAGCGCCGCCAACACCGCCGCCGCCTCCTCGATGGCCTCCTCGTCGGCCGGCGCGGAGGGTTCTCCGGCGAGCAGCGACTCGGTCTCCGGTGCCTTCTCGTACACCGGGATGCCCATCTCGTTGATGGTGTTGACGATATCCTCGATCTGCTCCGGATCGACGATTTCGGAGGGCAGGTGATCGTTCACCTGCGCATAGGTGAGGTAGCCCTGTTCCTTGCCGCGCGCGATCAGCAGCTTCAGCTGCGACTGGCGGTCCTCAGGCATGGCCACCGGGCGCCGCTCGAGGACGGCCGGGCGCTTCTCCGGCGCAGGCTTGCTCTCGGCGGGTACGTCGTGCACCCGAGCGGTGTGCTTGGCCGCCGTACTGACCTTGGCGTGCGCCTTGGGCGTGGCCACGCGCACCGACTTCTCGGCGCTGGTGGCCTTGGCGGGCTTGCCGGAATGCGCAGCGGGGCGCTTACGGCTCGGAGCAGTAGTCTTGGACTTGGCTTTCATTGAATCTCGACGGAATTGGCGGGGGCCTTGACCCCGATGTGCTGGCAGGCGCGGGCAGACTCAAGGGGCGCCAAAATAAATTCGCCTAGTGTATGAGGCTCGCGTGGCGTCCACAAGTTCACCCCGGTCCGGACTTCCCGTTCCGCACGGTCTTTCGTGATGTAAGCATTTGAAACTCCTTAAGTTCTTGCTCGCTTAACGGTCCACTTCGGCTCTTGGTTTCGAGCGCTCGCAACCGCTGATCAACCCCCAGATCGACCAGTTTACCGAGCGCGGCCCGCAGCTCGACAGCAGCGGCAGCCTCGTCGTCGAGCACCGCCTCGCGCTCCAGCAGGCGCCCGAGATGTTCTCCGCCCGGACGGTCCCGCCAGCGCTCGATGACCTGCGCCGAGATCTGTATCGGCCGCGCGCGCAAATCATCGAGCAGTCTGCGCAGCAGCTCCGCGCCAGCCTCGGTGCAGTCCTGCAGTTCCGCACGCTCAGCGTCCGTGACCGCCCCGGCAATGCTGGGAAAACGCACCAGCCGGGCGAGCGCCTGACGTATCAGGCTGCCGCGCCCGGCGCTGTTTCGGGTCCGCGGCGGCGACCGAACGGCCGCAGGCGGTGGCGCGGGCGCCATTGTGCCCTGCCAGAGCGCCTCGAGGCGCTCGGCCGGCAATCCCACCACTTCGGCCACGCGGGCGATCAACAGTTCCCGGTACACGCCAGCCGGGATTTTTCCGATCAGCGGCCTGGCCGCTTCGGCCAGACGCGCCCGACCGTCAGCGTGCGTGATATCCGTCTCGGCCGACAACTCCCGAACGAGGTACTCCGATAGCGGTAGCGCCCCGTCCAGGCGCTGCTCGAAGGCCTCCCGGCCCTCGGCGCCGACCAAGCTGTCCGGGTCGTGCCCTTCAGGCAGGAACAAGAAGCGGATCTCCCGCCCCTCGCGCGCCTCCGGCAGGGCGTGCTGCAGTGCACGCCAAGCTGCGCTACGTCCGGCCCGGTCGCCGTCGAACGCGAACACCACCTCGCGCACCAGCCGGAAGATGCGCTTCAGATGCTCAGGCGTCGTCGCGGTGCCGAGCGTCGCTACGGAACAGGTGATACCCGCCTGGTGCAACCGGACCACATCCATGTAGCCCTCCACGACCACTAGGCGCTTCAGGGTTCCGCCGGCGACCCGCGATTCGTATAACCCATACAGCTCGTGGCCTTTGTGAAATAGGGCTGTTTCCGGAGAATTCAAGTACTTCGGTTCACCCCGATCGAGGACGCGCCCCCCGAATGCAATCGTGCGGCCGCGGCTGTCGCGGATCGGAAACATGATCCGATCCCGAAAGCGGTCGTAATGGCCTTCGCCCCGGCCGCCGCTGCGCTCGATGATCAGTCCGCTCGCCGCGAGTGCGCGGCGGTCCGCCTCGTGCGTCCCGAAACGGCTGAGCAGCGCATCCCAGGCATCTGGGGCGTATCCGAGCGCAAAGCGCTGTACGGTCTCGGTCGTCAGCCCGCGCTGAGCGACGTATTGTCCGGCCCGGGCTGTCCCGGTCAGCGCCTGTGCGTAGAACTGCGTCACCCGGCCCATGAGCTCATACAGGGGCGCGTTCTGCGGGTCCGGGCCGCTACCACCGCCTTCGTGCGGAACGGTGAGTCCGAGCCGCCCGGCCAGATCCTCGATCGCTTCCGGGAAGCTCATGTGGTCGTATTCCATCAGGAAGCGCAACGCCGTGCCGTGAGCGCCGCAGCCGAAGCAGTGATAGAACTGCTTTTCGGGGCTGACCCAGAACGATGCGGTCTTCTCGTTGTGGAATGGGCAGCAGGCCTTGTACTCGCGGCCCGCCTTGGCCAGCTGCACGCGCGAGCCGACCACCTCCACGATGTCCGTGCGGGCGATCAGCTCGTCGATGAAGCTCTGAGGAATGATAGGGGCTGACTACCCCGGCAGGCGGCCCAGCCGATCGCGCACCAGAGCGCTGACGGCGCTCATGTCGGCGCGGCCCTGGGCCTGGGACTTGATCACCGCCATCACCTTGCCCATGTCCTTCGGCGAGGTGGCGCCGCTTGAGGTGATCGCCTGGCCGATCAACGCCTCGATCTCCGCCCCGCTCATCTGCGCAGGCAGATAGGCCTCGAGCACCGTGATCTCGGCGCTCTCCTTGGCGACCAGATCACTGCGTCCGCCGCTGGCGAACTGCGCGATCGCTTCCTTGCGCTGCTTAATCATCTTCTCAAGGACCGCGAGCACCTGCGTGTCATCGAGCATCACCCGCTCGTCCACTTCACGCTGCTTGACCGCAGCGAGCGCCATGCGGATGGTACCGAGACGCTCCCTCTCGCCCGAGCGCATCGCGCGCTTCATGTCCTCGGTGATGCGTTCCTTGAGCGTCATGCGCACAGGCCTCAGCGCGCGGCGCGCATGCCCTCGCGCGAGACGCGCTTCATGTGCCGCTTCACGGCGGCCGCCTTCTTGCGTTTCCGCTCCTGGGTCGGCTTCTCGTAGAATTCACGGCGACGCAGTTCGGTGAGGATGCCGGCCTTCTCGCAGGCGCGCTTGAAACGCCGTAGGGCGGCATCGAAATATTCGTTCTCGCGGATACGGACGCTCGGCATCGAAACCTCTACAGACAGTTGGGGTCCGGCGCCGCATCCCGCCCCGCGCACCGAAAGCGCGCCGCAGCGGACAGAGAGCCGGGTCAAATGGGCCGGCAATTCTAGTAGAGGCTACAGGTAAAGGCAAAATTAGCGCATCGGCCCTGTGGCCCGGCGTCCCGCCGCGCGGGTTACAGGGCTGGGGCCGATGCCGACGGCGCGGGTTGCCGACACCCGGCGGAGCGCCATTATTCTATTAGAGTCAATGACATGCGTGTTCTTGCGATCGAGTCTTCCTGTGACGAAAGTGCTGCAGCCATTCTGGACGCGTCCGATGGCCTGCTGGCGCACGAACTGTACAGCCAGATCACGCTGCACCGTGTCTACGGCGGGGTCGTGCCGGAATTGGCCTCGCGCGACCATGTGCGCAAGCTCCTGCCGCTGGTCGAGCGGGCGCTTGCCGTGGCACGCACCGCGCCGCAGGCACTCACCGGGATCGCCTACACGGCAGGCCCGGGGCTGATCGGGGCACTGCTGACGGGCGCAGCGCTGGCACGCAGCCTTGCGTACGCCTGGAATTTGCCGGCCGTCGGCGTGCACCACCTAGAGGGCCACCTGCTTGCGCCGCTGCTCGAGCCGCAGCCGCCGCCGTTCCCGCACGTGGCGCTGCTGGTCTCCGGCGGTCACACGCAGCTGATCGAGGTGCGCGGCATCGGCCGCTACCGTGTGCTCGGCGACACGCGCGACGATGCCGCCGGTGAGGCCTTCGATAAGACCGCCAAGCTTCTCGGTCTGCCCTACCCGGGCGGGCCGGAACTCTCGCGCCTGGCGACGCAAGGAATCGCAGGGGCGTTTCATTTCCCCCGGCCGATGCTGGATCGGCCCGGTTTGGAGTTCAGCTTCTCTGGCTTGAAGACAGCCGTGCTGCACACTCTGCGGGGTCGCCAACTCGATGCGCGTACCCGGGCCGATGTGGCTCGCGCGGTCGAGGAGGCGATCGTCGAGACGCTCACCGTCAAGGCCGAACGCGCCCTTGAGCAGAGCGGGTTCGGTGCATTGGTGGTTTCCGGCGGTGTCAGCGCGAACCTGCCGCTGCGCGAGGCGCTCTCAAACGCTGCCGCCCGTCACGGCGCGCGCGTGTACTATCCGCGCATCGAATTCTGCACCGACAACGCGGCGATGATCGCGCTAGCCGGCCTGCATCGGCTGCGTGCCGGGGAGCGTCAGGGGCTCGCCATCGAGGCACGCGCTCAATGGCCGCTGGAGTCGCTCGCGCCCGTGGGCGCCGAGGCTCTTGCGTGAGCCGGCCGAACGGCACGACGCGCGGTGCGTTGAACGGATTGAGAAGGGGACCGAACAGATCATGACCGAGACGGCGCTTTGCGGGGATCGGATCTTCCTGCGCGGACTGACCGCCGAGTGCATCATCGGCTTCATCGACTGGGAGCGGCGCGTCAAGCAGACGGTGGTCATCGACCTGGAGCTGCCCGTCGACTGCGCACGGGCCGCCGCGTCGGACGAAGTGGCCGATACCGTTGACTACAAGCAGATCGCCAAGCGCGCACTGGCCTTCATCGAGGGCTCCGAGTTCAAACTGGTCGAGACCCTGGCGCATCGACTGGCGATGCTGCTGCTCGAGGAGTTCGCTCTGGAGTGGGTCCGGCTGTCGCTGAACAAACCGGGCGCGATCCGCAACTCCCGCGACGTCGGCGTGACGATCGAGCGCCGGCGCGACGCGGCGCGCTGAGACGGACCGATGCTCGAGGTCTATGTCGCCGCTGGCAGCAACGTGGAACCGCATACACATCTCGCGCGGGCGGCACGGGAACTGGCCGGGACGTTTCCCGGGACCCGCTGCTCGGCCTGGTATCGCAATCGCGCGGTCGGATTCGAGGGTGACGATTTCATCAATTTCGTGGCTGGCTTCAGCACCGACCAACCGCTCGAGGCCGTGATCGCGCGCCTGCAGGCCATCGAGGGCCTCTGTGGGCGTACGCGCAACGCGCCGCGCTGGGCGCCGCGCAGCATGGATCTGGACATTCTGCTGTACGGCACGCAGGTGCTCGACACCCCGGCTGTGCGCTTGCCGCGGCCGGATCTGCTCAAACGCGCCTACATGCTCGGCCCGCTGGCCGAACTGGCGCCCGAGCTGATCCATCCGACCGCCGGGGCGAGCATCGGGGCGCTGTGGCGGCAGTTCGATCAGGCCGCTCACCCCCTGATCCGGGTCCCCTCGTCCGGCGCGGACGAAGGCGCGAGGTAGCGCGCAATGCGCGGTGCGTCCGTCCCACGCCGCTGGCGTGTTCGCGCCGTTCTACCAGGCGATGCTGCGCCCGCCGTCCACGGCGAGCACCTGCCCCGTGACAAACGGCGCATCGCAGGCGAAGAAGCGCGCCGCGCGCGCAATATCCTCCGGCGCTCCGCTGCGCTTCAACGCGGTGCGCTCGATGATGTGCCGGCGCAGCGGCTCCTCGACGCCGCTCTCCGGCCAGAGCACCGGTCCGGGGGCGATTGCGTTGACCCGGACCTGCGGACCGAGCTCGCGCGCCAGCGACTTCGTCAGCATGATCAGGCCTGCCTTGGCCACGCTGTACACCGGGTGGTGACGCAAAGGACGCATGCCGTGGATGTCCGTGAGGTTCACGATCAGACCGCCGCGCTCACTCAGCGCCGCGCGGGTGGCTTGGGCCAGGAACAGCGGCGCCTTCAAGTTGGTGCCGATCAGATCGTTCCAGACCCGCTCGTCGATCTGTCCGATCGGGGTGGGATAAAAGGTCGAGGCGTTGTTCACCAAGATATCGAGTCGGCCGAAGGCCGACACCGCGGTGGAGGCCAGCCGCTCGAGCGACTGCGGATCGAGGAGGTCCCCGGACACGAGCGCTGCCGAGTCGGCCCGGGTGGCATTCAATTCCGCGGCGAGCGTGCCGGCCTGTTCCGCCGACTTATGGTAGTGCAGCACGACCTGTGCGCCGGCGGCGTGCAGCGTGCGCGCAATGAGCGCGCCGAGGCGGCGCGCGCCGCCGGTCACCAGAACCGCTTGGCCCGCGAGTGGGCCGGGTGCGTGGGCGTCGTCGGATGGCGTCATGTACTTAGGCTCGATCGATGAGGACGGCAGACTCCATTATGGCCCCGGCGCTGTCGGCGGAAGAAGCGGCGCATTCCGAGGCGCTCACCGCACACATTGCCGCTGAGGTGTGCGCCGCTGGCGGTTGGCTGTCGTTCGAGCGCTTCATGGCGCTCGCCCTGTACACACCGGGACTTGGCTACTACAGCGCCGGTAGCGTCAAGATCGGCGCGGGTGGGGATTTCGTCACGGCGCCGCAAATGTCGGACCTGTTCAGCCGCTGCGTGGCGGCGCAGTGCGCCGAGGTGCTCGCCGATGGCGGGGACATCCTGGAGTTCGGGGCCGGCACCGGCCGCATGGCGGTCGCGGTGCTCACCGAGCTGGCCGCCCGCGGCCGCCTGCCGCACCGCTACGCGATCCTGGAAGTCAGCGCGGATCTGGCTGAGCGGCAGCGGCGGTGCATCGGGGCACTGCCGGCGTCGCTCGCCGAGCGTGTGGTGTGGCTTGAGCGGTTGCCGCAGCGGCCCATGCAGGGCGTGATCCTCGCCAATGAGGTGCTCGATGCGCTGCCCTGCCGCAGGTTCATCCTCGAAGCGGGCATGGCGCGCGAGCTCGGCGTTGCGTTCGACGGCGGACGCCTGGTCGAGCGCGCTGCGCCGGCGGATGCCGCGCTCGTGCAGGAATGGGCGCGCCTCAGCGCAGAACTGCCCGAACCGCTGGCCGAGGGGTACGTGTCGGAGATCTGTCTGCAGGCCGCCCCCTGGGTAGCGAGCGCCGCGGATGCGCTGCAGCGTGGCATGCTGCTGCTGTTTGATTACGGTCTGCCGCGTAAGCATTACTACCACCCGCAGCGCGTCGCGGGCACGCTGCGCTGTCACTACAAGCACCGAGTGCATGACGACCCGTACGTGAACCTAGGCGTGCAGGACATTACCGCCTGGGTCGAGTTCACCCGGGTTGCGGAAAGCGCCGTCGCCGCCGGACTCGAGGTGGCGGGATTTGCGACGCAGGCGGCTTTCTTGCTTGGCACGGGGATCGAGCGTCTAGTCGGCGAAGCGGGCGACGCGCTGGAGCGCGCGCGCCGCGCGGGCGAGGCGCGCCGGCTGCTGCTGCCGGGGGAGATGGGCGAGGCGTTCAAAGTGATGGCGCTGACGCGCCAGTGCGATGCCCCGCTGCCGGGGTTTGGGTTGCAGGACCTGCGCGATTCGCTGTGACCGACGGATTTCGGCGCGCGCATCACGAACGACAGAGCGCGCGATCGCGGATCGGCTTCGGCTCGTGTGCCAGACGGCGCGCCGCGGCATAGAAGCGCCTCAGGTCGCCGTGCTCGCGGCGCAGCAGCCGCTCGAATCCCGGCAGACAATCGTAATAGGTGCCGACCGAGACCAGATCGGCGTTATTCAGGCCCTGGCGGATCCAACGGTTGTACAGCGGGGTGCGCACCTGCAGGCGTTGCTCCAGCGCGTGGATCTGCGTGGCCAGGTGCGCGAACACCGCGTGCTTGTGCTTGAGCATCTGTGGGTGGGGCAGGCCCGAGGCGTACAGGCGCGCGAGCCGGCGGCGCGTGCGGCGCAGCAGAGTGGCGAAGGCGCGGTCGGCGGCATCCAGCTGTTCGAACATCTCGATGCGCTGCGGTTCGTGTCGATACCGCAACCAGCGCTTCAGGCCCGTGTTTTCCACAGTCATCGCAAACGCTTCGTCGAAGCGCGAGTCGTTGGGTATGTACAGCAGCTGGTGCGCGAGTTCATGAAAGATCATGCCCGCGAGTTCATCGCTGCCGTAGCGCATCATGGTGCTCATGACCGGGTCGGGCAGATGGCCGAGCGTCGAGTAGGCTGGTACGCCCTCGACCAGGACGTCGTAACCGCGGCGCTTCAGGCGAGCGGCGAACGCATCAGCGGCGTGCTCGTGGAAATAGCCGCGATACGCGACGCAGCCGGCGATTGGAAAGCACCACTGCTTGGGTTTGACGGAGAACTGCGGTGCAGCCACGACGTTCCACACCGCGTAGCGGCGGTGCAGGCGTACGTAGCTGCGATAACTGTCGTTGTCCGGTAGGCCGAGTTGCACGGAGGCGAAGCGGCGGGCCGCCCGCACCGCTCCGAGTTCGCGCACCAGCGGCTGCGGGGCGTCGGGTGCGTCAATGACATCGATGATGGAGCGCCGATCGTGTACGACGTGCCATTCACCGACCGCGGCCTGCATGAGGTAGGCCGTGCTGGCGCAGCCACCGAGTGCGCCGAGCGCCAGGGCGGCGATGGCGAGCCGAATCGTCGCGGTGGTACGCCGCAGGCGGCAGGGCGGGAGGGGGGTGGGGCTCACCGTGCGGGCACTTGAGTCGGTTACCATGGGTGCATGGAAGTCTACCTAGTTGGCGGAGCGGTGCGGGACCGGTTGCTCGGGCGGCCCGTACACGAGCGCGACTGGGTCGTTGTGGGCGCGCGTCCTGAGGAGCTCGAGCGCCAGGGGTACCTGCCCGTGGGACGCGAATTCCCGGTGTTTCTGCATCCGCAGACGCGCGAGGAGTACGCCTTGGCGCGTCTGGAGCGCAAGGTCGCGCCGGGCTACCGGGGCTTCATCACCGAGTTCTCGCCCGAGGTGACGCTGCAAGAAGACCTGCGCCGGCGCGATCTGACGGTCAACGCCATGGCCGAGACCGCCACCGGCCAGATCATCGATCCGTACGGTGGCCAGCGTGACCTTGAGGCGCGCCTGCTGCGCCATGTCTCGGCGGCGTTCGTTGAGGATCCGGTGCGCGTATTGCGTGTGGCGCGCTTCGCGGCCCGCTACGCGCCGCTTGGTTTTAGCGTCGCAGCCGAGACGCTCGCGCTGATGCGCCGCATGAGCGAATCGGGCGAACTCGGCGCACTGGTGCCTGAGCGGGTGTGGCAGGAGACCGAACGGGCGCTCGGGGAGTCTCGGCCGGAGGTCTTCTTCGAGACGCTGCGCGAGTGCGGTGCGCTGAGCCTGATCTTTCCTGAGGTGGCGGCGCTTTATGGCGTACCGCAGCCGGTCAAGTGGCACCCGGAGGTCGATGCCGGCGTGCATGTGATGCTGGCTCTGCGCTGGGCCGCGGACGCCGGCCTGTCGATGCCTGCGCGCTTCGCGGTGCTCATGCACGATTTGGGTAAGGCGCGCACCGCGGCGGAGCACTGGCCGAGTCATCACGGTCACGAGGAAGCCGGAGTACCGCTCATCGAGGCGCTGTGCGCTCGCCTGCGCGTTCCAAATGCCTACCGCGAACTCGCCGTGCTGACGGCTCGCCATCACGCGCACGTGCACCGTGCTGCCCAGCTGCGTCCGAGCACCGTGCTGCAGCTGCTCGAAGCGACGGATGCGCTGCGCCGTCCGGAGCGGTTCGAAGATCTGCTGCGAGCCTGCGAAGCCGATGCTCGCGGCCGAGCCGGGCTGCAGGCGACGCCGTACCCGCAGGCCGATTATCTGCGTCGCGCGCGCGCTGCGGCTGCGGCCGTCGTGCTCGGCAGCGAAGAGCGCCGTGGGCTGACCGGTCCGGCCATCGGCGAGAAGATCCGGACGCGGCGGCTGGAGGCGATCGGCGCGCTCGGCTGACTCGTCACGCGCCCTGCGAACGCGCTGCGCCGACCGGGATCGATGTCTCGCCGGGACCGGACATCGTTCGGTAACTCAATCGATCGATGGTGCCGCTCGCTCGGCTGGGCCGCGTCACCAGGTCGCGTGGACGCTGTCGACTCGGCAAGCACCCTGCGTTCACCCCGATCGACGGTCAAACTTTTCCGCGACTCGCTCGCGATGGCGAGGTGCAGCGGGCCGCCCAGTGCCCGCGCGGTCCATGGCGCGCACGATGTCGGCAACGGCAGCCACCGCCTCTGCGGCGAGATTCGCTTGCGATGCGCGCCTGGCAACTCGCGGATCGTCCTAGCGGTGGAAATCCTCCAGGCTTGAGGGACTGCTCAGCCGTACTCAGCGCAGTGCCGCCAGCGATCGAGCCGGGGCTCGGGGCGGCGCCAGATAGGTCGGCAGCAGGTCCAGCAACCGATGGCGGGTCAGTCCCAGGCGCTCGAATCCGTCCTCGGCGCAGACGCTGTCGCGCGTCAGGGAGCGGAAATTGTCGAGTGTGAAGGGCTTGCCCGGCAGGCATCCGAGAACCACCCCTTGGAGCCGTGCGAGTGGGTCCGGCAGGCCAAAGAGGTGGCAGGGAAGTCCCGCGACCGTGGCGGTGGCACGCACGAGCTGCTCGAGAGTCATGATTTGCGGTCCCCCGAGCTCGTAGGTCTGACCTATCGTGCTGCGCGCGGACAGCGCATGGATAAAGGCGGTGGCGACGTCGCCGACGTAGACTGGCGCGAAGCGCGCCTGCGCGCGGGCGAGCGGCAGCCAGCCGTGCGACAGATGCAGCAAGCCGGCGAAGCGATTGGTGAGCGAATCGCCTGGTCCGAAGATGACCGACGGGCGGAAGATCGTGAAGTCCACCTGAGCGGATGCAGCGTGCACCAGCGCTTCTGCCTCCGCTTTGCTGCGTAGATACCGGCTCGGGCCGCGCGGATCGGCACCGAGCGAACTCATGTGCAGCAGGCGGCGAACGCGGCCTGCCTTTAATGCATCAATCAACTTCTCGGCGAGTTGCACGTGCGCACGCTGGAATGTATTGCGGCCGTGCTCATTCAGAATGCCGACGAGGTTGACCACCGCATCCATGCCCTCGACCAGCCGGTCAAGATCGCGCCGGTCGTGCACGTCGGCGCGGATCAATCGAACCGTCGGCAAAATCTGCAAAGCCCGGTACCGGTCCGGATGGCGTGTCGGTACGCGCACCCAGTGGCCAGCATCGCTGAGCCGGTTGATCAGCGCGGTGCCGACGAATCCGGTTCCCCCGAGAACGCAAATGTTCATCCGCGCTGCCATTTGTGCCAACCCCCACCGCTACGCCGCCCGGCGACATGCGCAGAATTCTACGCCCCGGGGAGGCGCGGCGGCTCCCCGGGGCGTAGCGCCGATCGGTCAGGCTGCGCGTACCTCGATGGTGCGCGGCTGCAACTGCGGCTGCTTTGGAATTACCACTTCGAGCACGCCGTGCGTCTGCTTGGCGGCGATTCGGTCCACGTCGGCTCCCTCAGGCAGCGTGAAAGTGCGCAGAAACGCCCCTGTATGCCGTTCCAGGCGCTGGCGCGCATTACCTTGCGCGGCATCCCGCGAGCGCTTCTCGCCTCGGATCGTGAGCAGACCCTTGTCGGCGGTGATGCGGATGTCCTTCGGCTCGACGCCCGGAACGTCTGCCACCACCACGTAGCGTTCGGCTTCCTCGTAGATGTCGACCTGCGGAATCCACGCGGCGTCCACCGCAGCGGCGCTCTCGTCGGCTCCCGTCGAAAACGCCTGATCCAGCTGTCGCTGCAGGCTGTCGATGAGCGTCCAAGGCTGATAGCGAACAACAGTCATGATCCAACCTCCAATGATAGTAGTGTCAGGTTGTGGCACTGCGAATCTCGTTGGAACGGATCTGTGGCCAGGGCGGAATTTTTCAAGTCTCCTCAGGGACACCGAAGTGCCTCGCCGGGCAGCGGCTGTGCACAAGCTGTGGATTTTCGGGGGATACAATATCTTGGGGTTATGGGATCGACGGCCTGGAGGCTCTCGCGGAAAAAAATCCCACCGCTCGGACAGGCTAAATTCACATAACTAATTGTTTTAACAGGCATAAATTAAAACGCTGCTCCGAGTCCGAAATCTTGACGCAGAGGCAGGTGCTCATTAGGCTCTTTACCCCGACACAAGATCTTGTGTCCGCCCTCGGCGGCACGCGAGATTGCGCGTTCGGGGAGGCTCTGGGGAATACAGGCTGTGGATCGGCGTATCGGCATATCCGGTGCGCGCAGCCCCGCGCTTTCCGCGCCGCCCGTATTCCCCGTGATCCGGTGTGCAGACACTAAGGGCGCCGCGGACACATGAATACCGTCGTGAAAATCGAAACTAAGGACATTGACGCCATTCCGTTCCAGGAGGCGTCAATCGACATCTGGGATAAGAAATATCGTCTGACCGCCAAAGACGGCACGTCCATCGACAAAACGATGGACGACACGTACAAGCGTGTGGCACGCGCGCTGGCGGACGTCGAGCGGGAAAACCTGCGCG
Organism: Pseudomonadota bacterium; assembly: GCA_021838635.1. GTDB lineage: Bacteria > Pseudomonadota > Gammaproteobacteria > Steroidobacterales > Steroidobacteraceae > 13-2-20CM-66-19. Next base: position 291,130 of record JAKCDC010000001.1, read on the forward strand.
ATCATTGGAACGAGCGTTTCCTCTGGGCTTTGCGCCGCGGCGCCATCCCGGCCGGTCGCGTCACGTCCAATGCCGGAGCGCTCGAGCATAAACCGGCCACCTCGACGATCAACTGCACCGTCTCAGGGACCATCGAGGATTCGATGGACAACATCCTTGGCAAAGTGCATGAGGCGGGCCTGACGCTGAAAGCCGGCTGCGGCATCGGTTATGAATTCTCCACGCTTCGTCCACGCGGCGCTTACGTGTCAGGCGCTGGTGCCTACACGTCCGGTCCGCTGTCGTTCATGGACATCTTCGACAAGATGTGCTTCACCGTCTCCTCGGCTGGCGGCCGGCGCGGGGCGCAGATGGGAACGTTCGACGTTGGTCATCCCGACGCCATGGAATTCATCAAGGCCAAGCGAGAAAACGGGCGGCTGCGCCAATTCAATCTGTCGCTGCTGATCACCGACGAGTTCATGCAGGCGGTACGCCAGAACGATGAGTGGAAGCTCGCGTTCCCACTGTCGCGCAAAGAGTACGAGTCCGACCAGCCCGATCTGGCCGATGCCAGCAAGTTCGTCTGGCGCGAGTGGCCGGTGCACGACAAATATGTCGTCAATGAGCACGGACTGGTTGCATGCAAGATCTATAAGACGCTGCCGGCGCGGCGCATGTGGGACGTCATCATGACGTCGACGTACGATTTTGCCGAGCCGGGTTTTATCCTTATCGACCGCGTCAACGAGATGAACAACAACTGGTGGTGCGAGAACATCCGCGCTACTAACCCCTGCGGCGAGCAGCCGTTGCCGCCTTACGGCAGCTGTCTGCTCGGCTCGGTGAATCTGACCCGTTTCGTACGCGATCCGTTCACCGATCACGCCCGTTTCGACTGGGACGAGTACCGCGAGGTCGTCAAAATCTTCGCTCGTATGCTCGACAATGTAGTCGAGGTCAACGGCTTGCCCCTCGAACAGCAGCGCGGTGAAATCACGCGCAAGCGGCGCCATGGCATGGGCTTCCTCGGACTCGGCAGTGCGCTCACGCTGCTCGGAATCAAGTACGGCTCGGCCGAATCGGTGAAGTTCACCGAGGATGTCGCGCGCGAAATGGCACTCGCCGGCTGGGAGGAGGCCCTAGAACTCGCGCGGGAGAAGGGGCCGGCGCCCATCATGACAGAGCAGTTCACGATCACCCGTGAAATGTTGCGCAAGCGTCCGGAGATGGTCCGTGACGGATTGAAGGTCGGCGATCAAATACCCGGGCGCGTTTTGCACGCGAAGTACAGCCGATACATGCAGCGTATCGCCGAAATCGCGCCAAAACTGGTCGAGCAGCTCGCCGAGACCGGCGCGCGTTACACGCACCACACCTCGATCGCCCCCACCGGAACGATCTCACTGTCGCTCGCCAACAACGCCTCGAATGGCATCGAACCCTCGTTCGCGCATCACTACTTCCGCAACGTGATCCGTCCGGGCCGCAAGACCAAAGAGAAGATTGGAGTCTGTTCCTTCGAGCTGCTGGCGTACCGCGAATTGATCAATCCAAGGGCGACGCCCGATGCAGGCACGGAAGCAGAGAAGCTGCCGGACTACTTCATCGCTTCCGAGGACGTCACGCCCACACAGCATGTCGACGTCCAGGCGGCCGCGCAGCGGTGGGTGGATTCTTCGATCTCGAAAACGGCGAACGTGCCTACCGACTTCCCGTACGAGAAGTTCAAGGACATCTACCTCTATGCCCACGAGCAGGGACTCAAAGGCTGCACGACGTTCCGCTTCAATCCGGAGGCCTTTCAGGGCGTGCTCGTGAAGGAGCAGGACCTGAAGAACACCGTATACAAATTCACCCTCGAGGACGGCACGGTCGTCGAGGCGCGCGGCGACGAGGAGATCGAGTACGAGGGCGAGATGCACTCGGCCGCGAATCTTTTCGACAGTCTCAAGGAAGGGTATTTCGGCAAGTATTGAGCCGATGGACCCGCGCATTTCGGACTAAGCACATGACCATCAAAATCGAGCGCAAAATCGTCAAATATCAGGTACAAAAACCCGACGAGGCGCAGACCGAGAAGGCTGCGGTAGCACAGGCGGCAAGCCCCGAGCCGACGCCTGCTGCGGCACTGCCGCCGTTGCCGACCACGACAACGGTCCGCGACAAGCACGGGCACATGGCGCAGGTCATCCGGATGCACGAGAAGCTCGAGCGTCCGGAGGTGCTGATCGGCTCGACGTATAAGATCAAGACGCCGATTTCCGATCACGCCATGTACGTGACTATCAACGACATAGTGCTTAACGAAGATACGGAGTACGAGCAGCGCCGTCCGTTCGAGATTTTCATCAACTCGAAGAATCTCGACCACTTCCAATGGATCGTCGCTCTGACGCGCATCATCTCCGCGGTCTTCCGCAAGGGCGGTGACGTCACGTTCTTGGTCGATGAGCTGAAGGCTGTATTCGATCCGCGTGGAGGCTACTGGCAATCGGGCGGGAAATTCATGCCCTCGATCATCGCCGAGCTCGGCTATGTCATCGAGCGACACCTGCAGACGATCGGTCTGCTGCGCAAGCCGCAACTCGATGAGCACCAGCAGAAGCTGGTTGATGAGAAGCGAGCTGAATATGAAGCGCGAACCCGACAGACGGACGCCTTCGCAAAGTCTGATTTTCCTGAGGGCGCGCAGTTATGCGCTAAGTGCAGTACGGCCGCGGTAGTGATGATGGACGGCTGCATGACTTGCCTCAATTGCGGAGAGTCAAAGTGCGGGTGAGAGTGTCGGGGCCCGCATAAGATCGAATTTTTGTTGTGGTTTACCCCATAAGCTGAGACTTTCACCCCATAAGGTGAGACTTCTTACCCCATAAGGTGAGACTTCTTACCCCATAAGCTGAGACTTCAGGGCAAATGGGGGCTTTCGGGGCGAAATCTGCCTGATCAGGGCATT
>JAKCDC010000026.1 GCA_021838635.1 Pseudomonadota bacterium
CCGCCGTTCTGATCCACGCACGCCCCCACGTCGTCGCCACGATCACTCACGCCGCACGTCCATCACCGAACGTGAAAACCGGTCCATCAAATATCGTGGCGCGTCTCATCCGGCGCACCGTGCGCCGCCACGAAATCGAGCGGTTGCGCGTGGTGGCCGAGCGCATCGGCAGCGCCGTCAAATACCTGGAGCGCAAACAGAATGGCCGCTGATCCAATTGATGCGACACTCGCGGCCCTCGATTCGCTGGCGGCGACCGAAGGGAAGAACAACCCGGATGACCCGACCGAGGGCGGCGAGAAGAAATCCGTTGAATCGCAAGCGTCCACCCTTGTGGCCTTCGTGCGCGACCGCTGCCGGCTGGTGCACGACGAAAACGGCGAGGTGTACGCGGTGGAAAACGGCACCGGCGAAGTACGGAACATCGAGCGCAAAGCCTTCAAGACGTGGTTGCACGCGGAGTTCTACACCGAGACGAAAAAGGCCGCCCGATCGCAATCGGTGGCCGAGGCGCTGACCACCCTGGCCGGCATCGGCCTGCACGATGGCGAGGCAGCGGAGGTGCATATCCGCTGCGCCCAGTTGGGCGGCGGTTATGTGATCGACCTGGGCGAGCAGGGGAAAAGTCGTGCCGTGCTGGTGCGCCCTGGTGGCTTGACCGTCACTGAGCACCACGGCGCGATGTTCACGCGGCCTGATTCAATGAAGCCGCTGCCGGAGCCGGTTGAGGGCGGCACCCTCGATGCGCTGTGGCCACTGGTCAACGTGCCGGAAAGTTCGCGCCTGCTGGTGACGGCGTGGCTGCTTGACTGCTTGAGACCCGATACACCGTTCCCGCTATTGGAGGCCATCGGCGAGCAAGGCTCTGCGAAGTCTGGTTTGCAAAAGCTGCTGAAACGGCTGATTGACCCGTCCGCCATCGAGCTGCGCTCCGCGCCGCGCGGCGGTGAGGATGTCTTTGTAGGAACTGCGCAGGGCTGGCTGCTCGCCTACGACAACGTGAGTCACCTTTCGGCGGAGATGCAGGATGTTCTGTGCCGCGTGGCGACCGGCGCGACCTTCGCCACCCGGAAGCTGTACACGAACGCCGAGGAATCCGCGATCCGGGCGAAGAGACCTGTCACGCTCAACGGCATCGGCGCGAGCATCACTGCTCAAGACCTCGTGGACCGCGCTATCAGTCTGGAACTGCCGGTCATAGAGGATCGCCGCGAGGCCGCTGGTATCGAAGGTGAGTTCGACCGGCTGCACACCAAGCTGTTGGGCGCTCTGCTGGACCTCTTCGCCAAGGCTCTGACGATCCTGCCGAGCATCGCCATCGAGCGCGACCGCCGGCCCCGACTGATCGAGTACGCAAAACTCGGCTGTGCGGTGGCCGTGGCGATGGGCGGCACCGCCGATGCCTTCCTGGCCGAATTCGAGGCCATGCGGGCCGACAGCATCGCGCGCACGCTGGACGCAAGCCAGGTGGCCGGCGCTGTGCTCACCTATCTGGAAGGCCGCCCCGACCGATTCACGGAGTACACCGTCAAGCGCCTATTCGAGTCACTGGACCGCCCTGACGGCGGCGAAGCGTGGCCGCGCAGCCCCAAGGGATTTGGCGATGCCCTGCGCCGTGCCGCTCCGGCTCTGCGCACCTTCGGGGTAGTGGTGAAGTTCACCGGCAAGCGCGGGTCTAGTACCTGGCTGACCGTGACCGAGAAAAAGTTGCCGGAATCAAGTCGTGGAAGTCGTGCTGCCGATGGTTCCGGCGATCCCGAGCACGACATTGACGACATTCACGACATGGTTTCAGCAAGTATTTCCGCCCCCACCGACGAACAGGAGGTGACGATATGAGTAGCGCCGCGATCCTCGACCGACTGCGCGCCGCTGGCGTGACCGTCCGACCGGACCCCGAGCACTGCGACCGCCTGAAGCTGGCACCGGCTGACCCCGGACTTGCTGGAACTGGTGAAGCGGAACAAGCCCGCGCTGCTGGCTGCACTGCGGGAGCGAGCCCGACCCACCCCGGAGCAATTGAACGCATGGGGCGAATACCTGCTTGAGCGTGCATCGATCATGGAGCACGACGCCGAGCTGCCCCGAGCCGAAGCCGACCGGCGGGCATGGGCCGAGTTGCTGAGCAAGTACCCTGCGGCGGCAGCACACTTCCTGCCCGGGGGTGCATCGTGAGCACCGTTCCCTACCGGCTGGAAGCATGGAAGGTCATCAATACCCAAGTGAACCGCAAGCTGGCCGAGCGGCTGGAGCTCGTGCGCGCAGCGCTGAATCTGCTTGCTGTCGCGCAGGCCCATATCGCGGCAGGCCGGCCCGAGTTTGCGGCAGATGCGATTGATCGAGCACGCTCTAAACTGACCGCTTGCATACCGAGGGACGCACGGTGAACAGCCGGAAACCTTCGCCACGAAAGGGGCTTGCCGCACACCCTACCCCCGAGCCGCTGGCCGGCCACCTGGCGTACTGGTGCAGTGGAAATGGGTCGAGCCGCCTGAGTACAGCGGCGACAGACCCCACGATCCGCGCCTGTACTACCGGCGGGTTGTGGTTGCAGACCCGTACGACGATGACGTGCGCGCTGCCTTGCGCTCGCTGCGCCTGCGCGGCCTGTGGCACGGCCTGCTCAAGGACGATGAGCTGCCCCCACCACCCGGCAGCACCCGGCGAGGGATTCCACCCGACTACGCTGGCGGCGATGAGCACTTGTGCAATGCGCGCTGCGTCACCGGGCGACCGTGCCGTTGCGCTCGCGAATGGGCGATGCGTCCGGCATGGGGGCATGAGCACCGGCCCTAAGACGCCCGAGGGTAAGCGGCGGAGCGCGCTGAATCTGGCGCTGGCCCGCGCTGCACTGGCCGCCAAGCGGCGAGCCGGCTGAGGTACCGCAAGGCATACAAGGTCTATGACGATCGCGGGCTGTATATGGTGGTCAATCCGAACGGGTCGCGGTGGTAGCGGTTCAAATACAAATATGACGGGAAAGAGCGCGGGTTCTCGCTCGGCGTGTACCCGGATGTGACGTTGGCGTACGCGCGGGAGCAGCTGCAGGAGGCGCGGCAGCTCCTCGCTCGAGGGATCGACCCGAGCGCGCAGCGGCGGACGGTCAAGATCGCCAGGGCGGACAGCTTCAAGGTGATTGCCGAGGAATGGCTGGAGATGCAGGCCGAGAGGCTGGCGCCGATCACAATGACTAAGGCGCGGTGGATTCTGGGCTCGCTCGTCTACCCTCGCCTGGGCTCGTGGCCGATCGCCGAGATCACGGCGCCTGAGGTCTTGGCCGTGCTGCGGCCGATCGAGAGCCGCGGGATGAACGAGACCGCGCACCGAGCCCTGCAGCGCTGCGGGCAGATCTTCGGGTACGCCATCGCGACGGGTCGAGCGACGCGGGACATTACGTCCGACTTGCGGGGCGCCTTGGCGCCGGTGGTGGTCGAGAACCGCGCGGCGATTACGGAGCCGTCGAAGATCGGCGCCCTACTCCGCGCCATCGACGACTACATAGGGCATCCGACAACGCTCATAGCCCTGAAGTTGTCCCCCCTCGTCTTTCTACGTCCCAGCGAGCTTCGGGCGGCGGAATGGAGCGAGATCGACCTGCAGACAGCTGAGTGGCGCGTCCCGGCGGCGCGGATGAAGATGCGGGAGCGGCACATCGTTCCGCTGGCGTCCCAAGCAGTCGCCCTGCTCCGAGAGCTCCGTGGCGTGACCGGCAAGGGCAGATACCTCTTTCCGTCGCTTCGCAGCTCGGATAGGCCGATGTCCGTGAACACGGTGAATGGTGCGCTGCGGCGGCTTGGCTATGCGCGCGCAACGAGCCCTGGCGCTCGATGCCGCCTTCGCGGCCCATCCCATCCGCTTCAAGGGCATCGCCCCGATGCCACCGGAGCTGCCGACCGCAGCCTGGATCAACCCCCCGAAAAAGGAGACGACACCACCCGCTTGCTCTCTAATCTCATGACACCAGGTGTTCCAATCTCATTGACACGTTCCGAACCGTGCGTGCTATCCGTGGTATACGAGGGCTGCTTGCCGACTGCAGCTGCGCGAATCTCGGAAGAGATCCGTAGCGAGATTCATGGTCGCGCACAGCTCGGTCATAAAATCGAAAACCGACCGATCAAGGGATTGGAAGAAGTGCCTCGAAACCCGCCTCTCTGAAGTGCCGGTCTGTCGTCAGTGCTGAGCGGATCTCCAGTTCAGCCATGATTACGAAGCTTGTACAGTCTGTAAAGGAATAACCGTGATCCGAATGTTTGCGAAAGTACTGCTTGGCAGACGAAAATCTTTCGCCTGTAAGCATCTGCAGTTCAATCGAATCCGAGCGTTCCATCCTATCGAGCAACGAGAGGGATGTGGGGGTGTCAATGCGCGCCTTCGTCAAAGTGAGCAATTCGTCCACAACGTAGTCTGTGGTCACTACGCGAACATCGGTCCGTAGTAGTTTCTCGTAGACTGTGACTGCCGAACGATGTGCCGGATCCCGCTTGGCGACGAGTGCAAAAAAAAAGGACGTATCGCCAAAGACTCGTCTAGATGCCATAGACCGTCCGGTCGATCTCTTCATTGTCGGTCGGACCAATTGGACCGTCGTAGCTATATTCCTCTACGCGCAAGAGTGGGTCATCAAGCGGTCTGGCGCGCTTCTTCACCACGCGCGCGGGCCGGAGCTCCGCGACGGGCTTACCGGCCCGGGCGATCACGATGCGCTCTCCCCGCTCGACTCGTGCGATAAGACGTGAGAGCTGGGTCTTCGCATCGTGGATATTGACGGTTTTCCCATTCATTTTCGTAGCTTAGCTAAGTCTTGTGGACTAATCAAGTTGCTTTGATTGGTACCTCGTGCGTGCGGCGGCGGCTGCTCGCACGGGCTGAAGGTTTGGCTCCCCGGGGCTTGCTGCAAAATGGAGAGCGGGACCGCTCGCGTGAATTGCCGTTCGTTCAGCTTTACCGTTGATTCCGTGCCGCAATAGCCGATAGCGCGGCTGCCCACCCGAAAGGGTCCGCATCAAGTGTGGGATAACCAAGAGGATCGCCGTACGAACCCCGCCCAAGTGGCGGAGTTTGATTTGGTGAAGGGCACGTTGTTATCGGACGCATGGATCGACTTCGGGAATCTGAATCGAATAGAGCACCTGCAGCAGCAGTCCCCGAATGAGCCGCTCCGGCGCAATGGAAGATCTGCCCGTCTGGGCGTAGAGCTTCTCGAACCGCCCATCCATCTGCGCCAGCGCCTCGAAGATCATCGCGCGGATCGGCCGCAGCGGATGCTTCGCCGAAACCCGCTCTTCCGGGGAAACGGAGCTGAACATCGCGTCCTGCTTCGAGTCCGCTCCACGCATCGGAGAACCTCAATCGTGCGCCGGATAACGTCTACTTTGCCCGAAACTCCGGGTTTTTCAACAGCCTGCTGGATGATCGAAGATGATGGCGCATTGGTCGTTGCCATTTACATGACAGTCGACACCCTCGGACCGGGAGACAGCGCACTTGACGGGTCCAGGAAAAACCTGCGCTTCAAACATCTTCACCGGTTGGAGTCGCGCTAGCCGAAATGCGGGCGGGTGTGAGACTGTGATATAAATTTTGTGTTTGAGACGGATCTGAAAACTCGCAGCACAACAGCATGCAAGAGTCTGATCTTTTCACCTCGAGTGACGCCCCGCGGCCCCTGCCCCCGGGGCTTGTCTGGCTCGAACGCTTTGCCCTCGCCTGGGAGGATGCGTTGCTCGAGGCCATCACCCAAATCGTCGTCGCGGCGCCGCTGCGACACCTGAGGACTCCGGGAGGGCAGCGGATGTCCGTCGCCATGACCAATTGCGGCCCGCTCGGCTGGATCTCGGACCGGCGCGGTTACCGCTACAGCGCAACCGACCCCCAGAGCGGCAAGCCCTGGCCTGCCCTGCCCACACCGCTGCAGGCACTGGCTACCGCGGCTGCACAGGCGGCAGGCTTTGAGTCCTTTGCGCCCGATGCCTGCCTGATCAATGCCTACGGCCCCGGGGCCCGCATGTCTTTGCACCAGGATCGGGACGAGGATGATCTCAGCGCGCCCATCGTGTCGGTCTCACTGGGATTGCCGGCGGTCTTCCTCTTCGGGGGCCGCACGCGCCGCGACCGGCCACTGCGACTGCCGCTGACCCACGGCGACGTCGTGGTCTGGGGCGGCCCGGCACGTTTAGCCTTCCACGGAGTGGCGCCTGTCGCCGATGGGCAACACCCCAGACTCGGGCGCCAGCGCATCAACCTCACCTTGCGTCGGGCGCGCTAATTCCGATTCGGGCCTGCGGATCAGCCGGTTGCGACCGGTACACGTAAACCCCAGACACCTGCCATAGGTACTTCTCGCGCGCCTCAGTGGTTGCCACAATAGCAACGCTTGACCGATACTTACCGCACCCGCCGATATGGAGGTGTGCTGTGTCCGACTCGAAGAATCATACTGATCCCTCTCGCCGTGCGTTTCTCGCGTCAGCTGCCATTGCGGCATCCGTCGCGGTAGTCGGTCTGCGACCGCGCACCGCGTCTGCCGCTGGTGAGAAATTGCCGCACTTGTCCGAGAGCGATCCGCTCGCCAAGTCACTCGGCTACCGCGCAAATGCCAGCGCCGTTGACCGCAAGAAGTTCCCGACGTACAAGCCGGGTGACCGCTGCGGCATGTGCCGCTTCTTCCTCGGCACCCCGGGCGAGAAGGCCGGCTACGCCGGCTGCCAGATCTATGCCGGCTACTCGGTGAATGCCGACGGCTGGTGCGCGTCGTTCAACGCGCGCAGCTGAGATCCGCTGACGCCGAGCGCCGCTGCGGTTGCTGACCGCAGCGGCGTGGTGGCTTCTTCGCGATCGCCAGCCTCACCTCTCGCGGATCAGTGCGCAGGTTCGCACTTCGACCTCTTTAACGGCCGCTCCCTCAGCCCCAGTTCAGTTTGGAGGACACTCACAACCCGTCCGCGCCGCCATCGGGTAGCGAACCTGAGTCTGGCGCCGCGCCTGGCGTACGTGAGCGCAGACGGACCTCCCCGCAACGCAGCGTCATCCCACACCATTTCAGCACCGCACTCCGATCTCGCGATGCGTGACCCGGCGATCATCACGGTCGAACGCTGCGGACGCTCGCGCGTGAGCTGCCGATGCAGTCCACGCGCGCCTCCCCGTTAAGGCTCGCGTCCCTCTGAAGCCCCCGGCGAGCCCCCGAAACCCGCGACCCGCCGCCCCCCTTAGCGTTGGGCGCTTTGCACTCTGGAGTGCGGCCAGGGCGCCTCGAGTGCCCGCCGTGCCAGTGCGCTCATCACCTTGAACCCGTTGCGGTTCGGGTGCACCCCGTCATTAGAGAGGCTCCTGCGGAAGCGGCCGCCGCGGCCCACCAGATGCGCGTAGTAGTCGACGAAGCGCAGGCGGTGACGCGTGGCATATGCACGCAGCCAACGGTTCAGTCTGCGGATCTCGGCGGCGGGGTGATACTTCGGCGCCCACCAGAAGCGTACCGCGGGCGGCAGGGAACCGAGGATGACGTGGATGTGATTGGCTTGCGCCAGGGTCACCATCGCGCGGATGTCATCCTCGTAGTGGCGTGCCGTGGTCGGACCGGTGTTGCCGGCGATATCGTTGGTGCCGGCGAGGATCTGTACCACCTTCGGGTGCAGCGCGATCACGTCCGGCCAGAACCGCACCAGCATCTGGGCGCTCGTCTGGCCGCTGATCCCGCGGTCCACGATGCCATGGGTGAAGAAGGCCGGATCGGCATCCTGCCAGAAGTCCGTGATCGAATCGCCCATGAACACGACGCGAGCGTGGTGGTGCAAGGCCTCATTCGCGGCCCGGTAACGGCACAGATCCGCCCAATCGCGCGCCCGCTGGCGGTCCGCGGCCCGCTGCGCACGTGCCTTCTGCTGCGCCGACTGCGGCGGCAGCTGAAAACGCGCCCCAGGGTGCAGGATCATGTGCATAAACGCCTTCCCCGGCGCTGCGCTCGGAACGGCGGCGCACGGGTTGCCGCTCATCGCGGTGTAGGACGCCGCGCGCGCATGCGCCGGCTGCGGGATCATCAGGACCCCCGCACAGGCCGTAGCCAGCAGTGCGAGGGCGGCACCGCGCCGCCTCATTCGTGTCTCAGTCATTTTGTCTCACTCCGTGGGTCAATCCGAATGCTCATCAGGTGCCGCGCCGCGCCGCCTCTCTCGACCGGACGGCGCGGCACGGCAGCGACCGCACAGTCCCGTAAGCTCCACGGCGCGCGCATCGATCATGAACCCGTGCGCCGCACCGAGCCGCTCGGCCGCTGCCGTGAGGCGGGCATCCTCGCTCTCCACGACGGTCCCACAGGCACGGCAGATCAGTAGCTGCCCGGCATGGGGCGCCGTCGGTGGCTCGGCGAGGTCACAGAGGATGAACGAACGGGTCGACTCCAGCCGATGCACGAGGCCGGCGTCGATGAGAAATTCCAGCGCGCGGTAGATGCCCGCCGGCGTCGAGCGGCCGTCCTCGGGACGCAGCCGCTCGAGCAGCTCGTAGGCGCTGAGCGCTCGCCCGGCGCGCGCGAGCTGATGAAGGACGGCTCGGCGCTGGCGCGTCAGACGCAATCCTCTGCCCCGGCAGACCGCCTCGAGCCGCCCGAGCAACGGGTTCGTCTGCCGTCTGGGCGCGAGGCTCATCCGCACGCCCCTTAAGACCCGGCACCGGCGAGCAGGCTGCGCCGCCGTCCGGCCACGTAGCACATCGCGCTCAGCGCACCGACGAAAAAGCCCACCGGCCAGTCGGTAAGATAGGTCAGCGCAATCGCCGACCACACGACCGCCATCGACAGAAGCACCGACAGCAGCAGCGCGCGCCACGGCCGATTGGTGTACGCGCGCGCAGCGCTCGCCGGGCCGACCATCAGGCTGAACACGAGCAGCGCGCCGACCACCGGCACCGCCATCGCCGTCGAGAGCGCCACGATGAGCAGAAACGCGCCCTCCAGGGATCGAGCCCGCCCGAACGCTGCGGCGGCCAGATCGCCCGACAGCGACTCCAGCAGCAGCGGGCGCGCCAACAGCGCGAGCAGGGCAAGCGTCAGCGCACTCAGCAGCGCGATCCCGAACACTTGCGTTCGGCTGATCCCGAGCACCTCGCCGAACAGCAACCCGTAGAGGCTCTGCGCGTAGGCGCCGGAGAGGCTGAGCAGCAGCACCCCCAACGCGAGGGCAAACGCCAGCCATAGTGCGCTCGCCACCTCGCGCCGCTCCCCGCGCTGCAGTTGGGTAATCGCGATGACGCCCACGCCGCTGAACAGCGCCAGTCCGAGCAGCTCGTTCACGCCAAGCAGGCTCGCCGCCGCGGCGCCGGGGAACGCCCCGAGCGGCAGCGCGTGGGCCGCGAACGCCGCGCGCCGCGCCACCACGAAAAAACCGACGGCACCTCCGACGATCGCCACCATCGTTGCGACCAGCCAGGCGTGCAGCATGAAGGCGGCGAACATCTCAGTGCGCCTCGCAACCCGAGGGGAGGCCCACGGCGCGCCGCGGCCAGCGCACCGCGAGCGCTCCGGCCGTCAGATACGCGGCAAAGACCAGCGCAACGATGAAGAAACTGACCGGCCACCCTCGCCCCGGCGTCCAATAGAAGCTCTCATAGGCGAGGTAGATCCCGCCCCAGGTTGCGCCTAACCCGATCGCCGCGGCGAGCGCCACCGCCGCCGCCGGGCGGCGAGCCACGCGCAGCGCCGCGGCCGCCGGCCCGATCAGTAGCGCCGTGGAGAGGATGGCCCCGACGGTCATCGCCGCGAGCGAAACGGCGAGCGCGAGCGCCAACGCATGAGCGAGCGATACTGCGCGCACGCGGATCCCTTGCGCACGCGCCAGATCGACCGACAGCGCGCTGACCAGCAGCGGCCGATGCACGAGCGCGCTCACCGTGAGCGCGGTGAGCGCCACAGCGAGAGCCAGCGGCACGACCGCCGCGGGGATCGTGAACATCGATCCGAACAGCACGGCGACCGCCGCGCCGCTCGCACTGTGCACTGTCGATGCGAAATACAACAGCAGCGCAGCGAGTCCGAGTCCGGCACCGAGGACCACGCCGGTGAGCAGATCGCGCTCGCGCGCCTCGCGGATCTCCGACCACTCCATAACCCCGGCGGCCGCGGCGGCCAGTCCGAGAAAGCCGAGCAGCGGGTTCAAACCGAGCAGATAGGCCGCTGAACCGCCCGCGCTGCTGACATCCGCCAGCGCGTGGCCGGCGAAGGACTGGCGTTGCATCACCGTGGCAACGCCCACGACGGCGCACACCAGGGCAGCCCCGCCGCCGACGATGAGCGCGACGCGCACCGGCTCGTTGTGCAGAAACTCGACAGCGGACAACAGGACGGACATTGTGTGCCGCGCCCGCTACGGCACGCTCGCGGTGTGCACTGGGTCGCGAGCCACCGCCTCGTGGATCTGCTCCCCGGCTTCGGCCGCCACGACCACCACGCGGCCGTGCACCCGCACCACATCGACGTGGTAGCCGTAGAGACTGCTCAATACCTCGGTGCGCACCACCTCTTCCGGCCGACCCGCGACGGCCGCGCCGTTCGCGAGGTAGACGATCCGGTCCATCGCACTCAGCAGCGGGTTCATGTCGTGCGCCGACAGCAGCACTGCCGCGCCGTACTCGCGCGACAGACGCCGCAGCAGCGCGACGATCTCGGCGGTGCTGCGCACATCGAGGTTCGCCAGCGGCTCATCGAGCAGCAACAGCCTTGGACGGCGCACGAGGGCGTGTGCCACCAGGACCCGCTGTTGCTGGCCGCCGGAGAGCAATCCGATGCGCTGCTCGGCGAATCCCTCGGCGCCGACCGCCCTCAGCATCCGGTCGACTTCGGCGTTGCGCGCCTTCGAGGGCCATGAGATACCGAGTCGGGCCCCGTCGAGTCCGAGCGCCACGACATCGCGCGCCCGCAGAGGCAGCGCCGGATCGAGTGCGAGCTTCTGCGGGACGTAGCCGATCGGGTCCGGCGCACCCGCGGCGCCCTCGAGACGAATCTCGCCCGCCGCGAGTGGCACGAACCCGAGGATGGCGCGCAGCAGTGTCGTCTTGCCCGAGCCGTTCGACCCGATCAGCGCACAGAACTCTCCGGGCTCAAGAGCGAAGGTTACATCGCGCAGGACCAAGCGTGCGCCGAGCGCAACGCAGGCGCCCTCCACGCTGAGTGCCGGCGAGCGGCTCATCTAGCGTGCCCGGGCGGACCGAGCCTGCGGGTGGAAACCCCGCGCGTCACCGCGGCGCGCAACGCCTGCAGCTCGGCCAGCATCCAGTCCTGATAGTGATAGCCCTGCGGCAGCGTCTCGTACACACCAACCACCGGAATATGCTCGGCGCGCGCCAGCTGCAGGAACGAGGCGGTGAGCGGGTCGGTCACCTGTTGGTTGTACACGAGCACTTGCACCCGGTGATCGCGCAGCAGCGCCCGCTGCGCCGCCACGTCCTGCGGGGCCGGATCGGTGCCGTTCATCACCGCCAACTGCAGCGCGCGCGGCGTCAAGATACGGCAGCCGGCCGCCCGCAGCAGCGCGTTCGCCACCGGCTCGGTCACCGCCACCGCAGTGCCGCCGTGATGGGCACGGAATGCCTCGAGCGCGGCGCGCCAGGTGTTCAGCGAGGCGCTGAAGCGCTGTGCCTGGGTCGCGAAATACACCGCGTGCGCAGGGTCGAGCGCGCTGAAGGCGCGGGCGGCGGCTGCGGCCACCACTGGCATCGTGCGCGGGTCGTACCAGAGGTGCGGATTGACGGTATCGGCCGGACGCCCCAACAGGCGGCGCACGTCGATCACCTGCCGGCGTGCCGTGGGCGAGGCGGCCATGATGCGCGTGATCCAGGCATCGTAGCCGAGGCCATTGATCACGACGAGTGCCGCGCCGGAGACCTCGCGCGCCACGGTGGGGTTCGCCTCGAATGCGTGCGGATCGGTGTTCGGGTTACTGAGGATGGAGCGCACGCGGATGTACGGTCCACCGATCTGACTCAGCACGTCGGCATACTGGCTCTCGACGCCGATCGCCAGCGGCCGACCGCGCTCCTGCGGAGCACTGCAGCCGGCGATCAGCAGCACCAGTGCCACTGCGAGCAGTCCTCGCAAATGCGAACCTGATGCCGTGATCGCGCCCATACCTGAATGATACATTGTATCACTCGCGGCCGTCCACGCACCGCCTCAGCTCAGGAGGATGCCGCCATTGACGCCAATGGTCTGCCCGGTGAGGTAGGGGTTGCCGATCACCATCAGCACCACCTGGGCGACCTCCTCCGGTAAACCGAGCCGCCCGACCGGGATCTGCTTAAAAACACCGGCCTGCATGAGCGGCCCGGCCATATCGGTGTCGATCGGACCCGGCGCGACGGCGTTGACGGTGATGCCGTCGGCCGCGAGCCGCGCGGCGTAGCCGCGCGTCAGTCCCTCCAGACCGGCCTTGGCCGCGTTGTAGTGCACGCCGACCACGCCCGCGCCGCGCGCGGCCACCGAGGAGATATTGACGATGCGCCCGCGGCGCAGCGCACGCATCGCCGGCAACACCGCCTGGGTGCACAGAAATGCCGACTTGAGGTTCACCGCGAGGGCGAGGTCGAACTCCGCCTCATCGAGATCATCGAGGCCGCGAACGTTCGCGATACCGGCGTTGTTCACCAGCATATCGATCGGGCCGAGCTCTCGGCCGACGCGCACCACCATGTCCTCGACCGCCTCGCGCACCGACACGTCGGCGGCCACCGCGATGGCGCGGCGCCCCATCGCGCGTAGCGCGGTCACCACCTCCTCGGCGCCACCGGCATGGGTGCGACAGTTGACCGCCACATCCGCCCCAGCGCCCCCGAGCGCCAGCGCGATCGCCCGGCCGATGCCGCGCGAGCTGCCCGTCACCAGTGCCACACGCCCCTGAAGATCGCCGGGCTTCGTGTTCATGGAGCATCGTCCCGCTGTGCTTGGCAATCAACTGCCGGGCATTGTACCCCCCGCCGGTGCGACTCGAGGTGCCCTTGAGTGAGGGGACGCACGATGGTAGAAGCCTTCGCAGCACGATCTCCGCGCGCCTGATCGAAAGACCCTACATGACGTTTCGTAGCATTGCTCTCGCCCTGGCGCTCGCCAGCGCGCTCGTCCTCGGCGGCTGCGCCCGATCGGGCGCAGCCGCCTCCGGCGCTCGGGGCGTGCCGGCGGCCCTGTCCCTGCGCGCGCTCGAGTCGCTTACCAATTACCGCGCGCGCCTCACCAGCGGTGCCGGCGGGCCGGATATGACGATCCGCTCAGCGGTGCACAGTCCTGAGAACTGGGCGAGCACGAGCGGCTTCACCGTGCTGCACATCGGGGAGCGGAGCTATGTTCATTTTGGCTCGCGCTGGTTCGTCCATACCGATCGACCCGGCCTGTATGCACAGACCAACCTGCCCTCCTTCGCGCGCCAGTTCTACGCCATGACCCGCGTCAGCGGCGTGCGCATCCGGCGCGGTGGTCCCTGCCGCCAAGCGGGACTGGCCGGCTACAGCTGGTCCCTGCGGGCCGCGGCCGGGTCGAACTTCGGAGAGACCTTCAGCGCCTGCGTCGCCAATGGCAGCGGCGCGCTGTTGAGACTCGCCGTCGGGGCGAGCGGCGTGGCGCTAGGCGGCCGCTACGCCCGCGAGGTTTACGAAATCACCGCCGTGGGCAACGTCCCGCCTTTCCACCCGCCGGCGGTGCTGTCCGGTCGCTGAACCGCCGCTGCGCAGTCCCGCCCCTGGCGGCTGCCCCGCTCAGTTCTCGTGACGCGCGTGAACCGCAGCCTCGAGCTGGCGTTCG
Source organism: Pseudomonadota bacterium (assembly GCA_021838635.1). Lineage (GTDB taxonomy): Bacteria > Pseudomonadota > Gammaproteobacteria > Steroidobacterales > Steroidobacteraceae > 13-2-20CM-66-19. The sequence continues at coordinate 13,781 of JAKCDC010000026.1, forward strand.
TTCGGCACTGCCTCGGCGCCAGTCCGAGCCGCGTATTCTTCGGCCACGACGGGCGCGTAGATCCCCGGGGCGCGAGGCGTCTCAGGCGCGAACTGTTCTCACTTCGCCGCTCGCCGGATCAAGGCGGGTGACCGCAAGCCCGGCGCACTTCCACGCGCTGATGCCGCCGGCCAGATGCGTCGCCTCGGCCTGCCCGAGCGCGAGCACCTGGCGAGCCGCGAGCGCCGAGCGCCGCCCGGTCCCACACTGAAAGATGATCCGCCGGCCGCTCTGCAGCGGCAGACACTGCGGATCAAACCCGGACAGCGGAAACAACAGCGCCCCCGGGATGCGCTCGGCTTCGAACTCCCCCGGCTCACGGACGTCGATCAGCACGGCCTCGCGCGCCTGCAGTAACGCCTGCACCTGCTGCGGGAGCAGCTCGTGCAGCGTGCCCTCGGGACAGGCGTGAGGGGTCTGAGTATGTTGCGTCATGATGGGTGCACCTCGCCGGACGTCGGTGGGCGTGAGTATATCAGTTTATTCTAATATATAAGCCGACGCGTCGTGCCCCGTGCTCAAACCCGCCGCGTATCTTGCGTCCCGGTCCGATGGGGGTACCCTAACGCCTCCGCAGCACCCCCAGGGAGCCCCTGATGAGACCCGTCCGTTCGACCGCTCTGCGTCCGAGTCCTCCGGCGCTTCTGGCCAGTGTCCTGCTGCTCGCAGGCGCTGCGGGCCTCGCCCGTGCCGCCACCCCGACCGCCGCCGTGACCGATCCGGCCGCGCGGGTGAACGTATTCGTTGGAACCTCAGGCACCGCCGTCGGCGGACCGATTGATACCTTCCCGGGGGCGAGCCTGCCCTTTGGCATGATCCAGTGGAGTCCGGACACCCCGAGCGCCCCGGCCGGCGGCGGATACAACTATCCGGACCACGCCATCACGGGCTTCAGTCTCACCCACTTGAGCGGGCCCGGCTGCTCGGTGGCCGGGGATATCCGCATCCTGCCGACCAGTGGCGCGATCCGTGCGCCGGGGAGCGCGACGCTGCCGCTGGTGCATGCCGATGAGCACGGCGCACCCGGCTGGTACGCCATTCGCTTCGCGCGCGCCGGAATTGGCGCCGAGCTCACCGTTACGCGGCGCACCGGACTTGGCCGCTTCAGTTTCCCGGCCGGTCGCGCGGGCAATCTCCTTTTTAATGTGTCTTCCAATCAGGCCGGCGTCACCGCCGCGCACTTTCGCATCGACTCTCCCCGTCAGGTCAGTGGCTCGGCGACCGGTGGGGCGTTCTGCGGCGCTCCGGATCTGTACACGATCTATTTCGTGGCCCGCTTCAACCGACCGATGAGCGCCTACGGCGCCTGGCGCGGCAGCGACGTGCATCCCGGGGCACGCAGCATGCGCGGCGTCGGCACCGGCGGCTGGGTCAGCTTCGACACCGCCAGGCATCGCAACGTCAAGGTTGAAGTCGCCATCTCCTATGTCAGTCGTGCCAATGCGCTTGAGAATCTGCGGGCCGCGCCGCAGCGCTGGCAGGTGCGCGCGACCCGCGAGCGCGCCACGGCGATCTGGAACGGCATGCTGCGGCGCATCCAGATCAGCGGCGGTACGCGCGCAGCGCAATCGACCTTCTACACTGCGCTTTACCACACGCTCCTCTCCCCGACCCTCTACAGCGACGTGAACGGTGAGTACCGCGGCTTCGATGGCCGGGTGCACCGTCTGTCTGCCGGCCATGACGAGTACGCCAACTACTCGGGCTGGGACATCTACCGCACCGAAGTACCGCTACTCGCGCTCCTCGCTCCGCACCGCGCGAGCGACATGATGCAGTCGCTGCTCGATGAGGGACGTCAGGGCGGGTGGCTGCCGAAGTGGCCGCTGGAGAACGGCTACACGGGCGTGATGGGCGGCGACGCGGCCGACATCATCCTTGCCGGCGGCTGGGCGTTTGGCGCACGAGACTTCAACGTCCACGAGGCCTTGCGCGAGATGGTCAAAGGCGCGACGGACACGCACTCCCCGCCCGGTCAAGGCTGGTACGTGGAGCGGCCGGGTCTGAAGCAGTACCTGCGCCAGGGTTACCTGTCCGATGACATGACCACCTCATCGGCACCGGTCCCGAACGGCTCTTCCGAGACGCTCGAGTACGCCGATGATGACTTCGCCATCGCGCGACTCGCCGGTGAAAACGGCGCGATGCGCCTCGCCCGGCGCTTCCTGCGCCGCTCGATGAATTGGCAGAATGTGTTCGACACCGCGACCGGTTCGATCAGCGCGCGCGATGCGACCGGCGCGTTCGTCGCGACCCCGATCAATTCCAACGGCCAGCGCGGCTTCCAGGAAGGCAACGCAGCCCAGTACACCTGGATGGTGCCGCAGGATCTGCACGACCTGATCGATGCGATGGGCGGTCGCGCCGTGGCGCGCCAGCGCCTGAACACGTTCTTCACTCAGCTCAATGCCGGCCAGGCCGCCCCGTACGCCTGGCTCGGCAACGAACCGAGCCTCGGGGCGCCCTGGGTGTACCTCAACGCCGGCGCCCCCTGGCGCACCGAGGAGATCGTGCGCACCGCGATCGACACGCTCTACAACGACACCCCGGCGGGCATTCCCGGCAACGATGACTTGGGCACCATGAGCGCCTGGTACGTCTGGTCGGCGATCGGACTGTACCCACAGAACCCGCCGGTGCGCGGGCTGCTCGTCGGCAGTCCTCTCTTCCCGCGCATCGTCATCGCCTCTCCGGGCGGTCTCACCGTGCGCATCAATGCCCCGGGGGCGGCAGCGAACCGCCCGTACGTGCATGCGCTCAGCGTCGATGGACGCAGCACCGAGCACACCTGGCTCGCACTGCCGCTGCGCGGAACGGTGCGCATGCACTTCACCCTCGGGCGAACGCCCGACATGCTCTGGGGGACCGCCGCGCAGGATGCGCCGCCGTCCTACACCGCGGGCACGCCCCATTTTCCGGCGGCGACGGCCGCGAGCTGGCACACGCTGACGCGCCGCACGCGCGTCCTGCCGGGACACGTTGCACTCGCCTCGTTCGTGCTCACCGACCCGCGCGGCGCACCGGTGACGACGGTGCACTGGCATGCGATCGCGCCGGCCGGTCTGCGCGTGCACCCGGCCGCCGGGCATCTGGCGATCGGCCCGGGGGAGACACGCACGGTGCGCCTCACCGTCAGCGCACACACCGGCACCCTCCCCGGCTACTACGCCATCGCGCTGCGGGCTCGGGCGGCCAACGGGGCACTCCTACCGGCCACCGCGCTCATCGCGCGCACTGCGCCGGCCGGCCAGGTGCTGCCGCTGCTGTACCTGGCAAGCTTCGCGAACAACACGGTCGTGCCGTTCGATCCGGCCACCCGCGCGAGCGCCCCGAGCATCGCGGTCGGTGAGAATCCGGACGCGGTGGTCAGCAACGCCACGGGGACCCGCATTTACGTGGCGAACCAGAGCTCGAATACCGTCTCGGTGATCGACGGACGCACGCACGTCGTCCTCGCCACCGTGGCGGTCGGGTCCGCCCCGGCCGCACTGGCGATCGGCGGCGCTGATCACACGCTCTGGGTGGCCAACGGCGGCAGTAACACCGTCGAGCCGATCGACACCGCGACGCGCCAGGCGGGCGTGCCCATCCCGGTGGGTAGCGCACCGGCCGGACTCGCGCTCGGACCCCACGGCCATACGCTCTATGTGAGCGATCAGGGCTCGAACACCGTGACGCTGGTCGATACACGCACGCGCAAGGTGCGCGCCACCTTCCCTGCCGGCGCCAGTCCGACCGCTGTGGCGGTCAGCCCCAATGGCCGCACGCTGTACGTGACCGATACGCTCGCGCACCAAGTGCTGCCGATCCAGACCGCCTCGGGACGGGCGGGCAAGCCGCTCGCCACCGGCCTCTCACCGCGCGCACTTGCCCTCTCGCCGAACGGAAAACTGCTCTATGTGGCCAACACGGCGGTCGATACGCTGACCGTCATCCACACCGTCAGCGGTGCCGAGGGCGCACCGATCACGGTCGGTCCTGGCCCGATCGGTGTCGCCTTCAGCCGCAACGGCCGTGAGGCATATGCGATCGACAGCCAGAGCGGCCGCTGTGCACTGATCCAGACGGCCTCGGGCCACGTGCTCGCCTCCGTGCCGGTGGCACCATTTCTGATGGCGCTGTCGAGTCCGGCCGTCCCCTAGCGACACCCCGGGCCCCCAGTGAGGGGACCCGGGAGGCTGAGTTCACGCGTAGCATGCGGATCGGCTCCGTCGTGTGGGTGCAGAATCAATGCATATGGTTTATACCAACGCTATAATATCTGCATTTGCGGCATGGGCCTCGCCTCGGCATCATGGCGCCCGACGGCGATCGGTCGCCTGTCGCGAGGACCAGAGATGACGACACCGCACGCCGTCGGGCGCCGCTCGACACGCTGGATGACCGTGGCAGGGCGAGTCTTGACATGAGTGTCAAATCGGTCGCGCACACCACGTGTTACATGTGCGCCTGCCGCTGCGGCATCAAGGTGCATCTGGAGGACGGCCGGCTGCGCTACATCGAGGGCAACCGCGACCATCCGATCAATCGCGGCGTGCTGTGCGCCAAGGGTTCGGCCGGGATCATGACTGCGCTCTCTCCGGCGCGCCTGCGCGGCCCGCTGAAGCGCACCGGTCCACGCGGTTCGGGCACCTTCGAGGCGATCTCCTGGGAGGAGGCGCTGCGGCTTCTGACCGAGCGGCTGACGGCGATCCGCGCGAGCGATCCGAATCGCCTGGCGCTGTTCACCGGGCGCGACCAGTCCCAATCGCTGACCGGGCACTTTGCGCGCATGTTCGGCACGATCAACTTCGCGGCCCACGGCGGATTCTGCTCGGTGAACATGGCCGCCGCGGGACTGTATTCGCTCGGCGGGGCATTCTGGGAGTTCGGTGAGCCGGACTGGGAGCACGCGCGGCTGTTCCTGCTGTTCGGGGTCGCCGAGGACCATGATTCCAACCCGATCAAACTCGGTCTTGCGCGCCTGAAGGCCCGCGGGGCGAAAATCGTCTCCTTCAACCCGGTGCGCACCGGGTACTCGGCGATCGCCGATGAGTTCATTGCGGTCACCCCGGGCACCGACGGACTGCTGGTGCTCGCCCTCATCCACTGCCTGCTTGAGGCCGGACAGATCGACACCGAGTTCCTGGTGCGCTACACCAACGCCCACCACCTCGTCATCGATCAACCGGGCAGCGCCGAGCACGGCCTGATCGCACGTGACGCCGAGGGCCGCCCGCTCGCCTTCGATCGCACCTCGGGCGCGCTGGTGGCGGCCGAGACCCTCGGCATCGACCCGGCGCTCGTCGGTCGCTTCACGCTACCGGAGGGCAGCGCCGCCCGTCCGGCATTCGCACTGCTCGCCGAGCGCTACAGCGAGCCGAGTTATGCTCCGGAGGCGGTCGCGGCGCGCTGCGGTGTCGCGGCCACCACCATTCGGCGCCTTGCCGCGCAGATCGCCGAGGCCGCCTTCCATCAGCCGGTCGTGCTCGAGCAGCCCTGGACCGACACGGCCGGGCGCCGTCACGAACGCATGGTCGGCCGTCCGGTGGCCATCCACGCCATGCGCGGGATCTCCGCGCACTCGAACGGTTTTCATTCCTGCCGCGCGATCCACGTGTTGCAAATGCTCCTCGGCGCCGTCGACACGCCCGGCTCGTGGCGCTACAAGTCCCCCTACCCGAAGCCCATCCCGGGCGGCGGTCCCCCGGGGCGCACCGTCGGGCCACCGGGCACACCGCTCGATGCCGCACCGCTCGGCTTTCCGCTCGGCCCGGAGGATCTGCTGGTCGATGCCGAGGGCGAGGCGCTGCGGCTCGACCGGGCCTTCTCCTGGGAAGCGCCGCTCGCCATCCACGGCCTGATGCACATGGCGATCGCGCGCGCCTTCGAGGCCGGCGCGCAGAAGATCGACACGCTGTTCCTCTTCATGTCCAACATGGCGTGGAACTCGGCCATGAACCCCGGCGAGACGACTCGCATGTTGAGCGCCACCGACGAACACGGCGAGTACCGCATCCCGTTCGTCGTGGTGGCCGACGCGTTCGCCTCCGAGACGGTCGCCTATGCCGATCTGGTGCTGCCCGACACGACTTACCTCGAGCGCTACGACTGCATCTCGCTGCTTGATCGGCCGATCGGCTCGGCGCACGGTCCGGCCGATGCGATCCGCGTGCCGGTGCTCGATCCCGGGCGGGACGTACGGCCCTTCCAGGACGTGTTGATCGAGCTTGCCGGACGGCTGGGGTTGGCGGATTTCACCGCCGCACAGGGCGGCCCGCTCTACGCCTCGTACGCCGATTACATCGTGCGCCATCAGCGCCGCCCCGGTATCGGCCCGCTCGCGGGCTTTCGCGGTGCCGACGGCACCGCCGTCGGGCGCGGTGAGCCGAACCCCGATCAACTGCGCCGTTACGTGCAGAACGGCGGGTTCTGGTCGCAGCACCTGCCGCCGCAGCAGCTCTATTACAAGTTCGCCAACCGCGACTATCTCCTCGGTGCTCAGCAGATGGGGTTCATCGGGTCTGCCGACCCGATCGTACTGCAGCTGTACTGTGAACCACTGCAGCGGCTGCGGCTCGCGGCCGAGGGACACGGGCCGCGCGTGCCGCCACAGCGGCTGCGGGCGCGCATCGCGCGCTACTGCGATCCGCTGCCGATCTGGTACCTGCCGCTCGAGCAGTCGATGAGCGAGCGCTCACGCTACCCGCTGCACGCCATCACGCAACGGCCCATGGCCATGTATCACTCCTGGGGCTCGCAGAACGCCTGGCTGCGCCAGATCCTGCCGGAGAATCGCCTCTATCTGCACCGCGAGCTCGCCGCCGAACTCGGCATCGAGGACGAGGACTGGGTCTGGGTCGAATCGCGCACCGGGCGCGTAAAGGCGCGGGCGCGCACCATGAGCGGGGTGAACCGCCACACCGTGTGGACCTGGAATGCGGTCGGTAAGCGCGCCGGCGCCTGGGGCTTGAAGCCGGACGCACCGGAGTTCACCCGCGGGTTCCTCCTCAATCACGTGATCTCGGAGTTTCTGCCGGGCAGCGGCGCCGATGCACCACAATCGAACTCCGACCCGGTGACCGGACAGGCCGCCTGGTTCGATCTCACGGTCCGCCTCGAGCGCTGCCCGCCGGACAGCCCTGATGAGACCGCGCCGCGCCCCGGCGCCAATCCGCTGCGCATCAAGCCTCGCTCGGAGAAACCCACATGACGATGTTGCCCGAGCGCGCCCCGGGGGCGCGCAAGATGGGTCTGGTAATCGACCTCGACACCTGTGTCGGCTGCCACGCCTGCGCTGTGAACTGCAAGGAATGGAACACCGGAGGCGAGGCCGGGATCCTGCCCGATTACGACAAGTACGGGGCGAACCCCGATGGGGTGTGGTTCAACCGCATTCACTCGTACGAGACCGACAGTCCCCAGCGCTCACGCACGGTGAACTTCCCGCGCTCGTGCCTGCACTGCGAGAACCCGCTGTGCGTCACGGTCTGTCCCACCGGCGCCTCGTTCAAGCGGGCCGAGGACGGCATCGTGCTGATCAACACCGACATCTGCATCGGCTGCAAGCTGTGCTCGTGGGCCTGCCCTTACGGGGCACGCGAGTTCGACGAGGACAACGGCGTGATGCGCAAGTGCACGCTGTGCATCGATCGGATCTACAACGAGGCGCTGCCCGAAGCGGAGCGCGAGCCGGCCTGCGTGGCCACCTGCCCGGCCAAGGCGCGACACTTCGGGGATCTGGCCGATCCGGCCAGTCCGGTGGCGAAGTTGGTCGAGGAGCGCGGCGGCGTGGACCTGCTCGCCGAGCTCGGCTACCGCCCAACCAACAAGTACCTGCCGCCCCGCCAGGCGCAGATCCCGAGCGGACCTGAGGAAACCCCAGCGCAACCGGCCCCGGGCGTGGGCGGGGCGCTGTTGCGACTGCTCGACAAGGCACTCAGTCGATGAGACCGGCGGCCTCGATCCTGCTGCTGACGACGCTCACGGGGTTCGCCTACGGACTGCTCGCATGGCTCGGTCTGTATGCCGCGGCCGGTGCCGCGGGCGCGGACCGTACCCTGATCCTCATCGGCGTCGGACTCGTCATCGTGCTCGCCACTGCGGGCCTGGCCACCTCGGCGCTGCATCTGGGTCGCCGTGAGCGCGCCTGGCGCGCCTTCAGCCAGTGGCGCTCGTCCTGGCTGTCGCGCGAGGGCGTCGCCGCGCTGTTCACCTATCCGGTGACGCTCGCGTTCGTGGCCTGCGTCTACCGCGCACCGCACGCCCCGCTCACCCGGCTCCTCGGGGCTGCGGCGACCCTCGCAGGCCTTGGCACCGTCTACTGCACCGCAATGATCTACGGGAGCTTGAAGCCCATCCGGCAGTGGCACAACCGGCACACCGCGCCCGATTATCTCATCTTCGCGCTGTTCTCCGGCGGCACGCTATTCGCGCTGCTGCACACCGTGGTGATCGGTACCGGGGCGTGGCCGGCGGCGCTCGTGGCACTCGCGGCCGCCGTGGCACTGCTGGCCAAGCTCGCCTACTGGCGCCACATCGACCAGCAGCAACCGCTCGCCACCCTCGCAAGCGCGATTGGAATGGCGCACGACACGGTCGTACGGCCACTCGATGCACCGCACTTCACAGAGAACTTCGTGCTGCGCGAGATGGGCTTTCAGATCGCCCGGCGCCACGGCATGAAACTGCGGCGCATCGCACTTGGACTCGGCTTCCTCCTGCCGCTGCTGCTGAGCCTGCTCGGCGCCGCCGGTGGGGTGCCGCTCGTGAGCAGCGCCCTCGCCGTCGCCTGCGCCGCGCTCGGGCTGCTCACCGAACGCTGGCTGTTCTTCGCTCAGGCGACCCACGTCTCGGCCCTCTATTACGGCCGCAGCGTCTGACCGGACCGCCCGCCGGTCCCCGCGACGTGCCGCGGCCCACTCGGCGTGGCGCCGACGAACCGCATGGCGTTAAGCGCAACACTGACACGACGGACCGACTCGTGAGCGGGTCCGACCGCAAACCTTGGGGCCTTCGCCAGGGCGCACCCACGGCTCGCCCGGCGGCGCGCGGTGCGCGCGGGAAATCTGCGCGGCTCTCAATGATCAGCGTGGCACCGTTGGGCGGGGTGATCGCACTGTGCCGCAGTGCGCTCGCCTGGCTTGGCGAGTGCATGCCCGGCGGCCTGCGCAAGGCGCGCCGCGCAGCATGGATCGGCGCGATGGTGTTGGCGGTGGCCATTGCCGGCGTCGCCCCTGCGCGGTGCACTGCCGACCCGCTGAGCGGTGCAGATGTCAGCGCCCACCGCGCTCGACCCGCACGGTGCGGTTGTGTTTCGCCTGCCGGCTCCTCTACACTCGATCCGTTGAACACGCGAACCGAATTTTCCCGGCACGCCACGGCAGGATGCTCTCCTCGAGGCGCAAGACGCGACAGCGCGGGCCTCGACCCGGCTGCCCGGTCGGAGCCAAGCGGGCGGCGCTCGAGTTGAATAACACGGGCGTGGCGCGAGCCAGTACACCGATCTGGGTGATGGGACTCACCAATGCCACGTTCGGCATGATGAACGGGTTTGCGGTGGTCACCCTGCCGCAGATGCTCGCCGCGGAGGGTGTTCCTGGAGGTCACATCGCGGCGATCACCGCGATCATCATCTCGCCAGGATTCTGGGCGTTTATGTTCTCACCGATGCTCGATGTGCGCCTCCGCCGGCGCACCTATGCCCTCGCGTTCTGCGTGCTCGCCGCCGTGTGCACCGCCTATACGGTGATGCATCACAGCAACGTCGCGACTGTCGAAGCCGTGATGATTCTCGGCTATCTGTCCGCAGCCTTCTACCAGGGGGCGGTCGGGGGCTGGATGGGCAGTCTCATCCGTGCGGACGAAGACAGCCGGCTCGGCACATGGTTCAACGTTGCCAACGTCGGCTCCAGCGGCTTGATCATCGTGGCCGGCGGTCCGCTCATCCTGCACGCCTCGGCGCTGCACGGCGCGCTGTTCATGCTCGCCGCGATGCTCACCCCGCCGGTGCTCTTCCTGTTCATCCCGGCGCCGGCGCCCGACCGAGTGCTCGCGGCGGAGAGTTTCGGGCGCTTCAGCCGCGCGGTGCTCACCTTGCTTCGCCGCCGCGACGTGCTGATCGGACTGGCGCTGTTTATGCTGCCCTCGGCCTCGTTCTCCCTCACCAACGTTCTCGGCGGCATCGGCAACGATTATCACGCCTCGGCGGCGACCGTGAGCCTGTTCGCGGGCGTCGGCTCCATGATCGCCGGGATCGGTGGCAGCTTCCTCGTTCCACAGCTCGCGCGCCGCGTGGCGCTGCGCCCGCTCTACCTGGCAATCGGCATCTGTGGGGCGCTCTTCACCCTCGGCACGCTGCTGCTGCCACGGGCGCCGTGGGCGTTCGGGTTCGTGTTCGGCGGTGAAATCATCTTCCAGGCGCTCGCGTTCACCGTCGCATTTGGTATCGCCTTTCAGATCATCGGCCCGGACAACCCGCTGGCCGCGACGCTGTTCACCGTGCTCATCGCCGCGATGAACCTGCCCATTACCTACATGGGCCTGCTCGATGGCTGGGGATATGACCGCGGCGGTCTCATCGGCAGCTTTCTGACAGATGCCGGACTCAGCATGGCGGCCTGTCTGCTGCTCGTGCTGACACTGCGCCGCTGGCTGTTTGAGCCGCAGATCGCACCGGCGCCGATGCCCGCCGAATAACGCCCCGCTCGGCGCTCGTGGCGCGCGTTAAGCCCCCGAGCCTCTATTTCGCGCGTGCGCGAACAGCTGCTGCACTAGCGGCGAGGGACTGGTCCGGAACGCGGTGACGGCGTAGAAGTGCTCAAACACGCCAGGAATGGCGCAATAGCGCTGCAGACGCCCCTCGCGCAATTCGTCCTGGACCACCACCTCGGGCACCACCGCGACAGCACCTGAATCACGCGCGAACAGGCGCAGCATCGCCATGTCGTCGACTTCCGCGGCGATCTCGACCTTGATGCGCCTGCGCTCACACCACAAATCAAACTGAGTGCGCACGTCACTGCTCGGCCCGGGCAGCACCAGGGGCATTCCGACCAAGTCCTCAGGCAGCCGCAAGCGCCGGCGCCCGGCGCGCGGCGGTCCGATCAGACACACCGACTGGCGCGAAAGCGGCACGCAGCGCCACGGCCGCTCGGTCTCGGCTACCACCGGGCGGTTCGAGAGCAAAACATCGAGGTTGTGCACGCGCAGCTGCTCCAGCAGTTCGGCAAGACTGCCGGACTGCAGCGTCAGGCGGACTTCCGTGCGACTGAACAGCGGACGCAGCAGATTCTCCGTGAAGTTGCGTGACAGCGTGGCGACCACCCCGACGCGCAGGTGCTTTTGGCGCTGTCCGAGCCCGCCGCGCACCGTCGCCATCAGCTCCTGCCCGAGCCCGAAGATGCTGTCGGCGTAGTCGAGCACCACGGTGCCGAACTCCGTCAGGTGCAACGAGCGCCCGGCGCGCTCGAACAGCGGCTGGCCGAGATACATCTCAAGCTGACGGATCTGCGCCGACAGCGCCGATTGCGACACGCGCAGCTGCGCGGCGGCCTGGGTCAGATGACCGCGCTGCGCGACGGTCCAGAAATAGAGCAGATGCCTGAAGTTGAGATTTCTCATGTTCTTTTTTCTCGAACGATTCGTTCTATTTATTCTATTTTACAGATCTTCCTCGTCCGCGAATACTCCCTCGCGTCGCCCGCCCCCCGGAGTACGCATGCTGCATCACCCGCACTGGACCGCCTGGCTCGTTCCGCTGCTCTACCTGCTCGGCGCCACCGCCGGCGCGCTGCGCCGCCGCGCACTCTGGCCAGCGCTCGCGTGGGCCTCGGGCAGCGCGCTCGCAGGAGCGCTCGCCGGGGACATCAGCCGCCTGGTGCCGGATCTGGCATTCGGTCCGCACAATGGTCCGGCTGCCGCGGTGATGACCTTGATCACGTTTTTGGGCTGGATCATCGCGCGCTACTCGCGCGGCAATCTCGCCGGCGAGGCCGGTGAGCGGCGCTTCGTGTGCGCCTTGCTGCTGACGCTCGCCGGTGTGAGTGCCGTGGTGGCGGCGCGTAACTTCGCCGTGTTGGTGCTGACCTGGGCCGCCAGTAGCGCCGCGCTGCACCCACTCCTGACACACTACCGCGAGCGGCCCGCGGCTCGCATCGTTGCGCGCAAGAAATTCCTCGCCAGCCGGCTGGCCGATGGGTGCCTGCTCGGCGCGGCGCTGCTGCTCTATAGCCGCTGGCACACCCTTGGACTGACACCCCTGGCGCGGATGATCACCACTCATGGCGCGAGCGGCCCCGAAGCGCAGTGCGCCGCGCTGTTGCTCGCCGCGGCCGTGCTGTTGAAATCGGCTCAGCTACCTCTGCACGGCTGGCTGGTACAGGTCATGGAGGCGCCGACCAGTGTCTCGGCTCTGATGCACGCCGGCGTGGTTAATCTTGGCGGCTACGTGCTGATCCGCCTCGCCCCGCTGATCAGCGCATCGCTGCCGGCCCAGGGGCTGCTGGTGATCGTCGGCAGCACGACCGCAGCGCTCGCCGGACTCACCCTGATGACCTGTCCCACGCGCAAGACACGCCTTGCCTGGTCGACCTGCTCGCAGATGGGGCTGATGGTCGCCGAATGCGGTCTGGGACTGTACGGCCTGGCCCTGCTGCATCTGCTCGGCCATGCGCTCTACAAGGCGCACGCGTTCCTCTGCTCGGGCGAGGCGGTGCGCGAGAGCGCCGAGGTGCGCATGGGAGCTGAACCGCGATTGCGCGCGCCGTACGCGCCGCTGCTCGGGCTCGCACTTGCCGCCGGCCTGGTCGCAGGCTCGGCGCGCCTGTGGCACACCGTCGTGCGCGCCCCGACGGTGCCCTGGATCGCACTGCTGGTATGCACGCTCGGGGTCGCTACGCTGCTGTGGGACGGTGTGCCGAGTCTCGCCACCCGGACCCGCAACCTCCTGGCGGCCGCCCTCGCCGTACAGCTGTATCTGCTCTGGCACTTCACGATGAATCGGGGCCTGGGTGTCCCCTCGGCCCACCCGGCGCCGCTGCTGGCGCTGTACGGCGCGCTCTGTGTGGTCGGGCTGTACTGGGCACAGGGGCGCCTCTGGCGCGCCGGCGCCGCGACGCGCCACTCGCGCCTCTACTCGCGCCTCTACGTATGGGCCGCGGCCGGGTACTTCCTCGATGAGCCGGTCACGCGGCTCGTCACGTCGCGATGGCCCTGGTGCGGCGTGCGCCGCCTGGACAGACGCCTCGGCCCGTGGCTGGCACCGCACGAACGGGGCGCGGCGTGAGCGGCCCGGCGACACACCCAATGCGACAGCGCAGCCCGAGTCTGCACCGTGCGGCACTCGAGGCGGCCTGCCGCACCATCGCGCCCGCCTGGCCGCTCGATCGCCAGGTCGCGGTCAGCCCCTACTGGGGCTATCGAGCGCTGCCCTTCGGCACGACGGCCGAGCGGCTGCAGCGCCTCTGCGGCGCGCCGCTGACCTGGGCGCGCCCTCAGTACCTGCACGCCTGGCAAGAGGGACAGATCGAGCGGACGCACCTCGAGCAGGCCCTGCGCGAACAGCCGGTGGTCGCCAGTATCGCGGCCGCCGTGCGGGCGCTCGAGCAGCCGGTTGCGGCCGCGGAGGGACTGCCGCTGCTCAGCGACCGGCTCGACGCCGATCCGCTCCGGTGCGGCGCGATTCCCTGGCGCCTGCGCATCACGGAGCAGATCAGCGAGTACTGTGCGGCCTACTTCGACCGGCTGCAGACCGACGCAGCGCCGCAGCGCCGGCTCGGGCTGTTCGCGGGCTGGCGCGCGGCGCTGCTTGAGGATCAGCGCTTGCGTCCGCTGCACGGACGCGCTGCACAGGTGCCCGAGCAGACCGACGCGGCGCTTCACTGGGCGCTCGATCGGCTGGCCGTGCGCGATACACAACTGGCCGAGCTGCTCGAAGTGATTGCCCGGCGCATCGACGGCTGGGCGGCCTGGTGCGCCTACTTGCGCTGGGAGGCGGCACTTGCCGGGGGCGCGGATGATCACTTGGCGCAGTTGCTCGTGATCCGCCTCAGCTGGGAGGCGCTGCTACACGACGGGCGGCACGATGTGCGCTCCGTATGGTGGGACTGGCTCAAACAGTGGAACGCCGCGATCACCGCCCAGCCCCCTGTCTCCCTTGGTATCGACCTGCTTTGGCAGCGCGCGCACGAGATCGCCTATCAGAGCCGTCTCTTCGGTGCGCTCGCCGCGCCCCACGAGGCGGGCCCCGCCGCACAGCCCGCCGCGCCGCGCGCACAGCTCGTGTTCTGCATCGACGTGCGCTCAGAGCGCATGCGGCGCGCCGTCGAGCAGACCGATTGCGGCGTGCGCACGTATGGGTTTGCAGGCTTCTTCGGTCTGCCCCTGCGCTACACCCCGCTCGGGACCTCGCTCGAACAGCACCAGCTGCCCGCACTGTTCGCTGCGACGCTCAGCGCAAGTGACACGAGCGGAAGCACCAACACAGACCAACGGCTCGCCGACCGGCGCCAACGGACACTGCAGCGGCGCGCGAGCCTGCAACCGTTCTCGCGTCTGCCGACCGGCGCATTCAGCACCGTGGAGATCCTCGGCCTCACCTATCTGCCAAGGTTACTCGCTCGCACGTTCGGGCGCGCGCCGCAGAGCCCCGCACACATCGGACTCAAACGCGCCGAGCACGCTTCGCTCCGCCCGCAGCTGATCGGCGGTGGCCCCGACACACTCGCCGAACAGGCGCAGCTCGCGGCGCGCATCCTGCGCGCCATGGGACTCCAGCGCCCCTCGGCCCGACTGCTCGTGCTGATCGGCCACAATGCACGCACCGCCAACAACCCACAGGCCGCCGCGCTCGCGTGCGGCGCCTGCGGTGGTCACAGCGGCGAGGTGAACGCGCGCACGCTGGCTGGCCTGCTGAACGATCCGGCGGTGCGCCATGCACTCGCCGGCCACGACGTATCGCTCCCGGAGGACACGGTGGTGATCGCCGGGCTGCACGACACCGTGACGGACACCGTCGAGTTGTTCGCCCCGCCGCAGCTTCCGGCCAGTCACGCAGCGGAGCTTGAGCAGCTGCGCGACACGCTACGGCGCGCCGGCGCGCAGGTACGCCGCGAGCGTGCCGCCGATCTGGGGCTTGCGCATCTTGGGGGACGGGACTCGGCTCTGCTGCGCCGACTGCAGCGGCGCACACGCGACTGGGCCGAAGTGCGGCCCGAGTGGGGGCTTGCAGGCAACGCGGCGCTCATCCTCGCACCGCGCGAGAGGACCCGTGGCATCGATCTTCAGGGACGGGTCTTCCTGCATGAGTACCACGCCACGGAGGACCCCGACGGCGCACTGCTTGAGCAACTGCTGGCCGGCCCTCTGCTCGTGGCACACTGGATCAACCTGCAGTACTACGGCTCAACCGTCGATCCGCAGCGCTTCGGCAGCGGTGACAAGCTGCTGCACAACGTGCTCGGCGGGCGCATCGGGGTTCTCGAAGGACACAGCGGGGACCTGCGCATCGGACTGGCGCGCCAGTCCGTGCACGACGGCACCGCCTGGCGACACGCGCCGCTGCGCCTGACGGTGCTCATCGATGCGCCGCGCGAGCGGATCGAACGGATCGTCCAGCGCCAGTCCGACGTGCTGCAACTGGTCGAAAACCAATGGCTGTACCTGTACCGCCTGTGCGAGCCGTGCCCCGAGCGCCTGTTTGATCCGCACCGCGCACGGCACGCCACCAGATCCGCAGCCCTCGAGGAGTCCTCAGAGGTGCAGGTATGACGAGCGCCTGCGAACCGGCGCAGCGCCCGAACGTGCCGCCCCCGAAGGTACCAGGCGCCTCGCTCGCGACGCTAGAGTCCGAGGCGATTCACATCCTGCGTGAAGCCATCGCCGAGGCGCGCAACCCCGTGCTCCTGTTCTCCGCCGGCAAAGACTCCACCGTGCTCGCCCATCTGGCGTGCCGCGCCTTTTTTCCCTCGCGCCCCCCGGTGCCGCTGCTGCACATCGATTCGACCTGGGAGTTCCGCGAACTGCTGCAGTTCCGCGACCGATTCGCGCATCGGTACGGCTTTCAGTTGCGCGTGCATCACAACGAGGCCGGCCGCGCCGCCGGCATCAACCCGTTCGAGCATGGCGATCGTTACACGACGGTGATGCGCACCGAGGCGCTGAAGAGTGCGCTCGATGCGGGTCGATACGACATCATCCTCGGCGGTGCCCGGCGCGACGAAGAGCGCTCGCGCGCCAAGGAGCGCATCGTCTCGGTGCGTGGTCCGCACCACACCTGGGAGCCGCGCCGCCAACGACCGGAGCTGTGGAACTTGTTTAATTTCCGTCTCGGCCCGCAGGAGAGCGCACGTGTCTTCCCGCTGTCGAACTGGACCGAACTCGACGTGCTCACCTATGCCCTGGCGCGCGACATCGAACTGGCGCCGCTCTATCTGGCGCGTCCCCGTGCCGTGCTGAGGCGCGACGGACAGCTCATGGTCATCGATGAGCCGCAGCGCATGCCGTTGCGGCCGGGAGAGATTCCCGAAGTGCGCAAGGTTCGCTTTCGTACGCTCGGATGCTGGCCGGTCACCGCGGCGGAGGCGTCCGACGCCGAGACACTCGCGGCGGTCGTCGCCGAGACTCTGCGCTCGCGCCAGTCCGAGCGCAGCGGCCGGCTCGCCGATCGCGACGCCGGCGGCTCGCTCGAGCAGCACAAGCGTGAAGGCTATTTCTGATGTCGCGTGAGGAGAGTAGACTATGTCCCCCTGCACTGCCGAGATCGATCTGATCAGCGCTGAACGGCGCATTCAACATGCGCTCGGGCACCCGGCCCTCAGCGGGTGGCTAAAAGACACGCTGCGGTCGGCCTTCGAGCGCGAGCCGCTTGCCCTCGCCAACGATCTGGAACTGCTCGGGCATTTGCTGCGCCCCTGGACGGAGGCGTTCATCGCCCACGAGGGCCACCCCCGACAGACCGATGGCGTGCACGGCGCCACGCCCGGTACGCCCTGTGACGTGGCTTGACCGGATCGCGCGCACTGCCGCAGGCTATGCGGATGATGCTGCCCTCCTCCTGCGAGCTCACCGACCGCCGGCACTCCCTGCGGCGGCTCGTGAGGTCGCTATTGCTGGCATACGCGGCCGCGGCCGTCGGGGCCATCGCCTCGATCGATGCCGCAACCTTCTACGCTCATCTGGTGCGCCCGGCCTGGGCACCGCCCGGATGGGTGTTCGGCCCGGTCTGGACCGCGCTGTATGGAATGATGGGCTTCGCACTGTGGCGGGTCTGGCAGGTCCGACCCGCGAAATCGAGCGCGGTGCTGCTCTTTTATGCACAACTTGTCGTTAATGCGGTCTGGTCATGGCTTTTCTTCCGGTGGCACCTCGGCGCGGTGGCCTTTGTCTGGATCGTTCTGCTCGTGGTGCTGCTCGGGATCACGGTGAGGGTATTCTGGCGCATCAGTCGAGTGGCCGGCGCGCTGCTGCTGCCCTACCTCGCCTGGGTGCTGTTTGCGTGCGCGCTCTCCTGGGCGGTCTGGCGCGCCAATCCCGCCTCGCTCGGCTGATGCGACAGCGCCGGGGGCTCGGCACCCTGCACTTCAGCCGACGGTATATCGCGCGAGATGCAAACGCACTGTCTCCCGATAACCCTCCGCGCTCGTCACCGTCGCACCGCCGCTGAGCACCAGGATGTAATCGCCACGGCGGGTGCGGCTGATCCGGCGCACGTGGTTGAAATTGACCAGACAGGAGCGGCTGACCCGCAGCAACGGTTGGGTGCCCAGCGCTTGCTGTGCCGCGCGCAGCGTCGCTCGCAGAATGTGCGCCTCGGAGCCCACATTCAGTCTGACGTAATTGCGTTCGGCGCTCGCCGCCTCGATCTGCTCGGCATCGAGCACTTGCCGGTCACTGCCGGTCCCGACGACTAGACGCGGCCGACGGGCAACGCGTGCCGCGCGGGCCCGCTGCAGGTGCTCGAGCGCCGCCTCCAGTGCCTCTTGACGCGCCGCACTGCGCTCGGCCCTCAGGCGCCACCGGACGCGCTCGAGGGTATCGTGAAAGCGCGCCGCGTCGAACGGCTTGAGCAGATAGTCCGCTGCGCTCAGTTCGAACGCTTGCGCCGCATAGCGCATATGGGCCGTAACGAAGACCACCACAGGCGGCCGGGGCGCCTCCAGCGCACGGGCCAGCGTCACGCCATCGAGTGCATCCATCTCAATATCGAGAAAGATCGCATCCGGAGGCGTGCTCTGCACGGCCTGCAGCGCTGTGTGCCCGTCCGCATACTCCCCAAGAATCTGCAGATCCGGTTCGGCGGCACAATATTCGCGCAGCAGCCTGCGGCCAGAGGCCTCGTCATCCACGATCATCGCCGTCAGCATCGATCGCCCCTCCTTACAGGCTCGGTGCGCCGCCATCCGCTCCGAGCAGTGGCAGATGAATCTCCGCGGTCCACTCCCCCGGCTGTTGCGCCGCCACCCGTATCCTCGCCCGCTCCCCAAAATGCAGCGCGAGTCGATGACGCACGTTCCGCAGCCCGATCCCCTCGGCACGGTCCGCCTCGCGCTGTGCCGCGGTGTTGATCACCCGCAGCGTCAGCTCACCCTCGGCGGCCACGACTTCCACGCGGATCCACACCGCCCCGTGGTGACCGCGCAGACCGTGCACGACGGCGTTCTCGACCAGCGGTTGGAGAATCAGGCTCGGCACCCATACCCCCGGCAGCCCGGCCGCCGTCGGCACATTCAAGCGCAGCCGCTCGGCGAACCGATGTTGCTGCAACGCCAGGTACTGATGCGCGAAGCGGATTTCGGCCTCGAGCGGCCAGAACTCCCGTTCGCTGGCGCTGAGCAGCTCGCGCAACACCTCGCCCAACATCGCCACCAGCTCCCGGGCGGCCGTTGGATCCCAACCGATCTGACCTTGCAGGGTATGCAGCAGATTCAACAGCGAGTGCGGCGAGAGCTGGGTGCGCAGCGTCGCCAGACGCGCCGCCAAGAGCGCCCGGCGCAACGATGCCGCCTGTGTCTCCTCTTCGCGCAGCGCGCGGCCCATCTGGCACGCCCAGATGAGTGCGAGCGCAAACGCATAGGCGAGCAGAAAGCGCGTGACGCTCGAGAGCCAGAGGCTCGCCTCCAGGGCGGCAGCGCGCCAGAGGGAAGCGACGGCGACATGGGGAGCGGCGGCGAGATCGCCTGTGACCCACTCCCCGAGCAGCAAGCCCGGCGCGGCAAGAGCGGAAAATCCCAGCCCGAGCGCTAGCTGCACGGGCACTTGGCGCGCGTACGGCCGCCAGCCGAGGCGCTGCGAACCCCAAAGACAGCCGAGCAGGACCGGGTAGAGCAGCAGGTGCGCGATCAGCTGCGGTCCGCAAGGGGCGAATACGGTTTTCACACGCATCGCCGAGAGCGCGGCCTGAGTGCTTGTGGCCTGCAGAACGTCCGTGCCGGTGACATACGCCCAGAACACGCTCACCAGCACGAGCGGCATGCGGATGCGGCAGCTCACCTGAGGCGCCCCGCCCCCGGGTGGCTCTTGCCCCTGATCTGCATCGGCCCTCCCTCACGCTGCGCGTCTGGACCTCCGCCGCCACCGATCCGGCCTCGGAAGCGCTGGGACGAACTCGTCGATGGCAGGGACGAATTCGTTGGGTCGCTTATTCCCGAAGGCTGCCACAAAGTGTCTCATATCTTTATGGCCCCGGAAAAACCAGAAACGCCGGCGTACGGCGCGGCCACGGCCTTCGTTGCGCCCCGCGGGCACGCCGTCACGACGTCTCGGCTCGCTTCGGCTGACACTGCCCCGATACTGTTTCCGCTGGGAGGCGGCGCGCATCGGGTCCCGTCGGCCGCCAAAACTCGTCCGCTTTTTTGTCCTACACCACGACAGAAGAGGCTGCCATGAATGGAAAATTGACCGTGGTCGGCACCGGAATGACCGCAATCAGTCAGCTCACGCGCGAAGCGGAGCATTGCCTGTTCACGGCCGACAAAGTGTTCTATCTGCTTACCGACCCGCATACCGAGGGCTACGTCAAACAGCTCAATGCATCGGCCGAATGCCTCAAACGCCACTACGAGCACGGCAGCGGAAAACCCCGACTCTGGGCCTACCAGGACATGGTGGAGACGCTGCTCGCCCCGGTGCGCCAGGGTCAGTCGGTCTGCGCGGCGTTCTACGGCCACCCCGGCGTGTTCGTCTACCCCTCGCACGAGGCGATCGTCCAGGCGCGTCGCGAAGGCCACGAGGCGAAGATGCTGCCGGGGATTTCGGCCGAGGACATGATGGTGGCCGATCTGGGCATCGACCCGGCGCTGCCGGGCCTGCAGACCTACGAGGCCACCGGCTTCGTGCTATTGAAACCGACGATCGACGCACGCATCCCGCTCGTACTGTGGCAGATCGGGGTCGTCGGCCTACTCACACCCGAGGCGCACCCGTCGCGCAGCAATCTCGGGGCACTCACCGAGATTCTGCTGCGCAGCTACCCGAGCAATCACCAGGTGGTGCTCTACCAGGCCTCCGCGTACGAGAACATCGCACCGGTCCTGCACGTGTTCGCGCTGCGGGATCTGGCGCGGCAGGACATCAATGCACTGAGCACACTGTACGTTCCGCCGGGACAGCATGCCGATCCGGACCCGAGTCGGGCCGAACTGCTCGGAGTGCGCCTGGCCGACCTGTCGCTGACGCACACCCAGGGCGGTGCCCGCGTTCCGGGGCAGGCGTATGGAATCACCCATCCGGAAAAACCCGGCTGGGTGACCGCGGCGCAGGGCTGCGGCGCGGCAAGCGCCGAGTTCGCCGCAGGCTGAAGCGTAGCGGCGAGCAGACCGCGCACGGGGCAGGCCCGAAGAGTTTGGAAGGAATAACCGGGGCAGGAACGCCCGCAATCCCACCGTCAAATCAGAGGAGATCAGCAATGACCATGCGAACCCCTGTGTTAGGCATCGACATCGGCAGCTGTGGACGCGTGCTGTACAGCGACGCTCCGTCACACCGGCTGCTGCGCGCCAACGAAACTGCGCTCTCGCCCGAAACGAAGGTCGTGATCGTGCTCGTGCTCTGACTGAGCGCACGAGCGGTTCAGCTCCCACGCGGTCCCACCGGCCAAAAGACAGGCTGGGATGCGCATCCCGCATCGGAAACCTTTGCGGGAGCGCGCATCCCAACCTGAGGGGGGGTCGGTAGGCGCTCAGTTCACTCAGCTCGGCGCGAACACCGCAACACAACCGGCGCGGCAGGTGCCATCGGCCGGATTCGCGGCAATCGGGACAAACACCTTGCCGCTGCGCGCATCGGCGGCCACGGAATGCGCCTGCGGTCCGCTCGGCAGGTTGGCAATCCAGCGGCGCGTGCGCGCATCGAGGATGCCGAGAACCGGACCGCCGGGATTTTTCGCTGCGGCCAGGTAGTAACGCTGCACACGCGGATCGGCATACGCCTCGTCCGAACCGCCGACCTGCGGTATACGGGCAACGACTTTCCCAGTGCGCGCATTGAGGATCAGCGAGTGCGCCGGGAACCCTGCCGCAACGGCATCGTCGCCGCAGCCGACGAGCAGGTCGCTGTGCGGCCCGAGCGCCAGCCCCGCGGGCATGCACTGATGCACGTGAATCGGCTTCAACAGCCGGCGCGTCCGCGGGTTGATGAGCGCGATGGCGCCCTCGGCCTTGACATGCTGGAGCACCGGCAGCGACAGATAGAGCAGACCGGTGGCCGGCACGTACGCCGGCTGCTCCGCCCCGTCCGTAGCGGCCGCGAGCATGACTCTTCCGACCACCTTGCGAGTGCGTGTAGAGATCAGATTGGGAATGGGCGGGCCGTCGTGCTTGGGCATCACCGCGAGGAGATGATCGCGAGGAGCGTAGGTGAGCTCATCGGTGGTCTTGCCGCGCTCGGTGAGCACGCTCGCGATGATCCTTCGAGTTCGCACATCGACCACTTTGACCGTTCCGCTGTCCCCGTCGCTGGCCCAGAACGTCTCCGTTCCGACCGCGACCACACCCTTCGGACCGCCGAGGCCGAAGCCGCCGGCGCGGCCCAGGAACCGCCCTGTCGATGCATCGATCAGGTCGAGGCCATGATTTGATGTGTCCGCGAACGCATAAATCCCGGCCGCATTGACGAAGCCGATGTCGAATTTCTTCAAGGGCTGACCCGGCACGGCAATCTCGCCCACCCGCCGCAGTGCAGCCCTGCTCGGTGCGGCGTGGGCCACCGCCGCACCGAGCAGGGCGACCATCGTCGCGGTCAGGATCGACAGCACGCGCATGCGCCACTGCGCCGGAGCACACGGAACGGGATCTATCACTGGGCTGCTCTTGACTCAGGACCTCGGAGGCGCCCAGTGTCGCAGTCCTTCCTGACAATCGTATGACACTGCGCATCCATTCGCGCCCGGGGCGGTCGCGGCCGAGCGTCACTCGCCCCCAAAGGGCGTCGGCCTGGCATCCTTCATGGCGGCCCTGACATCTTCGAGGTCCAGGGCCGATCGAGGATCTAGCGATCAATGCCAACCGGCAGCCCTATCGCTCAACGGACCCTGCCGTCGGTCGTTCGCGCCGCATCTGCAAAAACAGCGTTACTCTCGGCCCCGTCCAGGAACGTCGCAGAGAGTTTCCGCACGCACGGAGTGCGTCTCCCTCCCTACAACGGAACGCCGCAGCGCGCGAGGACATCACGCAGATCACGAATCGGGGGGAACACCTCATTATTCCAATCCGTGCCCTGGGCATCGTGCGCACGCTGTTCGTGTTCGACGATTTCCTGATCTTCGCGGAAAATGTTCTCGGTGAACCGCACCACGAACGGCCAGACCACGTGGATCAGTCCCGGGATCGGTGGCTTTTTCACCGACAGATAGCCGAAGGTCCGGTTGGTGCGATGCTCGGCATCGAGCGGCGTGTAGCACAGCCAGACTTCGAGCACCGGATCCTGCGTCTCCTGAATGTTGCGACCGACCCAGACCTTCAGGCTCTGGGATGGATAATCTGTGCGGATGCGCATGTGATCACGAAAATCCTGGCGCTCCTCGCCGCGGCTGCGCATCATGTCGACGATCACGCGCTCGCCGACCGTGGACTTGCCCTCGCTTCGGCTGAAGCTGTATTCGACCTCCGCCCATTGTTCTCCGTGTTTGCGCCCGAGACAGCTGGCGCGGATCGAGCCCATCTGCTTGCGGTGCATGAACTGGTGGTTCATGTCGAAGAGATTCTCGTGCATGAACGTATAGTGGCAGGCGACTTCGCGGTTCAGACGCCGGGTCTTGTAGTCGCGCCGTTGGGACGCACCGAGCGAATTCGGCAGGCGTTCTTCAGCCAGCTCGGCCTTGCCGGGGAAGATGAAGATGAGGCCGTCGATCTCGCGGACCGGGTAGCTGCGCACTCCGTTCGGCCGGCGTTCTTTGCCGAGATACGGCACATCCGTGCATTTCCCCGAACAGTCGTACGCCCAGCCATGGTAGTGACATTTCAGGACGTCCCCGGTGACGACAC
This sequence comes from Pseudomonadota bacterium, assembly GCA_021838635.1. GTDB lineage: Bacteria > Pseudomonadota > Gammaproteobacteria > Steroidobacterales > Steroidobacteraceae > 13-2-20CM-66-19. Next base: position 37,276 of record JAKCDC010000026.1, read on the forward strand.
CGAGGTGCAACGGCACCTGCCGATGCGCGCAGCGGTCTTCCAATGCAAAGACCCGGCCGCTTTCACCGCGATAGAGCGCGATCGGCTCGCCGGCGAATCGGCGCCCGAGAATCTGCCCTGCCTTGAGCTCATCGGACCACGCGAGCGGATACCAATAATCCGGATTCGCACCGGTCCGCCTCAAATCCACACCGTCGTGCGTGCCCGCCGGGCACGC
>JAKCDC010000080.1 GCA_021838635.1 Pseudomonadota bacterium
TTCTGGGGCCACGGTCGCCCTCCTGCCTGCTTGATGTCTGGTAACACCAAGTTAGCAGAGGCGACCGTTCGCCTCACCTCTCGCGCTCGGCTACCCGGGCAACGGGAGAAGAACCTTTTTTTTTGAGCGAGAAACCTATGGCAATAAGCCATGGCGTTCCGCCAGCAGCGATAACTGCAGGCTGTTCTTCGCGCCGAGCTTCTCGCGGATCGCCGACTGGTGATTGGCGATCGTCTTTTCTGACAATCCAAGCGTCTCACCGATGCTCTTGACCGTTTCGCCCCGGACCAGCAGCCGCAACACCTCAAATTCGCGCGGTGTCAAGGGCGCGAACTCCGGACTCTGTTCCGACAGTGTCGCGCGGTCCATATTCGCTGCGACGTCTGGACTCAGATACCGCTCGCCGCGCCAGACGGCGTAGATCGCCGACATCAAGACTTCCGGAGCGCTCACCTTGCTGAGATATCCGAGTGCGCCGGCCTGCAGGGCGCGCGTTGCATAGATAGCATCCTCGTGCATGCTGAACATCAGCACGCGCGGTGGTGCAGCGCTTTTGAGCATTCGTCGTGTCGCCTCGATGCCGCTCATGCCGGGAAGCGCGATGTCCATCACGACGATGTCGGGGCGAAGCAAGAGAGTCAATTCGCATGCCTCCGGGGCCGTGGTCGCCTCACCTACCACCCGCACCGCCGGATGCTCCGCGAGCAGCCGCCGATAGCCCTCGCGCACGATGGCATGGTCATCGACCAGCAAAACCGAGATCATTTCCGTCATGGTGTCGGGGGTCCTAGGGCAGGGGGATGCGGGCACTGAGGGTGAACCCCGAGTGCCTCGTGCTGGAGACGTCGAGCGAGCCGCGTAGTGCCTGCACACGCTCGCGCATGCCGATCAGGCCGAGTCCGGTGTGGTCGTGCTCCGCGGTATGGCCGATACCGTCGTCCGTGATGGTGATCAGGACGGAAGCGGGTGTTGTCGAGGTCGGCGTATGCAGGTCGCCGCGCGTGACTCTTACCTCGGCGCGAGTGGCCGCGGAGTGTTTCGCGACGTTGGTCAGCGCCTCCTGGACCAAACGAAACAGGGTTACTGCGATCTCTTCGGGCAGGTCGGTGAGTTCGCCCTCAATGACCAGACGCAGCGCCAGGGTGGGCAGGCGTACGCGCCACAGCTGAACGCAGTGCTCGAGTGCCGCGGCAAGTCCGAGCTCGTCCAGTCCCGGTGGCCTCAGTTCGCGGATCAGCGTGGCGAGGGCGGCGTGAATGTGGTTGCAGTGTTCTACTATGGCGACCGCGCGGGCCTTGGTGACATCGGCTTCGGTGGTGCGCGCATCGCGTATCCCGACGGCATCGAGCTTGATGACGTTCAGATACTGGCCGAGCTCATCATGTAGCTCGCGTGCCAGCGATTTGCGTTCTGCTTCCTGGAGTGCGACATACTGTTGTGCCAGACGTCGGTTGTCCGCCAACGCTGCGGAAAGTTGAGCCTGTGCCGACGTGCGCAGACCGATTTCGGTCTTGGCTTCCCGGTAGCGCCGCGCAGCGAACCAGGTGAGTCCCAGACCGAGGACCAGCAGCACCGTGGGCAGTTCGTCCAGCTGATAGCGCTCGTAGGGTGCGGTGAGTCGGCGCAGGGTCTCCGTGACGTTGAACAAACCGCACAGGACCCAGGAAATCAGGGTGACGGCGGCCACCACTATTGCATCACGGCGATACGTGCTGCGGTGCGAGCCGATCGGGGGAGGGATTGGTCCAGAGTGACCCGCTTCGCCACGGGGTACCTGCGCGGCCGCCCCGTCATTCGGGGTAGCGGTACTTGCTGGCTCTTGCATCGACATGTCGTACGCTGCGCAATGACGTCGGAACAGGACGCAGTGTAGCGCCACTGCAGGGAGTCGGCGAGGATTGCCGGGACACGTCCCTCCGGGGCGCGGTTTGCACATCGCCTCGCACGCAGTTGCTCCGACCTGTTCCAATTCGGCACAGGTGGTGGTCTCGATGTGCCGGAGTGGAAACTCAGCAAGAAATCCCTTGCCGATGCGTGCCCAGAGCGGTGAGGATGCTCAGCCATAACGATCAGAGCGACACGCCGAGTCCGTAAATGTCGGTGTGCACGTCTTGACGGGAGGCGCGATGCACTGTGCGGTGTGCAAAACCCGAGGGCGCGGTTGGACGGCAGCGTTGGTTGCGGCGTGCGGCCTGCTTGCGACCGGGGGCGCGTTAGCCCGAGACGCTGATCGTCCACCGGCACCGCGCAGTACTGCTCCGAGCGCACTTCGTCCGCTCAAGGCGATCGTCATCAATGCCGCGCCGCTTTCCGGGTCTGCTGTGCCACTCGATGAGATCCCAGCGAATGTCCAGGTGCTCAGCGCCGCGGCGCTCTCGGCGCAAGGCACGACCAGTCTCACCGGCGCGCTCAACGCTCAGTTAAGTAGCATCAACATCAACGACAACGTCGTCGATCCGTTCCAGCCGGACATCCTGTATCGCGGCTTCGAGGCCTCGCCGGTGCTCGGGACCCCGCAAGGACTCGCGGTGTACGAGAATGGCGTGCGGATCAATGAGGCGTTTGGGGATACGGTGAACTGGGACCTGATCCTGCCTTCGGCGATCCAGCAGGTCGAACTGACCAGTGCGAGTGCGGTGTACGGACTGAATGCGCTCGGCGGTGCGATTTCGTTGACGATGAAGAATGGATTCAACTACCACGGCGGTGAGGTGCAGCTGTCCGGTGGCTCTTTTCATCGTCAGGAGATCAGCGCGCAGTACGGCATGCATTCGGGAATGTTCGGGTTCTACATCGCCGGGCGCGGACTGAACTGGCGGGGCTGGCGCGAGTTCTCGAGCGACCAGTTGCGTGATCTGTTCGCCGTGGCGAGTCTGCACGGAAAGGCCGGCTCGCTCGATCTGAGCTACGCCTGGGACGATAACACTCTCAAAGGCCAGAGCTCCGCGCCGGTGCAGGAGCTGGCGGTCAATCGCTCGCTCGTCTTCACCGGTCCGCAGGCCAATCTCAATCGCCTGAAGTTTCTCATTCTCAACGCCCGGTTGAAGCTGCCGGCGCACTGGACGCTTGCCGCCGTCCTGTATTATCGGGATTTTTCTCAGGCCGTTGCCAACGGTAATGGCACCAATTACATCGCGTGCCGCACCATGCCGGGGGTGCTTTGTCAGCCCGACGGCGTCACGCCGCTGACCAATGCGGCAGGGCAGCCGTTGCCAGACATCTCCTCCGGCGGGACGCGGCATATCGGCGAGAACGATTTCGAACTGCTGCACAGCTGGGGCCGGGGTGCGACGCTGCAGATCGCCAACGACGCCGCGCTCTTCGGTCACGACAATCACCTCACCGTCGGTGCGGCGGTGGATTACGCCTCCAGCGGCTATTACGCGGGTGCGCAGATTGGTCTGCTCAATGCCCGGCTGGTCGTGCAGCCCTCGGAGCTGTTCGTCGATACCCCGGAGAATTCCGCCGGCGCCCTGGCGAACGGTGATGCGGTGCCGGTGAACGTCGATTCGGTCAACAAGGCCTTCGGCGCCTACTTCACCGATACGTTCAAGGTGACTTCCGCGCTGGCGGTGACCGCTGGCGGGCGCTACAACATCGCGCACGTGAATCTCGTCGACCAGCTCGGCACGCGACTCAGTGGTTACAATCGTTTCGTGCACTTCAATCCGTCGATCGGGGCGACCTACACCCTCGGCCATGCGACGACGCTGTATGGCGGCTATTCGGTGAACAACCGCGTTCCAACCCCCGGGGAGATCGAGTGTTCCGATCCCCAGGCGCCGTGTCTCCTGCCGGCCAGTCTCTCCGGTGATCCACCTAATTTGCGTCAGGTGGTCTCGCATACCACGGAGTTCGGGTTGCGCGGAACCGTCTCCAGACTCGATGTTCTGGGTGCGGCGCTGCGGTGGAATTTCAGCCTGTTTCGCACCGTCCTGCACGATGACATCCATGGTGTCGCGACGTCACTGAGTTCCGGGTATTTCGCCAATATCGGCGACACGCGGCGGCAGGGCCTGGAGACAGGCGTTAATCTTGACGCGCCGCGCTGGTCGGCCTACCTGCATTACAGCCTGGTACGCGCAACGTTTCTCAGCTCGCTGCTGATTCCGTCGACGTCGAATCCGTTCCAGGATGCGAACGGGAATATCCGTGTGCAGCCCGGCGACCAGTTTCCCGGGATCCCGGAGAATCGCTGGAAATTAGGCGGCGATGTCTCGCTGTCGTCATCCTGGAGCGTCGGGACAAGCATCAATATTGTGAGCAGCGTCTATTACGTGGGCGATGAGTCGAATCAGCTGGCGCCGCTGCCCGGGTACACTGTGGTCGAGCTGCATTCGAGCTACCGGCCGCGCCACAACGTGCGACTGTTTGTCTCCATCGAGAATCTGCTCGACAGTCACTATGCCACTTGGGGGATCCTGAGTAATCCGACCGGAGTCGGTGCACCGGGGATCCCCGCGGATGCGCAGGCCAATGGTCCGGGCGTGAACAATCGATTCATCAGTCCGGCCGCGCCGCTTGAGGTGTTCGGAGGGGTGCGCGTACGGTTCTGAGCCGGTGGGCCGCGATTTGGCTGCCGGCGCTCGCGGACACCGTCGGTGAGCGCCGGCCGTCGGGGTCGGCCGAGGTCAACGGGCGCGAAGCCAGGATCCGTGAATCCTGCGCCACGTCTGCGCTCGCGGTGCGATGAGTGGCGCAGTGCGCTGAGGGCAGCGGGTCGGCATCGAAAGCGGGGAGATTTACCTAGGGGGATATGCGAATGCATTCTCTCGGGCGGCTCTGAGACAGTGCAGCGGTGGCAGGCGGCCCGCTGAGGAGACGCTGATGTACACATTTGAACCAACTCCGGTGGTGGCACTGTTTTTCGCAGTGCTGTTGTTTTCCTCGACGGTGTTCGCGCAGAACGCGGGTCATGGAGTTGGTGCGTCTTCGCAAAATCGCATCGGCCGCAGCGTGCGGCTGCAGAATCAGAGCCTGTTGCTGACCCAGGACGGGAATCAGTGGCATGACCGACGCCTGGAGCGTCTGTACCGCCGCGATCTGAAGCGCGAACAGGAGCGGGACCGCATCTATGGCGCGAACCTGATGAGCAGCGCCGAGCGGACGCAGTACGAGGCGCATCTGCGTTCGCTACCGGCGAACAGGCCCGTGTTCGCTACCGCATCGAGCATCAGCAGCTGATGCAGCAGCGCGCCGAGGCACGCCACGCGCACCTCGGAGCGGCGCCGAGCGAGGCGCAGATCCGCATGCAGGAACGAGGGCGCCAGCAGGAACGGGAGCAGATCTACGGATATTCAATGATGACGCCCCAGGAAGTCGCGGACTACCAGGCGCAGATGGGCGCGGCGCGCACGGGTCAGGAACGCGAACGTCTGCGCATCGAACATCGGCGGCAGATGCAGGCGCGCGCCCGGGCACACGGAGAGTCGCCGCCGAAGTAGGGCGCGGACCGTGGCCTGCGCCGGGGCGCCGATGCGCAGGTCAATGGGCATTTGGCGTCGGCCACGATCGGGGATGTCTCGGCGCAGGTTGGGCCACGAGCCTCTCTAGGCGCGACAGTCCGCGGTGATTCACACGGCGTACGGAACCAAGGGTATGCATCATATGACAGCCGCAAGGGTATCTCATGCAGCGCTTCCCGAGGGTGCCGGCGGGTTGCTGCCGGAGGAGTTGAGCGGGCTGCTGAGTCCGCACGCCTACCCCCATCCGGTCGAGTCGGTTGCGGTGATCGAGACTCCCCTCTCCTGGGTGCTGCTCGCCGGTGCGTTCGCCTACAAGATCAAACGCCCGGTGCGCTATCCGTTCGTCGATCAGCGCATGCTTCAGTACCGGCGGTGGTTGTGCGAGGAGGAATTGCGCCTCAATCGCCGCTTCGCTCCGCAGCTGTATCTGGCGGTGTGCCGCATTGAGGCGGCCGGCACGCACCTGCGCGTGCGGTGCGGGTCGACCGCAGCGCACGAGGTGCTCGAGTACGCGGTGCGGATGCAGCGATTCGATGCCGCTGATGAGCTCGATCAGCGCCTCGCCGAGGGGCGGCTGCCGCTCGAGGCGCTCGCGTCGTTCGGCCGGAGCCTGGCGGACATTCACGCTACGTTGCCGTCGGTCACGGCGGAGAGTCCCTGGGGCCGGCCGGAGCACGTGCACACGCTGCTGGCGCAGAACCTGCGCGAGTGTGCCGCGGCGGCCAGCGTGTTCGCGCGAGGTGAGGCAGTGTCGGGCCTCGAAACGGCGCTCGAACAGCGCCTTGCGGAGTCAAGTTCGGCCATGGCACTGCGGCAGGCGAGCGGGCGGGTGCGCGAGTGCCACGGCGATCTGCACAGCCGTAACATCATCGTGCGCGAGGGGCATCTCGTGCCGTTCGACTGTTTGGAATACGAGAGGGCGTTTCGCTGGATCGATGTGGCCGATGAGATCGCGTTTCTCGCCAGCGATCTGTTTTCTCGCGGTCATCGCCGCCATGCGCACGCCTTTCTGGCCGCGTACCTGCAGCGCTGTGGTGACTATCACGCCTGCCGGGTCATCCGGTTGTACGAAGCGCACCGGGCGCTGGTGCGCGCGAAGGTGGCCGCGCTGTCGGCCGCGGCACGCCCCGAGGCGCATCGCTCGGTGCTGCGCGCACAGTTCGAGCGGCTGGTGAGCCATGCCGCGGCGGCGCTCTCGGCGCGGCGGCCGCAACTGGTATTGATGAGCGGGCTGTCAGGGTCCGGCAAGACGTGGATCGCCCGACAGCTCACCGAGCGCCTCGAGGCGGTGCATCTACGCTCGGACGTCGAGCGCAAGCGCCTGGCCGGTCTCGACCTGCAGCAGTCCTCCGGGTCGGGACTCGCCGCGGGGCTGTACGCGCCCGAGGTGAGCGAACGGGTGTACGCCGAGTTGGCGCGCGAAACCTACGATGCGCTCATCGGGGGCTACACCGTGATCGTGGATGCGACGTTCCTGCGCCGCGTGCAGCGGCAATACTTCGAGACACTCGGTGCACGCGCCCAGGCATCGACCTACTGGGTCCGCTGCATCGCGCCGCTCGCGGTGCTGCAGGAACGGCTGCGCGCGCGCGCCGCAGAAGGACATGACTCCTCGGAGGCCGACGCCGCGGTGCTCGACTGGCAACGCCAGCAGCTTGAGCGGGCGGGCGCGGATGAGACCTCCGCGTCCATCGAGATTGAATCCACCGACCCGCAAGGGATCCAGAAGATCCTCACTCTGATCAGCGCAGCGTCCTCAAGCGCAGCGTCCTTAAGCAGGAGTGTCGCTCGGCTGCCGCAGTAAACGCACGAAGGCCTCGGCCGCCGGCTCCATCTGTGCGCTCTCGCGCTGCACCATCATCAGCGGACGGGTGATGGTCAGTTCACGCACCGGCAGCGTGCGCAGGCTGCCGTCGGCGAGCTCATTGAGCATGCAGATGCGCGGCAGCCAGGCGATGCCACCGCCGTGGACCGCGGCGCGCTTGAGCGCCTCGGTGTTACCAAACTCCATCGTCTCACCCGGGGTGATGCTCTGGCGCTGCAGCGCCGCGCCGATCAGCTCGCGAGTCCCCGAGCCGTGTTCGCGCATCAGCAGTGGCTCACCGGCGAGGTCGGCGGGCTTGAGTGTCTCACGCGCGAACAGGGGGTGGTCGGGGGCGGCTACGGGCATGATTTCATCGTGCTGGAAGACGGTGCTGCGCAGTCCCTGCAGATGCAGCGGCCCTTCGATGAACCCAAGCATGAAGCGCATATCGTCCACACCTTGGGAAACCTGCTCGGTGTTGCCGACGAACAGCGAGATCTCCACCCGCGGTCGCTGCCGACGGAACGCCGCCAGCAGCGGCGGCAACACGTAAGTGCCGATCGTGTTGCTCGCCCCGAGGGTCAGCCGGCCGCGCATCGCCCCGGCGATCTCCTGCATCGCCGCCTCCGCGGTGCGCTCCAGTTCGAACAGGCGCACCGCATAGCGGTTGAGGACTTCGCCGGCTTGCGTCAGACGCATGCCCTTGGCGTGGCGCTCGAACAGCGTCACCCCGAGCCGTTGCTCGAAGGCCTTCAACTCACGAGAGAGCGCCGGTTGGGAGACATGCAGCTTGCGCGCCGAGGCGGTCAGGCTGCCGGTAGCCGCGACCGTGGCGAAGATGGCCAGATGGTGCAGGTTCATCGCCCCAGTATAGGACGCGAGCCGGCGCTGCGGCCGCTGAGATCGCAGGCGCGCCGCCGCTGCGGCGCGCCCCGGGGGGGATCAGAATCGGCCGCTCTGGAAGTCCTGGAAGGCCTGCATCAGCTCCTCGCGGGTGTTCATGACGAATGGGCCGTACTTGGAGATCGG
>JAKCDC010000027.1 GCA_021838635.1 Pseudomonadota bacterium
GCATAAGATCGAATTTTTTGTTCGGGACCGCATGAAATGCAAGTTGGTCCTCGACGGCTGCAAGTGCGGACCCCGTGAAATGCAAGGCGGATAGCGGTTACCCTGATTGTGGCCCCTCGCATCGTGCGAGGGGTTTTTTGGTGCTGTCATGGGCGCCTTATTTCGGTGCCGCTGTCGCTCAGCGCGACACCGGTTCTCTACTATCTGATGGTCGAATTGCACCGGCGGACTATCATTTCACGCGGTCTCCCGGAGATACCACGAGCATTGACCGATCGGTTCCAGGACCCGGGGACCGGGTTTTGGTATCTGATGATGGACGCATTCAATGCTCCCTTTGGGCGGAAGAGGCGGGTCCACCCGTGACGCCGGAGGTGCAGGGGCGGTACGCGATCAGTCCGGCTTCGGCACTTCCTCGTAGGCAAATCGGAATTCCGCCGCATTTACCGGCTGATCGGCCATGATGCGGAACACGCAGCGACCATCACCGTCCTGGAAGCGCCGCTCTCGTGCCACGCGAACTCCGAGGAGCCGGCTGAGCACGGACACCGTGACGCTGCACAGGTGCGGCCGTTGCAGAGCGAGGCTGAGGTACGGACAGTTGTGCTCCACCAGCGCCAAGCCTCTCCGGTCGCGGCGCACCGAGGTGTACGGGTCGTCAATAAAATAGATCCCTTTGAGCGCCTCGAGTCGATCCGCAAGAGCCATACCCTGCAGCCGGGGCTGGTGATACTGCACCTGCAGGTCGGCCAGAGCGGCAAGCAGCCGCGTCAAGCCCTCAGTACCGAACTGCGCCGTAACCAAATCGAGCAAGGCCAGCGAAAGCGTGTCGTAGTTCTTGGGGAACAGTCCATCGCCACGATCCGTCAGTGCAAAGGCCACACGCGGGCGCCCCCGTCCGGTCGTCGTCGTGGCGGCGCGGCTCACCAGACCTTGCTCCTCGAGAAGCGCCAGCTGCTGGCGGGCCGCCTCTCGAGAGACATGTAGCCGACGCGCCACGCCGGCAGCGCTCAACGGCCCGTGTCTCCTGAGCACTCCGAGCAGGGCACCGCGAGTTTCCGAGAGCATATCTCGCCGCGGGTGCATTTGCTGCTTAGGGGCCTGGTTGCGACCCACGCCCTTGATCATCCTGTCCGACACCATAGCGATATACGAGCTGTGCGCCAGCGTAAGCGCCGGCCAGCAAGAGCGCAAAGCCTCCAAGTGAAAGGATCATTCCCGCGCTGGCCCGGCCCGGCGCGGGCGGCATCGCTGGGGACCTCAACAGCAGGTCGCAGGCAAAGACAGTCCAAACGGCCCCCATGAGCAGCAGATGCCGCCAGCCAGTGCGCTGCCCAGGGTGGTCAGCCGGCAGCGCCAGCAGGTCGAGAAACCCGGCCGCCATGGCCGGCAGTGCCAGCGCCAACCCTCCGCCGATCGCCCAGAATGCGCAGCGCCACCACAGGTCGCCGCCGCGAAAGCGCTGCAGCAGATCAGCCACTGGCGCCACCGTCCAGAAAACCAGCGGGAAATGCACTAGTGCCGGATGCAGCGGATGGCGGCCGAGCCTCAGGCCACGCATGTCCATTCTCTGCGGCGCTCAGCCGCGGCCGGACTGCACGATGGCGGCGAGCAGAATCAAGAATCCCACGAGCGCCACCAGCGCATGCACCACGATAACGGTGCGTGGGTGTTGCTGCTTGCGGACGTGAAAAGATAGCAGATAGAAGCCTCCCAGCGCGGCCACGATCAACACGACCAATGCGATGGTCCCCGCATGTCCCACCTGACCCAGGAGCGCGGCCACAATCAAGAGCACCAATCCGCTCGCGACCAGTACGCCGTGCAGTGCCGCCAGCGGCACCGGAATTGACTGTGCCTTGAAGGCGCGTATCGCCATCGCCAGGCCGCCGAGCGCACCGATCGCAAAGAGCACCGCCGCATAGATCAGCAACATGATTGCTCTCCTTCAAACTATTTGTGCAAGCTTGTGCTTGCGAAAATAATAGTAGCGTCGAACGAGGGAAAGTCAAGCGATCTCTGCCGCGCTCATCCGACCGACGGCATTGCATTCTACGGGGCACGATTTCAGAAACGGTCTGTCACACGCACGCGTGCGATCAGCGCGTAGCCGACGTGCGGCGCAAGCGCCGGATGGTGCATTGCCGCATTCTGTATGCATTGCCTCAGCCGAACCCATACCATTTTCCGTCATTGCTCATTTGAAAGGTCTCTTTCGGCGCGACCCTCTGTCAGAAAGCAATGATGCAGTCTCAGCTTGCCCTCTCTGCGCGGGCGGAATCGGCGCGCTCGCTGGCGCTACCCGATGGCCACGAGCCGGGCACCGAAGCAGATTTTGACGGAGTTCATTGCCGCCACCGGCTACCATGGGAAGTACGCGATCCACGCCCCCAATGCCCGAACGTGCCGACTCAGGGCCTCGCGGCCGTAGCCGAGCATCATTGCACGACAAGACGCAGGCCCTGATCGTACTGTGGGAGGCATCCGTTCGCGTCTGCGGGAAGCGCCTGAAGCCGCTATCGAAAATCCCGCTGCCGACACTGGAGCGGCACGGCCATCTGAAGCTCGAGGAAACGACCCGAGGCGAGCTAGTCATCATGAGCGCCTCGACGATCGTCCGGTTGCTGCGGCAACCGCGACAGGCGACGGGTACGAAGTAAAGTCGCCGCATGGTCCCAGAGATTCGGCGCCGCGATGCTGTGCGCACCTCTGCCGAGTGGCACGACCCTCCACCAAGCGCATGGAAATGGATTTGGTCCCCACCGTGGGGACTCGATCCGTGGCAGCCGCATTCACAGTCTCGTCCTCAGGGATATTGCCAGCGGCTGGGCGAAGTATGCTCCGCTACGCTTGCTTGAGATCATTGACTTCACCGGGTGCGGACCGGAGACTTACCTATCGTCGTATGCATCAGCCGGTCAATGGGCGACTTGATTTCGCGAATCGAAGTGCCGACCGTGCGCGCTGATGTAGAGGACTCTGGGCGGGGATCATTTTGCGCGTTCTGATTATTTAGGAGCCCTGGCAATGTCCGATTCCGTCTATCCCAATAGTTCCCCGAGGTGGAGTGAGCTGCGTCGCGCCCTGGCTCCTGAGACTGAAAAGGCCTTTCAGGCGTTCAGCCGTCAAGTGTTCGCCGACGGTGCGCTTCCTGTGAAAGTCAAACAGCTCATTGCCGTGGCCGTGGCACACGTGACCCAGTGTCCCTATTGCATTCGCGGACACGTCAAAGGGGCACTACGCGCAGGGGCGACACGAGAGGAAGTCATGGAGGCGATCTGGGTCGCCGCCGAAATGCGCGCTGGAGGCGCATATGCCCATGCGACTGTCGCGCTCGCGGCGATGGAGGAGGCGCAGTCGCAGCACGCTGCGGGGTAAAAGCCGCAGCCGCGTTGTGGTGCGCTTCCTCTCGAGGAAATCTCTATGATCCGTTCCAATGAGATGCTCGACGTACGAATCAAGCGCGCTTACCTGCCCGCATCTACTCGCGACGGCACCCGCATTCTCGTGGATCGCATTTGGCCTCGGGGATTGCGCAAGAGCGATGTCGCGATCGAGCGCTGGGTGCGGGAGGTCGCGCCGAGCACGGGACTACGACACTGGTTCGGACACGACCCCGCGCGATGGGAGGAGTTTCAGCGTCGCTACCGGGCCGAACTCAAGGACAAGACGGTACTCATCGATGAGCTTAGGGAGATTGCCCGCCACCAGCCGCTCACGCTCGTGTATTCCGCGCATGACGAGCAGCACAACCAGGCGATCGTCTTGAAGGATATCCTCCTTCATTGACGATCCGAGGAAATCATCATGACAACCGTCGCCGTCCGTCTCGACCTCTCACGCGCTCTGCTCGACCCCGCTTCGACATTCGAATCCCCGGAAGCGGTGATGAAGAACGGAGACCTGTCAACGGACAACAAGATCGAGATCCTGTGCCGTTGGGCTTACGATGCCACGGAGCTTGCGGTTGCGGAGGAGGAGGGAATGGCGGGCGGAGAGCGCAGTCAGCTCGATAGTGTTCTGCAAGCGTTGGACGGCTTGACCGGTGGTTTCAATGCAGAGCAGGTCGCTCCGACGAAGCATAGTGGCTTCTGCCTGTGTGCGAAGCAAAGTACCGCGGGTGCGTCACCGTGAGGGTTGTGCGAAGACCGGAGGAGAAACGACATGAGTCAGAAAACTGATGACCCGGGTCAGGAGCGGGGCTCCTTTTCCTCTCCGCCATGCTTGATGCACGAGCTCGATCCCGAGACGCTAGGCTTTGTGCCTGAACCTGAGGCACAGACCGAGATCGACGTCGTGCGTCGGCGTGATGCGAAGCGCGAAACCCTGCTTATAGCGTGCGCGGCAATGCCGGATGAAGAGCGCTCAAGAATCGATTCGAGCAATGCTGTAAATCTGGAAACTAACATCGTCGAGGAATGACTGTCCCGTGCCTGATCATGGTTATAAAGGCAGGGACGAGCGCCTGTGTAAAGTCACTACGTCACGGATCTATTTGACATGAAAGTCCTGGGCGAGCTCCGCACGGAAACAAACGGTCTCAAGAACCTTGACAGCGGAAAGACAGGATTGCGTACCGGCGTTGGGAAAATTGGAACGACCCTATCCGGGTCATCCCGAAGCTTCGCTCATGGACTGCAAGCGAGTGGGGATTGTCGTCGTCGATGAACAGGAGTCCCACGTCGAAGCGGGACGCAAATTCATGCTTCAGTGCGCGGTACAGCCCGCGCGCGACGCCCCGCCCCTGCCATGCGAGCGCGACGCAGACGGGCCCGTAAAAGAACGCCCGGAGAGCAGCCACCGGACGCCCCTCGAACTCGGCCTTCGCGCAGGCATCCAGCAACGCGCGTAGGATCGGGGCGTGCCGGGCGAAATCACGCGTGGGCGAGCATGGAAACCCCACAACTTCGCCTTCCGCATCCGCCACCAGAATGCCAAGGTCGGCGTTGAAGGCCGAGACCTTTGCGACATCAAAATGACCGGTCAGGAATCCCTGTCCACGCGCAGTCACATCAGGGTTGTCGCGAGCGTTGTCTGCGGCGATACGAGCCAATGCAGGATAATCCGACTCCTCGGCGCGACGATAGTGTACCGGTGCACCGCTCGGCATCATGCGCCCATATCAACGTCTTCGAGCGGTGCCGCCTGTACTGCCGGTGCGGCCGCAGCGAGGATATCATCTCGATTGCGGGTTCGCGGCGGATAGATGCGCTCGCGGTTGATCATCTGCTTGATGCGCTTGGCCTGCTCGCCTTCAGTTACGAGCTTGCGATCACGGCCTTCGGTGTACACCGCTCCCCAGGGGCCGAGATCCACGCAGGTCACGTAATAGTCGATCCGCAACGGCAGCATGGACTCGCTCAGAAGGTCGGCTGCAACGTTGTGACCGCAATATCGGCCCATCGGCCGGCCGTATTGGCAGGACATAATGGAGTCATGCCGCCCGTCGATCGGGAAATTGGCGCAGTCGCCGGCCGCAAACACGCCCGGAACACCCCTGACTCGCAGGTACTCGTCGACCTGAATGCGCCCGAGCTTGTCGAGCTCGACTGGAAACTCCTTGGTCAGCGCGTTGGCGCGCATGCCGCCGCACCACACCACCGTTGCTGCCGCGATTGATTCTCCGCCTTCGAATTGCACGCCAGAAGCGGTCACCCGGGTAACGTTGACGCCGGGGCGCAGTTCGACGCCCAGCGCGTGCATGGCTGTTTCGATGACCGGCTGCGCTCCGCCCATCTGATCGGCGATCCGTGGGGCGTGATCCATCAGGATCACGCGCGTGCCGTTCCGCTCGCCCGCAGCTTCGGCCAGGCGCGCGGGCAACTCCGACGCAATCTCGGATCCTGTCAGGCCGGCGCCGATGACAACTGCGGTGTAACGCCCGGTTGATGCGTGGCGCGATGGCAGCGACTGCAAGTGATCCCGTAGCTTCGCCGCGCCTTCGCAGGTGTCGACGTCGAGCGCGTACTCCGCAAGTCCCGGAATCGACGGATATACCAACGAGCTGCCTAGGGCCATCACCAGACGTGTGTAATCGAGGGTTTCCTGTCCCGCGGCGGTCTCTACCTTCACCTTTCGCTTGGCGGCATCAATATGGGTCACCTTGCCCTGGAGCCACTTCACGCCGATCGGCTCGAACACATCCGCCAAAGGCACCTGCGTGGCCGTGAGATCCATCTCATAGTTACGCACCCGAATGCTGTGGAATGGTCGGGCGTCGACGACGAGGATTGCGATGGGCTCGTGTGGGGGCCTCTCCTCGGCCAATTTGCGCGCGGCGCCCACTGCGGACCACAGGCCGGCGAAGCCGGCGCCCAAAACCAGGATTCGTTGCATCCTTTGTACCTCTGAAACAGCGAATTTCCATTGGGCGTCTCGGCGCCGGCTCACCGTCGCCCCGCGGGGCGCCCGTGGTCCCTACACGACGGACCTCATAGATGGGGATTGATCGACGTGTTGCATTCTGCGCGCATGCTCGCTTGGCGACAAGCGTCCGAGTGATGAGTGCAGACTGGATTTGCCCTCGATTTATGGATCCTACAGCTGGGACCGTTACGCATCCTGCCTGTTCCGAGCGGCAAGCCAAACCCGTTCGAATTGTGTCTGGCTGCCGAAGCCCAGAGACGACTGAAGCCGCCGATGGTCGTAAACGTCAGCCATTTGCAAATCTCGCTCACGGCATCGCGCGAGCCTGTCAGAAATTTCGGCTCTATCGAATTCAGAGTGGGTATAGGTCCTGAAGAATCACGATTATCCAGTCGGAATTCTATGGAGCATCACTCCCCTTCTGGATAAGGAGAGAACCTTCAAGCGTCTTATAGACCAGAATTACGAGCGCGAGGAGAAGGCACTCTTTCGCGAGGAGCGCGCAGAGCTGCGCGCCGAAGCAGGCATGCGGCTCGCGAGAGAGATGATTGCGTGCGAGCTTCATTGACGCTCGAGCGCATTTGCGGTTAGCGATCGATTCGTGGGCGCAGGAGGAGTGGAGCGTAGTGCACCGCGAATAGCGCGAAAGCGGCAATCCAAAGCCCCGCCGCTGCGAGCAGGAGGTCTTCGCTCGCAGTACCGGCGAATGCTGCGGCGATCCGCAAGCATACGGCGAGGATGACTAATGCGTAGATCAGGATGGTCGCGGCGTCTGCCGTCAAGTCATGACCGGTGTGTCCGCGTGATACCCGGGTCATCACGGCAAGGATCATTGTGCCGATAGCGCCCGCAGTGAGTGCGTGGATCGCTGCGTCCAAGGGAAAGGCAGTATCGAGAGTGGCAGCGCCAAGCGCGGCAACGCCTAGTATCAGCCATGCGTATCCCAGATGCAGGATCAGAAGCAGCATCTCCGAGCGCGTCGCCGCGCCTCGCCACCTGAGCAGACGCCACAGATTGAGCGCGGAACCGACGAGCAGCGCCATGCCGGTCGCACGGTTTTCCGGAAAGAAGGCCCACGCGAGCAGCGCCGCATGCAATATACCGAGTGATACACGATCGAGCAGCTCGACCGGTGGGGGGAGGCGATTCTGTCCAAGCCGGGCGAGCCAATTGCGGGTGAAGCTGGGCACGATACGTCCGCCGACCACGGATATCAGAATCAGGATCGTCGCGAGTCCAAGCCGCCATCCATACCCGGTGAGAGCACCGAGGCCACCCTCCGCGCCGAGGTCCGTCATCAACTGCGCCAGCGCGAGCACTACGACGGGCACGATCATGCGATAATTTCGCCGGTTTCTCGCGGCGATGATCTCGCGGGCTACGATCGCAGCGAGAGTGAACGGGAAGGCGATGTCCGCCGTGATGGCGAGCCAAGCGGGGATGAGTGCGCTGATCAAGGCATCGAGGCGACCGACCAGCCACAAGCCCGCCAGCAGCCCCAGTAATGCACCGCTCACCGGCCGGCGTCCCGTCCACTCGGAAATGGCGGTGAGCAGGAACCCTGCTACAGCCGCGGGCACGAAGCCGAAAAGCATTTCGTGGATGTGCCAATCCAGAGGATCAAGGCGGCTCGGCAGCGCAAGACCCACCGTGAGCATCATGATCCACAACGCCAGAGCGATCGCTGCCCATAGCGCCGCCCCGAGAAAGAAGGGGCGAAAGCCGTACGAGAGCAGCGTCCGTGGTGTGCGCGCCTCGGAACTGACTGTCGTGCTCAATCCGCCTCCTTTTGCGCCGACCGCGCCAGCGCACCCCCGCCGCTGGTCACCGACGCCGGCCAGCGGCCGAACAGGGGGCGTAACTTGACGAGAAAGTCCCAGGCCATGAGCAGCGCGCCCGCAGCGAACACGATATCGCCCGGCATGCGCATCCACTGCCAGAACGTCGTTGTGGCGTAGAAGGCCTGGCTGCGCGCGTAGGCATAGCCGTGTTCATACACTGCGGCGAGCTGCGGCCAGCCGATGGGGAAGAAATTGAACACGATCCACAGCACCAAACCGGCATTGTAGAGCCAGAAAGCCCAACGACCGGCCGTCTCGCTGAAGTGCTGCCGCTCGCCGGCGGCGTAGCGCAGACAGAAGTAGATGAGCCCGATGCCGAGCAGGCCAAAAGCGCCGAAGAGCGCCGTGTGGGCGTGATTCAGCGTCAGGAAGGTACCGTGCTCGTAGTAGTTGACGAGCGGCGCGTTGAGCGTGCCGCCGCCGAACACCCCGGCGCCGACGAAGTTCCAGAACGCCGCCCCCAGGATATAGAGGTAGGCGAGCCCATAGCGGAACTCGCCCGCCGCCTTGATCAGACGGTGCTGCTGCAGAGCCTCGATGACCAGCAGCAGCAGCGGCAGCACTTCGATGAAGGAGAACATCGAGCCGACCGCTACCCACAGGCCAGGCTCTCCGACCCAGTACATGTGGTGTCCGGTGCCAAGTACCCCGCCGAGGAAGATCAGGATGAGCTCCAGGTACACGGCCCGCTCGGACAACTGGCGCGAGACCAGTCCGGTGGCCATCAGGAGGTAGGCGCTCACGGTGGCGGCGAAGAACTCGAAGGACTGCTCGACCCATAGGTGCACCACCCACCAGCGCCAGAAGTCCGTAATGGTGAAGGACTTCTCGATCCCGGTGAGCGGAATCATGCCGAAAGCGTACAGCAGCGCGATGTTCGCCGTTGAGGCCCACAGCAGATGCTCGAGCCGGATGCGCCCCGACCAGAACGCACGCCGCGCGCCGCGCGCGGCCGCCCGGCTCGGCCACAGCGCCCGGAACATCAGCGCACTCCAGATCGCCAGCCCCGCGAAGAAGCCGATCTGCCAGGCTCGGCCGAGCTGGAGGTAGGACAGTCCCTGCTCGCCGAACCAGAACCAGCCCTTGTGCAGGTAGCCCATGATGTCGAGGTAGTTGCCGGCGAGCGCCCCGATGACGATGGCGACGGTGACCCAGAAGAGCGCATCGACGAGCCAGGCCTGTCCCTGCGGTTCCTCGCGGCCGATGATCGGCGCGAGAAACAGTCCTGCCCCGATCCATGACAGTCCGATCCATACGATGGCCGACTGGATGTGCACGTCGCGGGCGAAGTTGAACGGCAGGAACCGGTCGACGGGAATACCGTAGAAGCTGCTCCGATCGGAGTAGTAGTGCGCCATGACCGTGCCGGCGAGGATCTGCAGCAGCAACACGCCTGCCACGACCAGGAAGTACTTGCCGACCCGACGCTGACTCGGCGTGAGCGTCTTGAAGGCGAGCGCAGGCTCCATGGGGCCATGGTCGGGGCCGTGGATGTAGCGCTCGTATAGAAAGATCACCGCGCCGAACGCGAAGAAGGTGAAGCAGAAACTGATCCACGTCCAGATGAAGGTACTGGTGGTAGGCGTGTTGCCCACCAGCGGCTCGTATGGCCAGTTTTGCGTCCAGGAGGCCACGCCGCCCGGTCTGCGGGCGACCGTCGTGATGGAGGAATAGATCAGGAAATCGGCAGTCTGGGCGGCGGCCGCCGGATCCAGGCTGTGCACCTTCGTCCAGCCCTGGGCGTAATCCGGTTTGAGCAATGCGGCGGCGATCTGGCTGCGCAGTGTTCCGACAGCCTCGGCTACGGCCGCCGGCAGCGTGACGACGGGACGGGTCAGATCGATGCCCTGCAGTGCACGCTGCATGGAAGTCTTGACGACGGCCCGATTGCCCGCAGTGAGTAGTGCGAAGGGCTGTCCGTAGCGCGCCTCGGCGATAGCGTTCTCGGTCAGTGTGGCGAGCTTGACGAGATTGGCGGCAGTGTAGTCTTCTCCAAAGTAAGAACCCATGCCGTAGAGACTGCCGTAGTCCATCAGGTCAGCGCGCTGGAAGCCGGCCTTGCCGGCTTCGATGTCCGCAGCCGTGAACACGGCGGCCCCGCCAGGCGCCACAAAGCGCGTCGGAGTGGGAGGGGCGAGCTCGTAGGTGCGACTCGTCGCCCAGCCGAATAGCGCGAACGTGACGATGGCAACGACAAGCAGAACCCACTTCAAGACACTGCCAATGGCGTCCTCGCGGGCGCCTGCGAGAGTGGTATGAGGATCGGTCATTCGCATTCTCCTGGCCATGACGCCCCGCGTCTTGCGCGGGCGCATCGAGTGTGCTTACATCGTGCTACGATATTCAACGCGAAGCGGTACCTGAGCCGTAATACGTAGAAACGCGGATCATCTATCGGCACAGCGCCCATCGTGCACGCTGCAACGGATCGAGTGAGAATGAAAGCCTGTCAGCGCTCGAGTAACGGAAGCTTGTCTGGCACGCCGTCCCATTGTTTCGCATCCTCGGGCGCAGCGATTTTCTGCGCGAGGACGGGCCACTGTGGGGCGAGCTGCTTGTTGAGCTCAAGGAAGTGCTCCTGTCCCTTTGGCACCTGGTCTTCGGGGAATATCGCCTCGGCGGGACACTCCTCAACACATAGGGTGCAATCGATGCACTCATCGGGGTCGATCACCAGCATGTTGGGCCCGGCGTGAAAGCAGTCCACCGGGCACACTTCGACGCAGTCGGTGTACTTGCACTTGATGCAGTTTTCGGTGACGACGTGTGTCACGGCTCTCTCCTTTCCGCAGCTGCGGCCTTCCATCAAAGAGCCTAGCGTCTGCCGGCCGTCGTGAGCCTTGATGAGCATCAAGCGGGCCGCTTTGTATCGGCCTCGGTAAAGTCGCGGACAGCGGGGCGGCCGTTCCACGAAATCCGGGCTCGTGTGATAGAGTAAAAGAGAATTAACCCTTATTGATGCACCTCTGGACCGTCCGCTTCGAGGCAGCATGCAGACAAACAGCGCGCTGGCCCGCGAACTGAGCCGCCACTACCTGTTCTGCGCGTTGACGCATGTTCAGCAAGAGCAGCTGCTCGCGAGCGCGGTATCCCGGCAACTTGCTCCCGGTGAGCGCCTCTTTAGCCACGGGGAGCGGGCGGGGCAGTTTTTTATGGTGCGGAGCGGCTGCGTGAAGCTGTATCGCCTATCGGCGGAGGGACACGAGAAGATCATGAGACTCGTCCGGCCCTCACAGACATTTGCCGAAAGCATCCTGTTCATGGATGTGCCGCAATACCCCGTGCATGGGGAGGGTGTGGAGGCCGCCGAACTCATCGCCTTCGATCGTGAAACATTCCTTGCAATCTTACGGGAGTCTTTCCCCACGTGCCTGGCGGTGCTGGCGCAGATGACTCGGCGGATCCAGGTGCATTGGGATGAGATCGAGACGCTGGCTCTCCAAAACAGTCGCTATCGTGTGGTGCACTACTTGCTTGGACTCCTGGATCGAACCGCCCAAGGCCGGGTTTCCGTGACCCTTCCGGCGCGCAAGATGGTGATTGCCGCACACCTGGCCGTCACACCAGAGACGCTCTCGCGAACGCTGCGGAGCCTCAGCGATGAGGGCCTCATCGAGAGCACGGGGGATGAGGTAACGATTGTCGACGTCGAAAAGCTCCGTCGCCACATGCATTGACGCTTGATGGCCATCAAGGCGCAAAGGGAGGGTTGCGAGGACGCTTCGACCATGGCCGTGCTCAGCAATCGACTGTCGCGCTGGACCCTGCCGATGTTCACCTGTGCACTCGTGAACTTCCTGGCAGCCCAAGGGCTGATTCTCGCTGGTTTGACTTGGCCCGCAGAGTCGATCTCCACCTCCGGGACGCTCGCCGCAGTTCATCTGCTGGTGATCGGCTGGCTATTGCTGCTGGTGCTCGGGGCTTTGTTTCAATTCGTCCCGGTCATTACATCCCGCCCGCTCGTGAGCCAGTCCATGGCGCTAGTGACGCTCATCGCTCTCGAGACGGGTATGGTGGGCATGGTGGGTGGATTCTTCAGCATCGGTGCCGGCTATCCGACGCTCGCGATGGCGCTGCCGCTCGGCGGCCTAGCGGTGTGCCTTGGGGTATTGATCGCGTGCTGGAACATTGGAGTACCGCTGATTCGCTCGCGACCGTTACCGCTCCCCGGGCGAATGATACTCACCGGATTGGCATTCCTGATCCTGACTGTGACGCTCGGATTCTCATTCGCCCTCACGCTGGCGGTGCCGGTACTTGCGCCGTACTTAGCACCGCTTCTTGCGGGTGTAGGCGATCACGCGCTTGCCGGTCTCGGTGGATGGTTCACCCTCACCGCCATGGGAGTGAGCTACAAGCTGCTGCCGATGTTCATGCTTGCTCCGGAGGAACGCGGAATTGCCGGGGATTCCGTTCATATCCTTGGAACAGTGGGGTTCGCCCTGGCCGTCGGAGCGGGCCTCGCGCGGGTGTGGAGCGCCGCAGGGCCCTTGCGGACCGCAGAATTGGTTGGATATGCGGCGGTTGCCATTGCCGTGGTCCTCTATCTGTGGGATGTCGCCAAGATCTATCGCACACGCAAACGTACCGTCGTCGAAGCGCACAACCGGGCCGCCATTGCCGCCTTCGCCTTCCTCGGGCTTGGCTCGGCGCTCGCTATCGGCTTCCTGATGACCGGTCACCTCAGCGTCGGTGCACCCGCGATCGTCTTTCTCATCGTATTTGGCTGGCTCGGCGGCCTCGGACTCACCCAGCTCTACAAGATCGTTCCCTTTCTCACCTGGTTGTCCCGCTACGGTAGCAGTCTCGGGCGAGGACACGTGCCGCGTGTTCAGGATCTGGTCCTCGAACGGCGCAGCTATCCATGGTTCGCGTTGTATTTTCTCGGCGTGCTGGTGGGAGCCCTTTTCGGGCTGCTCGGGAGTCCACGCGGGTTTCGAGCATGTATTGCGCTCGTGACGCTTGCGACCGTCGGTCTCGTCATCGAGTACTGGCGAGCCTGGCGCGGTCACTACGCCCACTTGCGCCACGGCGAGTCTGCCACACCCCCATTCCTGCCAACTCAGAGAGGCTGATCATGCCCGAGCCCCTTACACTTGATGTTCGTGACGAGCTGCGCAACGGAGGGGAGCCGCTGCCACGGATCTTTCAGGCCGTATCAAGGCTCGCGCCGGGTCAGGCGCTGTGCCTGCTTGTCACCTTCGAACCGCTGCCACTCTACGCCGTGCTCGGCCGCAAGGGCTTCGATCACAAGGCGGTGCGTCATGGCGAGGGAGACTGGGAAGTGCTGTTCTCGCCCCAGGTGCCGCAAGCGAAATCCGCTTCGCCGGCTGCGACAATTTCCAAGGAGTCGTCCACGGCTGGATGGCCGAAGCCGAGTACGTACCTCGACAACCGTGGTCTGGAGCCACCGGAGCCGATGATCCGGATTCTTGATGCGCTCGAGCACCTGGGGCCGGGAGAGGTCCTAGAGGCGCTCAACGAGCGTGATCCAGTCTTTCTCTATCCAGAGCTGCAGGCGCGCGGCGCTGCGATCCACACCGAGAAGGTGAATGAGGGCGTGCGGCTCATGATCCGACGCGCGGGGTGATCGCGATGAGCACAGAAGTTTCCTTGAATCGTGACCTCGTATTGGATGCGCTGCACGACGTGATCGATCCAGAACTTGGATACAACATCGTCGATCTTGGCCTGATCTATGAGGTAGAGGTGGGAACCGGCATCGTCGAGATCACCATGACCATGACGACGCCGGGGTGCCCCGCTCAGGATTACATCATGTCAGGCGTCTACGAGCGCTGCAAAAGTCTTCCTGGCGTCGACGACGCGAGAGTTCATCTCACGTTCCTGCCAGCCTGGTCACCACGCCTGATGACGCCTGTCGCCAAAGCACATTTCGGCATTCAAGAGTGAGCGGCCGCGGTGCGGCCGATCTGCACCTGCCAAGTGGCTGGTCCCTGCTCCAGGTAATTCCAGGAGAACTCGCCCGTGTGCTCCGCCTCGAACTGGTAATAAAGCGGCTTCGGGTCGTGATCGTTGACCAGCACGAAGCTCTCACCGGGCTTGAGTTTGCCGTAGGTCTCGAAGATCAGGCGGTGTCGGTCCATGGGAATAAGTTTACGAACATCGAGCGTTTTGGGTTGTGACACGGGTATCTCCTCGTCAGGTGTGCCATGTCGAGCACGGGTAAGGCTGTGCAATGCGCCGTTGAAGCGTTCAGCTTCGCGTGGCTGAGCATGACGCAGAACGGACCATGCGGAAGCGGCAAGCGTGCACGCCGTGTGACGCTGTGCGTCACCGGCCGTGCCGAGCTCAAGCAGGGCGCGCAAGAATAGACGGCTGATCGCCGGAAGGACCTCGTTCTGATCATTCGCGGTCATCGCAAACCTCGATGATTTCGTCGCGCACGCGCACGCGCACGGGGAAGGTATGTACGCCCTCATATGCGGGCGCTTTGAGTGCCTCGCCGGTGCGTATGGAAAACTCGGCTAGGTGCCAGGGGCAGACTGCGCGGTCACCTTCCACCCAGCCGCTGGAGAGGTCGCTCCCGAGGTGGGTGCACAAATCCTCGAGAGCGAAGTACTCACCATCCAGATTGAAGACGGCCACATCGTAGCCGTTGAACGTGACGACCTTGCAGCGACGATTAGCGATTTCGCCGACCCGAGCGGCTTCGAACCACTGCGACATCTCTCGTGTCCTCATGCGACTCCGAGGACACGGTACGGCGACTCGAGGCGCCGACGCCTTGACGAACGTCAAGTGCAAGCACGAGTATCAGAGCAGCATAGGAGATCTGAGTATCCGCTGCCGACGTTCAGCCGGCACACGACTGCGGTCTATCGCCGTGGCATCACGCGGTACGGGCGATCAAGGCCTGTTCGGCACTATCGTGACAGGATGCGATCTTGAGGAACGACCGGGATTTGCAATTTTGATCACGATCGTTGCGATAAATGATGGAAAAAGAGACTGTTTCACTCATGGGATGAAGTCTCCATCAGCACGTGCCGCTCATGGCGCCTGTTGTCGGTCTTGGTGATCTCAACCTGTTGACGGCTCTCACCGGAGGAGTATTCCGAGGGCTTCAGTCCCAAAACCCGCATCAGCTCACGCGTGCCTGCAAAGCAGGTGAAGTCCCCGATCTCGACCACGAGCGTCATGGCTGCTACCCGATCGACGCCACGCAGGGTGATCAACGCCTCGACCGACGAGGGCATCCGCCAGTGCTCGAGCTGAGAGAGCATCGACTCGGTCAGCCGTTCGACGCGCTCATGAGCCTCGCGCATGGCGTTACGTTACTCAGCGAAAGCGATGGCCTGCGCGGGCTGGGTGAACGACACGATGGTCAAGTACCGCCTGTGGGCTTCGGTCCAGAAGGAGCAGCCGGTGTAGCGATGCCCGTGCCGCAGCAGCATCGCCTTAAGCCGCTGGTCCTTCAGGTGCGCCGGCACGGCATCCTCCCGAGCTCACGAGAGATCGCGCTGTGCCTCATCGCGCGCGTCGGGGCCACCACGCTCATCAGCTCCCCGGCACGCGTCGCCCTCGCCAGCAGCAGTGCATCTCGCCGATCGGTCTTGATCCGATCCCATGGACGGCGGGCAACTTTCGCCGGAGAGGCCGCCTCACAGGCATAGCCGCGCGTGCGCAGCTGCCGGGCGAGGGTATAGCCGCAAGGGTCCGCCTCGTACACGATTTGCAGTGCCTCGTGCGTGCCCGACCGACCCGGCGCTTTACTCAGTGCTCCCCGCTGAGGGACCACGGCCTCGACAAAGCGCGGCTCCTTGCGCCAAGCAGCCGCCACCGCACCCGCGACAGTGTTTTGATGAACATCAAATCCGACGAAGGAAGTGACAGTCTTACTCAAGGGTCTGCCTCCTCTGACTGGGGCTGCCAGGCTAGTTGCTCTCGAGCGCTCCGCATGTGGATAGGCGCCCCACGGGGCGTAACGCACGATACTCCGGAGGTAGACCTCTTCCCCCCATCGTCCTTTGCCACGCCTGACCGTCGGTGTCTCGCATCAGGCCATATGATCTAGCAGCGTGAAGACACGGCTCATCACCAAGCGAAACAGGCGGTCGGGTCTGGCAGACCAAGGGAGCCGGTGGAGGGTATGGCTTGCCGCGACGAGCACCCGTGAGCGAGGTAAGCAACTGATTGAATCAGCACGGAAATTCCGCCGAAACTTCGGAAGTTGCCGACGGGGGCGGCAAGCGGGGCGTCGGGCGCACACTGTCGTTTCCTGTTAATATCGTGGCGCGAGATATTAGTGAGGGATCTTTGGCAAGCTGCCGAAAGCCGTCCGACGTGGCACGAAGCGCCAGTGCGGAAGGCGAAGCTACGGCTCTGGCGCTCTCACACTCAGGTTAGTCTCATGACTGGCGGTGGGTCGGCAAAATTCCCGGGATCGGGGATTCCTCTCCCTGACGCTGGATGCAAAAGCTCGGGCGGCGGCGCCGGGTCAGGGGAAGGCTGACACCCATGGCCGACAGCAACGGCGGAACCCTTGGCGAGCCGCTGGAGGAATCCCATCGGCTCGGGGATTTCACCACCCGGCCGCGAGTGCTGCTGATCGCAGCCATTGCGATTCTCGTCGGCACGGCGGGCACGATTGCGGGAGTGATCCTGCTCGACCTGATCCGGCTCTTCACGGGGATCGCCTACTTCGGACGACCAACGCTCGAGCACCTGCGCCTCGGAACCTCGCCGCTCGGCGTGGCGGCCGTCGCGGTGCCCATCATCGGCGGGTTGATCGTGGGGCTCATGGCCCGTTACGGGACGGACAAAATCCGCGGTCACGGAATTCCGGAAGCCATCGAGTCGATCCTGCTCGGCCGCAGCCGTCTCGATATCAAGGTGGCGATCCTCAAGCCCCTGTCCTCAGCTATCAGCATCGGCACCGGCGGCCCGTTCGGCGCGGAGGGGCCGATCATCATGACCGGGGGCGCGATCGGCTCGCTCGTCGGTCAGGTCTTGCCGGTCACGGACATCGAGCGCAAAACCCTGTTGGTTGCCGGCGCCGCCGCAGGCATGACGACCGTGTTTGGCACGCCGATCGCCGCGATGATGCTCGCGGTCGAGCTGCTGCTTTTCGAGTGGACGCCGCGAAGCTTCATACCGGTTGCCGCGGCGGCCATCACGGCAGAAGTGGAGCGGACCTGGCTCGGCCTGCCGCAGCCGCTCTTTCCCTTCCACGGCGGCATGGAGGTTTCGCTGGCGGGTGTACTCTGCTGGCTGGTGATCGGCATCTGTGCGGGGCTGCTGTCGGCACTGCTGACACGGCTGGTGTACGCCTGTGAGGACTTGTTCAGCAAGCTGCCGATCCACTGGATGTGGTGGCCCGCGCTCGGCGGTCTCGTGGTCGGTATCGGCGGCCTGATAGAGCCCGACGCGCTCGGTCTCGGATACCACGACATCGTGGCGATGCTGCACGGCGATACTACGCCGGCGGCCGGGCTTTTACTGCTCGCAGTCAAGGTCATCATTTGGGCCGTTGCGCTCGGCTCGGGTACCTCGGGCGGCGTGCTGGCGCCCCTGCTCATCATCGGCGGGGGACTCGGTGTCGCTCTCGGGCCGGCGCTGCCCGCCGCCAGCCCGGGCTTCTGGGCGATGCTCGCCATGGCAGCCATGCTGGGCGGTACGATGCGCTCCCCGCTCACCGCGACCTTCTTTGCGGTGGAGGTCACAGGAAACTCGCACGTGCTGCTGCCCCTCGTGACCGCTTGCATGGTTTCCCATCTGGTCACGGTCCTGTTGATGCGCCGCTCCATCCTGACGGAGAAGATCTCAAGACGAGGGCATCACCTGCTGCGGGAGTATCGGGTCGATCCCTTCGCGCTGGCGACAGTCGCAGAGGTCATGACCCCGCAAGTGCAAACGATTTCCGCCGACCGGACACTGGAGCAGGTCGCCGCCTTCCTGGCGGATCCGACGACGCAGCACCCGAGCTTCCCGGTGGTGGACGCGAACGGTCGTGTCCTGGGCATCGTCGATCCGCCGGCCGTGCAGTCTTTGCTCAGTGCCGGGAAGCACCCGAGCATCATGATGCGCGCGGCGCTCGTCGACAGCCCCGCGCCCGTGGCGTACCCGGATGAGTATCTCGAGGCCGTGATCAGGCGGATGGTGAGCGCGAGCACGGCGCATGTCGCGGTCGTGGCCCGCGCCGACTCCAAGCTCGTGGGATACCTCAGCTGGCGGGACCTGCTGCGCGCCTGGGAGCAGGCGCAACAGCAGGACGTAAAGCGCACTCACTTCTACCGCCTTCGCTGGCGGAGGCGCGCGGGACTCGGCGACGTTCCCCCAGCCTAACCAGGGATCGTCAACGGCCTTGCTCGCTCGCGCTCCAGCCTGCCGGCGTGGGCGCGCACACGCAAGAGATCACGCCTGGCGAGCAGGCCGACGAGCGTGCCCGTAGCGCGATCGACGATTGGCACGCGACCGACATCCGCAGCGGCCATGCGGTCGGCCAGCTGACCCACGAGCTCGTCCGCGTAGCCCGCGAAAACCTCGCCGACATCCGTGCTCTCAGCCAATGTCTGACCTTTCGGCCAGCCCTCGCGTGACCAGCGCAGTACGTCGGAGCGCGACACCATGCCGACGACGTGCCCGGCATCGTCCACGACCGGATAGCTCTTGTGGCGCTTGACGCCGTTCTCGCTGTCAAAGAACGCCAGCACATCCTCCGTCGACATGCTCGCGGGTAGGGTATGCACCGGGTGTGTCATGATGTCGCTTACCTGCGCCACCTCGAACGGGTCAACGGTGTATTCGTAGCTCAGATGACGGCCGCGGCGAGCGAGCCGTTCCGTGAGGATGGAGCGCCGCATGAGCAGCACTGTCACGGCGAATGAGGCGACGCACGCGACGAGCACAGCCGGCATGACGCGCAAGTCGCCGGTGAGCTCGATAGCGAACACGGTCGCAGTCAACGGGCAGCGCAGCGTTCCGCCCAGCACCGCCGCCATCGCGAGCAGCGACCAGAAGCCGGCGTCGCCGAAGGGCAGGATGTGAGCCTCCAGCGTGCCCACTGCGCCCCCCATCATGAGAAGCGGTGCCAGTGTGCCGCCGGAGGTTCCGGAGGAGAGCGCCACGACCCAGATGATGGCTTTTACGACGAGCAGGGCGACGGCTGCGTGGATCAGCACCGTGCCGTTGATCAGTGCCCCGATGTTGTCATAGCCGACACCCAGGGCGGCGGGATCGATCAGGCCGCCGATTCCAACGACGACGCCGGCAATGGCAGGCCACCACATCCAGTGGATCGGCAGCTTCTCGAACAAGTCTTCGAACCAGTAGAGCGCGCCGGTGGTGATGGCCGACTGCAGTCCGGCGATCACGCCGATGCCGGCGCAGAGGGCCAGTCCCCACCAGGGCATTGGGGGGATGCCACTGTGGGGGAAGAGCGGCCAGGGGCCGACCAGCCAAGGCCGCCAGGCCATGGCGACGATGGCCGAGACGACCACGGGCACGAAGCTGCGCGGCTTCCACTCGAAGAGCATGACCTCGATGGCGAGCAGGACCGCCGCCACCGGTGTACCGAAGATCCCCGTCATGCCCGCCGCGGCGCCGGCGACCAGCAGTGTTTTGCGCTCCGCCGAGCTGAGGTGGAAGAACTGCGCGAAGAGCGACCCCAGCGCTCCGCCGGTCATGATGATGGGACCCTCGGCGCCGAATGGGCCGCCGGTGCCGATCGCGATCGCGGAGGAGAGTGGCTTCAATGCAGCCACTTTCGGCTGGATGCGGCTCTGGCCGATCAGGATGGCCTCGAGCGCCTCCGGAATGCCGTGGCCGCGGATTTTGTCCGAGCCGTGGCGCGCCATCAGGCCGACGATGACGCCGCCGACGATGGGTATGAGGATGGAGGACAGCCCGAGCTTGGCGTGGCTCAGATAGGACGTCGCCGTGGAGAGGGTATGGAAGTAGCAGAAGTTCGTAACGAGTGCGATCAGCTTCAGGAGCACCCAGGCGGCGGCGGCGCCGCAGGTGCCCGTCACGATCGCCATCGCGGACAGCACGAGAAGGCGCCCGTCGGCGGTGAAGTCACGCAGGGTGTCGTGCACCCCAAGGGTGGAAACAGAGCTCTTCACGGTTCTCCAACGGTTCCGGATGGCGCGCATTTTCCGTCGTACTACGATATTATTCTCCACGAGAACAGCTTCGATGTCTATCACCCCCAAAAAGCAGAGCCAACGCAGCGCGCCATCACCTGAACTCGCGCCTCACGACTACGAGGTCCTCGCGGAATTTCGCTATCTGTTAATGCGCTTCTCTGCGTTCAGCGAGCAGGCGGCACACGAGGCGGGTCTCGCGCCACGTCAGCACCAGGCTCTGCTGGCGATCAAGGGCCACCCGGGCCGCAGAGAGATGACGGTCGGCGATCTGGCGGAGCGGCTGGGTATCCGCCACCATAGCGCGGTTGGGCTCGTCGACCGGTTGGTGAGCCGGGGTTATCTAGTCCGTCGCGAAGACACATGCGATCGGCGGCGAGCCTTGCTCTCCCTCACCGCTTCCGCAGAGCAGGCGCTCGCCGGCCTTTCCGCGGCGCACAGGCAGGAGTTGTGTCGCGTCGCGCCGCTGCTCAAATCACTTCTCAGCCGGCTGGGCTCCGCGGAGATCCGGGGCCGGCCGTAGCTAGAGTGGGTCACCGGCCCACCAGTCGATGGCCAGTTGATCACTCTGCGCCTGCTGCGTGCTGACGTCCCAACCCGTTATCCCACACTCAAGCTGTACATTGTCAACTTGCGCGGCGACGTTCCATTCTTGGCGCGGCGTATCCACGACAACGCCGAGGATTTGAGTTCATTCAAGCACTCGCCGCGTGAGGACCTGCGTGAGTTGTCGGTGGAAGCGGCGCACTTCCACGGGCGTTCCTTGTACATGGCGCTGGAGACCTACGATGGGGAGAAGGTCATGTACGGCAGAGGTTACCCGTATTTCCAGGATGCCAAGTGCACCCGTGCGGTTACCTACATCCGCGACGCTTTCGCCGCCAAGGCGGCCGAGCGTTTGCTGGCCAGGAACGCCCTTGCCCTTTATGGCATTGACTCGGCAAGAAAATCCTAATAAGCCCGCACATCCCACCGCATGAAACGTTGGCGATGAGTCACTATTTTTGCCGGGAGTTGCTGTTTCAGCCATTTGCGGTGACGTTGGCGGTATCGACGTTGTCGTGCCGCGTGACCCTGCGCACCGCGGCGGGTCCTTTGATAGCGAGCCGCCGCTCGCCGCAGTTGTTCCTTGGGGTTCAAGTCCTTGCAGCCCGCGGGCAGTACGCCTGACTCCGGTCGCACAGGCGACAGCTTCAAACGGCGCTCCCACAGCGCCGGCAATGTTACCGCCGATGGGCAGCTTGCACCCACGACCCCCGCAGCACTGGACAGCGCCGGGGGGAGGCAGGCATAAGGGGCATCCGGCGAAGCCCCACAGGTGCGCCACAACGCCGGGGGTCCGGGGTTGAGTGGTATCGAGCCCAGGCCCTCGCTTCTGGCGTTCAGCATAGTTCAGAGGCAGCCTTTATGATCGAGCGCCGTGTCGATGGCTTCTTCTATGGGCTCTTTATGGACGTCGACGTCCTGCGCGGCAGCGGTGTCGCGCCCGTGAGCGCCTCTCGCGCATACGTTGATGACTTCGCATTGTGCATAGGCAATCGCGCAACTCTGATCCCCTCCCCGGGTGCTCGCGCATACGGAATGCTGATTGCACTGACACACTCCGAACTGCACCGTCTATACAGCGCTCCGGGGCTGGAGCCGTACCGACCGGAAGCGGTTCTGGCTCGCCCGCTCGACGGAGGCTCCATCCCGGCCCTGTGTTACAACCTTGTTGAATCGCCCGCAGCCAACGAACGAAATCAAGCGTACGCAGTTCGGCTGCAAAAGACGCTTCGTGATCTGGGATTTCCAGGTGAATACATCGACTCCGTAGCGAGTTGTTGATCGCTTGCGAAAGTTGATCACGACCATGCCGCATGCATTGACCACACTCAGCAGCAGCGAGGCCGCAGGATGCGGCCGTCTACGGCCGGTCCAGCCGACCTCCCACAGGGACGCTCATGATCACATAGAAGCGGATATTTCTTCGCGCTGCCGCCCCTCGCAGAGGCGAGCACGATCACCGCGCCTGCGGATACTTCGTCGTCTTACGATAGAAGTCGTTCTGCCGCACTACTTTTGGCCGACATGACCGGGCTCCTTTTGCTTGCGCGTCAGCGCCGCTTGGTCACCACCGCTGGCGATGAGGCGGGGAGAGTTTCGAGGAGGGTGGCGATCGCGGAATAGGACGCCGGGGCTCGATGGTCTGCCCCCGCTCGGCGTATTGATCCCGAAACTTGACCAGATTTTTGGGATCGCCGTTCAGCCTGATGCCTTCAGAGCAAGTTGTTCGAAATTCGTGCCATTGATCGAAGGGTCTTGCCAAATATAACAAAACCGCGTAGAATAATATTTAACATGGAAGAAAAGCAATAAGAATTTGATCGCCCCAATCGATATCCGCATCAACTTCCCCGACAACGTTCGCTCCCGCAAGGTGGTCACCCGCTCGCGGGCCCGCCCGACCGGCAAGTACCCCTCCTGGAAAGCCGGCCGGATGCTTCAGTGGGAGTCCCCGCACGAGCTCAACGCATTCCGGATCCTGGATGCGAACCCGGATGTGCGGACGTTCAGGGAACAGCCGTGCGTCATCCGCTACACCCTAGCCGGCGAGTCGCGGATCCACTATCCCGACCTCCTCGTCGATTGGGGATCACGCCTCGAGCTGTGGGAGGTCAAGCCCGCCGCTGATGCGGCCAAATCCGAAGTCATGGAGCGCACGCGCGTACTGGCAGAAGGTCTGCCCAGACTCGGATATGGCTATCGTCTACAGACCGCCGAGGACCTAGCGCGGGAGCCGCGTTTATCCAATGCCCTGGCATTGCTGAAATTCGGTCGGGCTCCGGTGCCAGCGCTCGCACAAGAGCGTTTGCGACGGATGGCCTCGGCGAGCGGCGGAATTCCCTGGGGAGCCGTCGTTTCCGGATCGTTGGGGTCGGGCATGCGGGCGGCCGTATGCCGGCTGGCGCTCGAAGGCGTCCTCTTTTTCGACCGCGAATGGCCCTTGGTCGGTGACTCCCGACTGATCTGGGCCAAGAGTCACGCGTCGACCGGAACGGAGGGTTGAATCATGGGGATGGCATCTTTCCACCAGGGCGCATCGGTCGAGCTCCTCGGTAAGCGGTACGTCCTTCTTCGGAAGGTCGATGAGAAGCTCTGGCAGCTTGAGGAGGATCGCACGGGCCGGATCAGCGAGTACACCGCCTCGCAGCTGCACCAGCTGTACGTCGAGGCGAAATTACGGTTCGAGGTGGGCCGTCCACCGCGCGCAGATGCGAAGCCCGGGACTGGGTCCCGTCCGGTCGATCTCGATCCGCGGCACTGGGGCATGGCCAAGATGCGCCGTGCATACGTGATGGCTATTCTCGAGGGTCCTAATACCGAGGACTTCATCGCCCCCCGTGTGTCCGCTCTCTGGGAAAAACTGAAGGCGCCAGAGCGTGCACCCAACTGGACGACGGTATACCGATGGAAGCGCGCCTACCTCGCCGCGGCGAAGGATGCGAGCGCCCTTGCGCTCGAGCTCAATAAATCCGGCAACAAGAACAAGCGCTATCCCCAGGAAGTGACGGCCATCGTCGACTCGGCCATCGAGGCCAAGTACCTCACGCGCGAGCGCAAGACCATTCAGGACACCCTGGACCATGCCCTCGCACTCGTGCAGCGGGAAAACGAGATTTTGCCTGAGCCTCTTCATCTGCCGATGCCGACGCGGCGTCTGGTCAAACGGATGATCGATGAGATCCCTGCCTACGATCGCCATGTCGCCCGGTACGGCTCCACGGCGGCCAGGCAGCGCTTCCGATCCGTGCAGGGGCATCGGACGACCGAGGGCCCGCTGGAGCGGGCTGAGATCGACCACACTCCGATGGACCTGATGGTGATCGACGACAATGCCTGCGTCCCGCTCGGCCGTCCTTACCTGACGTGCTGCATCGACGATTACAGCCGGTGCATCCTGGGGATTTACCTGGGCTTTGAGCCGCCGAGCCACCTCACGGTTGCGCACTGTCTCAAGGACGCCTTCTTGCCAAAGGTCGGGCTCAAAGAGAAATACCCCACGATCAAAAACGACTGGGACGCGCACGGGATCATGCGCGAGCTGGTCGTGGACAACGGCTCGGAATTCCACAGTGCAAGTCTCGAGAACGCCTGCTACACGCTTGGCATCGAGATGCACTACGCGCCCCGCAAGGTGGCGTGGTTCAAGGGCAAGATCGAGAGGTTTTTCGGAACCTTGAACGACGGAACGGCACACGGCAATCCTGGCACGACCTTCCGCAATATCTTTGAAAAGGACGACTACGATCCCTCGAAGCATGCCGTGATCCGCCTCAGCCGACTTCAGGAGATCATCCGACTGTGGATCGTCGATTATTACCATCAGAAACCGCACCGAACGATCCACGTACCGCCGGCCGTGAAGTGGGATACCTCGATCTGCCCGGAAGACATCCAGGTGCCGGACGACCCCGTGAGACTCGATGCCATCCTCGGGAAGAGCGACGAGAGACGACTCACTCACAAGGGGATCGAGTACGACGGCCTGTTCTACAACTCTCCTGAACTCGCCGCACTGCGCATGAGTCTCGGCGCGAACCTCGATGTCGATATTCGAGTCGACGACTCTGATCTCGGGCACATCGTCGTCCTCTCCGAGGACAAGACGCGCCTGTTCAAAGCCAAGGCCCTGAGCTTCGAGTATGCCAACGGTCTTAATCGATGGACGCACCGGGTGTGCAAGAACTTCGCCGCCCGTGAATGGCGCAAGGAAGGTCCAGCATCATGGCTTGAGGCGAAGTTGCGAATCTCGGAGATCATCGACAAAGAGTTCATGCACAAGCGGATGAAGACGAGAAAGCGCATTGCCCGGTTCCGGGGCGACGCCTCGACGGCCGATACGCCGGCGCGGGAACACCCGCGGGCGTCCGAGTCCGCCGCAGCGCAGCCCCCGGCGCCCGCCGTGGCTCTCCTCGAAAATGTGTCCAAAGCCGTTCCTACCCCGCCGCCGGTGCCCGAAGCAGTTCCAAAGGCTGCCGCAGTCGACGTGGCCAACGTGCCGCGCAAGAAATTCACACCCCAATACCGCGAGCGTTCGACCTTGAACGGTGCGCGCAACTGACATTCAGAGGATTTCCCGAAATGGAGAGTATTCGCAATATCGTCGAGTCGACCTTAGTGCCGCACACGGCCTTTGAGAACGGATTGAAGCGGCTCGAGCAGTGCTTCAGTCACGCGGAGTGCGCCCAGGAACCGATCTGTATCGCGGTCATTGGCGAATCGCGGACCGGTAAGAGTCGGGTGATCGAGGAGTGCGCGGAAAGCCATCCGACGGTGCGCGGATCCGAGGGACTCACCATCCCAATTCTGCGAGTCAAGACACCATCCACGCCGACCATCAAGGGGCTGGCGGAGGCGATGCTCGATGCCATGCAAGATCCTCGCGCGGCCACCGGAACGGAGTTCCAGAAGACCAAGCGACTGAAGAAGCTCATGGCCGAGGCGGGCACCCGGATGCTGATGATCGATGAGTTCCAGCACTTCTACGACCGGATGTCGAACAAGATCATGCACCGCGTCGCCGATTGGCTGAAGATCATGGTCGATGAGACCAAAGTCGCGCTGGTCGTCGCCGGGCTCCCGTCCTGCCGGGCGGTGCTGCACCAGAACGAACAGCTTGCGGGCCGCTTCTTTGCGCCGATCGTGATGCCGCGCTTTGACTGGGCCCGGCGAGAGCAGCGGGAAGAATTCACCGCGATCCTCGAGGCATTCCACGAGTCTCTGCGGCGGCACTTCCAGCTACCCGCTCTTGACTCGGATGAGATGGCTTTCCGGTGTTATTGCGCCACAGGGGGCCTGATCGGATACCTAACGAAGTTCCTAAGACAGGCGGTATGGAATGCCATGGATGCAGGTACTGACCAAATCACGTTCGAGGACCTGCGACGTGCTCACGAAGAGGCCGTGTTGATAGAGGACGGTTCAGGGTCGGTTCCGAGTCCCTTCGCCAGGGATTTTCCGCTGGAGTCGACCGAGCGCCTTTTGGAATCGATCCGTACGATTGGTACGCGCCCGGAACTGCCACCGGAGCGGACAACGCGTCGTCGCCTCGGCCGGCGCAGCGTGCTTGAGACCCTGTCGGCGTCCTAAGCCATGCTGGTGCGTACACCCCATCCCGAGGCCACCGAGAGCGCCTTCGGCTACGTCCTGCGTCTTGCCGAGGCAAACGGTTATCCGAGCCCCCGGACCGTGCTCGATTACGCGGGATTCGCCAGACAGGGAACCCCGATCAGTACTTTGCCGTTGACGAAGCTCGCGTCCGTGACGGGATTACCGGAACCGGAACTTGAGACGATCGCCTACGTGGCGCGGGGCGGCGACGGCAGGACTCGGTTCAAGATCCTGGGCCATGATCTGGGTCAGCACCACTCAGGCCTACCCTTGAGTCTGCGCGACCCGGTGATCTGCCCGGCATGTGTGGCGGAGCAGGGATACATTGATGCGTTCTGGGACCTCGAACAGGCCGTCGCCTGTCCGATTCACGGCTGCAAGGCTTTGTCCCGCTGCCCAGTATGCAGCGAGCCCCTCTCATGGTTCCGCCCGGGACTTCTCACCTGCGGCTGCGAGGCGGATCTGTCGGCGGCGCATGCCGAAGCAGCTTCCTCCGAAGTGCTGGCGCTGATGGCGGTCGTGCGCGCCAAGCTCCATCGAGAGCCGCTGCGCGATCTCCCGAATGACACGGGTCTACCGCACGTAGAGTTGGACTCAATCTCGCTGCGCTCGATGCTCGGGATCCTGAGCACGCTTGCCCGCTTCAGTTTGGAGAGCAAGGGTCAATCCAAAGAAGTTGGCCGATACTCCGCTATGCGCGAAGCGGCCGAGTGCCTGGCTCGCTTCCCCAAAGGATTTCACCAGATGCTCGAACACCTGGGACTACGATACCGGGGGGCAACTTCCGGCGCAGTGGGTCTCCGGAAACAATTCGAGCCCTTCTACGCCCCCATGTTCAAGCAAAGCGCGTTCCGCAAAGACGCCGCGTTTCTGCGCAATGCGTTCGTGGTCTTCGGCCAGGCGGAGTGGGGGCAGGCTGCCGTGGACCCGAAATTGCTGAAGGGAATGCGGGGCAATGCCCAATCCACCGGGTTCTTGACGCTGAACCAGTTGGCCCGAGAAAAGGGTATCCGGCCCATCACGCTGAAACGGTGGGCGGAGCGTGGCCTGATCACGATTCACTCGATCAAGAGCGCCAACCACGTCCGGCACATTGTTAACGAAGACACTCTTGATTTTGGCAAGCAGGCCCCGGGTAGGACCATGCACGAACGCAAGGCGGCGGCATTCATCGGGCTTCCGGTGTCCGTGCTGCACGGGTTGCGCGAAAGCGGTCACTACGCCGTGGCGCATATGCCGAAACACAAACACGGCTATCACGAGGCGGATCTCGCGGCGTTCCGTGAGAAACTCCTTGAACGTGCATGCGGGACGAAGAGCGATGGTGCGGCTGGGGATGCCGTATCCCTCGGGCATGTGATGCGGGAGATGAATTTCCTGCAGCGCGACGGAAAGGCATCTTTTCTCGCGGCCTTCCTGGAAGGCACGATCGATGCGATCGGCATGAAGGGTCGGGATATCGCCGCGATTCAGTTCCGCCAGGCGGACGTGACCGCATTCATCAGCAGGAGCCGCCTCAAACCATCGAACGATGCATTGACACAAAGAGATGCCTCCTCGTACTTGTCGTGCGATTCCGCGGTCATCCTCGAGCTAATCAGACGAGGATTTCTAAGTGCCGTCCGCGTGGCCGGGCATGTCCGGGTCGAACGAAATTCCCTCGATACTTTCGCCGGGAAATATCGGTCACTCCTGGCGGTCGCCAACAGGGCAGAGACGTCCGTCGGTCGACTGACGCGGCTTTGCAGGGATGGCGGAATCGCGGTTCTCAGCATTGCCCGCAAGAATGGGAAAGAGGTGCCATTCATCTCCCGCACCGAAGAGCCGAAGCTTCTCGAGCATGTCGGGACTCATCCGACTGGCAAGATGCAGCAGGAGTTGAGGGCCCGGGAGAACCCAGGGGTCGTGCAAAAGTTGCGCGCATATTTGCAGAATCTCAAGTGCAGCGGAACGGAATTGCCCCGACGAGCGGGGCGGCCGCAGCTCGCTGCAATCGCCATGGCATGCGGTTTCGATCGAGGTGTCCTGTACAAGAATAAGGAGGCGGTGGCGCTGCTGGCGCGATGGAATGAAGTCGAGCAGCGGCAGCACAGCCACCCGGTGAAGGCGGGTATCATGGACCTACGGAGCTACATCGAAGAACTGGAGACGAGCGGAACGCTACCCAGGCTGCGGGGCGGACGGATAAATCGCTGCCAGCTTGTGAGGCAGTGCGGCGTTCATCGGAACGCTATCTACAATGATAAGGCCATCGTTGAATTGTTGGCGCGACTCGATGAAACGTATCTCGCGCCGCTCCCCATAAATTCCGATCGGACCGAGTAGGCACTGGAAATCAAGGGGGGGCTGCTGTCGTGCACTCGGGCGCGGCATTTCCGCTCCCAAAGCCTCACTCCCATAGTGACCGATTCACCGCGCTGAGGACCGGATCTGCGCAAAATAGGCAGCCGGGCTGTCGCGGGCGCAATATTCGGCGTCGCGCAAGGGGCGGATGCCACGGGCTGATTCGCCAGTAATTGTCATCGTGGCTACTCGCTCCAGTGCTCAGGCGCCGGACCAGCTCTAGCGCGAGCATTGTGCCCGCGAGCACTGAAACAAAGGCAAACGGAGCGAGGACTCGTTTCCCTTCGAGTGTCGTGAGCTTACCTTCGGCGCACAGGTTCTTGAATAGAGTGTCGTACGCAATCCCGACGAGGTCACGTTGGGCAAACTTGGGGTAGCGCCCTGCGATCGTCGCGGCGGCTGCGGGAGAGACTCGCTCGCTTCGAACATCCTCCAGAGTCACCCCAAGGTGGTCAGCGATGTGCTGCTCCCGCGTACTCTCCTCGGCGTCGGGCTCGTAGATGCAGCTCATACAGGCATTCTGCGTGGGCTGGACGTGATAGTGGAGAACGACCTCGCGGATATCGGTGGTCGAGGCATCGAACACTTCGCGTGGAAATTCATTCTGGATGGCCCGTCGAGCACGGCGGCTGTCGACCGCTACGATGAGACGGCGTAACCAGGGTCCACCCTCGGACCTCTCGGGGAGCCCCTGGAGCCTGCTCGTTCGCGGCTCGAGCTTCAGGTGCGGGAAATGTGGCTGTGCGCGGGCGACGAGACGATCTGCCTTCGGGAGAGTGATGTCGGTTCTATCGAACCACATCTGTCGATTAAGGTTCCCGGAGGACACCGCGTCATCGTCGACCACGTCCAGCTGCCCGCGAAG
Source organism: Pseudomonadota bacterium (assembly GCA_021838635.1). Lineage (GTDB taxonomy): Bacteria > Pseudomonadota > Gammaproteobacteria > Steroidobacterales > Steroidobacteraceae > 13-2-20CM-66-19. The sequence goes on from JAKCDC010000027.1 coordinate 29,676, forward strand.
TTGCAGGTACCGTGCCGCCCATAAGAACCCGTTACCGATCGCCCCAGCACCCGCCAAGTACGCGTGCCCAATGTCGATCGGTTTCTCAAGGTCCGCCAGGTCTACGCCAAGTTGGCGAAATTCGACGCTCAACGGGTCGGGAATCGAAAAGGGTAGGGAGCCACCGAGAGCGTGATATAGCGCCACACCAGAGGCATAGCACGCGGCAAGAAGCTGGAAGAGGGCAGGTAGCCGTGCGCTCGTTTGCGTGGCGCGACGTCCGCGCGAAATCGAGAACCGGTCAGCCTCGATCGTGAGATACACCGGTACGGCACTGGTCCTCGGCGCAGCGCACCCGATAATGAGCTCCGCGGCAATGGCGCCATCCGCGACTTCAGACGAGATGTCTTGGACCGTACGGCTTAGAAGGGAAATCACCTCGTCGGCCACGGAACAAGCGACCGCATCGCTCGGATCTGCCGTGACGGCGATACGCAGGTCAAGCGCGTGCGCGGCCTCATCGAAGCTGATGCCGAGAGCGGAGGCGAGGGCCGCGGCGTTTTCGCGACGCGCCTCGGTCGTCAGAGGATCTCGAGACATTCCCGTTGCACCTGACAGAAGGGCACTTCGACCCACGTCGCCGCTGATGAGAATCGGTAAACCTTGGCATCCTGCATAAAGCTCGACGGCGTGGTGTGGGCAGCAAAGTAGGGCAGGACGAGCGAGAGGGCACCCTCATGCCGGATGATGGCCCAGCGATCATCCGCCCTCGAATGGAATGCCTCTGCCGGATGAGAATGAACCTGCGCGGCGACCATGAGCCGTCGCTGGCGCAGCTCCCCGTGCAGCGCTTGCATGCCTGCGCGGGGAATCTCGAACATGTCCTCGGCGGTCGACTGAATGGGTCGATAGCAGACCTCGATTTGGATATTCGTGGCGGCGCGCTTGCCGAGCCACAGCACGACGCATTCGCGGCGGCTTCGGCCCGCTTCGCGAAGATGGGAGAGCGTGAGATCGATACACCGCGACGGGCATTGCACCAGCATTCAGTCCTTCCCCTTCTCCCACGCATGCCAAATTTGCGTGAGAATCCCACCGAGCGAATAGCTGGAGCTGCTTTTGATGTTCTCCCAGAGATCCGTCACGTGACTGGGATGAGTGTGGTATTCCCGCGTGCCGCGCATGCAGACAAAGAACTCGTTCGTCGCCGGATGCCGTTGCGGATGGAATACGTTGCTCGTATTCGTCAGCGGGGCGGTGAGCAGCGATCCATCCGCTGCGTGCAGCGTGACCGAGGGCGGCAGGTCGCTCCAATCGTCACACCGGAATCTCACCCGCAGTGTCGTACGGCGCTCAGCGGTGAATGAGCAGTCGATGAGCGGGTAGGTGAGCGAATGCAGCACCCATTGCCGGCGCCGAGCCAGCTCGGACGACAACGTGGCCACGTCTCGTTCGAAGAGCGCTCTGGAGGCCGCAAGATGCACTTACCCGCCGCCCCCTTCGCTCGGGCCCCAGTCGATCTCGACGTTTCCGGTAAGGCCATTATCTCGATAGCTCCGGGTCACATCGATCTGGCGCTTGCCGGTGGGGGAGGTCACCGTGGCAACCCATCCCGTGGTGTCCTTGATTGTCAGCTTCCGCTTGGCCTCAGCGAGCTCCACCTCCACCTTCTGTTCGGTCGGCACCCGATTGAAGCCCTCCGCCGGGAAAAAGCCCGCCGTGGTCGAAATGGAGACTTCGACGAAGTGTTCGTGCTCGTGGTGTTCAGGGCTCGAGCCAGCCCCTGTGTGTTCCGAACTCATCTGCCTGCTCCTTCCGGACTAGCCGGTAGCGTGCACATAGTTTAAGGCCATTTTCTACATTGTCAATGGCTGTTATACAATGTACTTTTAGTTGTCTTTACGGCCGGAATCGCTATAATCACTGTTCGCAGGCGGAGGTGATCTATGGATCGACGGCAAATGACCCTGATGCTGAGCGACAAGGAAATGACCTTGCTCGATCAGCTGGCAGAGCGTCGCGGGATGTCCAAGACCGCCCTGGTCCGCCAGGCGCTGCGGTTGTACCAGTCGGTGACCGAGCGGATCGAGAGCGGTGAGAAGGTCTTCGTGGAGCGCCCGTCCACGAAGGAGAAGACCGAGTTGATGGTGCTATGAAGGAGCATGTCGGCTCGGTCGTTCTCCTCGACCGTACGAGCGGAGAGCCCGTGGCGGCCGATGTGTTTCGGGAGCTCGACGACAAGAACTTCCAGGATATCGAGACGCTCTGGCGTCCCATGCTCCAGCGCCGCCGGGCCGAATTCCCATCCTGGGAAGCGGCGGGAGGGGCCAATGCCCAAGACTCTCACTGGGAATGGGTGGACAAGGCCAAAGAGGCCGAGCGCATCATGGGACGCGATACGTTCGCAGTGGAGTGCGACGGTGAGACGCAAGGGTTGATGCTGATCGACGTGGCCTATGCGCGCCTACCCGCCCAGCGTGGACGTGAGCTCACGTATATCGAGCTTCTGGCGGCCGCGCCATGGAACCGGACGAAGTTCTTATCCACCCCCCGCTACAAGGGTGTCGGGCGAGTGCTCGTCAGTACCGCCATAAGCTTGAGCGTTGATCTCGGATTCAATGGCCGAATCGGCCTACACTCCCTGCCGCAATCCACAATGTGGTACCAGGGAGCCGGTTTTACTGACGTTGAATTTGATACCGAAAAGGAGATGCGCTACTTCGAAATGTCCGAATCCGATGCGGCCGCATTCGTCGGACTGAAGAGGAGCACTCTATGAAACTCTTGTTCTCTAATGATTGGCTGCTCAAGACCATTCCGACCGATCCGGACGACGAGCCTGAGGCGGGCGGAACGATCGATCCGTCCGTACACGAAGCCCAAATGCACTCTGAGAACACGGCCGTGATCGGGGAGCGCAACGTCGTCCAGTTGCGCATTGCCCTGGGAACCCTCGTGCGTCAGCTTCGACTCAAAGAAGGCTTGTCCATCGTCGAACTGGCCGAGCGCGCCGACGTTTCCGAGGATGAGCTGCGCCTAGTCGAACATGACCCGCACTACACCGCCCGGCCGCGCCTCATCTTCCAGCTGTCGGAATATTTCCAGGTGCAGCTGGTCAAGCTCTCGCAAATGTCGGGAACCACTCATGCGGTCAACCGAGTGCTATATAACGAAGCCGTCCGGTACGCTGCCCGATCTGACGATGTGTCAGCGCTGACGGATGAGGAACGGCAAGCGCTCGATGCCTTCGTGTCGATGCTCAATGAGCGCGCCGAGATGTAATCCATGCTCAATGGGGAGGTCGGCGAACACGAAAAGAGAGTCATTCGGAAGCAAGTCGACCGAATCCTGCGCGACCTCGGAAATCCCGAACCCCCGCTACGACTCACCGATGTTCGAGCGCTGCTTCACCTCGATCTTCAATATTACAGTAGCTCGAACCCGGCTCTCGTCAAAGAGCTGACACACCGATTCAGGCTACTCGCACGCAAGTCCATCCCGGATCTCGGAAAGCGCCTCCTCTCGGCCCTGACGAAATCAAAGCTCTGCGCGTTCTGGGTGCCGGAAAGCTCTCGCATCCTGCTCGACACGGAGGTGCCCAAGCCGAAACACCGCTGGATCGAGGCACACGAGATCACTCACAGCGTGACGCCTTGGCACCGTCATTTTCTCCTGGGCGACAATCACCATACGCTGGATCCGGCCTGCCACGCGATCCTCGAGGCCGAGGCAAACTACGGCGCCGGAAGGTTGCTGTTTCTCCAGGACCGATTTGTCGAGGAGGCCCGCGACGTTCCTCTCTCGTTCGCATCGATAAAGACACTCGCCAAGCGATACGAGAATTCCATCGTCTCCACATTCTGGCGCTTCGTGGAAGACCGTGCGTCAGAACTGCCGGCGTTCGGAATTATCAGCATCCATCCGCACCATCCCGACGTGGGGCACCACGATGGGCCCCATCCTTGGCGATATTACATTCGATCGTCAGCGTTTCGAACGCGATACCATACTGTCTCTCCCGATGATCTCTATCAAGCGATCGCCCAGTATGCCAGTCACAGGAAAACTGGTCCGGTCTTCAGCGCTACGCATGTTCTGCGAAATGCGGTGGGGGATGCCTTTGAATTTCAGGTCGAATCGTTCTCAACAAAACACGATCTACTTACGTTTGGCGTGCAAACTGCGCCATTTGCCGAAAGCATTGCTGTCCCGCGGTGACCATGAAGGACTTGATCACGGAGTTGACGTTCAATGTGGAACCGAATACGACGGACCATATCTGCAGCCACTGCGTGCGCCTGCCGCGCTTTCCGCGCCGGGCCGGCGCGCCGCCGCCGGCTGACCATCGGGCGTTACGGAAACCCGTCCGATAGGCCGCCTCCGCTTCATTGGACACCCTGCCATCCATCAACGATCAATCGATTCAAAGCGACAATGACGTGCCCTAAAGGTCACGTAATAACTCTCCGTTCACACAGAATAAACTCGAACGGGATTGTAATGCCGAGTGTGATGTGTCCTGGCGAGGGCTGTATGTTCCATGCGTATGTCCGCCTCGAGGATTGGACTTTCGGCGTCGTCAGTCGAAGTATTTCCGCTTGGCGGTGATCGCGGCGCATTACGAGTAGACGCCGTATGCAATGCGCGCAAGCAGGTCTTTGACTTCCTGCGCGCCCTGGGGCTCTCGCGCTACCAGAAGCGGCATCTGACCGTGCAGTTTTGGGTTGGGCGTCCCAAGAAAGGCTGCTGCATCCAGTCCAAACTCATCCTTCGCCTGAATGCAGACCTCGGCGAGATGCTGAGGCATGTCAAGCGGTTGATGGTCGATTAGAGCCGCCAGCCGCAACAGAAGGTCTTTCTCGGTCGCGCGCACCGCCTCCAGGTCGGTGAGGATCTTCTGGATGACGTCATTGGATCCGGTTGCCATACGTTCGCCCTTGAATAGCCTCACTCCGTATCGCGGTAATCCGCGCGACGGAAATCGCCCGATCGACCGCTCCCGACGCCACCGCGCTCGCGATTATCTTCGCATTTGGCGGCCGTGTCGCCCGCGCAACGCGGCGGTCCCTGTATTGTGATGGCCATGCTGCCCCGGCTGGCGGGCCTGGCAGCGGCCCCGCAGTAGTGCACGGCGGTTTTTATTCGGCCATGCGGTGCATATAGAGGGATGATCGCGTGAACGCGGGAACTTGTGCCGGTTGCGTAAATTCTTGGTGAAGCTTGCGGCGGATGGGGATTGAGTGTTGCGCGGATCATGGTCCGGGAACGGGCAAGTCGTTGTTCTTATTTGCGACGGACTTGCAGCTCATCCGTCAACCCACACGCCGTTTTTATCCAACCGCGCC
>JAKCDC010000028.1 GCA_021838635.1 Pseudomonadota bacterium
CTGGTGCGTATCCCGGGCACGCCGAATCTGCTGGCGAAGATCATGGCCCCGCACGCCAAGCACTGAGCGGCGCACCGTGACCGGCAGGGCCCGGACCGAGAAGTCCGGGCCCTGTTGTTTCTGACGCTGCCGCGCAAGGCCCGTGCTGGCCGACAGGACGCTTGAGCTTGCCGGCCGGTCGCGCGAGACTGTCGCCCGGGCGCCGCACGGCGCTGCGTGGAATCCTCGGCGCATGTTTCAGGCTCGCATTCACTATTACCTCGACATCATCTTCGTGGTGGTCGCAGCGCTGCTGCCGATCATCAATCCCTTCGGCGGGGCGCCCATCTTCCTCGCCATGACCTCGGGGTTGAGCTCCTCGGAGCGGGTGCGGGCGGCGAAGCTCGTCGCGTTCAACAGCTTCGTGCTGCTGCTCGCCTCGATCCTGGTCGGCGCCTACGTGCTCGATTTCTTCGGGGTCTCGATCCCGGCCGTTCAGGTCGCGGGCGGCTTCGTGGTCTGCTCGCTCGCCTGGTCGCTGCTGCACGGTCCGATCGCCCCGACGGACGGCGCGCCGAACGGCACGGCGACTCGGGACAGCGTCACGCAGGGGGCTTTCTACCCGATCACCATGCCGCTCACCGTTGGACCGGGCGCGATCTCGGTGGCGGTGACGCTCGGGGCGAATCCGCCGCGCGGGCTGCGCGCGCTGCTGCCGACGACGGTGGCGCATCTGATCGGTGTCCTGATCACCTGCGTGATCATTTATCTGTGCTACCGGTACGCCGAGTCGCTGGTGCGCCGCTTGGGCAAGACCGGCACGAACATCATGATCCGTCTCACCGCGTTCATCCTGCTGGCGATCGGTGCGCAGATCATCTGGAACGGGGCGCACACCATGCTCTCGAGCCTGGTGCTGCGCTGAGCACGCCTCGGCCACGCCCGGCCGGTGGCATGCACGGGGCATCCGAAGTAAGCTCGACCGCCTCGATTCCGGTCATGCTGCGGAGCCTCCCGAACTGATGTCCAAACAAGAACTGCGCGCCGCCGCCGCACTCGCCGCCGTGTTCTCGGTCCGCATGCTGGGCCTGTTCATGATCTATCCGGTGTTTGCGCTGTTCGCGCGCGGCCTCACCGGCGCGACGCCGGACACCATCGGGCTCGCCCTGGGGATCTACGGACTCACGCAGGGACTGCTGCAGATGCCCTTCGGGCTGCTCTCGGACCGGATCGGGCGCAAGCCGATGGTGGTCGGTGGACTGATTCTCTTCGGTCTCGGCAGCGCGTGGGCCGCGACCGCGCACTCGATCGGCACCATGATCGCCGGGCGGGCGTTGCAGGGGGCCGGGGCGGTCGGGGCGGTCATTCTGGCGATGGTCGCCGATCTCACCGCGGAGGAGCACCGCACCCAGGCCATGGCCATGGTGGGCATGACCATCGGCCTGTCGTTTCTCGTGGCGATCGTCACCGGTCCGCTGGTGGCCGCGTGGATCGGAGTGTCGGGCATCTTCTGGATGATGAGTGCGCTCGCGCTGCTCGGCATCGCCATCACGCTGTTCGTGATTCCCTCCCCGCAGCACCAGCGCGTGCACCGCGAGGCCGAGCCCGTTCCGGCACTGCTCGGCGCGGCACTGCGCGACCGGCAGCTGCTGCGGCTCGACTTCGGCATCTTCGCGTTGCACGCGATGCTGACGGCGAGCTTCCTCGTGCTGCCGGGGTTGTTCTCCCACGCCCTCGGGATGCGAAGTCGCAGTGACTGGCTCGTGTACCTGCCGGTTCTGCTGTTCTCGGTGGTGGTCATGGTGCCGGCCATCCTCATCGGGGAGCGTCGGCGGTGCCTGAAGGGCGTGCTCGTCGCCGCGGTGGCCACGCTCGGGGTCAGCCAGATCATGTTGGCGCTCGACGGGCACGAGAAGCTGGTGCTGCTCGCGGCGCTCGGGCTGTTCTTCGCAGCCTTCAACATCATGGAGGCGAGCCTGCCGTCGCTCGTGACGAGGACCGCGCCGCCCGGGGCGACCGGGACGGCGACCGGGGTGTACTCGAGTTCCCAGTTCATGGGCATCTTCGTCGGCGGCGCGGCCGGCGGCTGGATCGAGCAGCACGGCGGATCGGGCGCGGTGTTCGCGCTGACCGGTGCGATGGCGCTGATCTGGCTGGTGTTGGCCGCCACGATGCGCGCGCCGAGCTACCTTGCCTCCCGCGTGGTGCGGCTCGCGGCGGGAGCGCGCGATACGCAGCGGCTCGCCGCGGCGCTGCGGACCGTGCCCGGGGTCGCCGAGGCGATCGTGGTGGCCGAGGAGGGTGTTGCCTATCTGAAGGTCGACGCCAAGCAGTACGACCCGCGCCTCGCGGCCGATGCGGTCGGTGCGCCGTTGGAATCATCCGGCTGAACGGCGCGGCGCGGATTCAACAGCAATTTTTTTCCCCTCGACCCTTGACTTGCGCGCACACATGCATAAGATGCGCGCCAACGCAACTACCCGGAACCTGCATGGACCCTAGCCCTAGTAGCCGCTGCTTCGCCGAGTGATCGGCGGAACGTCTCCCGAGCCAGGGTTTCCACCTCCCTCCGGCAGCCGTCCCGCGATCTGAAGCGGGACGGTGCGCACAGCGCGGCCTGCGGCCGCGCGCCGATCGATCCAGACGGTCGAGCGCATCCTCCAGAAGCGAAACTGAGCGGGCGAGGCCACCGAGCCTCGCCAGTCAACGCGATGTGAGGAATGACCGATGTCCTTCTCCGAGAGTGATGCTGCGCCGGCCGAGGCGCTCATGTGCGATGCGCACGCCGGTGAGATCCGCGGCGCATTCGGCACCATTTCCCGCCACGACAGCGCGGCGCGCAGCGGCTGGGGGCCGCGGCTGCGCACGCTGCTCGCCATCCTGGGACCGGGCCTCATCGTCATGGTGGGCGACAACGATGCCGGTGCCTTCGGCACCTACGCCCAGGCGGGCCAGAACTACGGCACTGCGCTGCTGTGGACGCTGCTGCTGCTGGTGCCGGTGCTCTACGTCAATCAGGAGATGGTGCTGCGTCTCGGTGCGGTGACCCGCACTGGCCATGCGCGCCTGATCCTCAAGCGCTACGGACGCTTCTGGGGCGCCTTCAGCGTGATCGACCTGTTTCTGCTCAACGCGCTGACCATCGTCACCGAGTTCATCGGCATCAGCCTCGCGCTCGGGTATCTGGGCCTGTCGCGACCGCTCGGGGTGCTCGCCGCCGCGGTGATCATCGTGGCGGCCGCCGGAACCGGCGACTTCCGCCGCTTCGAGCGCTTCTCGATGGTCCTCGTCGCCGGCAGCCTGCTGCTGGTGCCGGTGTTTCTGTGGGTGCACCCGCCGCTCGCGCAGGTGGCGCACGATCTGCTCGTGCCGCATCTGCCGAGCGGGCATCTCAGCCAGATCATGCTGCTCATCATCGCCATCGTCGGCACGACGGTGGCGCCGTGGCAGCTGTTTTTCCAGCAAAGCTACGTGATCGACAAGCGCATCACGCCGCGCTTCATCTCCTACGAGCGGCTCGATCTGTGTCTCGGGATCGTGCTGGTCGTGATCGGGGCAGTGGCCATGATCAGCTTCACGGCCGCGACCTTCGCTGGGCGCGCGCAGTTCGGTGCGTTCCAGGATGCCGGCGCGGTGGCTGCGGCGATCGGGCATTACGTCGGGCGCGCCGCCGGAGTGTGCTTCGCCGTGGCGCTGATCGATGCGAGCATCATCGGCGCGATGGCCGTGTCGCTCTCGACGGCCTACGCGGTCGGCGACGTGCTCTCCCTCGGGCACTCCCTGCACCAGCGGCCGAAGGAGGCGAAATCGTTCTATCTGATCTACGCCGGCCTGATCGGCCTGTCGGCCGTGCTGGTGCTCACACCCGGCACGCCGCTCGGGTTGCTCACCAACGCGGTGCAGACCCTCGCCGGGGTGCTGCTGCCGAGCGCGACGGTGTTTCTGTTGCTGCTGTGCAATGACCAGGAGCTGCTCGGGCCGTGGGTCAACGGGCCGTGGCTGAATCTGTTCACCGCGCTGGTCATCGGGGCGCTGCTGCTGCTGTCGATCATCCTCACGGCCGCGGTGTTGTTCCCGGCGCTCGGCGCGCACGTGATGCTCGAGGTGCTCGGCGGGGGCGCTGCCGTGGCGCTCGCCGTGGCTATCCCGCCGTTCGTGCGCGCCCTGCGCACGCCGGCGCGCCAGTTCACCCCCGGGGCGCGCGAGAACTGGCAGATGCCGGCGCTGAGTTCACTCGGGCGGGCGCGTCTGACGTCCTCGACGCGCCTGTGGATGGGGGCGCTGCGGGCCTATCTGGTCGTCGCCGGCGGTCTGCTCCTGGCGCGCATCGTGATGCTCTCCGGTCTACACCTGTGAGCCGGGTGTGCGCCGGGCGCCGTGGTAGTCTTCAGCCGGTGGCCGCGCGCTGGGCGCGGACCCGGAGGGGGCGAGCATGGGTATCCGGACCAGAGGTCTCATCGGGGCGGCGCTGCTCGCCCTGACGCTCGGGGTGGCGCACGCGCGCCAGTGCGACGGGGTGTCTTTTCCCGATCGGGTCACGCTGCATGCGCAGACCCTGACGCTCAACGGACTTGGCATCCGCAAGGCTACGTTCTTTCGCATCAAGGTCTACGTCGGTGCGCTCTATCTGGCGCACCCCTCGGCCAATGCCGCGGCGATCCTCGCGGCCGATCAGCCGAGTGAAATCGTGCTGCATTTCCTCTGGCACGTGACCACCGGGGAGCTGCGCGATGCGTGGCGCGAGGGGTTCAAGGCCAGTGCGCCGCAGGCGCTCGCACACCTGCGCGGGCGCATCGCCGAGCTCAACGGCTGGATGCATGGCATCGGCTCGGGCCACACCATGACGTTCGTGCACCTGCCGGGGCAGGGCATCGAGTACCGACTCGACGGCAAACGCGTGGGGACCATCCCCGGGGCGGATTTCGCCCGGGCCTTCCTCGGCATCTGGCTCGGACCGCGCCCGCCGGGGCAGGCGCTGAAGGCGGGGCTGCTCGGCGGTGCGTGCCGCTAGCGCGCCCTTAGCCGCGGTACTCGCACCCGCTGGTGCAGGTCTCGCGCACCGTGATGCGGCTCAGGCCCGGCAGAGCGGGCTTCAGGCGCTGCCAGATCCACAGCGCCAGCTGCTCGCTGGTCGGGTTCTCCAGCCCCGGCACCTCGTTCAGGTACCGGTGGTCGAGCGCCTCGTGCAGGGGCGCGAAGGCGCGCTTCAGATCGGCAAAATCCAGGACCCAGCCCTGAAGCGGGTCGATCGGACCCTCGAGGTGTACCCCGATGCGAAAGGAGTGGCCGTGCAGGCGTGCGCATTTGTGCTCGGGGGGCACCTGCGGCAGGCGGTGGGCCGCCTCGATGCGGAATTCCTTGAATATTTCCATGGGCGAGACTCTACCGGAGCGTCCGCGCTCCGTCATGACCCTCCCGGCGCCGCACGGCGCGCCGGGCAGGGTCCGCTCAGGGTAGCATTGCGGCCATGAACGGGAGATTCCGACCCCTGCTGCTGATCGTCACGATGTTCTGGATCTACGTGGCGCTCTCCGACGTGCTCTATGCGAACCAGATGCAGTCGAGTCTCACGGCGATGCATGTGGGGCACGTCTTCGCGCCCTGGCGCGCCCGGCTGCTGCAGCACCTGTTTCTCTACCCGGTGCTGCTCGGGTGCGTCTGGAGCTCGCTGCGTCTGGGCTGGGCGCCGTTCTGGCGGCGCCTGCCGGTGCAGTTGCTGCTCGCGGTGGGTTTTGCGGCGCTCGCCGAGCCCACGCTGTGGCTGGGCGACTCGGTATTGATGGGCGTTCACGACGTGATGCGCCAGCTGACGAACTCCCCGCCGAGTCTGAATCGGCCGATCGCCCCGCTGGCGCAAATCTGGATCGCCAGCGCAACGAGCTTCCTGCTCACGTATGGGTTCGGTCTGGCGCTGGCGAGCGGGTTTGACGTCTACCGGCGCCTGCGCGACTCGCAGATCCGCTCCGCGGCGCTCGAGCGGGCTTTGACCGCCTCGCATCTGGCGGCGCTGCGCATGCAGCTCTCGCCGCACTCGCTGTTCAATCTGCTGAACACCATTCACGGTCAGATCGACGGCGATCCGGCCGATGCGCGCAGCATGATCGTGCAGCTGGCCGATCTGCTGCGGCGGCTGCTGCACGCCGGGGAGCGCGAGTTCTCGCGTCTGGCCGATGAGCTGCAGTTCGCGCGGCTGTACCTGACGCTGCAGCAGCGGCGTTTCTCCGACCGGCTCACCGTGCAGGTGCCGGGACCCGAGGCGTTCCCGAGCGCCTGGGTGCCGAGCCTGATCCTGCAGCCGCTGATCGAGAATGCGGTCGTGCACGGGCTGGCCGGTCATCCCGATCCGGTCGAGATCCGCGTCGAGGCGTTCGAAATCGGCACCACGCTGACACTGCGGGTCAGCAACACCATCGATCAGAATGAGACGACCGGCCATGACGGCATTGGTCTGAAGAACGTGCGCGAGCGGCTGGCGATTCAGTTCGGCGAGCGCGCCACCTTCGAGGCCGCGCCGCGCCCTGGCGGATGCTGGGTGGCGGAGATCCGCCTGCCGCTGCTCGCCGAGCTCAGCGACGCGCCGCTCGCGCCTCCGGTGGCCGCCTGAGCGCCGCGCCGATGGGGGAGGAGCACTCGCGCACGCTGCGGCGCGCGTCGGGCATTTCGCTCGCGGTGTTGGCCGGAATCAACCTGCTCAACTATCTGGACCGCTACGTGGTCTCAGCGGTGCTGCCACAACTGAAGAGCGGTCCGCTGCGGCTCGATGACTTCGAGCTCGGCACGCTGATGAGCGGCTTTCTCATCGTCTACATGCTCGCCGCGCCGCTGTTCGGACGGATCGGGGACCGCGGCTCGCGCACCCGGCCGATCGCCATCGGGGTGTTTCTCTGGAGCCTCGCCACGGGACTGTCGGGGCTGGCGCGCAGCTACCTGCAGCTGCTCGGTGCGCGCGCCGCGGTGGGCATCGGCGAGGCCGCCTACGGAACGATCGCCCCGTCGCTGCTCGCCGATCATTTTTCCCTGCGCACGCGCGGACGGGCGTTCGCGTTGTTCAACATGGCGATTCCGGTCGGTGCGGCGCTCGGGTACATCGTCGGCGGCCTGGTCGCAGCCCACTACGGGTGGCGCGCCGCCTTCTACGTTGCCGGTGTGCCCGGACTGGTGCTGGCGGTGTGGGTGTGGCGGCTCCCGGATCCGCCGCGTGGGGCGCAGGACGCACAGACGCCCGCCGCTGTCTCCGCCGCACCCGCCGGCTCCTGGCAGGTGTATGCGCGGTTGCTGCGCAGCCGTGCCTATCTGCTGACGGTGCTCGGCTATGCGGCTTACACGTTCGCCCTCGGCGGCATGGCCTTCTGGATGCCGACCTTCCTCGAGCGGGTGCGCGGCGTGGCGGCCGTGAGCGCCACCGCCGGATTCGGTGAGATCGTGGTGGTGACCGGGTTTCTCGGCACCTTCATCGGCGGCTGGCTCGGGGATTACTGCCTGAAGTACTCCGCTCAGGCGTATCTGTGGCTGTCAGGCGCGGTGACGGTGCTCGCGGTGCCGGCGACGTATCTGGCCCTCGCCTCGGGCACTCCGTGGGTCTTCTACGGCGCGCTCGCCGCCGCGCAGCTGCTGCTGTTCATGTCGACCGGGCCGATCAACACCGTCATCGTCAACCTGGTGAGTCCGGTCGAGCGCGCCTGCGCCGTGGCGCTCAGCGTGTTCGTCATCCACGCGCTCGGGGATGTGATCTCGCCCTCGATCATCGGGGGGATCTCCGATGCGAGTTCGCTCGGCACGGCGGTGATGATCGTGCCGCTGGCGGTGGCGGTGTGTGCGCTGCTGTGGCTGCTGGCGGCGCACGCCGATGCGCGCGCTCAGCGCGCGACGAACGCTCTCTCGATGACGTAATCGCCGGCCTCGCCGATGTGCGGGGACATCTTGAAGCCGCGTCCGTCAAGCAGCGTGCAGGTGTCGGTGAGCATCGCCGGACTGCCGCAGACCATGGCGCGGTCTTCGGCCGCATCGAGCGGCGGCAGGCCGAGGTCGTAGGCGAGGCGGTTCGATTCAATCAGCGTGGTCAGCCGCCCGTGGTTGGCGTGGGGCTCGCGTGTGACGGCCGGGTAGTACAGCAGCTTCTCGCTCACCCACTCCCCGAGCAGTTCGTGCGCCTTCAGCTCCTCGATGCGGTGTTTCACCACCGCCGACTCACGCGCCCAGCGCACGCCGTGCACGAACACCACGCGATCGAAGCGCTCGTAGGTTTCCGGGTCTTTGATGACGCTCATGAACGGCGCAGCCCCGGTGCCGGTCGAGAGCAGGTACAGCCGCTTGCCCGGCTTCAGATCATGCAGCACCAGCGTGCCGGTGGGCTTGCGGCTGATGAGCACCTCGTCACCCTCGCGGATGTGCTGCAGGCGCGAGGTGAGCGGGCCGTCGGGCACCTTGATGCTGAGGAATTCGAGGAACTCCTCGTGGTTCGCACTGGCGATGCTGTAGGCGCGCAGCAGGGGGCGGGAGTCAACCTGCAGACCCACCATCACGAACTGACCGTTTTCGAACCGCAGTCCCGCATCACGCGTCGTGGTGAAGGTGAATTGCGTGTCCGTCCAGTGCTTCACCGACAGCACCCGTTCGCTGCTGATCGCCGCCAAGTGCGTGTACCTCTCTGTTTAGCCGGGGAATTCAGCGGGGCGCATTGTACCGGGGCAGCGCCGGATGGGGAGTGATTTTGCGGTATTTCCTGATGCTTGTGCGGTATGTCGCGCGTTCCGTTGTCGCCTCACGGCTACAATTTCCGCTGCTATGATGGGGCCGGTCGCACTGGGCGGCCGTTGCACTCGAGGGGCACATGGGAGCATCGGACGGCGCGAGCCTGCGCGGGCGGACCTTGTTCATCACGGGTGCGAGCCGCGGCATCGGTCTTGCCATCGCGCTGCAGGCGGCGCGCGAAGGCGCGAACGTGGCCGTAGCGGCCAAGACCACCGAGGCCCATCCCAAACTGCCGGGCACGATTTATACCGCGGCCGAGCAGGTCGAGGCGGCCGGCGGCAAGGCGCTCGCACTGGCGCTCGATGTGCGCAACGACGAGCAGGTGCGCGCCGCGCTGGAACAGACCGCCGCGGCCTTCGGCGGCATCGATATTCTGGTCAACAATGCGAGCGCCATCAGTTTAACGCCGACGCTGGCGACCGATATGCGCCGCTTCGATCTGATGCACTCGATCAACACCCGCGGCACGCTGATGTGCAGCAAGTTCGCCGCGCCGTACCTGGCGCAGGGCCGCAATCCGCACATCCTCGTGCTCGCCCCGCCGTTGAATGTCGAACTCGACGCGTCCGCCTCGCACGGGCCGTCGCTGAATCTCGAGCTGCGCAGTTTCGCCCCGCACCTGCCGTACTCGCTCACTAAGTTCGGCATGAGTCTGTGTGTGCTCGGGCTGTCGGGGGAATTCGCCCCGCAGGGCATCGCCGTGAACGCACTCTGGCCGCGCACCATCATTGGAACGGCCGCGCTGCAGGTGGCGCTCGCCGGGGCGCCGGCGGATGCCCTGCAGCGGGTGCGCACGCCGCAGATTGTCGCCGAGGCCGCCTGTGCGCTCCTGAAGCGCGACAGCCGCACGTTCACGGGTCGGTTCTGCATCGACGAGCAGGTGTTGCGCGAGGAGGGGGTGAGTGACTTCTCCGCCTACCGCGATCCTGGCGTGCGCGAGGAGGATCTGCTGATGGACCTGTTTCTGTAGGGGACGCGACCGGCGCACCGCCGGCCGGTGAGCGAGGCTCAGCCGATGCGATGCCGCAGGTCGATGCCAGCCAGTTCGTAGCCTTTCCTGAAGTCCCGGATGTGCCGCCCCATCCATTGCCGGGCGGCCTCCGCATCGTGCCGCTCGAGCGCCTCGAGGAGGCGCCGCTGGGCCGTGGCGATGCGCGAGCGGGCCTGCGCGACCTGGTCGATCATGTCGCGCAGCGAGGGCACGAGCAGCTCGATCAGCGGCGCGTGCACCAGTGCAAACACCTGGTTGTGCGTGGCTGCGCCGAGGGTGCGAAAGAAATCGGCAGTGTGATGCACGGCTCGCTCGGTGTCCGCATTGTCCGCCTCGAAGCGAGCGCGCACCGCGGCGAGGTGCTGCAGATCCGTCGCGGTGCGCGCGCGCGCGGCGCACTCGGCGATCGGCGGCTCGAATGCGCTGAGTGCCGACCAGACTTCGATGAAGGTGACATCGTGCAGCGCCAGGGCGCGGCTGACGTCCTGGGCGACCGCGCGATGCTGCGGCCGGCTCACCGTCATGCGCTTCGAGCCGGGGCGCCGCTCGAGCAGCCCGCTGCGCTCCAACTCACGCAGCGCCTCGCGCACCGTCGAGCGGTTCACCCCGAGTTGGCGGGCCAGTTCGGTCTCCGGCGGCAGCCGCTCGCCCTCGGCGAGGGAGCGTTGCACGATCCGCTGCGTGATCGCCTCGGCGACGCGCCGGTAGGCCGGCGCGAGCGCGATCTGCTCGAACTGCACGCTCATGGCGCTCAGTCTTCGGCCTGGAACAGCTCGCGGCCGATCAGCATGCGGCGGATCTCCTGGGTGCCGGCGCCGATTTCATACAACTTCGCATCGCGCAGCAGCCGCCCGGCCGGGTACTCATTGATGTACCCATTGCCGCCGAGGGCCTGGATGGCCTCCAGCGCGACCCGGGTGGCCTGCTCGGCTGAGAACAGGATGCACGCGGCGGCGTCCTGGCGCTTGACCTGGCCGGCATCGCAGGCGTGCGCCACGCTGTAGACGTAGGCGCGGCTCGCGGCGAGCGCGGTGTACATGTCGGCGAGCTTCGCCTGCATCAGCTCGAAGGTGCCGATCGGCTGTCCGAACTGCTTGCGCTCGCGCACATAGGGCAGCACCAGATCCAGCGCCGCGGCCATCAGCCCGAGCGGCCCGCCCGAGAGCACGACGCGCTCGTAGTCCAGTCCGCTCATCAGTACCCGCACGCCGGCGTTCTCCGCCCCGAGCAGGTTCTCCCCCGGCACCACGCACTGCTCGAACACCAACTCGCAGGTGCTCGAGCCGCGCATGCCGAGCTTGTCGAGCTTCTGCGCGGTGCTGAAGCCGGCGTAGTCGCGCTCGATGATGAAGGCGCTGATGCCGCGGCTGCCGGCCGCCGGATCGGTCTTGGCGTAGACGACGAGGACGTCGGCGTCCGGGCCGTTGGTGATCCACATCTTGCGCCCGGTGAGAACGTAATCGCTGCCGCGCTTCTCGGCGCGCAGCTGCATTGAGGTCACGTCCGAGCCGGCCTGCGGCTCGGACATCGCCAGCGCCCCGACGTGCTCGCCGCTGATGAGCTTCGGCAGGTAGCGCTCGCGCTGTGCGTCGGTGCCGTTCAGGCGCAGCTGATTGACGCACAGGTTCGAGTGCGCGCCGTAGGAGAGGCCGACGGAGCCGGAGGCGCGCGAGATCTCCTCCATGGCGATCACGTGCGTCAGGTACCCGAGGCCCGCGCCGCCAAAGCGCTCCGGCACCGTGATGCCAAGCAGGCCGAGCGCGCCGAGTTCGGGCCACAGGTCGCGCGGAAAGGCGTTGTCGCGGTCGATCTGGGCGGCGCGCGGGGCGATGCGCTCGCGGGCAAAGCGGCGCACCTGTGCGCGGATCTCCCCGGCAGCCTCGTCCAGGCCGAAGCCGCTGTCGATCGGATCGTGGGCGGGCATGAGCTTGTCTTCCATTGAATCAGGTCGGTATGATTGTCGGACAATCCGGCCATCGTGACAAGCCCATGCCCCGCATCGAATCCCGGCTCGAGACGCGCTCGCAGGACTTCCAGGACAACGCCCGCGCGCTGCGCGTGCTGGTCGCTGAGCTGAAGCGCGCTGTGGAGCAGGCCGCCGAAGGCGGCAGCGCCCAGGCCGTAAGCCGCCATCGCGCCGCGGGCAAGCTCGCCGCGCGCGAACGCGTGCGGCTGTTGCTCGATCCGGGCAGCCCGTTCCTCGAGCTCTCGCAGCTCGCCGCCCACGGCCTCTACGGCGGGGGCATCGCCTGCGGCGGGATCATCACCGGGGTGGGCCGGGTGAGCGGCCGGGAGTGCGTGATCGTCGCCAACGATCCGACCGTCAAGGGCGGCACGTACTATCCGATCACGGTCAAGAAGCACCTGCGTGCGCAGGAGATCGCCCGCGAGAACCGTCTGCCGTGCGTGTATCTGGTCGAGAGCGGCGGGGCGTTCCTGCCCGCCCAGGATGAGGTGTTTCCCGACAAGGAGCACTTCGGACGCATCTTCTACAACCAGGCGACCCTCTCGGCGTTGGGCGTGGCGCAGATCGCGGTGGTCCATGGCTCGTGCACCGCGGGCGGGGCGTACGTGCCGGCCATGGCCGATGAGAACGTCATCGTGCGCAACCAGGGCCGGGTGTTCCTCGGCGGTCCGCCGCTGGTGAAGGCGGCCACCGGCGAGGACATCGATGCGGAGTCGCTCGGCGGTGCCGACGTGCACTGCCGCGAATCCGGCGTGTGCGATCACTACGCGCAGAACGACAGCCACGCGCTCTCGATCGCCCGGGGCATCGTCGCGCGGCTGCGCGCCGGACCGGTGACCGATCCGCCGCGCGCGCCGCGCGAACCGTACTACGCGCCGGAGGAACTCTACGGCGTCATACCCGAGAGCCTGCGCCGCCCGTATGACGTGCGCGAGGTGATCGCGCGGCTCACCGACGGGTCGGAGCTCGAGGAGTTCAAACAACTCTACGGCACGACGCTGGTGTGCGGCTTTGCGCACATCGGCGGCTACCCGGTCGGGATCCTGGCCAACAACGGCATCCTGTTCTCCGAGAGCGCGCTGAAGGGCGCGCACTTCATCGAGCTGTGCGCGCGCGAGGGCATTCCGCTGCTGTTCCTGCAGAACATCACCGGCTTCATGGTGGGGCGCAAGGCCGAGGCGGGCGGCATCGCCCGCGACGGTGCGAAGCTCGTCACCGCGGTGGCCTGCGCGCGGGTGCCGAAGTTCACGGTGATCACCGGCGGCAGCTACGGTGCGGGTAATTACGCCATGTGCGGCCGGGCCTACGGTCCGCGGTTTCTCTTCCAGTGGCCCAATGCGCGCATCTCGGTGATGGGCGGGGAGCAGGCCGCCAGCGTGCTCGCCACCGTCAAACGCGGCCAGATCGAGTCCGGCGGCGGACAGTGGCCGGGGGAGGAGGAGGAGGCGTTCAAACAGCCGATCCGCGCGCAATACGAGCACCAGGGGCACCCGTACTACGCCTCGGCGCGCCTCTGGGACGACGGGGTGATCGATCCGCTCGACACCCGGCGCATCCTGACACTGTGCCTCGCGGCGGCGCGCAACGCCCCGGAGGAAGAGACTCGTTTCGGCCTGTTCAGAATGTGAGTGCGCCCATGTTTCAGCGACTTCTGGTGGCCAACCGCGGTGAGATCGCCTGCCGCATCCTGCGCACCGCGCGCCGCATGGGGCTCGGCACCGTGGCGGTGTATTCCGAGGCCGATGCCGGCGCTCGGCACGTGCGCCTCGCCGATCGAGCGGTGTGCATCGGACCGGCGAGTGCGGCTGAGAGTTATCTCAACATCGAGGCCATCATCGCCGCGGCGCAGGCGAGCGGCGCCCACGCGGTGCACCCGGGCTACGGCTTTCTCTCCGAGAATGCGCGCTTCGCGGCGGCCTGCCGCGACGCGGGCCTCATCTTCGTCGGTCCGACGCCCGAGGCCATCGAGGCGATGGGCTCGAAGAGCCTCGCCAAGGCGCGCGTGCGCGCCGCCGGCATCCCGGTCCTGCCCGGGTACGAGGGGGAGCGGCAGGACCTGGACTTCCTCGAGGCGCATGCACTCGAGGCCGGACTGCCGCTGATGGTCAAACCGGCCGCCGGCGGCGGCGGCAAGGGCATGTACGTGGTGCGCGAGCGCGCTGAGCTGCGCGCGGCGCTGGAGGCGGCGCGCCGTCTCGCCGAGAGCAGCTTCAAGGACGGCACGCTGCTGATCGAGCGGTTCGTGCCCGAGCCGCGCCACATCGAAGTGCAGGTGTTCGCCGATCAGCACGGTGCGTGCATTCATCTGGGCGACCGCGACTGCTCGATCCAGCGGCGTCACCAGAAGCTCATCGAGGAGGCGCCGGCGCCGAATCTGCCCGATGCGCTGCGCGAGCGGCTCAGAGCCGCGGCGGTCGAGGTGGCGCGCGGCATCGGCTATCGGGGCGCCGGCACGGTGGAGTTCATTTACGACGGGCAGGCGTTTTTCTTCCTGGAGATGAACACCCGCCTGCAGGTCGAGCACACGGTCACCGAGGCGGTGACCGGGCTTGACCTGGTTGAGTGGCAACTGCGGGTGGCGGCCGGTGAGGCGCTGCCGTTGACGCAGGCGCAGGTGTGTTTGCGCGGCCATGCGATCGAGGCGCGTATTTGCGCGGAGGATCCGTGGCGCGAGTTTCTGCCGAGCGCCGGCCGGTTCGCGCTCGTGCACTGGCCCGAGGGCGTCAGGGTGGATGCGGGCTTTGAGAGCGGCGATACGGTGCCCTCGGTCTACGACTCGCTCATCGCCAAGGTGATCGCGCATGCCCCGACGCGCACCGAGGCGGCGGGCCTGCTCGCCGGGGCGCTCGAGCGCTCGCACCTCGCCGGCGTGCGGACCAACGAGCGCTGGCTGAGCCGCATTCTGCGCTCAGAGGTGTTTCTCGAGGTCCGCCACAGTGTCGCGCTGCTCGGGGCGCAGGGCGGGCGGTTCGCCGCGCCGGAGCCGCTGACCGACACGATGTGGGTGTTTGCGGCACTGGCGGTGCTCGGGTCGGGGGCGGCATCGAACCCGTGGTCGGTCCGTGACGGGTTCTGCCCGAATCTTCCGGGGGACCTCGAGGTGCGGCTGCGCATCGAGGGCGTGACGCATGCGGTACGGTTGCGGTTCGACCGCGGCGAGCCGAGTGTGGCCTGGGTCAGCGCCCAACCGGCGGCAGAACCGCCGCGCTCCCTCGCCCTCGCCGAGGTGCGCCTCACAAATGAGGTGATCGAGGCGCGCAGCGGCTCGTTGCGCCACCGGGCGCGCTTCTTGCTCCAGTCGGACCGGGTGCACCTGTGGTTCGATGCCGCGCACGTGGTGTTCGAGCTCGACGATCCTCGCGCCCAATCGTTCAGTGCGGCGCACAGCGCCGGCGGTCTGACCACGCCGCTGCCCGGAGTGGTTGTCGCGGTCAACGTCGAGGTCGGTCAAGCGGTGCGCCGCGGTGAGACGCTGATGGTCATCGAGGCGATGAAGATGGAACATGGCATCCATGCCCCCTTCGACGGTCAGGTGACGCGCATCCATTTCGCGCTCGGGGAGCGTGTGCCGGAGGGCAGTGAGTTGCTTGCCCTCAGCGCCCCCGACGCCCCCGCCTCGTAGCGCTGGCCGTGCGATGAGCGCCGCGGCTCGCCCGTCCACGCCGGCGCGATTGTCGGCGGGCGACGACGCCGCGGCGCGATTCAAGATCGGTTCAGTTGGCGCGAACGACAATCCGCATCGTTCACAGCGTGCAGGGGAGCTGAACCATGAACAAATCCTTTCTGATCGGCGCCGGCGCGGGCAGCGCGCTCGCGGTGGTCGTTGGCGCCGGCGCGATGGTCAGTCACAAGTTGATTCGCCACGCGCCACGCTATGCACAGGTGGTGCAGGTGGTGCCGCTGACGCGCACCGTGGTGCAGCCGCGGCGGGTATGTCGCGAGGCGACCGTCGAGCGCACCCGGCCGGCAAGCGACGCTCACCAGATCATCGGTAGCGTGGCCGGTGCGCTCATCGGCGGTCTGCTCGGAAACCAGGTCGGGGATGGCTCGGGACGCGATCTGGCGACCGTCGCAGGGGTTGCTGCGGGCGGCTACGCGGGCAATCGCATCGAGGCGCGCATGCAGCGTGGGGATACCTACCGCACCACGGTGCGCCGGTGCACCACCGTCTACGACCGGATCGTTCAGCCGAACGGCTACCAGGTGCGCTACCGCCTCGGTGGCAAGCGTGGCACGGTGCGCATGGCGTACGACCCGGGGCCGCACATCCCGGTGCGCAACGGACAGCTGGTGCTCGGGACGCACGCCGCGCAGCCCCCCGCAGGCTAACGGCGGGGCGGGGCGGGCCGCCGGCCGCGGACGAATGGCGAGTCGCGATCGAAGAAGCGCCAGGGACGGCGCGCCCAGTCGCCTGCGTAGTCGACCCCGATGCGCGCGCTGCGCCCGATTCGCACCGGCGGGGATGACGGCGGGCGCTCGATCCACAGGGCCGGACCGGTGAGATCGGCGCCATTGAGGCGCCGGTCGATGTCCATCGCCCGACAGAGCAGGCCCGGTCCCGAGGTGCGCTGCCCGAGGCCCTGGAGCGGCTCGAGGGCGCGCAGCAGAACCGCGTGCGGAGTCCCCTCGGCCGCCGTGACCACGTTCAGGCAGTTCCACATCCCGTAGATGAGGTAGACGTAGGCGCGTCCCGGGGGGCCAAACATCACCTCGGTGCGCCGCGTGCGCCCGCGCCAGGAGTGCGCCGCCCGGTCCTCGGGGCCGAGGTAGGCCTCGGTCTCCACGATGCGCCCGATCCGGCGCTGCGCGCCGATCCGGCGCACCAGGTGCATGCCGAGCAGCGCGCGGGCCACGGTCAGGGTGTCCTGCCGGTAGAAATCGTGCGCGAGTCGGCGGGTTGGAGCCATCCGGCGCATGGTACAACGCGCCTGCGCACCGCCGCGGCGGTGCGCTTGGGCGACCCCGATTCCTCGGCCCGATGTCCCTGCGTGCGCGCATCGCGCCGGGCATGCGCGTCCGGTGGTGAGCGCCGTAACCGCCATCACGGTGCGGATTGCGGTGCCCGCGATCCTGCGGGCGCAGGCCGTGACGGGAGATCCGGGGGCGCGGCCTGTGGCCGGCGGGTCCGAACACTCCCCGCGGGCCCCGCAGAGGCCGGTGAGGGGCGCACAGATCTGCCTGCGAGCACCCTGCCACCCGATGGCGATCGGTAGGGCGATCGGGAGGGCGGTCAGGCCGCGGTGCGCAGGGCCGCAGGAGGACCGTGCGGCACGCGCCCCGCGCCTGCCGGTCGGCACGATGCGCACCCTTCATAAGGACCTGAGTCTCGCGCCGCCGCAGGACGGGCGGAGGCGCTCGAGGGCGCCGCGCTACGGCGTCTCGGTGTCGAGCACCATGCGCACGAGCTGTGCGAAGGACGAGGCGCCCATCTTCTCCATGACGCGCGCGCGGTGGATCTCCACCGTGCGCTGACTGACGCCCAGATCGGCTGCGACCACCTTGTTCGGTTTGCCCCGGGTGATCAGGCTCAGCACTTCGCGCTCACGCGGGGTGAGCATGTCGAGACGGTCGCGGATACGGTCCTGCTCCTTCAGCTCAAGGCGCGTGCGCTGATCCTTCTCGAGCGCGCGCTGGACCCGATCGAGCAAGTCCTGGTCGCGAAACGGCTTCTGCAGGAAATCGAATGCGCCGTGTTGCATCGCCTCGACCGCCATCGGAATGTCGCCGTGGCCGGTGATGAAGATGACCGGGATGGTCGCGCCGCGCAGGTTCAACAGCTGCTGTAGCTCCAGGCCGCTCATGCCGGGCATGCGCACATCGAGGATCACGCAGCCGGGCTGGCGCGCATCGTAGTGGGCGAGGAATTCCTGCGCGCTGCAGTACACCGTGGCCGGCAGGCCGACGGACTTCAGCAATAGCCGCAGCGAGGCACGCACCGCCTCGTCGTCATCGACCACGAATACGGTTTGCTGCAGGTCGCGGGCATTTTCCATCGGGCGTTCACCGTGGGTTCGGCGGAAGGCAGCGCTCGGCCGCGTGCGGTACAAACCATAATGGACACGGACGACTCACCTGCGAGAGTATGTTGCCGTTAAGCCGTCGCGCGCGCTAGGTATTTTCCGCAGGCGCAGGCGTGACAGTCAACTGCGCTCGCGCCCCTGCGGTGCGCGCAAGCGCCGGTGCCATGGGCGGAGGCTGCGGTGGACACAGAGGCAGTACGGGTCCGGCTGCTGCGGCG
Source organism: Pseudomonadota bacterium (assembly GCA_021838635.1). Classification (GTDB taxonomy): domain Bacteria; phylum Pseudomonadota; class Gammaproteobacteria; order Steroidobacterales; family Steroidobacteraceae; genus 13-2-20CM-66-19. Next base: position 17,926 of record JAKCDC010000028.1, read on the forward strand.
GCGCGAGGAGCTGCAGGGGCGGGCGAGCAGAGCGAGCGCGGATCTGCGCCACGAGACCGATCCGCTGAGTGCCGATTTCGCCGAGCAAGTGACCCAGCGGGAGAGCGATGAGGTGCTCACCGCCATCAATGCCACGGCGCGGGGAGAGCTCGAGCAGATCACCTCGGCGCTGCGCCGCCTCGAGGAGGGCCGCTACACCACCTGCGCGGTGTGCGGCGGGCCGATCGAGGCCGGTCGGCTCGCGGCGGTGCCGTACACCGACCGCTGCCGCGGCTGTGCGTCGGTTGAGCCGGGCGCGCCGCGCCGATGAGTGCCACGCCGGTTCGCCCGAGCGGGGTCATCACCATCACGACGGACTTCGGCCACCAGGGGCCGTTCGTCGGAGTGATGAAAGGACGCATCCTCGGTCGATTTCCCGAGGCGCGCCTGATCGACCTTACGCACGAGATCCTGGTGCACTGGCCGGCCGAGGCCGGCTTCTGGCTGACCCGGGCATTCGCGTACTTTCCCCTCGGCACCGTGCACGTCGCGGTGGTCGATCCCGGCGTCGGGACCTCGCGCGACATCGTGGCGCTGAGTGCGGCCGGCCATCTGTTTCTCGCCCCGGACAACGGGCTGCTCGCGCCCTTGGCGGCCCGCTACCCGCAGGCCGAACTGGTGCGGCTGCGCCCGGCGGGACTCGCCCGCCTCGGGATCGCACGGGCCAGCGCCACCTTCCATGGCCGGGACATCTTTGCCCCGGTGGCCGCCGAGCTGGCCGCGGGCCGCTGCGCCCTGGAGGCGCTCGGGGAGGTCAGCCAGCCGGACTCGCTGGTCCCGGCATGGGTCGAAGAACCGGTGCTCGAGGGCGGCAGCGTCAGCGGCGTGGTGATCACGCTCGATCACTTCGGCAACCTGATCACCAATATCGATGCGACGCTGATCGAGCGCTTCCGTCTGCCGCGGGTGCACGCCGGATCGCACGTCTTTCCGTTGCTGCGCACCTATGGGGAGAGCCGGCCCGGGCAGTACCTGGCGCTGGTGAATTCCTTCGGGGTGGTGGAGATCGCCCGCGCCGAGCAGAGCGCGGCCGAAGGACTCGGTTTGGGGCGGGGCGCGCCGGTGACGGTGCGCGACCGCACCCCATAGCCCTTCAGAGCGCTTGCTCCTGGACAGGATTTCATTATAGTGCGCTGACTTGCTCCATGCCGAAATTGCAATACCCCTTTGATTTAACTCAGGATTTGCGCCGCTAGATGTCGGAACGAGACACCGAGAGCTTCGATCTCGACGAGGAATTCCTGGGCGGAAGCACCGAGGACAGCACCGATTATGATCGGATGCTCGATCGGGTAGACAAGCGCCGCCCCCACCCGGGTGCCAAGCGCGGTAAGGCCGCCTGGAGCCGACTCGAGGAAGTCCTAGCGGACAAGAGGCTCGAGAAGGACCTTCGCGATTTCGACGAAGAGCTCTAGCGCCCAGGCGCCCACAGAGCGGATTCGTTCGATCCGAGCAGGGCGGCCGCGATCCGGCAGCGCCCGGGGGTCTGCTCGGCCCGAGTAAGTGAACCGGACGCCCCCGCCGCCCGGCCAGGAACCATTGTGACTCGCACCGCTTCCGACTGGATCGTCCTGAAGTTCGGGGGGACCAGCGTCTCCTCGGTCGCCAACTGGCGCAACATCGCCCAGGTCACCGCCGCGCGGCGCGCCGAGGGCGCGCGGGTGCTTATCGTGCACTCGGCCTTGAGCGGCATCACCGACCGGCTGGAGCGGTTGCTCGACGGCGCCAGCGGCGAGGCGCAGCAGGAGGATCTGCGCCAGATCGAGGCCCGCCATCGGGCGCTCGCGGCGGACTTGGGCATCGCCCTCGGGGAGGCCTGCGAGCGGCAGCTCGCCGAGCTGCGCCAGATCGCCGCCGGCGTTGCGCTCATCGGGGAGGTGAGCGACCGCACGCGTGCGCGCGTGATGTCGGCCGGGGAGCTGATGGCGACCGACCTCGGCGCGCGCTTCCTCGCCGCCCAGGGCCTGCAGGTCGAGTGGGCCGATGCGCGCACCATGTTGTGCGCCGAGGAGCGGGCCAATGCTTCGGCCAAAGCGAGCGTGCTCTCGGCGGTGTGCAACTTCGCCCCCGATCACGTGCTCGAGCAGCGCCTGGAGAGCCGCTCGCCGGTGATCGTGACGCAGGGGTTCATTGCGAGCGATACCGAGGGCAACACGGTGCTGCTCGGGCGCGGCGGCTCGGACACCTCCGGGGCGTATCTGGCCGCCAAGCTGCGCGCGCGGCGGCTGGAGATCTGGACCGACGTGCCGGGCATGTTCAGCGCCAACCCGCGTCAGGTGCCGACCGCGCGACTGCTGCGCGCGCTGCACTACGATGAGGCGCAGGAGATTGCCACCAGCGGGGCGAAGGTGCTGCACCCGCGCTGCATCCTGCCGGTGCGCCAGTACGGCATTCCGCTGCACGTGTACGCCACCCAGGCCCCCGAACTCGAGGGCACCGTGCTCTCGGCCGACGGCGATGGCGCCGCGCAGGTCAAGGCGGTGTGCACCAAGAAGGGCATCACGCTCGTGTCGCTCGAGAGCCCGGGCATGTGGCACCAGGTGGGCTTCCTCGCCGATGCCTTCCAGGTGTTCAAGACGCACGGTATGTCGGTGGACCTGGTGTCCACCTCCGAGACCAACGTCACCGTGTCGCTCGATCCGGCCGCCAACACCCTCGACAACGCGCTCCTCGGGGCGCTGGTGAGCGACCTGTCGCGTCTTTGCCGGGTGCAGCTCATCGGGCCGTGCGCCTCGGTGAGCCTGGTGGGGCGCAACATCCGCGCCATCCTGCACCAGCTCGGCGAGGCGCTTGAGTTCTTCGCCGAGCAGAAGATCTATCTCGTCTCGCAGGCCGCCAACGACCTGAACTTCACCTTCGTGGTCGATGAGAACCAGGGCGACCGGCTGGTCGATCAGCTGCACGAGCTGCTGATCCGCCCGGTGCTCGGGGAGCGGGTGCTGGGGCCGACCTGGACGCAGCTGTTCAGCAAGGCGCCGCCGAGCGCATCGCCCGCCGAGCCCTGGTGGCGTGCGCGGCCGCAGCGGCTGATCGAGGCGCTCGGGACGCGCGAGGCCGCTTACGTCTACGACCTCGAGAGCGTCAGCGCCGCGGCCCGCGCGCTGCATGCACTCGAGCCGGTCTCGCGCGTGCACTATGCGATGAAGGCGAACCCGCACCCCGCCGTGCTGCGCACCGTGGCCGCCGCGGGTCTGGATTTCGAGTGCGTCTCGCGCGGAGAGCTCGAGCGGGTGTTTGCCGAGTTCCCCGCGCTCGATCCAGCGCGCGTGCTGTATACGCCGAACTTCGCCTCGCGCGAGGAGTACCGCTGGGCGCTCGAGCGCGGTGTGCAGGTCACGGTCGACAGCCTGCACCCGCTCACCGAGTGGGCGGATCTGTGGGCCGGGCGGGAGCTGCTCGTGAGGGTCGATACGGGTGTGGGCGCCGGCCATCACCATCACGTGCGCACCGCCGGTGCGCACGCCAAGTTCGGCGTGCCGGTGAGTGATCTCGAGCAGCTGGCGCGCGAGGCGGCGCGCCACGGCGCGCGCATCATCGGGCTGCATGCCCATGTCGGCAGCGGTATCTTCGAAGTCAGCACCTGGGAGCACACCGCGCGCCAGCTCGCCGATCTCGCCCGGCGCTTCGAGTCGCTCCGGGTCATCAACATCGGCGGCGGCCTCGGTGTCCCGGAGCGCGCCGATCAGCGCAAGCTCGACCTCGACAAACTCGCCACGCTGCTCGCGGCCGTGCGCGCCGAGCACCCGGGGCTCGAGATCTGGATGGAGCCGGGGCGCTACCTGACGGCCGCCGCCGGCGTGCTGCTGGCGCGCGTCACGCAGCTGAAGAGCAAGGGCAGCATGCGCTACGTCGGCATCGCCACCGGCATGAACTCCCTGCTGCGTCCGGCGCTCTATGGTGCGTACCATGAAATCGTCAATCTCACCCGCCTGCAGGAGTCGCCTCGCGAACTGGTCAACATCGTCGGGCCGATCTGTGAGAGCGCCGATGTGCTCGGTCACGACCGGCTGCTGCCGCCGACCCGCGAGGGCGACGTGCTGCTGATCGCCAACGCCGGCGCCTACGGGCATACGATGAGCTCGCACTATAATCTGCGCAGCCCGGCTGAGGAGATCGTGCTCTGAAGCGCGCATCGGGGCGCAAGTCCGGCAAGTCCGGGCAGGGGCGCGGCGCGGCGCGCGCCGCGCCGCGGCGCCGCAACGGATTGCGCTGGCTGTGGAGCGCGCTCGGAATCGCCGCGCTCCTCGTGCTGGTGATCGGCGGCGGCTACGTGCTGTATCTCGATCGGCTCGTGACCGATCAGTTCCGCTCGCTGCGCTGGACGCTGCCGGCGCGTGTGTATGCCGCGCCGCTGCAGCTGTATGCGGGCGAAGCGCTGAGCGAGGGCGAGCTCGAGCACGAACTGCACCGACTCTCCTACCGCGCCGTGGGTCAGCTGCGCGGACCGGGGACCTATACCGCGGCCGCCGGCCGGATCACCGTGGTGCTGCGCCCGGCGCAGTTCGCCGACCGCACCCGCCCGGCGATGCTGCTGCGGATCGGGTTCGGCCCGGCGGGGATCGCGCAGCTCACCAATGCCGCTGGCGCCCAGGTGCCGGTGGCCCGCCTCGATCCGCTGCTCATCGGCAGTATCTTTCCGAGCGACGGGGTGGATCGCATCGTCGTGACCCCGAAGCAGGTCCCGCCGCTGTTGCCGGCGGCGCTGAAGGCGGTCGAGGACCGCACCTTCGATACCAACTGGGGCATTGATCCGCGCGGGATCGTGCGCGCCGCGTGGGTGGATCTGCGCGCCGGGCACATCGAGGAGGGCGGCAGCACGCTTACCCAGGAGCTGGTGCGCAGCTACTTCCTGAATGACCGGCGCACGTTCTGGCGCAAGATCCGTGAAGCCATCATGTCCGTCGTGCTGACCGCGCACTTCAGCAAGGCGGACATCATGAACGCCTACATCAACGAGATTTTCCTCGGCCAGGATGGCAACCGCTCGGTGCATGGGTTTGGACTGGCGAGCCAGTTCTACTTCGGCGAGCCGCTCGATGAGCTCGACCTGCCGCAGATCGCGATGCTGGTGGCGATCGTACGCGGACCGACCTATTACGACCCGCGCCGCGACCCCAAACGCGTGCTGGCGAGGCGCAACCTGGTGCTGCAGATCCTGGCCCGCCAGGGCGTGGTCTCGCGTGCGCGGGCCGAGGCGGCGATGCACGCCCCGCTCGGGGTGACCACGCACGCCTCCGGGGCGTACTACCCGGCCTATCTCGATCTGGTGCGCCGCACGCTCAGCCGCGACTACCCGCAGAAGGAGCTCACCGAGGCGGGGCTGCGCATCTACACCAGCCTCGATCCGCGCGTGCAGGAGATCGCCGAACATGCGCTCGATGCGCAACTGCACCGCCTCGATCCGACCCACCACTACGGCGCGGAGCATCTGCAGGGCGCGGTGGTGGTCACCTCGCCGCAGACCGGCGATGTGCTGGCGATCGTCGGTGGCCGCGACGCGGACTTCGACGGTTTCAATCGTGCGCTCGATGCGCGCCGCTCCATCGGGTCGCTGGTCAAGCCCTTCGTCTACTTGACGGCGTTGGAGACGGGCCAGTACACCGCCGCGACCATCATCGAGGATGAACCGATCGCGGTGCGCCTCGGGCCGGGGCGCTACTGGCGGCCACGCAATTACTCGCGCATCTTCCACGGGCCGGTGCCCCTGGTGCGCGCCCTCGGGGACTCGCTGAACGCGGCAAGCGTGCGCCTCGGAATGCGCATCGGCCTCGGTCCGGTGACCCAGACGCTGCAGCGCTTCGGGCTGAAGCATCTGCCCGATGAGGTGCCGGCGATGCTGCTCGGGGCGAGCGACCTCTCGCCGTTCGAGGTGGCGCAGCTGTACAACGGGATCGCCGACGGGGGCTTTCGCGAGCCGCTGCGAGCGGTCCAGGCGGTGGTGAGCGCCGATGGCAAGCCGCTGAAGGCCTTCCCGGTGCGCGTCACACCGATCGCCCCGCCAGCCGATGTGTACGAAGACACGACGATGATGGAGCAGGTGCTCACCCACGGCACCGGCCAGCCCTCCCAGGCCATCCTGCCGCCGGGCCTGGTGGCGGCGGGTAAGACGGGTACCTCGCAGCGCGACCGCGACAGCTGGTTCGCCGGGTTTACCGGCAGCGATCTGGCGGTGGTCTGGGTCGGCTATGATCACAACCAGCCCACCGGGCTGCCCGGTGCGCTCGGGGCGCTGCCGGTCTGGTCGCACATCATGGCGGCCATCGGCACGCTGCCGCTCAGCATGCCGCCGCCGCAGGGACTGACAGACGTGTGGATCGATTTCATGACAGGACTGCAGAGCACGCCCGCCTGCGACCCGGCGAACGCGGTGCAGGTGGCCGTGCCGGTCGGAACGCAGATTGCGCCGATGGCAGGCTGTGGCCTGCTCGGTGGAGGTGAGTGATGGGTGCTCGGGGTTCGCGCTCGGTGCGCCTCGGCGCCGCGGCGCTGTGTGCCGGATTGATGGTGTCCGGCTGCGCGTTGGTCGGCCCTCCGTACACGGCGAGGCATCCGCAGTCGGCGGCCAATGGCCGCAGTGGCGCGATCTCGCAGCCGGCGCCGCCCGGTGCGCCACCACCGCCGGGTGCGCTCTCAAGTTCCGCCTCGCAGTCCTTTCCCGTCAGCCCGAGCGGCGCTGCGCCCGCGGTGCACTATCAGCTCGGGCCGGCCGCCCAGGCGCTGGTGGCGACGGCGCGCGCGCAGCAGCGGGCCGGAAGCTATGGACTTGCGGCCGAAACGCTCGAGCGGGCGCTGTCGATCGAGCCGCGCAACCCCCTGGTCTGGCTCGCCCTCGGGCGCGAGAGTCTGGCCGCCGGCAACGCCGCCCAGGCCGACGGCATGGCGCACAAGGCGTTGTATCTGGCCAGTGGCGATCACGCCGCGCAGGCGTCCTCGTGGGGCCTGATCGCCGCGGCGCTGCGCGCCGAGGGCCGCAATCAGGAGGCGCTCGCCGCGGAGCAAAAGGCCGCGCAACTGCAGGTGCAGTGAGCGGCGCTGCGCCGCCTACAGATCGAGAGTGACGCTCACCGGGCAGTGATCCGAACCCATGACCTGGGGGTGGATGTCGGCGGACTTCACCGCCTTGCGTAGGCTGGAGGACACCAGCACGTAGTCGATTCTCCATCCCACGTTGCGGGCCCGTGAGTTGGCGAAGTGGCTCCACCAGGTGTAGTGGCCATTGCCCTGTTTGAACAGGCGGAAGGTATCGATGAATCCTGCGTCGATAAAGCGCTGAAAGCCCTCGCGTTCCTCGTCGGTGAAGCCCTTCTTGCCGCGGTTCGGCTTGGGATTGGCGAGGTCGAGCTCGGTGTGCGCCACGTTCAGGTCGCCGCAGAAGACCACCGGCTTTTTCTTCTCAAGCGCCTGACAGTGGGCGAGGAAGGCCGGATCCCAGTGCTGGTGGCGCAGCTCGAGGCGGCTTAAGTCGTCCTTGGCGTTCGGCGTGTACACCGTGACGAGGTAGAACTCGGGAAACTCCGCGCTGATCACGCGGCCCTCGCCGAGGCTGTCGCGGCCGGCCCCATCGGTGAAGTGATACTTGCGGGCGATCGCGCTGGAGAAATCGTTGGTGACCGCGAGCGGCTCGTGCTTGGTGAAGATCGCCGTGCCCGAGTAGCCTTTCTTGGCCGCGGAGTTCCAGTACTCCTGGTAGCCGTTGAATTCGATTTCGGCCTGACCGCGTTCGGCCTTGGTTTCCTGCAGGCACAGGATGTCCGGATCGTGAGCGGCGAGGAAGCTCTGCAGGGTGCCTTTTTTGGTCACGGCACGGATGCCGTTGACATTCCAGGAATAAATTTTGGTCATGGTCGGCGCTGTGCGGTGAACGGTGCGCGCGGCGGCGAGATCCGCCCGGCGCGATACCCCAGGGTACAGGGAGCGATCGCGCCGCTCAAGAACGGCGTCGGAGCGCGCAGGGATGCTCGCGACCCGGTCCGCTGAAGCCTTTTGCGCCGCATGGCGTCCGAGGGCTGTTAGAAGTTGTGTCCACCGGTGGACTGTTCTGTGCGAAGGGTGAACCATGCGCCCGTCAGCGGGCGAGCCGCGCAGCGTCGCCCCCCGCACAACCGCGAACCGGCTCAACAGTCCGCGCGGGGCCCCGAGCGCTCGGGCGCGGTCGGGGCGGAACCGATCAGGAGTCGGACACCGGCCAGACGTGCTGTCCGGGGGTCCCCTGCATGCGCTGCCAGACCTGCGAGTGCCCGAACAGTGGAATGCCGAGGTAGCCGCGCATCACGAGCTTGCGCCCGCCGTCGATCAGTCGCAGCTCGCAGCCGAATACATGTCCGTTGCGCGGGTCGAGGATGTCCCCGCCGACGTAGCGGCCGTTCCGGTAGCGCAGGTGGCGCATCAGCAGCAGTCCGTTCATCGGCGCGTTGTGGCGGCTGCCGCTGCACTCGGTGCAGCGGTGGGTGCTGCGCGCATCGCGCGGGGTGGCCGGCTCGATGCGACCGTAATACAGGCCGTGTTCCTGGAAGATGGCGATCAGGCCGAGCGGCTTGCCGGTGGCGCGGTCGATCGGCGCCCACAGCCCCGCCGGGGTACTCCAGGTGCGCACCGCCGCCGAGGCGGGGGCCGGGAGGATCGCAAGCGCAGCAAGGAGAAGGGCCAGCAGCGGGCCCCGGGATTTTGCGAGGTGCATGCGCAAATTTTAACCGATTCGTGTCCGGCGTGCCGCCACGCCCGCTGCGATGCACGTCGCGCTTTACCCCGCTGCCGGGCGGCGCAGCGGCGGGGCGCAGACTGGCGGTGAGCCCGCCGCGGCAACCGGGAGTCTGCGCGGGCGTGCATGCCGGCTGGGCGTTGACCCGGGGCCGCGGCCGGTCAATGCTGTGCAGATCCTCCCGACCAGCCCTGATCCGCATGCGCAGCTCACCCCTTCCGCCGCCTCTTTGGATGCTGGTGTTTGCCGCCGTGGAGTGGCTCGCGAGCCGTTTCCTGCCGATCGCTGCGCTCATCGGCACGCCCTACACCGGCGTCGGTGGCGGGCTGATGGTGTTGGCACTCGTGCCGGCGCTGAGCGCGCTCGTGCAGTTTCGTTACGCACGCACCACGATCCATCCGCACCACCCGGAGCGCGCCTCGGCGCTGGTGACGCGCGGGGTCTACGCCTGGACACGCAATCCGATGTATTTGAGTCTGTGGCTGCTCCTGATCGGCGGGGCGGTGCGGCTCGGGGCGCTGAGCGCCCTGATTGTGGCGCTGTGTTTCGGGCCGATGCTCACGCGTGTGCAGATTCGGGCTGAGGAAGAGGCGCTCACCACGCGCTTCGGGCAGGCCTACGCGCACTATCGCGCGCGGGTACGCCGCTGGTTCGGTCGGCGCAGCCTACTCTGAGCCGCCCGGCGTTGCGCGCCCGGGAGGACCCGCGCCCCTTGCAAACTTGCGCGGGGGAAGGGGCGTGCGCTGCGCGTGCGCGGTGCGGCCGATGCTCGCCCTATCGCTCAATCACGACGTCGGTGAGCGGGCGGCTGCAGCACGTGAGTACGTAGCCGAGGGCGATCTGGCGCGGGAGGATGCCGCCATTGGATCGCATGTCGACTTCGCCCTCGAGCAGCTTCGCGCGGCACTTGCCGCACTGGCCGTCCCGGCAGGAGCAGGGCATGGGAATGCCGGCGGCCTCGGCTGCCTCGAGCAACGTCTGCTCGGACCGGCAGCTCACCGTACAGCCGGAAACCGTGAACGTGACCGTCTTTGCCGCTGCCATGTGCGCACTGTCGGGCGCCTCAGCGCGGCTGTCAACCCGCCACGCCTGTGCGCGCTGCCGGCAGAGCGCCCGGCCGCGGCCTGAGTTCGGTCGCTTCGGCCGCGCGGCGCGCGGCCAACAGGCTTCTGGCGGTCTCGGCGCAGGAGAGCGCGTCGCGGCAGTACGCATCGGCGCCCACCGTCTTGGCGAATTCCTCGTTGAGCGGCGTGCCGCCCACCAGCACCAGATGCGCCTCGCGGATGCGCAGTGCGCACATGCGCTCGATGAGCGTTTTCATGTGCGGTATGCCGGCGGTGAGTTGTGTCGAGAGCACCAGCACGTCCGCATGGTGTGCCCTGAGGGCCTCGAGGAAGGCATCGCACGGGGTGTCCGTTCCGAGATCGACGACGGTGAAGCCTGCGCGGACGAGCGTCATGGCCACGATGTCCTTGCCGATGCCGTGTGTATCACCGCTCACAGTACCGATGACGGCCGTGCCGAACGGCTCACCGGTGCTGCGGCCGATCAAGGGGCGCAGCACTTGCAGGGCGGCCTCGATCGTTGCGAAGGCCCGCAGGGCCTCGGGCAGGAAGAGAATGCCGTCGCGGTCATCCCCGTCGATGGCGCGCAGCGCCCGAAGCAGTCCCTCATCGAGGAGCGTGTTCGGATCCCAGCCGCACGCGAGGAGCATGTCGATCGCCGCGAGCGCCGCTGGTGTGGCGCCGTGGTAGACGTCCGCGCGCAGCTGTCCGAGCAATTGGGCATTGGTGCGGGTACGTAACTTCTCGGCGCTCTGGTCGGTCATCCTCGCGTCCCAGCGGTGCGGCGAGTGACAGCATAGGTCTGTGCGTTCAACCCCGGGGAGCAGATATTCCCGTTTCGCACCGGTTCACTGTGATGCGTTTCGCACATCCGTACTCGACTCACCCTCGCGCGGTGCGCTCAAGGCGCCAGCGGCAATCCGCGTCGCCAGTCCCTGTGGGCCGGCGGTGATGAAGCCGCCCTTCAGATCCGGCGGGACCGGCTCGGAGCGCCGTTTGCGCCACAAATCAAACAGTGTCAGCAGCAGCGACAGTACGGCGAGCGTGCCGAAATACGCGCTCGTGCCGAAATGCTCGATCAGTGCCCCGAGCAGCACGGGGCTCACCGCGGCGCCAAGTCCGTTGACGCGCAGCAGCGCGCTGCTGGCGGCGACCATCTGGGCCGGCTCGAGCTGGTCGTTCACGTGCGATACGCCGAGTGAGTACAACGTGAAGGACATCGAACTGAACAGCCCGGCGCCGATGTAGAAGAGCGGCCGCGGCAGGTGCGGAAAGGCCGCGAGTGCGCCCGCGGCGAGCGCCGCCACCAGACACGCACCGGCAATCACCGTGCGCCGGTCCATGCGGTCCGAGAGCATGCCGGCGGGAAACTGACCGAGCACCGCGGCGAGGATGCTCACCGCCATGAACAGCGCGACCCCCGAGGTGCCCAGTCCGAGGCGCTGGGCGTAGAGCGGACCCATGGAGTAGACGCTCGAGGTAATCATCCCGCTCACCGTCACGGCAACCACCCCGAGCGGGGAGTTGCGATACAGCTCCCGATAGCTCACCTTGCGCGGCACAGCGATCGCCGGGGCGCTCTCGGCGGCGATCAAGATCGGCACCATGGCGAGGGAGATCATCACCGCGGCGAGCATGAACGGGCGGTCGGTCCTCGGGTCTGCCGGGATCAGCAGGAACTGCGCCCCGCCAAGCCCGATGTAGAGCACCACCATGTAGACCGCGAGCAGCACGCCGCGCGTGATGCGGCTGGAACGGTCGTTCAACCAGCTCTCGGCCACGACGTAAATGGCCGCGAAGCACAGGCCCGAGATGCCCCGCAGCAGTCCCCAGGTGATCGGGTTGATGATGATGCCCTGGATCAGCACCGCAGCGGCCGCCGTGGCCGCCATGGCGGCGAACACGCGGATATGTCCGACGCGGCGAACCAGGCGCGGGGCGGCGGCCGTGCCGAACAGATACCCGAGGTAGTAGCAGGACATGACCACGCCGGTGACGGGGGCGGAAAACCCGTCGAGCGCGGCCCGCAGGCTGATCTCGGTGCTGGTCAGCCCAGCCCCGAGCATCAGGATGCCCATGCCGAGCAGCAGCTGCCACGTGGCGGCAAAAATCGAGGCGCACGCACCGGGCGCACCAGCGGCGCTTGTGGGAGTTGGCTCCACGGGTGCGCGGTCGCTCAGCGCCCGGTCCGGCGCGCACCGTCGCGCGTGAAGTTCAGACTCTGCGGCGGGAGACTGCGGTACACAACGGCCTCATGGTAGCGCGCTGCGCCGCCTTGGCAAGGTCAGATCGGCTCACCCGGTGGCGAGCAGGTGACGCAAATCGGCCGCGATCACCCTCGCCGCAGCGCCGCTCTGTGCCAACAGGCGGGCACGGCCCCGCGGACCGAAAATGAATACCGCGCTGCTGTGGTCGACTTCGTAGGCGCCGCTCGCATCGGGCTTCTCGTCATGGTAGGACACCCGGTAGCGCTTGATCATCCGCGTCAGCTGCGCATGGGTGCCGCGCAGGCCGACGAATTGCGGGCCGAAGCCCCGCACGTAGCGCTTGAGGACCGCCAGCGTGTCGCGGCGCGGATCCACGGTGACGAACAACACGCGCACGCGGCCGGCCTCGGCGCCGAGTTGTGAGATCGCATCGGCGAGCATCGCGAGCGTGATCGGGCAGGCATCCGGGCAGTGCGTGTAGCCGAAATACAGCAGCACCGCGTCACCTCGGTAGTCCGCGGCGCTCACTGCCGCGCCGTTCTGGTTGCTCATGTGGAATTTCAGCGGCGCGACCAGACCGGCGACATTCGTCATGTGATGTCCGAGCTGACGCTGAGCACAGCCGCCGAGCAGCGCCAGGGCGAGCACACCGGCCAGTACGCGCACTCTCATGCGGTCGCTTCCGCTGCAGCGCCCGAGGCCTGTGGCACTCCAGGCGCGAGCATGCGCCGCTCCTCGGACAGCGCGCGGTAAATCACCACGATGCCGCCCACCGCCGACATCATGGCCGCCGGGATCCAGGTGAGCAGGCCACCGATCTGCTGATCGAGCATCGGGCTGATGGCCCAGGCGCGACCGCACACCGCGTAGATGCTGAACAGTTGTCGGGTGGTCAGAGTGATGTAGGCGCCGAGGACGATCTGCGGCAGCGCGACCGCGGTGAGCACGATGTAGCGCGCCCCGTAACCAAGCGCGCTCTCGCCCTGCGCCTCGCGCGGTGCGAGCATCAGCCACCAGAAGAGGATGCCGTCGACCAGCATGCTCCAGTTCATCAGCTCGTAGCGGCGGGTATCGATCATCGCGGTGAAGTGCACCGAGGGAATCAGCCAGAAATAGATGAGTCCGACGAACAGAACCGGCGCGATCAACGGATGCTGCAAACTGTGCCAGAGCCGCCGCAGCGGTGCGCGTACCCAGGGCACATTCAACAGGCGCCACAGCGGCGCGGGAATGCCGGCGCGCAGGATCGGCACCGGCGCGGAGAGAATCAGCAGCGTCGGTCCGATGTGATGCAGGATCAGGTGCTGGAGGCGGTGGATCCAGAACATGTGCTGCGCCAGAAAATCGAAGTACGTCTGCATCACGGCGTAGTTCAGCGCAAGACCGAGCCCGAACACGAGCGCACGCCAGGGGCGCACGCGGATGTGGGTTCGACGCAGCACCACCCAGCCGCGCACGTACAGCGCCAGGGTCAGTCCGAACACCGCGCAGGCGGTCGGTGAGAATTGCCAGGGCAGCAGATAGGTCAGATATCGCACGGCACCCCCGCGGCGCTGCGCGCCAAATGGCCGGCAGAGCCCCCGCTAGGGTAGCAGAGGCCGGGCGTGCTGAGGCGTCCGGGCGCTCGGACTGAAGCGCGGCGGGGCGACGGACGGCTCAGCGGCTGAGCAGTTCGTCGATCTCATTGGCGCCGCGGCGTACCGGGTTCATCGGCATCAGCGTCGCGGTGACGCGGTTGCGTCCGGCATGCTTGCTGCGGTAGAGCGCTGCATCGGCGATGCGCAGCATGTGATCGGCGGTCTTGCGGTCACCGAGCGGCACCTGTTGGAGGTTGCACATGCCGAAACTGGCCGTCACTTCCACCGTGTTGCCCGAGGCCTGGAACGGCCGGTCGGCGACGCAGGCCCGCAGCCGGCGGGCCGCATCGAGCGCCTGGTCGTAGTTCGTCTCCGGGAGTATGACCGCGAACTCCTCCCCGCCGAGACGGGCGACCCAGTCGATGCCGCGGCGCAGGCTCTCCTGCAGCCGCGCGCCGAACTGCCTGAGGATCTCATCGCCGCCGGCATGGCCGAGCGTGTCGTTGACGTTCTTGAAGAAATCGATGTCGCAGAGAATGAGCGACAGCGGTCGGCGGTAGCGTGCGGCCCGATCGATCTCGCGCGGGAAGTGTTTGCCGAAGAACCGCCGGCTCGCCACGCGCGTCAATTCATCGGTGGTCGAGAGTTCGCGGTTCTCGATCAGGGCGATGCGCAGCACTTCTTCGAGCTCGGCGATGCGCCGCGCGGTGCCGAGCCGTGCCTTGAGCGCAGGCTCTCCGGCATGGCGGGAGAGGCAGTCATCGGCGCCGGCGAACAGCCCGGTGTCGATTTCCTCCAGGTCGTCGCTCGGTGCGATGTACAGGATGAACGGCTCGCGCGGCAGCTTCTGTGCGCGGATGCGCCGCACCAGGGGCAGGCTATCGGTGATGACCAGTGAGCGGAACTGCGCGCGCAGTTGATCGAGTGTTTCGTTCTCCTCGCACATCAGGACATCGAGCATTTCGCGGTGGATGCGTTGCTCGAGATGCTTGCGGGTGTCGGGGGCGCGGATCGAAAGCAGGGCGTGCGGCGGCGGCAGCACGCGCAGCATCACCGCAACAGTCGCCGTGGTGTCTTCTCGAGCTTCGGGTTCGTGTACCCTGCGCTCGAGCACCCTTTTTATGACCGTTGTGTGTCCGCCAGATGACATCGAGACCTCGGGGACTCGTCATTCCTTGCCTGGTGAATGGTGCCGGAGCGGGTCGTTTTGGGCGCCGGCATCGCGCACAGGCAATTGCCGGAGCAATGTAAAGGTGACATTGCCCCGGCAGTGTGATGAACTTCACGGACTCTCGATCGGGCTCTCGCCGGAAAGACAATACAGACGATGCCTTCACACGCTGCAGATCCAACCGTGCCGGCCATCACCCGCCGACGACGCCCGTTCCTGGCTCCGGTCTGGCTCAGTCTGCTCGCGGCACTCGCGCTGGGGGCGGTCGCACTGGTGCTGTGGGCCTCGGCCACCAATACCGTGGTCGTGGTGGTGCCGTCGGCCAGCGCAGAGCTCGGGTCGATCCCAAATGCACCGCTCTCGGCCGCCGGCGGCCAGCAGGCGCAGGTACTGGCACAGCGCTTCGCCACGGCTTCGGGTCGGGACGGACTGAGTGCGATCTACGTCAGTCAGACCCGCCGCGCGCAACAGACGGCCGAGCCGATCGCGCAGCTCCTGGGGCTGCATCCGGTGGTGCTCTCGAGCCGCGGCGGGGAGAGCGTTGCCTCTGAGATCCTCGACCAGCAGACCGGCAAGAGCGTCCTCGTGGTGTGCGGCCGGCAGTCGGTCGCCGGCTTGGTGCATGCGCTGAGCGGCCATCACATCCCGCCCGCGGCCGAGCGGGACATGTACATCGTCACGATCCCGCGCTACGGTCCGGCGCGGGTGCTGCGCATGCACAACTGAATCAGCGCCGTTCGGGCGCAGGCGGCGCTGGTGCGGCCGCCTCGCGCACGAAGCGCGAGTGCACGCCGATCCGCAGGTCGGAGGCGACCACATTGACGATCTGGCCGGCGGGACTGATGAGAAACGTCGCCCGCCGCACGCCAAGCCCGAACGGGCCACGCACGCCGTACATGCGGATTACGCACCGATCCACGTCCGAGAGCAGGATGAAGGGCAGGTGGTATTTCTCGCGGAAGGCGTGGTGGCTTTCGGGACTCTGCGGGCTGACGCCGGCGACCTGCAGGCCGGCCGATTCGATCTGCGGGTGCAGATCGCGGATCTGGCAGGCTTCGCGCGTGCATCCGGCGGTGAAGTCCGCCGGGTAGAAGTACAGCAGCAGCGGTCCATGCTTCAGGAGCGCTTTCAGGGATACGGATTTGCCGTCCGCGTTGGGCAGGGTGAACTCGGGGGCGTGCGCGCCGATGGCCAGCATAGCCCAGCTCCTAAAATGGCCTTGGCTTCCGTGCGCATCATAGCTAGAATCGCCGCCCTTGCGTGGGGCGGTAGCTCAGCTGGGAGAGCGTCGCGTTCGCAATGCGAAGGTCCGGGGTTCGATCCCCCGCCGCTCCACCATTTCTCCCAGGTCGCTGATTTCTCAGCGATTTTCTCCCGATCCGGTGCTTGCACTGGCAATGCTACGGCGGGAGGCTCATTTCGGTGCTACGACGAGGCGGTATTTGGACAGTCCGTGTCCATGTGCCCGTCGACCTGCGTCCCGTGATCGGCCGACGTGAGGTCTGGCGTTCCGTCCGAACGTAAGAGGTAATTATGCGGCGTCTTGACGGCTGACGTATCTACCAACGAACGGTGCCGAACCGAGCAGGAAACCCAGGAAGACTGACTGGAGCTGAACGACGTAGTTGACGGCGTATGCCCCGCCGCGGTCCAAGTACATGTATGACACTGCGGAATTGATTTCCCCGTCTGTCACCATGATGACCAAGGCAAGCAGTAAGCCTGCCTTGGGCGCTTTCAGCAGAAGAACGATCGCCAGAGGCCCTCGCATTGCGTCACTCAAAATGTTACCGGCT
>JAKCDC010000029.1 GCA_021838635.1 Pseudomonadota bacterium
AACCAGGCAACGGAGCCTCCCCAGGCAAGGATCGCAAGGCCAGGACGGTCGAGATCGACCTCGGAAGGATCGCTCGACGAGCGTTCACAGGGTGTCAGACGCCTCGATCACCGGGTTTTTCATCAGCTTGTTAGAGGTCCGTCAACGGGGGACCACTTCACCCCCAACCCATACCCCCACCGGTCTCCGTAATGCCTGCGCTGTACCCCGAACCCAGGTGGTGTGCGCCGCGCTTGTCCGTGCGGTGACACCTCGCATCGTCGCCAAGGGTGGGCTAGATCGTTTCAGCGTGCGTGAGCAAGCTCTTCCCGGACGATCTCGCGCATCACTTTGGCGGTCAGCGGACGATCATTCTCGGCAAGCGCGGCGCGCAGCGCCTCGTTGATGAGGGTCTGGTAGCCGCGCCCGGCCCCTTCTGCTTTGGCACGGAATGCTTCGATGACCTCGTCATCGATCATGATCGTGATGCGTGTTTTGCCGGGGGAGGGGATTACTGCGCCGCGCTTGCCGCGGCTGAAGTCATATTCCTTTCGCATATTGGGCTGCCTCTGATTTGCTCGCCTTGCGAGCGGAAATGATGCGAGTGCGATCGCCACGTGGCGTGTGGATGGTGACGAGAGTTCGCCCGAGCGCGTCAATCCCAAGAGTGACGAAGCGGCGTTCGTCCTCGGCATCTGGATCCTCCAGCGTCAAGGCGTTCGGGTCCCGGAGCGCCTGCTCCGCGTGGGCAAAACTCACGCCGTGCTTGCGCAGGTTCGCCTCTGCCTTGGCGGGGTCGAACTCGATCTCCATCCCTGTATTATGCATATCAAATATGCATATGGCAAGAACGATGACTGGCGGTGCACAACCATGCCGGTGGCGACGGTTGTTCGCCCGGGTTCGTCACTGCACCCATATCGCTGTGGACAGTTTCCAACACCGCCTTTCCGCTCCGTTGCCACCGGACGAAGGCGCCGGGGCATGGGTTATGAGCCTGTAGCGGCGGTTTGAAGCCGGCAGATCTGGCGAGCGGAAGAGTAATTAGTCCGTTGGGGCTTCCGGAATAGTAATGCTATGGACAGAAAATGTTGGCCCGCCGCTCACACGAGATGGCACGCGCTCGCCAGTGTCCAAAAAGCCAAGTGCCTTGTAGAAGACCTCCGCAGGAGGATCCGGAAGAACCCACAGTTGTCGCCATCCGTGCGTCCGAGCCACTTCGAACATGAAGCGCACCACCAACGTTCCGATGCCCCGCCCAATGTGCTCGGGTACAACCCAGAGATTATCGATCAGCACCCGAGCATCGCTCTCCGCGAGGGAAAAGAATGCGACTATCTCGCCGCGAAGCATCACGACTTCGAAGCAGTGATTTGACCGCAAGTAGGCAGTTGTGATCCGGTGCAACTGCATTGCGCGTGTCAGATACTCTGCGGGCCATACCCAGTGGGCCCTGGAGCGCGCTATCAAACAATTTACATCGTTGAGAGAGGATTCTCTCGCTGTAACAATGGTGATCTCTTCGGATATTCGGGTCACGAAGCGATCATACGCTTCCTGGCACACAGACGGTCCCGCCGAGAAGCTGGTCTTTGAATGTCCGCTTCGACGGCGCTGAATCCCGCGCGATGCGCTGGGTGCCGCATTGCGCGGCGCGGAACGCCGAGGTCCGGCGTGCGGCAATGCTTGAAAAGTTGATGGTGCCCGAGGTCGGAGTCGAATCTTGCGTAGAAGTACCTGACTTTGCATCAGTTAATCTGGTCACGCAGAAGAAGTACCCCCAGTCATACCCCCACGGCTCGGGGGGTACACTGTGCGTCCTCTCGCCCAGTTGCCTGAGCAGCTGGCGCAGTGAATTAGTCGCTGATTCGCCTCACGATTTGCGGCGAATGGCAGCTTCTAGATCACCGGACCTAGAAGCGGACTTTATTTGGACAATTCACCCTGTTGTTAGGCGGTAACTATTTGAACTATAGTGGGCAATGGCCCAAAATAAAGCGGACAGAAAAGCGGACATGAACGCGGCGAAAGGTCGGGACGAGGCAACCGGCCTGATGGAGCCGCTTGTCCTGGGGGAAGGCTCCCGCCACCGCCCGGAATTGACCGATCTTGCCCTAGAGCTCGCGCAGCGGAGCGCCGGCTTTCGCCGCTCGCTGCCGGAAAGCCTGCTGTCTTCGCTCGCGACGCTCGTGCGCGCGATGAACTGTTACTACAGCAACTTGATCGAAGGGCATGACACGCACCCGATCGATATCGAGCGCGCCCTTCAGGGCGACTACAGCAAGGATGCGAAGAAGCGCGATCTGCAGCTCGAAGCCCTGGCGCATATCGCCGTCCAGCAATGGATTGACGAAGGTGGTCTCAAGGGACGGGTAGTTGCCGCGGACTCTATTCGCGAAATTCATCGTCGGTTCTGCGAAGCGCTGCCCGAAGACCTGCTATGGGTTGAGGATCCGGCGACACACGAACGCATACGGCTCATCCCGGGCGAACTACGCACTCGCGACGTCGCGGTAGGCGATCACATCGCTATCAGCGCGCCGGCTGTGCCCCGCTTCCTCGGGCGCTTTGAGGGGGTCTATAGCCGCCTCGGCAAGACTGAAACCATTCTTGCCGCGGCGGCGGCCCATCATCGCCTGGCGTGGATTCACCCGTTCCTAGACGGCAATGGTCGCGTCGCCCGACTGATGTCGCATGCAACGTTGCTGGACGTACTCGACACAGGCGCGATCTGGTCTATCGCGCGTGGCTTGGCACGCAACGTTGCTGCATACAAGAGCCATCTGGCCGCTTGCGACATGGCCCGTCGAAACGATCTTGACGGTCGCGGCAATCTGAGCGAGGAAGCTTTGGCGGGATTCACGCGGTTCTTCCTGTCTACGTGCCTCGATCAGGTCACGTTCATGGAAGGGCTCATGCAGCCGGACTTCCTGCGCAACCGTATCCTCCTGTGGACAGAAGAGGAAATCCGTCTCCATCGTCTACCTCCGAAGTCCGGTGCCATCCTCGAAGCCGTGCTCTACCGCGGCGAGCTGCCGCGCGGTGATGCCGCCGACATTGTTGGCACCGGAGACCGTCAGGCGCGGCGCGTCGTGTCGGCGCTGATCGAGAGAGGAGTGGTGACTTCCGTGAGCAGTCGCGCGCCACTGCGGCTTGCTTTCCCGGCGGCGCTGGCATCACGCTGGATGCCCGGTCTGTTTCCGGATCAGCGTGGTTAAGGTAGCGATGCTGTATGCGGGCCAATCGCAAAATGGTCCTTTCAGTCGCTTCGAGACCGTCACGGCATAATTCAGAATTCCAGTTTGCGGTCATCGGCCATGTCCTGCTGCTTGGGATCCCGACAGCCCTCCGACGAGGGCGCGCCTGGATTGGATCTGCATAATTGCAGCATCGCCTATGAAAGCCGTTGAGAGACGCAATGCCCGCGTAATCGTGATCCTCGGCTGCGCGATCGCCGTCGGATTGCTTACGGGATGGGTATTGTCCAGACAATGCGGCAGAGCCGCGCATGGCAATTTACCGGAGCCAGTGGTACGACGGTTGACTGCCGCATCAGCACAGCGCGCAGCTATCACACAGTCAGGTAAGCAGACAGCTCCGAAGACGGTATCAACCGGAAATCCGGCTCCTGATTGGGTCAGCCCAAGAGTGCAGAACCCGCCGCCCGGACAATATGGCAAAGGCGCGCATTGGAATGATGTTCAAGCACAAGTGATGGAGTTTTTTGGCAACGATCATGGTCGTTATTTGAGTGACAAGTATGTGTACCACTCAGAAGATCCGTCTCTCGTCGATCAATATACTGCCTCGACATATGACCAGTTTGCCACGGAGTATAAAGAGACTGATTTCGCTTATGACAGGCGACTGGCTGATGGGACGCGAATGCTCGTGAAGCAGTACGATACGGATTCGATGACGCGGATCTTCCTGTTCTTAAGCGCAGACCAATCAGAGGTGCTTGCCGCCGGGATGACGACGGTTACCGGAACGGGATACCAGGTTCAACTGTTCGAAAAGCAAGACATGGGATTAACGCCGGAGATCCGGGCGGCATTAAAACAGTACCTCTCTCACTACGAGTCGTTGACTATTGATTTGCATGTCTTGCGCTGAGGTGTGAACAAACATGCCGGACTGTCCTGTCGGCAGGGTCATCTCGTGCCTGAGGCGGATCTCCGGATGCTTTGGCAATTGCTCGGGAGACTAAGGCATTCTGGGATCTGGTTAGCGCCGCGCATGCCTCACCGCGGAGCAGGAGGGTGCCGAACGCAGGCGCCAAGCTGGTGCGCAAAAAATGGGTCTGCCCGAGGTCGGAGTCGAAACAGACGCGAAATTGCTGAGAATTACTGCACCTCCATAACTACCCAGAGAGAAGTACCCCCAGCTATACCCCCGCAACCCTGGGGGTACACTGGGCCGCGCACCATCGCGGACTGAGCAGCGTGGTGTGCTAAATGACCGCCTGCCAGTGGCAGGGTGCCGGCCCAGAGCCTCTCGATGCTGCGCGGCGACCGGCCGCTAGGGGCGGGGGCGGAACCGGAGCACACCTGCGGGATTGTGGCTGCTGGCCCGCCGGTCCCGGCAATGTGGCGAACGCCCGCCGGCATTTCCGGCTTGCGGGACGCGCGCTCATAAAGTAGGCTAGCGTCAGTCTAGACCATCCTTAAGTGCCATGCACAATCCTTCCGTTCCTCTTGCCGAGGCAAAGAACAGGCTCTCTGAGCTGATCGATCGGGTCAGTCGGGGCGAGGAAATCGTCATCAGCCGTCACAATACCGACATTGCCCGGCTCGTTCCGATCGGGCGTCCGCCCAGGCGCGACATCAGCGATGCAATCGCCAAGATGCGCGCGACCCGCAAGAACAGAAGCGCCAGTATCGAGGAGATCCTCCACTGGCGTAGCGAAGGACGCCGTTGAACATGGAGTTCGTTCTGGATTCCTCGGTCACCATGTCGTGGTTCTTCGAAGATGAAGCCACAATCGCCACGGATGAATTGCTTGATCAGCTCAACAGCGACGGACGCGCCATTGTCGCGGCGCACTGGGCATTGGAGGTCGGCAACACGCTCCTTATGGCCGAGCGGCGCAAGCGTTCGACTGTCGCCGAGTCGAGCCATTTTCTGGCCATCCTCGATGCGCTGCCGATCGAAACGGATCAGGAAACAATTTCTCGAGCGGGCACGGAAACCATGGCGCTGGCTAGGGCTCAAGGGCTCACACTCTATGACAGCGCCTATCTCGAGCTCGCCATGCGCCGTAGTTTGCCTTTGGCTACACTCGACAAGCAGCTGCGCGCCGCGGCAAAGAAAACTGGCGCACCCTGCCTGCCCAAGGAACTCTGAGGATTACCGGCTTGGTCGGCGGCAGTCGGCCAGAAGCGGCCGGACAGGCGATAGATTTGCGGGGCTGAAACCAGACGTTCAGAATGGATGCTCGGATAAGAGCTAATGTTAGGGGGGTGATCGCGCAATGCCATCATCTTACGTCTGTGCCGTGTGTGGAGCCCCCATCCTGATCGGGCGGCACAACAGCGGTTGGCGGCACAGTGGAGCGAGCAGGGAAGCCCACCGCGTTCGCCCGATTCCGCGCGATGAGTATATGAAGAAGGAAATTTCGGAGATCGCCTCCGCTGTCAAAAGCTCTCGCAGGCCAAAAGGCACAACATGAAGCGGTTCATCCGCGCGCCATCAATCCCTCGATTGGCCGAACCCAACCAGGGACGTGAGCGTCTCAATGGCGCACAATGGCGGGCGGCTGCCAAGGGTCGTTATGCGCTCCTTGGACGCTGATCGGCCGCGTGCGGCCAAGAAGCGACATTCGCTGTTCAAGTATAGCTCCCAGGAAGCGGACGCTCCCTGCCCACAATCCCATTATTCCATGGAACTGGTTTTCACGTATTCCACCAGCTGTTCAAGCACTCTGCCCCAGCCCTGCGTGAAGCCTATCTTCTCATGCGCGGCAGCATGCTCTTTGGTGGCATGCATGGCAGTAGCCGTGTATTTACAGCCACCGCTGCGATGCGGTTCAAACGTTAACACTGCGGTAAAGAACCACGGAGCGGCGGCCGCGTCATGCGGCCGAAAGCCGGGCCCGAGCGCAGAGGTCCAGACCAGCCTGCGGTATGGCACGATTTCCAGGTAACAGCCGGGAGTCGCCGGCATTTTTTTGCCATCGGCGTCCACCATTTGGGCGAAGAATTTGCCGCCGGGCTTCAAGTCGATTTCGCACTCGATGGTCCGGTAAGGCTTGGGGCAGAACCAAGGCATCAAATGTTTCGGTGTCGTCCAGGCTTTGAACACCAGCTCCGGCGATACGTCCACAATGCGTTCTAACACCAAGTCCAGTTCACTTGTCATCGTCGTCCCCCTTCATCGTGAGCAGATAAGCGTCCAATTGATCCAAGCGCTTCTCCCAGAGTTTCCGTCGATCGAGGATCCAGTCTTCCGCGGTCTGAAGGCTTTTTGGAACGAGCTCGTACGTGCGCACTCGACCGGACTTCTTGGATTTCACCAGCCCGTACATTTCAAGCACGCTCAAGTGCTGCGTGAATGACGAAAGTGCCATGTCAAATGGACGCGCCAGCTCAAGGGTCGAAGCGGCGCCAATGCTTAGCCGCTGTAGCACTGCCCGGCGGGTTGGATCGGCAAGCGCCTGGAATATTTGATCCAGTTTCATCCTATGGTTAGTCACGTGTCTAACTATATCGCGTCGCATTACTTAGTGCAAGACCGAAGTGTTTGTTTACGCGTAGATGGTCAGGGGAAGCGATTCGACACCTTACGGTAGGCACCCCGGAACCGGCCATAATCCACCGTCGGCTTCGGGTCGATACCGGCCCGTCAACTTCGGGCGGTCGCTCCGGCAGCTGGCGCACTGTGAGTAGGCTGGTGGAGGCCAGCGAACGCCAGCGAAAAGGAGGTGGGTCTGCCCGAGGTCGGAGTCGAACCGACACGCTTTTAAGGGCGGCGGATTTTCATCCCACTTCGACTTTCGTCGCCCCCGTGGCCTTAGGCCACCGGGGTTCGTGGGCTGGAGCACGCCTTCACCATAGCCTCGCGGCCTTAGGTGCCCGCCGTCTGCTCTCTACACCTTCCCCGCAGGGCGCGGGGCTTGGCTCGGCATGAGCTCGAAGTTCTCAGGGCCTCTACCGAGTTTGACGGGCTTCACCTCACAGATTTCTCCGCGAGGGCTCAAGTTGTATGGTCTGAGTCCGCTGCGTCTACCAATTCCGCCACTCGGGCACGAGGGCGAGAGTATACGGGGCCGGACTCGTCCTGGAAACTGGCGAGGCCGCCGGTCCGCCCTGGCACCGTGTACCATTCGCGGGTGGATCTCAGTGACTTCTCCTACGAACTGCCGCCCGAGCAGATCGCCCAATCTCCGCTCCCGGTCCGCTCTGCCAGCCGTATGCTCGCGCTCGACCGGGACAGTGGTGCTTGGGCCGACGGTTCGGTGCGCGATCTCCCCGAGTGGCTCCAGCCCGGCGACCTACTGGTGCTCAATGACACTCGGGTGGTGGCGGCCCGCCTGCACGGGCTGAAGCCCACGGGAGGGCAGGTCGAACTGCTGCTCGAGAGGGCCTGTGCAGAGTGCGAGGCGCTCGTGCAGGTGCGCGCCAGCAAGTCTGTGCGGCCTGGACTCATGATCACCACGGCCGGCGGGGCGATTGAAGTGCTCGAGCGGCAGGCAGACCTGTGGCGCGTGCGGGTGCCGGGTCCGGTGCTCGATTTCTTCGACCGCTGGGGTGAGGTGCCGCTGCCGCCATACATCGGACGAACGGCTGACGCCTCTGACCGGCTGCGCTATCAGAGCGTCTTTGCGCGGGAGCCGGGGGCAGTCGCTGCGCCCACCGCCAGCTTGCACTTCGATGACGCATTGCTAGAGGCCATCGCCGCCCAGGGGGTTGAGACCGCGTTTGTGACGTTGCACGTCGGCGCCGGTACATTCCAGCCCGTGCGCACCGAGCAGATCGAGGCGCACGTTATGCACTCCGAGCGGGTCAGCGTCGGCGTACAGACCTGTGAGGCAGTGATACGGACCCGGGCCCGAGGCGGACGGATCGTCGCGGTCGGCACCACGGTCGTGCGGGCGCTGGAATCTGCGGCGCAGCACAGTGCGGGTCTCAACGGGTCGCTGATCGCGCCCTGGTCCGGCGAGACCCGCCTCTTCATCCGGCCGGGTTTCCAATTCCGCGTGGTCGAGGCGCTGCTGACGAATTTCCACCTGCCCGAATCGACCCTACTGATGCTGGTCTGCGCTTTCGCCGGCCGCGATGCGGTGCTCGGCGCGTACCGGCATGCGGTCGAGGCGGGCTACCGATTCTTCAGCTACGGGGACGCGATGTTTCTGGCACGCGGTCTGGCCGGTGTACAGCGCGTGTCCGCGATCCCGCCGAGCGCAGCCCCATCCATACGGTGATTCTGTGATACCTACGTTCGAATTGCTGGCCACTGACGGCGTGGCGCGCCGGGGTCGGCTCACGCTCGCTCACGGCGCTGTCGAGACGCCGGCCTTCATGCCGGTTGGGACCTATGGCACGGTCAAGGCAATGACGCCCGAGGAGATCGAAGGACTCGGTGCCGGGATCATCCTCGGCAATACCTTTCACCTTATGCTGCGCCCGGGCGTCGCGATTGTGGCAGCGCACGGCGGGTTGCACGGCTTCATGCACTGGCGGCGACCGATCCTCACCGACTCCGGCGGGTTCCAGGTGTTCAGCCTGAAAAGTTTGCGCAAGATCACCGAGGAAGGCGTCAAATTCCGCTCGCCGATCGACGGCAGCGAAGTGCGCCTGAGGCCTGAGGACGCGATGGAGGTACAGCTTGGGCTGCGCTCGGATATCGCGATGGCCTTCGATGAATGCACCCCGTACCCGGCGAGCGAGTCCGAGGCGCGCCAGTCCATGGAGCGCTCGATGCGCTGGGCTGAGCGCGGCCACCGGCGCTACTACCGCGACGAGCCGCCGGGCGGACTGTTCGGCATTGTGCAAGGCGGTATGTATCCGGCACTGCGCCTCGCTTCGCTGGAGGCGCTCTCGCGTCTGGACTGGCCAGGACTTGCGATCGGGGGACTCGCGGTTGGGGAACCGGAGTCCGAGCGGCTGCGCATTCTCGAGGAGCTCGTGCCGCACATGCCCACGAACCGGCCGCGCTACCTGATGGGGGTCGGACGACCGGAGGACATCGTTGCGGCGGTGCTGCGGGGCGTGGATATGTTCGATTGCGTCATGCCCACCCGGCACGCCCGCAATGGTCACCTGTTTACCTCCCGGGGTGTGATCAACATCCGCAATGCCGTGCACGAACGCGATCCCGGCCCGGTGGATCCCGAATGCGATTGCTATACCTGCCGCAATTACTCCCGTGCCTACCTGCGCCACTTGGACCGCTGCAAGGAGATCCTGGGCAGTCGGCTGAACACTATCCACAACCTTGCGTTCTACCTGGGGCTTATGCACCGATTGCGCGAGGCCATCGAGGCGGGGCGTCTGGCTGCCTTCTGTACCGAATTTCTCGCCCGGCGGGCTCGCCCTGACGCTGTGGCATAATGCCGCCCCTTCGCTCCGGGACCCGCGAATGAGGTGCCGGAGGTGGTCTCGAGGATTTATTAAATGAATGCATTGATTCCTACCGCCTGGGCTGCCACGGCCGCCCCGGCCGCCGGCCCGAGTCCGTTGCCCTCGCTGCTGCTGATGGGCGCGGTGATCATCGGGATGTATTTCCTGCTGATCCGGCCGCAGCAAAAGAAGATGAAGGAGCACCAGACCCTGGTCTCCAAGCTCTCGGCCGGCGACGAGGTGGTCACCAGCGGGGGGCTTCTCGGGCGCATCGTCGAGGTCGGCGAGCATTTCGTCACCCTGGAGATTGCCGAGGGCGTGCAGGTGAAAGTGCAGAAGCACCAAGTCAACGCCCTGATGCCCAAGGGCACCCTGAAAAGCGCGTAAACCATGCTCGAATACGCTCGTTGGAAGTACTTCCTGATCGCGGCCGTACTGGCCCTAGGCCTGCTGTTCGCGCTGCCGAACGTGTTTGGCCAGGATCCGGCGCTGCAGCTGGCGCACGCGGATCACTCGGCGGTGACGAGCGCCGAGACGCACGTGGTCACGTCCTTCCTGCAGCAGCGGAAGATTCCCTTCCGCAGGGCGTACGTGCAGAACGGTCGTCTGATCGTGCGGTTCGCAAATGTGCCCGATCAGCTGCGCGGCAGCGATGCCATCGATGGCCAGTTCAAGAAGCAGTACATCTCGGCCAAGACGCTCGTGCCGCGCACCCCGGGGTGGCTACGTGCCCTGGGGCTGAAGCCGATGCCGCTCGGGCTGGATTTGAGCGGTGGCCTGGACCTTCTTTATCAGGTCGATATCAAAAGCGCGGTGCGCCAGATCCTGCAGACCTACACCCAGGACGCCTCACGGGCGCTGGCGGATGCGAAGGTGCCGGTGGCCGGCATCGCCGATGTCGCGATCGATGGTAGCGCGTTGCCGAACACGATCCAGATCACGCTCGCGCCGAACGCGAATCTGGCCACTGCGCAACGCGCCCTCGCCGACCCGCTGCGTGGCCTGACCATCAATACGAGCACCGGCTCGGGCGGTGCGCTCATCCAGGCGACCATGCCGGCGGCGAAGATCCTCGCACGCGAGAATTATGCGATCGAGCAGAACATCTCCATTCTGCGCAATCGCGCCAACCAGCTGGGCGTCTCCGAGCCGAAGGTGGAGCGCCAAGGCAACGACCGCATCGACGTGCAGCTGCCCGGCGTGCAGAACATGGCCGAGGTCAAGCACCTGCTCGGCCAGACGGCGACGCTGGAATTCCACCTCAACGACATGGAGAACAACGCGTTCGAGGCGCAGCAGAGCGGTAACGTGCCGCTCGGGGACAAGCTCTACACGGACACCTCAATGGGCATTCCGGTGCTGTTGAAGCGCGAGGTGATCGCCACCGGGGATCAGCTCACCAATGCCACGGTGGGTCAGAGTCAGCAGGGACCGGCGGTCAATATCACGCTCGACAGCCGGGCCGGCGAGAGCATGCTAAGGACCACCAAGCAGAACGTCGGCAAGCAGATGGGCGTGGTGCTCATCACCAAGCACACCGAGACGCGCAAGGTCGATGGCAAGCAGGTGACGCGGCAGGTGACCACCGAGAAGGTGATCAATGACGCCACCATCGATGGAGTGTTCGCTGACCGCTTCCAGATCTCCGGTCTCACGCTCGGGGAGGCGCAGGATCTGGCCATCCTGTTGCGTTCCGGCTCGTTCGTGACGCCCATCAGCCTGGTGTCGGAAAATATCATCGGTCCAAGCCTCGGTGCGGCAAACATCCACATGGGCATGATGGCGCTGATCATCGGTATGGCTGGCGTGCTGATGTTCATGGCCTTGTACTACAAGGTCTTCGGGCTGGTGGCCGATGCGGTTCTGGTCGCGAACGTCGTGCTGTTGACGGCGCTGCTGTCGATGATGCACGCCTCGCTGTCGCTGCCGGGCATCGCCGGCATCATCCTGACCGTGGGCATCGCAGTCGACGCGAACGTGCTGATCTATGAGCGCATCCGCGAGGAGCTGCGCAAGGGCGTGACGCCGCAGGCGGCGATCCGTGCCGGGTTTGAGAAGGCGTTCTCGGCGATCGCGGACTCGAACGTCACCACCGCGATTGCGGGCCTGGTGCTGTGGATTTTCGGCACCGGGGCGATCCGCGGCTTTGCCGTGGTGCTGACCCTCGGCATTGCCACTTCGATGTTCACCTCGCTGATGGGCAGCCGCGCGGTGGTGACGCTCATGTACGGCGGGCGGCGCAAGATCGCCCGGCTGCACATCTAGGGGATTGCACGTGGAATTTTTCAGCCATCAAACCAATTTCCAGTTCATGGCCACACGCAAGGTGTGGTTTGGACTGTCCATCGTGCTGATGATCGCCTCGTTCGTGCTGCTATTCACGCGCGGCTTGAACCTGGCCATCGACTTCACCGGCGGCGTCACCGTGCAGGCGACGTTCCCGACCTCGGCGGACCTCTCGGCCGTGCGGCAGAAGGTCGCTGCGGCGGGATTCAGTGACGCGGTGGTCGAGTACGTCGGCACATCGCGGACCATCGCCGTGCGCCTGCCGCCGGAGCCGCATCAGACCTCCACGCAGTTGCGCACCCGCATGGAGAACGCGCTGAAGCAGGTCAACTCGGGAGCCACCGTGCAGTCGCTCTCGGTGGTCGGGCCGCAGGTCGGCTCACAGCTGGAGAAGAGCGCCGGGTGGGCACTCGCCTTCACGTTGCTGTTCATCTTTCTCTACATTGCTTGGCGTTTTCATACCTGGAGACTTTCGCTCGGTGCCATTCTCGCGGTGCTGCACGACCCTATTCTGGTGCTCGGATTCTTCGCGCTTACGCAGATCTCCTTCGATCTGAACGTGGTCGCGGCGGTGCTGGCGGTGATCGGTTATTCGCTGAACGATACCGTCGTGGTATTCGATCGTATTCGCGAACGCTTCGAGGGCAACCGGCGTCTCGCACCGAACGTGGTGCTCGATCAGGCGATCAACCAGACGCTCTCGCGTACGATCATGACCAAGGTTGTGACCTCGATCGTTGTGGTGGCGCTGCTGGTGCTCGGCGGACCGGTGCTGCGCGGCTTCTCGGCCGCGCTGCTCATCGGCATCCTCGCCGGTACGTATTCCTCGATCTACATCTCCAGCGCCATCGCGCTCGAGTGCGGTCTTACCGCCGAGCACATCTTCCCCTCCGCCCGCAAGGCGGCCGCGGACGAGCTGCCCTGAGGACGGATTTTTGGCCGCACACGCACTGTTGAACATCGCGGTCCGCGCCGCGCGCCGCGCCGGCGAGGTGATCGTGCGTAGCATGAACAACCTCGAGTCGCTCACCGTGACGGCGAAGGGCCGCAATGACTTCGTCTCCGAGGTCGATAGGGCCGCCGAGGCGCAGATCGTCGAGGTCATCCGCCGGCATTATCCGCACCACGCCATCCTCGCCGAGGAAGGCGGCGCGCAGGGCGAGCACGAGGTCCGCTGGATCATCGATCCGCTCGATGGCACGACGAATTTTCTGCACGGGTTTCCGGTATTTGCCGTGTCGATCGCCTGCGAGCAAAGCGGCCGACTGGAGCACGCGGTGGTGTATGACCCGATGCGCCAGGAGCTGTTTACCGCTTCGCGCGGCGGTGGGGCACACCTTGACAATCGGCGCATTCGGGTCAGCAAACAGCGTACCCTCGAGGGCGCATTGCTCGGCACGGGTTTCCCGTTCCGCGCCAATGACCGCTATCTGGATACCTATTTTGCGATGCTTAAAGCGGCTACGCAGATTGCCGCGGGTATCCGTCGGCCGGGCGCCGCGGCGCTCGATCTGGCCTACGTCGCGGCGGGGCGCATCGATGGGTTCTGGGAGTTTGGGCTTGCGCCCTGGGACACTGCGGCGGGCACACTGCTGGTACAGGAAGCCGGCGGTCACATCGGCACCCCGGGCGGTGAGCCATACCAGCAGGGCGGGAATGTCGTGGCCGGCAACCCGAAGGTGTATGCGGCCCTCCTGGAACTATTTGCACCGTACATTCCTGAGGAAATGCGCGCGCGTTGAGCCGCCTGTTCAGTTCGGTGGGCGGACTCGCAATCCGGGATGTCCTTGTGTAGAGTCCCGGCATGATAAGACAGATTTTTGCAACAAAATCGGTCGCCGAAATCGAGGCAGCGGACGCTTCGGACGCAGAGGGGCACCAGCTCAAACGTACCCTCTCTGCCACGGCGCTCACCATGCTCGGTATCGGGGGGATCATCGGTACCGGTATTTTCGTCCTCACCGGGGTGGCGGCCGCCCAGTACGCGGGACCCGCGCTGGTGCTCTCGTTCATCATCGCCGGCATTGGGTGTGCATTCGCAGGACTGTGCTACGCCGAATTCGCGGCGATGATTCCGGTTTCCGGCAGCGCCTACTCTTACACCTACGCCACGCTCGGCGAGGGCATCGCCTGGTTCATCGGTTGGAATCTGGTGCTGGAGTACCTGTTCGCGGTTGCGACGGTCTCGGTCGGCTGGTCCGGATACGTGGCACGGCTGTTGGCCACCTTCGGGGTTCACTTGCCCAACGCGCTGTCGCACGCCCCGTTCATGCAGGCCGCGCCGAACAGTTTCTCGGTGATGGCCTCCGGCGCTATTTTGAACGTGCCGGCGGTGCTGATCGTGCTGGCGCTGGCGACCGTGTGCTACATCGGCATCAAGCAGTCCGCCGAGTTCAATACCGTCATCGTCACCCTGAAGGTTGCGGTGGTCGTGCTGTTCATCGTGCTCGGCATGGGCTTCATCCAGCACAACAACTGGCATCCGTTCATTCCGGCGCCGACCGGACGAGCAGATCAGTATGGATGGAGCGGTGTGTTCACCGCCTCAGGGGTCATCTTCTTCGCGTACATCGGGTTCGATGCGATCTCGACGACGGCCCAGGAGGCGAAGAATCCTCAACGCGACATGCCAATCGGTATTCTCTCCAGCCTGGTCGTCTGCACGTTGCTGTACGTGGCGGTCTCGGCGGTGCTGACCGGCATGGTGCACTACACCAAGCTCAACGTCGCCGCGCCGATCGCACTGGCGCTCGACACGTACCCGCAGCTGCGGTGGTTCAGCGTGCCGGTCGACATCGGCGCCATTCTCGGCATGACCTCGGTGATGCTGGTGATGACCATCGCGCAGGCACGAATCTTCTACTCCATGGCGCAGGATGGGTTGCTGCCGCCGGTGTTCGGGCGGATTCATGCCAAGTTCCGCACGCCCTCGGTTGGCACCGTGGTTACGGGGGTGGCTGCCGCAGTGATCGGTGGGCTGTTTCCCGTGGATCTGCTCGGCGAGCTCGTGTCGATTGGCACCCTGATGGCGTTCGTGACGGTGTGTATCGGAGTGCTGGTGCTGCGCTACACGCGTCCTGACCTGGAGCGCCCGTTCCGTGTGCCAGTGCCCTGGCTGACCTGCACGCTCGGCGCTGCGGTGTGCGGATTCATGATCTACAATCTGCCGGCCAGTACCTGGGTGCGTCTGATCGTATGGACGGCGATCGGGGCGCTGGTGTATGGCTTTTACGGTTATCGGCACAGCAAGCTGCGCACCCGGGTCGCCGAGCCTGCAGGCTGAGCCCGCCGACGGCGCAGGGCGTCCGCTCGGAGCGGCGCTCTGCGCCGGTAGATCGCTCGGCACGTCAGGGCATTGACGATGGACACAGCGCAGATTCGCATCGTATTGGTCGAGCCGTCTCATCCGGGCAACATCGGCGCAGTGGCACGCGCGATGAAGAATATGGGTCTTCAGCACCTGGTGCTGGTGAGTCCGCGGCAGTTTCCCGACCCGGAGGCGAGCGCCCGTGCCTCGGGCGCCGACGACGTGCTGGCGGGCGCGCGCGTCGTACTCACCGTGGCCGAGGCGCTGCAGGGCTGCGGGTTCGTGGCGGCGACGACCTCGCGCGAACGTGACCAGCATTTCCGAGTCGCCGACGTACGCGAAGCGGCTGCGAAGCTCGCGTCCGAATCGGACCGTGGATCGGTGGCGATACTGTTCGGGTCCGAGCGCGCGGGCCTCACCAACGAGCAGCTCGAGGCGGCGCATCTGTTGGTGAGCATCCCGGCCAGCAAGGCCTACCCCTCGCTCAATCTCGCCATGGCGGTGCAGATCGTCGTCTACGAGGTCTTCCGGACCGGCGGCGTCGCGATCGATCCGGCCCCGGCGGCCGGGCCGCTCGCCGAACCGGCGGATCTCGAGCGGCTGTACGCGCATTTCGCACAGGTGCTCGAGGAGGTGGACTTCCGCGATCGTACCCAAAGCGGCACGCACCTCATGGCGAGAATCCGCCGTTTCCTGCAGCGCGCCGAACTGGACCGCAACGAGGTGAACATTCTGCGCGGCTTCCTCACGGCCGTGCAGCGGCGCCGCCGGCGCGCGGGGGAAGGCTAGCGGTCCCCCGCGGTTCGCTCAGGTTCCGGGCGTCAGCGCGAGTTCAAACACCCGTCCGTTCACCGAGTGCAGCACCAGTCGGTAGCGGCCGGCGGCGAGTTCCAGTCCGGGTGCGACCGGCGGCAGCGTGATGGTGGCGCGCGCCCCGACTTTGGCCGTGATGCCGGCATACCCGGCACCAAAGCGGTTGTACGGGTAATCGTTGACGAACGCACTTGCTGGCAGTGCCGCGAGTGCGCGGCTGCCCCAGTGCTCCACGATCGGTCCGCCCGGACCGATCAGGTCCGCACGCACCACATTGGCGGGCGCCGCAGGCGTGCCGGCATCGAGGTAGGCGCTGAAGCGCACCATGCCCCCGGGGGTGAGCTGGCCGGCCGACAGGCTGACGTGGTGGGCGGCCGGACTGACCGGGCCGCCGTGAAACGGCGTCAGAACCGAACCTCGGTAGTAGTTGTATGTGAGCACGACGAACAGCGCCGTCACCGTGATACCGATCAGACTCCAGCGCTTCAGTCGCTCGAGCGGCCATGGGCCGCTGCCGAACCATTGGAACCATCTGGCGGCCGCGAGGCTCGGCCGGCGCTTCAGCAGCCAGGCATCGAGCGACCATGCGCCGCCGCCGGCGAGCAGCAGCGCGACTCCCATGCCGAAATTTGCCGACGCCATGGTCCACTCATCGATACACGTGGCGCCCTGCCAGCCGAACAGCAGCATCAGCACGACGCTCAGGCCGATGGTCACGAGGGCGGAGAGCCGGGTCATGAAGCCGAGCAGCAGAAACAGGCCGAACACCAGCTCGGCGGCGCTGAAGAGAATGACACCGGCGTAGAGCAGAGCGAAGTGATGCAACAGGTAGTCCACCACGTGCCCCATGCCAAGCAGGGCCCCGGGCATGGCCGTCTGGAACTTGTTGGCCATCCAGCTTGGGGCGTGCGGGTCGAGTTTTGCCGGTGCGTAGATAAACCGCCGGCTGCCGCCGCCCCAGTAGATCCAGCCTTGCACGAAGCGCACGGCGAGCAACGCGAGGCCAAGCTGTCGCCAGAGACCTGCGCTCTCGGTGCAGGACTCGGTCGGTGCGGTCGGTGTGCTCATGGAGTGCTCCGGTGCCGCCTCAGCGGCGCTGTGCGGCGCTCGCGGGCGCCGGTTTGAAACCGTAGCGGGCGAAGATGCGCTCGGCGGTGCCCGAGTGCAGGAACGCGAGCCAGGCGCGCGCGGCCCGCGGATGGCGTGCGCCGCGCACCATGGCGGCGGCGTAGATCGCCGTCACGTTGTCGGCGGGCGCAATGTCGACGTGGCTCAGCGGGTGACCGATCTGCTGCTGGAAAATCGCTTCGGATTTCCACGTGACGCCGGCATCGGCGATGCCCTGCATGAGAAACAGCGGTGTTTGGCGATGATGGATGTGCGTAAGGATGGTTTGTCCGTCGGCCACTTTGCTGACGTACACCGTGTGGGCGAGCGCCGGGCCGCCGGCCCGCTCTAGGGCCATGCGGATCTGGCGCGCCACGCCTTCCCAGGCCGGGTTCGGCATCGCCAGGCGCACGCCCGGCCGGCCGAGATCGGCAAGGCCCGCGATGTGCGCCGGGTTGCCGGCCGGCACCATGATGGTCAGGGTGTTGGTGGCGTACGGGACCGCGGGCGGTACCAATCGTCGTGCGGCGATCTGTCCGCGGACCTTCTTCAGACCCGCGGCGTACACATCGGGTGCGACGGTGAATGTCAGATTGCCGGAGGTGAACGTGCCGCCGTTCGCCATGGCCTTGATCAGCAGGCCGGGTGGCAGCGTGACGTAGAAGATCCGCCCGCGCAGTCGCGGATGCTGCGCTGAGAACGCCTGCACCAGCGGTGCCATCGCGAAGTAGTAGTTGCCGCCGACGAAAATCACGAGTCCCGGGTGAACGAGACTGCCGTGGAAGTCCGGCATGTCGTCGACTTCCGGCACGGTGATGTTCAGGCCCTGGTGCAGGGCCGGATCATTCGCGCCCTGCGACCAGGGCGGGTACAGCCGCTCGGCGTACTGCGGTGGACCGACCGCTCGCGCGGCGCCGGCGGCATGCACCGGGCCGGCGAGCAGTGCGGCGAACATGCAGCCGGCGAATGCAGTGAGATGTCGTGTGATCATGGGCGTCTCCTGCGGCCGGCTAGGGCGGCCGTTGTGGTTACATGCGCACCAGCGCATAGCCTTTGTTCTGCAGAATGATCACGGTCGAGAGTGCCGAGAGTGCGACGTGTACGCCGGGGTCGACCTCGGAGGGGTTCAGGTGCATATCGCCGAGCGCGTTGCCGCAGACCATCAGCCGCACGCCAGCCTTGCGCAGCGTCGCGAGCAGCGCGAGGTTGGGATTCGGGTGGCCGAACTTCGCCCGATAGGCGGCCGCGTCGAGCACGATCGGCGTCGCCGGTCCGTGGATGATGACCTCGAAGTTCATGTGCTTCAGCGGGACGCCGGCGGCGGCGAAGATGTTGATGGTGCGGGCAATGTGATCGAGGCCCGGATTGACGCTGCCGGATTGCGCCTTACCTTGCGTTACATCGAACAGCGCATGGTAGGTGGTGTGCGCGTTCGGCCGCACGACGACACCCGGCCAGGTGTGTTCCGGGCCGTAGCCCTTGATGGCCGGGTAGTGCCAGAAGCCGGCCGGATGTGCCGTGGCGGCACCCGCCGCCAGCAGGCCCAGGGCCAGAGTGGAAAACAACACGGAGCGTGAAGTCATGGGTGTGTCCTGTGTGAGGGGAGTAGGGTGCGGACGGCCGCTATCATTGCCCCACACGTGATATATCTCAAATGCATCTATATGCATAAAGACATATCACAAATGCAATTATATTGTCCTGGCGTCGGATCCGATCCCGCACTCGATATGACCTGCCGCCGCGCTCCGGGCATCATGTGCGCGTGAGCGGCCGCCATGATCTGCGGCCCTGATGCCCCATGATGGATACCGCTGCACCGATCTACCTCGACTACGCCGCCACCACCCCGCTCGACCCGGCGGTCATCGCGGCCATGACCGACAGCCTTGCGGCCGAAGGCGGGCGGGGCAATCCCGCCTCGCTGCACGGCTGGGGGCGGCGTGCCGCGGCACGGATTGAGACGGCGCGGGCCGAGGTCGCGGCGCTGATCGGGTCGGCGGCCGAAGAGGTCGTGTTCACGTCCGGGGCGACTGAGTCAGACAATCTCGCGCTGCTCGGTGCAGCGCGTGCCGCGGCCGACCGCGGCCGGCACCTGGTGAGCACGCGCATCGAGCACAAGGCGGGACTGGATCCGTGCAAACGCCTGCAGAAGGAAGGGTTCGCGCTGACGCTGGTGGCGCCCGATCGCAGCGGCCGGATTGATCCGCAGGCGCTCGCCGCGGCGCTGCGCCCCGAGACGATCCTGGTCTCCGTGATGTGGGTCAACAATGAGACGGGCGTGATCCAGGATGTCGCGGCGATCGGCGCGCTGTGCCGCGAGCGCGGCATTCTCTTCCACACGGATGCGGCGCAGGCGGTTGGCAAGGTTCCGATGGCGGTGCGGGAGCTGCCGATCGATCTGATGTCCTTCACGGCGCACAAGTTCTACGGCCCGAAGGGCATCGGCGCGCTGTACGTGCGGGCCGGCGTGCGCGCTCGGCTGCAGCCGCTGCTCTACGGCGGTGGCCAGGAGCGCGGGCTGCGTCCCGGCACCCTGCCGACGCACCAGATCGTCGGCTTCGGCACGGCCTGTACGCTGGCCCGTGCGGCGCTCGGACACGAACCGCGGCGGCTGGCTGCGCTGAGCGAGCAGCTCTGGGTGCAGCTCGGACCGCTCGGCGGCGTGCACCTCAACGGGGCGGGTGCGCCGCGGGTACCCGGGATCCTGAATGTCTCCATCGAAGGCGTGGAGGGCGAGAGCCTGGTCACGGGTCTTTCCGACCTGGCCGTGTCCACCGGATCGGCCTGCAACTCGGCCTCGGCAGAGCCCTCTTACGTGCTGCGGGCCCTCGGCCGCGACACCGAGCTGGCGCAGAGTTCACTACGCTTCAGCCTGGGGCGATTCTCGCAGCCGGCGGATATCGAGGCGGCCGTAGCCGCCGTCCGGCGCGAAGTAACGCGGCTGCGCGCGCTGTCCCCGGCGGCTGAGCCGCAGGGGACTGCGTCGGAAGCACAGCTGGTGGGGGAATCTGGCGGCCCGGGCCGGGAGGTCTGGGTTCGCTTTCGACTGCAAGTCGAGGCCGAACGCGTTGTGCGCGTGACGTATCGCGTATATGGCTGTCCGCACACGATCGCGGCCGCCGCGTGGCTCGCCGAGCGGGTGCGGGGACGAGCGGTGGCGGACGTCGTGCCGGGCACGCCGCAGCAGTGGGCCACGGCCCTGGGCATCCCGGCCGAGAAGCTCGGCCGCCTGCTCACGCTCGAGGATGCGCTTCGGGAATGTCAGCGGCGCGCCGCGGCAGTGTAGAATGGCAGCGCACCGGAGCTCGTTACCGCCATGGCTATCTCGCTCACCGAATCCGCCGCTCACCGTATCCAAAGCTTTATCGCCGCCCGCGGACACGGCTTAGGGCTGCGGCTTGGCGTGCGCAAGACCGGCTGCTCGGGCTTCGCTTACGTCGTCAATTACGCCGAGGAGCAGCAGGCCGATGACGTCGTGTTCGAGGATCGGGGGGTGAAGGTCTACGTCGATCCGCAGAGTCTGCCGCTGATCGACGGCACCACCGTGGATTTCGTCAAGCAGGGCTTGAATGAAGCGTTCCGCTTCCGCAACCCGAACGTACGGGGCGAATGCGGCTGCGGCGAGAGCTTTTCGGTCTGATCCGCGCCGTCGGCTGACGGCGGATTTCGTAAAAATCTTTTGTAATCCGCCACTTCGGCGGCCGTGGCAAATTGCCTCCTACCGGTATCACCGGGTAGACTGTCGCGCTCGATGACGGCCGGCTGGCAGTACCCCGCGTGCGCGGTGCTGGGCAGGACCGTCTTCCGTTCCGCATTCACAGCTCCCGAAAGGTTAATTCGCATGGCGCTCGAGCGCACTTTGTCCATCGTCAAGCCGGACGGCGTTGCCCGCAATCTCATCGGCGAGGTGTACCGCCGCTTCGAGACGGCCGGACTGTCCATCATCGCCGCGCGGATGCGGCAGCTCTCGGAGCGCGAGGCAGAAGGCTTTTATGCCGTGCACCGCGAGCGGCCCTTCTTCAAGGATCTGGTGCGGTACATGACCTCCGGCCCGGTGATCGTGCAGGTGCTCGAAGGCGAGAACGCCATCGCGCGCCACCGGGAAATCATGGGCGCCACGGACCCGAAGAAGGCCGCCCCGGGCACGATCCGCGCCGACCTTGCCGAAAGCATCGAGCGCAACGTCGTGCACGGCTCGGACGCCGCCGATACGGCCGCGCGCGAGATCGGTTATTTCTTCAGCAGCACGGAGCTGCACCCGCGCGGCTGATGCCGCCCTGCCGGCCATGAGCGAGCCCGCCACGACCACGAATCTGCTGGGATTGCCCCGGAGCGAGCTCGAGCTGTTCGTGGCGCAGCTCGGCAGCAAGCCGTTCCGGGCGCGCCAGCTGATGCAGTGGGTCTATAAGCGCGCCGAGTCGCAGTTCGAGCGCATGACGGACCTCGCTAAGTCCTTCCGCGCCGAGCTCGCAGCGCGGGCCTGCGTGCAGCCGCCGCAGATCATCACCGAGCAGCGTTCGGCGGACGGTACGCGCAAGTGGCTGCTGCGGGCCGACGGCAGCCAGGCCTTCGAGATGGTGTACATCCCGGAACCCGATCGGGCGACGCTGTGCATCTCCTCGCAGGTCGGGTGCGTGCTGGACTGCGCGTTCTGTTCGACCGCGCAGCAGGGGTTCAACCGCAATCTGACCACTGCGGAAATCGTCGGACAGGTCTGGCTGGCGAATCGTGAACTCGCCGGTACGGTCGCAGACTTGGCGCGCGAACGCGCTGTCACCAACGTGGTGCTGATGGGCATGGGCGAGCCGCTCGCGAATTTCCGCAACGTGGTGCCGGCGCTTGAGATCCTGCTCGATGACTTCGGCTTCGATCTGTCACGCCGGCGCGTGACGCTCTCGACGTCCGGACTGGTGCCGCAGATCTACAAATTGGCCGAGCACAGCAACGTGGCGCTCGCCGTGTCACTGCACGCACCCGACGATGCGCTGCGCAACGAGCTGGTGCCGATCAACCGCAAGCATCCGATTGCAGAGCTGCTGGAGGCCTGCTGGCATTACATCGATGAGCGCAATGGCCGCAGCGTGACTTTCGAGTACGTGCTGCTCGCCGGCGTGAACGATTCGCGTGCACAGGCGCGCGCGCTGGCCGCGCTGCTCCGCGGGCATCCGGCCAAGGTCAATCTCATTCCGTTCAATCCTTTTCCCGGGACGCAGTTTCGCCGCTGCGCACCCGAGGCGGTGCACGCCTTCCGCGACGAGCTGCTGCGCCGTGGTGTGCTGGCCACCGTGCGCCGCACGCGCGGCGATGACATCGATGCGGCCTGCGGCCAGCTGGCCGGCCGCGTCATCGACCGCACCACGGTGCGCCTCGGCAACCGCACCTTCGCTCTGGCGGTACAGCCATGAGCGGCGCGCGCCACTGGCGCTGGTGCGTGGCGATTACCGGATCGCTGGCGGTGGCGCTGCTCGCCGGCTGCAGTAATCCGCAGCAAGTCCGCAACCGGCACCAGGCGGCAGTGTTCAATACCGAGCTCGGTGTCGCCTACATGCAGCGCGGGCAGCTCGCGATCGCCAAACGCAAGCTCGATAGGGCGCTGCGCGAAAATCCGAACAACCCCAATGTGCACAGCGCCCGGGCGCTGTTGTTTGAGCGACTCGGGGAGCCGGCGCGGGCCGACCACGAGTTCCGCGCCGCGCTCGAGCTGGCGCCGCACAACCCGGACTACGAGAACGACTACGCGGTCTACCTGTGCAATGCCGGTCGAACCCAGGCGGGGGTCAAGTATTTCCTCGCTGCGGCCCGCAACCCGCTCTAC
This sequence comes from Pseudomonadota bacterium, assembly GCA_021838635.1. Taxonomy (GTDB): domain Bacteria; phylum Pseudomonadota; class Gammaproteobacteria; order Steroidobacterales; family Steroidobacteraceae; genus 13-2-20CM-66-19. Next base: position 22,871 of record JAKCDC010000029.1, read on the forward strand.
CTGACGCCGGCGGACGCCTACAACAATGCTGGGGTGTGTCTGGGCGTCGCGCATCACTATCAGCAGGCCGCCAAGATGTTTCGGGCCGCGCTTGCGGTGAGTCCTGGCTTCGAGCAGGCCGCTTGGCAGCTCGCCGACCTTGAGTACAAGCGCGGGCACTACCCGCAGGCGCATGCGCTCATCAAACAATTTCTGGCGGCCAACAGTGAGACGCCGGACATGCTGCTGCTTGCGGTGAAGGTCGCGCGCGCACAGGGTGACGCACTCGGTGCGCAGCTCTACGCCCGCCGCCTGCAGCTGGATTTCCCCAACTCGGCCGAGGCGCACGCGCTGGCCGCTCTTGGACATAACCCGGGCTGAGCATCATGGCCGAAGCACCAGGCGGCGAGCCGCGCCGCGAGGGCGGCAGCGGCATCGGCGCGCCACTGCGCGCCGCACGTGAGCGTGCCGGGATGAGTCTCGCGCAGGCCGCGCAGCGACTGCACGTGTCCGCCGACGTGCTGGAGGCGCTTGAGGACGAGCAATTCGAACGGCTCGGAGCGCCGATCTACGTCAAGAGCTATCTCGGCCGCTATGCCGAGTTGCTTGGAGAATCCGCCGAGGCCCTGCAGGCGCAGCTGGCCGGGTCGGCCATGGCCGCGCCGGATCTGACGCGCATTCCGCGCGGGGCGCCGGCGGACGGCCGGGCAAGCGCGCTGCTCGCTGCCGTCGGTATCGGCGCCGCGGTGGTGCTCGCCGCGGGTCTCTCCTGGTGGGGCTGGACGCGACTGACCCGACACGACGTGGCGGTGGTGGGACGATCCGGGGGCGCTGGACAGCCGTTTGCGACCCCGGCGGTCCCTTCGCTGCGCGCAGCGCCAGGGGCCGCTTCGTCGAGCACTTCGGCGGGGCCGAATATCCCCACAACCGTGCCCGCAGCGCCGAGCGCTCCGGCCAACGCCTCCGGGATGCGGATATCCCTGCAGTTCCCGGCGGCCAGCTGGGTGAGCGTCACCGATGCGACGGGCCACAGCCTGTACCGCGGCCTGGTGCTCCCGGGGACGCTGGAGTCATTCAAGGGGCCGGGGCCGTTGCATGTCGTGCTCGGCTACGCCGACGGCGTTGTGCTCAAGGTCAACGGACATGCCGTGCCACTGGCTCCGTACATCGGGCGCGATCACGCCGTGTCGATTGCGGTGGCCGCGGACGGGCAGGTCTCGCCCGTGTCGCGGCAGGCCCGGCATGCGGGAGGATAAGTTGAGCGATCAGATACAACCGGTGCGCGGAATGAACGATGTGCTGCCGGCCGAGATCGGCGCGTGGCAGACCATCGAGACGGCGGCGCGGGAGGTGCTGGAAGCCTATGGTTTCCAGGAAATCCGCGTGCCGCTCGTGGAGCGTACCGAGCTGTTCAAGCGGGCTATCGGCGAGTACACCGATGTGGTCGAGAAGGAGATGTACACCTTCGTCGATCAGGGCGGGGAGAGCCTGACGCTGCGTCCCGAGGGGACCGCCGGGGTGATGCGTGCGCTCATTTCTAACGGCATGCTGCGTGGTCAGCGGCACAAGCTGTGGTGCGCCGGGGCGATGTTCCGCCACGAACGGCCGCAGAAGGGCCGCTACCGCCAGTTTCACCAAGTGAGTGTCGAGGCGGTCGGTTTCAACGGACCGGACGTGGACGTGGAGCTGATTGCGCTCGCTGCGCGCCTGTGGCGCCGACTCCGGATCACGCGTGTGCGCCTGGAGATCAATTCCCTCGGTACACCGCAGTCGCGACGCGCCTACCGCGAGCAGCTGGTGGAGTACCTGCAGGCCCATTACGAGCAGCTCGATGCCGACAGCCGCCGCCGGCTGCAGGGCAATCCGTTGCGCGTCCTCGACAGCAAGAACCCGGAGATGCGCGCGCTGATCGAGGCCGCTCCGGTGCTGACCGATCACCTCGATCCGCAATCCCAGGCGCACTTTGAGGCGCTGTGCGCCGGACTGGAGGCGCTCGGCATCCCCTTCCGGATCAATCCGCGCCTGGTGCGCGGCCTGGATTACTACAGCCGCACGGTCTTCGAGTGGATTACCGACGCTCTTGGGGCTCAGGATGCCGTATGCTCCGGAGGCCGCTACGACGGGCTGATCGGTCAGCTCGGCGGTGAGGCGACGCCGGGCATTGGTTTCGCCATGGGCATCGAGCGGCTGGTCGCGCTGATGAGCCAGGATGCCGCGCCGGCACCGGCGCCGAGCGCCGATGTGTACATCGTCGTCAATGGCGAACGCGCCGCCGCCTACGGCCTGGAACTGGCCGAGCGGTTGCGCGATGCGCTGCCTGACAGGCGTTTCGAGCTGAATCTCGGTGGCGGTAACTTCAAGGCACAGTTCCGCCGCGCCGACCGCAGTGGCGCGGCGCTTGCGCTGATCCTGGGTGATGATGAGTTGGCGCGCGGGGTCGGCGCATTGAAACCTTTGCGCCAGGAGGCCGGTCAGAGCGAGAGTCCGCTGCCCGATCTGGCCGCGGCGATCGAAACGGCTCTGGCCGCTGCCGCCGTGCATACCTGATTTCGAGGAGGGGTCGTGGACAGTTATCTGGATGAACGTGAGAAGTGGGAGGCGCTGCTCGCCTGGCTGCGGGCCAACGGGCCGGCGATGCTTACCGGTGTAGCGATCGCTGCGCTCGCGCTCGGCGGCTACCGCTGGTGGCAGGGACATGTGAACGGGCGCGACCTGAGCGCCAGCGTATTCTACGGGCAGATGGAGCACGACTTCGCCAGCGGACAGCAGGCTGCCGCGTTCGCCATGGCCGGGCGTCTGGAGCGTCACTACGGGCCGACCCCGTATGCCGATCAGGCGCGGCTTGCCTCGGCCGGGGCATTCGTCGACTCGGGCCACCTGAGCCGCGCGGCCGGGGAACTCGCGACCGTGATGCACCACCCGCACGATGCGATCCTCGGGCTGATCGCCCGGCTGCGCCTGGCGCGCGTGCAGATTGCACTGCACCAGCCGCAGCAGGCGCTCACCACGCTCGATGGCGTTGATCCCGGCGCGTTCGCGCCGCGCTATGACGTCGTGCGCGGGGAGGCGTACCAGGCGCTGGGCCATAAGCGCGCCGCGCTCGCCCAGTATCGGCTGGCCCGCGCCAGTGATACGGGCGGCGAGACCGACCACCAGCTTCTGGCGCTTGAGATTTCCGAACTCGCCGCGAACTTGCCCGCCTCCTCGGCCGGGCAGCATGCTGCGGCCGCCGCGGGCGCCCGCAAGTGAGGCGGATCGAAACGATGTCGAGCAGGATGAGACGCTTGCAAAACCAAAACCCCCGTTCGATGCGATTCTGGGTCGTGGCACTGGCCGCGACCGGGCTGTTGGCCGCCTGCTCGCACAAGCAGGTCGACCAGCCCGCCAAACTTGCCCCCATCAAGTCGACACTGCGCGTGCATGAGATCTGGAGCGCCTCGGTCGGCGGATTCCACCTGATCAACTTCTGGGGATTCGGCAACTCCAAGACCCGTACGCTGCTGCTCGGCCTGCGCCTGGTGGTGCGAGGCCACCGGTTGTTCGCCTCCGGTCATGACGGGGAGGTGGCGGCATTCGATCCGAGCAACGGCCATGAGCTGTGGCACACCGACACCCACCTGCCGCTCGGCGGTGGCCCGGCGGTGTTCGGCAAGCTGCTCGTGGTCGGCGCCACCGACGGCCACGTGATCGCATTGAATGCCGACAACGGCAAGACGCTGTGGAAGGTGCGGCTCCCCGATGCCGTGATTTCCTCGCCAGGACTTTCGCGCAAGTTGGTGGCCGTGCGCACCATCGACGGGGTGCTGCATGCCCTCTCGACGCGTGATGGCCATGAGCTGTGGGAGACCCAGCAGCACATGCCCTCGCTCGCTCTGCGCGGGGCGGCTATCCCGGTGATTACCCATCACATGGTGATCAGCGGCTTCGCCAACGGCAAGGTGCTGGCCGTGAATGCCTCCGACGGCTCGCAGGTCTGGCTCGCGACGGTGTCTCAGCCCACCGGGCGCACCGCGATCGAGCGGCTGGCCGACGTGCATGGGGCGGTGGTCGTGTCCGGCAAGGACGTGTACACCGTCGGCTACCACGGGACGGTCGACATGCTCGCGCTGGCGAGCGGACAGCCCTGGTGGAGCCACAAGGCGTCGAGCTTCCGCGGCCTCGCGCTCGGTGCGCATGCGGTGTACATGTCTACGGCTGACGGGGCGGTAGTGGCCCTGAACCGCAAGAATGGCTCGGTGATCTGGCGTCAGCCGGCGCTGCGCTATCGCGCTGTGACGCAGCCGGCGGTCAGTCCGGACGGCATAATCGTCGCGGACTATCAGGGCTACGTGCATTGGCTGAACAAACGCACGGGGGCTTTCGAGGCACGCGTGGAGACGGGCGGGGTCCGAGTCTCGAACCCGCCCGTGGTGATCGGCACCGAGGTCGTGGTGATCAACGACGTCGGGCAGATCACCGCGTTCCGCGTCTCGCCGCGGCACTGAGTGTACGGACGCAGCGCCCATGCTGCCCATCGTCGCACTGGTCGGTCGGCCGAACGTCGGTAAATCGACCCTGTTCAACGTGCTCACCGGCACGCGGGATGCCATTGTCGCGGACGTCCCGGGCCTCACCCGTGATCGCCAGTACGGCTTCGGCCGCGTCGGCCCCATGCCGTGCGTGGTGGTCGACACCGGCGGGCTGGTGGAGAACCCGAGTGGCATCGAGACCCAGATGCGTGAGCAGACCGAGCGCGCGGTGGCGGAAGCGGATCGGCTGGTGTTCGTGCTCGATGCGCGCAGTGGTCTGACGCCGCAAGACTATTTCGTGGCGCGGGAACTGCGCCGCTGCGGCAAGCCGGTGACGCTGGCGCTGAACAAGGCCGAGGGTCTGGACACACAGGTCGCGGGCGCGGAGTTTCACGCGCTCGGCTTCGGTGAGCCCCTCGGTATTTCGGCGAGCCACAGCCAGGGGTGCGAGGATCTCATGGCGGCAGCCCTGGAGGGGCTTGAGCCGACGGCCGATGGTGAGCCCGAAGATCGCGACGCGGTGCGGATCGCGGTCATCGGTCGGCCCAACGTCGGCAAATCCACCCTGGTCAACCGACTGCTTGGCGAGGAGCGCGTCATTGCGAGCGATCAGCCCGGCACCACGCGCGACAGCATCCTTGTGCCGTTCGAGCGCGACGGCCGACGTTTCCTGCTAATCGACACGGCGGGCGTGCGGCGGCGGGCACGGGTCGAGGATGCCGTCGAGCGCGCCAGTGTCGCAAAGACACTGCAAGCCATAGACGAGGCGAACGTGGTGATCCTGGTGCTCGATGCTCACGATACCGTGGCCGAGCAGGATGCGAGCGTGCTCGGCATTGCGCTCGAGCGTGGACGGGCGCTGCTCCTGGCGGTGAACAAGTGGGATGGCATCGAACCGGACCAGCGCGAAGAAATTCACCGTCAGCTCGCCCTGAAACTCGATTTCGTGCCGTTTGCGCCAATGCATTTCATCTCGGCGCGCCATGGCACAGGCGTCGGCGAGCTGGTGCACTCGACCGTGCGCGCCTATGACGCCGCCATGCGGGAGATGCCCACTCGTGAGCTGACGCGTACGCTGGAACAAGCCATGACGGCTCATCAACCACCGCTGGTGCACGGCCGGCGCATCAAGCTGCGTTACGCCCATCAGGGTGGGCGTAACCCGCCGCGCGTGGTGATTCACGGTAATCAGACGGCGTCGGTGCCGAGCGCCTACACGCGCTATCTCACCAATGTCTTTCGCAAGCGGTTCGATTTGTTCGCCACGCCAGTGGCCATCGAATACCGGACGGACCAAAACCCCTACGACAGGCCAGGCAAGGTCAAGCGCGTGGCGCCCGGGGCCCGGCGCGGTCGCGCGCGCATCGCACGCAGCTCGCGCCGCTGAGCGCGGCGGACACCGGCCTCAGAAGGCGTTGTGCCCGGTCAACGCCCGCCCGACGGACAGCTGGTGGATGGTTTCTGTGCCCTCGTAGGTGATGACGCTCTCGAGGTTCAGCATGTGACGGATGGGAGCGTACTCGGCACTGATGCCGGCACCACCGAGCAGGTCGCGGCAATCACGGGCGATATCGAGTGCGGCGCGGCAGTTGTTCCACTTGGCGAGGGAGACCTGGACGGGGTCAAGTGTGCCGCGCTCTTTGAGCCGTGCAAGCTGCAGAGCGAGCATCTGCGCGCAGGTGATCTGACGCGCCATTTCGGCGAGGCGGACCTGGACGGCCTGGTTGTGGGCGAGGGAGCGGCCGAATAGCGATCGGGAAGCGCTGTACTCAAGCAGCTGCTCGAGGCAGGCCTGAGCGGCGCCGATGACGCCCCAGGCGATGCCATAGCGGGCCTGGGTGAGGCAGGAGAGGGGGCCTTTGAGGCCGATGACGCCCGGCAGCACGTTCTGCTCCGGCACCAGGACGTCATCGAAGAACAGCGCGGAGGTGATCGAGGCGCGCAGGGAGAACTTGCGCTCGATGAGCTGAGCGGTGAAGCCGCGCATGCCCTTCTCCAGCAGGAAGCCACGAATCCCGTCATCGGTCTGGGCCCAGACCAGGGCGAGATCGGCGATCGAGCCGTTGGTGATCCACATTTTCGAGCCGTTGAGGACCCAGTCGCGGCCGCGCTGGCGGGCATAGGTTTTCATATTGGCGGGGTCTGAGCCGCCGTGCGGTTCGGTGAGGCCGAAGCAACCGATGAGTTCCCCGCGGGCCATGCCGGGCAGGTACTGGAGTTTTTGGGCGTCGGAGCCGTAGGCGTGAATGGGGAACATGCACAGCGAGGACTGCACGGAAACGAAACTGCGGATGCCGGAGTCACCGCGTTCGAGTTCCTGGCAGATCAGCCCGTAGCACAGGGCATTGAGTCCGGCGCAACCGTAACCCTCGAGGGAGGAACCCAGCAAGCCCAGGGCGGCGAGTTCGGGGACCAGCTCGCGCGGGAAGCGGTGTTCCTCGAAGCATTCGCGGATGATCGGCAGCACGCGCTCATTCACAAGCCGCCGTACCGAATCCTGCACCATGCGCTCCTCTTCGGTGAGTGACTCGCGCAGAGCGAACAGATCAAGAGGGTCGAGGCTGGGGTTTGGCAAAGCAATCCACTCCCGGTAAGAGCATGCGAGTCTGCGTCGCATCCGCCGGCAAGGCGTGTGCGGGTCGCGATGATACCCTACTCGGCGGTAGGGTATGGCGATGCAGGGCGCTGATCGCCAAGTCTTGCCATAAATTATTAGTAAACAATGACTTGCAAAATTTTGAGATGCATCGGGCCGACCACTGCCTGGCCGGTAGACAGTGCGGCGGAGTGGGGCAGTCGGTCGGGGGAGGAGCATGAGCGGTACGACGCTGATGGGGGCCGACGGCCGGCGCCGCTGCGCTTGGTGCACGGTGACGCCGGAGTACACCGCCTACCACGATACGGAATGGGGCTTTCCCGTGTCCGAGGATCGGCGGCTGTTCGAGAAACTCTGTCTGGAGGGCTTCCAGGCCGGTCTGAGCTGGCGGACCATCCTCGCCAAGCGCGAACGCTTCCGTGCGGTGTTTCATCACTTTGAGATCGATCGGGTTGCGCGGTTCGGGAGGCGTGAGGTCGAGCGGCTGCTGCAGGATCCGGGCATCGTGCGCCACCGCGGCAAGATCGAGGCGGTCATCCACAACGCCCGCTGTGCGCAGGAGCTCATCGGCCAGGAGGGGTCCCTGGCGGCCTTGATCTGGCGCTACCAGCCGCGGCACGCCCGCCGCGCTCCCAGTACGGCCGCCACCTCCGCAGCGTCTGTAGCGCTCTCAAAAGACCTCAAGCGCAGGGGCTGGCGCTTCGTCGGCCCGACCACGGTGTACGCATTCATGCAGGCGATGGGATTGGTCAATGACCATGCCACCGAGTGCATCGTGCGCGCCGAAGCCGAGCGTGCCCGAGCCCGCTTCGAACCTCCCGCGGGGACTGGCACCCACGCGCAGTCCCGCGCGGCGATCCGGCCCAGATCTGCGCAGCGCCGCACGTAGCAGATCCGGGAAGGGCTGGATGCCGTCGAGCTTGACGACTTTTCATTCCGTCCATTATTTTACTAAACAGTTATTTAACTATATCGTAAACCTAAGTGGATGCCCTGAGTAGAACTTTTCAGGCCCTTGCCGATCCGACCCGCCGCGCCATTCTGGAGCGCCTGCTGCAGGGTGAGGCCTCGGTGAACGAACTCGCCGAGCCATTCCGCATGACGCTGCCGGCCGTCTCGAAGCACCTGAAGGTGCTCGAACGCGCCGGCCTGATCGGCCGCGGCCGCGAGGCGCAGTTCAGGCCGGCGCGGCTCACGCCGCAGGCGCTGCAGGACGCCGATGCCTGGATCGCGGTGTATCGGCGCCTGTGGACCGGGCGGCTCGATGCTCCTGAGGACGATCCGCGCCAGACGCATCCGAGCGCCGCGCCACCGGGATCCCCAGGCACGTGATGACCTGGCCGCCTCGCACGCGCGCCGCTCACCATCAGTCAGTTCACCGCGGCGCCCCGCCGAATTGACTCTATCCGGTATTCGCGACAACACGTTGGTTTTGCGCACCGCGACGTCGCGCGGATTCAACCTCTTTTGCGCCACTCGGGTTCTCTCGCAAGAGAGAGGACTCGCTGCGCGATCTGGGCAACACTAGCCCAATAGTATGCAGCGGTCACATTGCGCTTACACCGCAGCTGCAGCGCCGGATGCGTCGCCCATGACGTGCGGATGACCATTTTGTGTCACTGGCGTGAAAATTTATCAACGACACACGTGATCGTGTTCGCTTGATTGTGCGCGGTGTTTTGCTAACGTGAGTTCCAGCGAAGGGCGCTCTGCCGTCCGCGCCACGACGGGCTGTGATCAGGAGTTGACTGCATATGCTGCCGACGATGAACAGACACTTCATGCTGGCGTCCGACTTCGATCAGACGCTGAGTTTCAACGATTCCGGATTCGTGCTCGCCGAGTTGCTCGGTGTCCGCGACTTCGAAGCCAAAGTCGCGGGACTCGCGCGCAGCAATCTGGTTCAACAGGGTGGTGAGCTCGCCTACCTGATCCGGCATGATCCGGACTTTCGCGGCGTGCGCCGTGAGCACCTGGTTGAGGCCGGGCGGCGCGTGCGGCTGAAGAATGCGCTGCCAGCGCTGGTGAGTGTCCTCGAGCAGGGGGTTGGCGCCGACCGATTCTCGTTCTTCGTGGTTTCGGCGGCGCCACGCGAAGTGGTCGTGTCCGCGCTTGCGGGCATCGTACCGCCGGACCACATCCACGGCACTGAGTTCGAATACGATGCGACCTCGGGAGAGGTCAGCAGTATTCGACGAGTGGTTGCCGGTTACGGCAAGGTGGCCGCGCTTGATGAGCTCAGCCGCGAACACGACATTCACACAGATCGGATCGTTTACGTCGGTGATGGAAGTTCCGACGTACACGTCATGCTACACGTCAACAACGGCGATGGCTTCACCATTGCGGTTTCCGAGAACCAGCAGCTTGCCCGCATCGCGCGCTGTACCGTTGTCAGCGACAACGTCTGCAGTGTGCTGGTGCCGGTGTTCGATCAGGTGCTTGGAATGCGCACTGCGGAGATCCGGCGAGTACTCGAGGCGAACGGTCTGCGGCTCGAGGACTGGGAGAAGGCGCGCACGGATCGGGTGCTGCTACGGGAGACGCCGGCATCGCCGGCGGCGGCGTGAGCGCCGTGACGCTCGCACCGAACGAACTGCTCGGTTGGACCGCTACCGGTGTATTCGTGGCCTCGTATTTTTTCTCTGCACCGGCGGTGCTGCGTGGTCTGCAGATGGTCGGCGCGATGCTGTGGATCCTCTACGGCGTGTGGATCGGTGCCGCACCGGTGATCGTGGCGAATGTGCTGGTGTTCTCGGCGGCGGCATGGACGCTGCTGCGAGCGCGCCTGCGCTCGGCGCAGCAGGCTCGGCAGCACTCGCAGCTCGCTCCCGAGGAACTGGGGATCTGAGCGCTGCGGCCGCCGGGCAGCCACTCACTGGGGATCTGAGGGCATCGCCGGGGTTGTGCCCACTGGCGGGCGGCTGCGCCTCAGCACCCCGAGAAAGTACGCGATGTAGTAGCCAATGAAGGCGCCGGAGACGGCCAGCGTCAGCGGACTTTCGTGGAAGACCGGCGAGCGGGCCCCCACGACGGCCAGTGACGCTTCGTGTCTGAATAGCATGAAATCGTAGATCAGGCGGGCGAGGAACGAAACGGTCAGGATCAGCCCGATGACGGTGTGGGGCGTGTAGAAGCGGCCCTCCGGCGTGCCCTCGATCTGCGTATGGCGCAGCGCGAGCAGCGACAGCAGCGCGCCGCAGGCGGCGCCGGCGATGATGCCCGCGACTGACCATGGGGTCGCAGCGCTGAGCGCGATCAGTACGACTCCGAACAGCCCGAGGATGCCAATGCGCACGGCAATCCGCCTCGGTTGCACCCGTTGGCGGCCGAATGAGCGCCGTGTGCGCATGTAGATGCGCCAGAGCACGACTGCGACGATGAGAATCGGGATGATCAGCTTCGACTGCATGGCGAGTTCTTGTCCTCGGTGAGCGGGAGTGCGCGCCCCCGTGAGGGGAGCATACCTCTGCGCGCCGGGCGAATCAGCAGCCGCAACGGGCGCCGCTGGCGGTCGGCCGGTGCACACACCGCGGTATTCTGGAGCGCAGCCACGTGCGGTCAACGGTGCGGCGGGCTCGCCGGTGGGCGTCTGAGCAGCGCGACGTTTTTCGTCGGAATCTCGCATGACCAGCCGCGCGCATTCGCCAGATATCGCAGCGTCTGTTCGCGATAAAAGACAACGTGCGTCGGTTCGCGCCGATAGTGCCAGTTGGCGAAGCACGCATCGTCGGTTTGGAAGCAAGTCATGATGGCGAGCCACCCTCCGGGACCGACCCGCTCCATCAGCTGCGCGAAAGTTTCCGCCGGTCGGTGGAAATGCTCGACCGCCTCGGTGCAGGTCACGAAATCATATTCATGCTGCAGCGGCCCTGGGTCCGGGCAGAAGAATGGGTCATAGACGGCCATGGTGTGGCCGGCCTCGCGCAGCAGTGCCGCGAGTGCCGCCGCCGGGCCGCAGCCGAAGTCCAGTCCGCAGGCGCCGGGCGCGAGCCGCACCAGCAGCGGGTCGGCGAGCTTGCGCAGGAAACGGCGGTAACCCGGATCGTCCACAGTGTTGCGGTGCTTCTGATATTCGGCGAATTCCGCCTCGCGGGAAGGATGCTGGCGCGGGTCGAGAAAACGCGCTGCACATTGTGCGCACCGCCAATAGTTGCGCCCCTCGATCGACAGCATCGCCTCAGTCGTGGCGGCTGCACACACGGGACAGGCCGTCTGCGCTGCGGCAGGTGCCGGGACGCTGCCCTCAGCGGCGGCCAAGGGCAGCGTGGACAGAGCGGTCATCGCTCATGATGCCAAGCGTCATGCGGGCCTCGTCACTCCCACTCAATTGTCTCCGGCAATTATACTACCCAGCACGTAAGTATTTGCAGCTACGCGGCTGCATAACAGGTCTCCGGCGCCCGGAAGAAGCTGCGGACGCGACCGGGCCGCCTCTGCAGGAAGCGTAGCCGACTGACGACTGTGCGGTGCAAATCCTTGGGACCTTCGAG
>JAKCDC010000030.1 GCA_021838635.1 Pseudomonadota bacterium
TCCCAGGTGAGCTCCTCGATGGCCGAGGAGGTCGAGAAGCTCGTCTGGGCCATCCGCTGGGGCGCCGATACGGTCATGGACCTGTCCACGGGGCGCAACATCCACACCATCCGCGAGTGGATTCTGCGCAATGCCCCGGTGCCGATCGGTACGGTGCCGATCTACCAGGCACTCGAGAAAGTTGGCGGGGTCGCCGAGGCGCTCACCTGGGAGGTGTTCCGCGACACACTGATCGAGCAGGCCGAGCAGGGCGTCGATTACTTCACCATCCACGCCGGGGTACGCCTGGCGCACGTGCCGCTCACCGCCCGGCGCGTGACCGGCATTGTCTCCCGCGGCGGCTCGATCATGGCCAAGTGGTGCCTGGCGCATCACCGCGAGAGCTTCCTCTACGAGTACTTCGAGGAGATCTGCGCCATCTGCCGCGCCTATGACGTGAGTTTCTCCCTCGGCGATGGCCTGCGGCCCGGCTCGATCGCCGATGCCAACGATGCGGCCCAGTTCGCCGAGCTCGAAACGCTCGGAGAATTGACCCAGATCGCATGGCGGCACGACTGCCAGGTCATGATCGAGGGCCCCGGCCACGTGCCGATGCACAAGATCAAGGCGAACATGGACAAACAGCTTCAGCACTGCGGCGAGGCGCCGTTCTACACGCTCGGGCCGCTCACCACGGACATCGCCCCGGGCTACGATCACATCACTTCGGCGATCGGTGCGGCCATGATCGGCTGGTACGGCACGGCGATGCTCTGCTACGTCACGCCGAAGGAGCATCTGGGGCTGCCGGATCGCGATGACGTCAAGACCGGCGTCATCACCTACAAGATCGCCGCGCACGCGGCGGATCTGGCCAAGGGACACCCCGGGGCGCAGGAGCGCGACGACGCGCTCTCTCGCGCGCGCTTCGATTTTCGCTGGGAGGACCAGTTCAACCTGTCGCTCGATCCGGATACGGCCTGCGCGTTCCACGACGAGACGATGCCGAAGGAGGCGCACAAGGTGGCGCACTTCTGCTCGATGTGCGGCCCGAAGTTCTGCTCCATGCGCATCTCCCAGGAGCTGCGCGCCGAGGCGCGCGAGCAGGGTATGCAGGAGATGGCCGAGAAGTTCCGCGCCGGCGGCGCGGAACTGTACGTCCCGGCACCGAAGGAGGACTGACGCATGCACGCTACGATTATTGGCGCGGGTGTTGCGGGCCTCGCCTGTGCGGTGGAACTTGCCGAGCGCGGTGCGAGCGTCGAGGTGCTCGAGCGCGCCGAGAGCTTCGAGCGGGCCGGTTGCTCCTGGTTCGCCGGTGGGATGCTCGCGCCGTGGTGCGAGCGGGTCAGCTCCCCGGCGCACATCGTTGCGCTCGGCGATGAGGGCTTTGCGTGGTGGGCCGAGCGTTACCCGGCCATGGTGCGCCGCGGCACTCTGGTGCTGGCGCACGCGCGCGATACGGCGGAGCTGAAGCAGTTTGCGCGCCGCACCGAGCGTTACCAGTGGCTCGATGCGGCGGGTATCACGGCGCTCGAGCCGGATCTGGAGGGCCGATTCGAGCAGGGTCTGTTCTTCCCGGAAGAGGCCTACATCGATCCGCGCGCCGCGCTCGCGGCCCTCGCCGAGCGGCTGACCGGGCTCGGGGCCACGATCCGTTTCGGCGCCGAGACGCCGCCGGCGCATGCCGAGTCGGGACGGTGCGTCATCGATTGCACCGGACTCGGTGCGCGCGCCGTGCTCACCGACCTGCGCGGCGTGAAAGGCGAGATGCTGCACGTACAGGCGCCAGATGTGACCTTGACGCGGACCATCCGCGTGTTGCATCCGCGCACGCCGGTGTACATCGTGCCGCGCGGCGAGGGTCGTTACATGATCGGCGCGACCATGATCGAGAGCGATCAAGCGAGTCGCGTGTCGGCTCGCGCCATGCTCGAGCTGCTCGGTGCCGCCTACGCGCTGCACCCGGCGTTCGCCGAGGCGGAGATCGTGGAGATCGGCACCGGCGTCCGTCCGGCATTCCCGGACAACTTGCCGCGCCTGACGCGCCGCAACGGCACGCTGTACGTCAATGGGCTGTTCCGGCACGGATTTCTGGCCGCACCGGCGCTGGCGCGCCGGGCCGCCGAGTTCGTGCTCGAGGGACGCGAGGCCCCGGAGGTGATGCAGTGAACCTGCAGGTGAACGGCCAGTGGTGCGAGGTGCGTGCCGCGGATCTCGCCGCGGCGCTCGCCGAGCTCGGCTTCGCCGACGCGGTGCTCGCCACGGCGGTAAACGGCCAGTTCGTGCCGGCGCCCGAGCGCGCCACGGCCACGCTCGCCGAGGGGGATCGAGTCGAAATTCTCGCCCCCATGCAGGGAGGGTGAATGTTCACGCTCTATGACGTGCCGGTGCGCTCGCGGCTGTTGCTCGGAACGGCCCGCTATCCCTCGCCGATGATTCTCACCGAGGCAGTTCAGGCGAGCGGCACCGAGGTGGTGACGGTCTCTCTGCGGCGCGAGGCGGCCGGGGAGCGTGCCGGGCAGGCATTCTGGTCCCTGGTGCGCGAACTCGGCGTGCGCGTGCTGCCCAACACCGCCGGCTGTCACACGGTGAAGGAGGCGGTAACCACCGCGCACATGGCCCGCGAGGTGTTCGGCACCCGCTGGGTGAAGCTCGAGGTGATCGGCGAGGAGGATACGCTGCAGCCGGATGTGTTCGGGCTCGTCGAGGCCGCACGCATCCTGTGTGCCGAGGAATTCGAGGTGTTTCCATACACCACCGAGGATCTCACCGTGGCCGAGCGGCTGCTCGCGGCCGGCTGCCGGGTGCTGATGCCCTGGGGCTCGCCCATCGGCTCCGGTCACGGGTTGAACAATCTGTTCGGCTTAAAGGCGCTGCGTGCGCGCTTTGCGCAAGTGCCGCTCATCATCGATGCGGGCATTGGAGTGCCCTCGCATGCCGCGCAGGCGCTCGAACTCGGTTTCGATGCGGTGCTGATCAACACCGCGGTCTCGCAGGCCGCCGATCCGGCCCGCATGGCCGGCGCGTTCGCGCAGGCAGTGGCCGCAGGCCGCGAGGCGTTTCTGGCCGGACCGATCGAGCCGCGCGACATGGCGGTGCCCTCCAGTCCGGTGGTGGGCACCGCGCTGCTCAGCTGATGCTCGCGCGCGTCTATCCGGTCGTGGAGAGTGCCGAGTGGGTGGCGCGGCTGCTGCCCTGCGGGGTGCGGCTGATCCAACTGCGCATCAAGGATCCCCAGGCGCCGCTGCGTGCGCAGATCCGCACCGCCCGCGAACTTTGCGCACGCGCCGGCGCGCAGCTCGTGGTCAATGACTACTGGCAGCTCGCCCTCGAGGAGGGCTGCGATTTCGTGCACCTCGGCCAGGGCGATCTAGACGGCGCGGATGTGCCGGCGATGCGTCGCGCCGGGGTGCGCCTTGGCATCAGCACGCACGATGCGCACGAGCTTGAGCGCGCACTGGCCCTCGATCCGCAGTATGTGGCGCTCGGTCCGATCTACCCGACGCTGCTGAAGGCGATGCCGTTCGCGCCGCAGGGATTGCGCCGGATCGGGGAGTGGAAACGGCGCATCGGATCGTGCCCGCTGGTGGCGATCGGCGGACTGACGCTCGAGCGTCTGGCGGGGGTGTTTGCCGCCGGGGCCGATTCGGCCGCAGTGGTCAACGACATCGTGCGCAACCCCGATCCCGAGGCACGCATGCGCGCGTGGGTCGCGGCCGAGGAGCGCGGCGCATGAGCGAGCGCTACGCGCGCCAGAGCGTGCTGCCTCAGGTCGGCGCGGCCGGCCAGGCGCGTCTGGCGGCCGCCCGGGTGCTGGTCGCTGGCGCCGGCGGCCTCGGGTGCGCCGTGTTGGAGTATCTGTGCGCTGCGGGAGTCGGTCGGATCGAGGTCCTCGATCCGGACCGGGTGGAGCTGTCGAACCTGCACCGTCAGCCGCTCTACCGCATGAGCGACGTAGGCGCGCCGAAGGCGGCCGTCGCGGCCGCGAGCCTGGCGGCCCTGAACCCCGAGGTGTCGATCCGCGGGGTCGCCGAGCGGCTCACTCCGCTCAATGCCGCCGAATGGTGCGCGCGCGCGGACGTAGTGGTCGATGCCGCCGACAGCCTCGCGCTCACCTACATCCTCAGCGACGAATGTCATCGCCGGCGCACAGCGCTGATCAGCGCCTCGGTGCTCGGTCTTGCCGGCTATGCCGGGGTGTTCTGCGCGGGGGCGCCGAGCTATCGCGCGGTGTTTCCGCACATGCCGCCGACCGCCGGCTCCTGTGCGGTGCATGGGGTGTTGGGCAGCGCGGTCGGGGTACTCGGCACGCTACAGGCGCACCTGACGCTTGCGTATCTGCTGCAGCTCACCCCGCCGGTGCTCGGGCGGCTGGTCAGCGTGGATCTGGCCACGCTGCGCTTCGGCGGGTTCGATTTCGCCACCGCCAGTGAACCGGCCGAACCGCAGTTGCACTTCATCGCCCCCGGGCAGGTGCGCCCGAGTGATGTGGTGATCGACCTGCGCAGCCTCGAGGAGGCGCCGGTGTCGGCCATTGCACAGGCGCGACGCCTGTCGGTCGACGCACTCGGGGCGCAGACGCTGCCGGATGGCGAGCGCGTCGTGTTGTGTTGCCGCTCCGGGATCCGCGCCTGGCAGGCCGGCCGCATGCTGCTGGCGCGAGAGACTCGAGAGATCGTACTGGTCGCCCTCGGAGTCTAGGACATGGGTCGACGTCCCGCGGTGTTGGTGATTGCCGGGTCGGACAGCAGCGGCGGGGCGGGTCTTGCCCGCGACGTTCGCACGCTCGAGGTCGTGGGCGCCGATGCGCTGTGCGCGCTCACGGCAGTGACGGCCCAAACCGATGCGCGCCTCCTTGGGGTGTATCCGGTGCCGCCGGCGCAGGTGCGCGCCCAGATCCAGGCGGCGTTCGCGACGCGGGCCATCGGCGCGGTGAAAATCGGCATGCTGGTCGATCGCGCCACGCTCGAGGCGGTCGCCGATGCGCTAGCGCAGGCGCCCGCCGTCCCGCTGGTGCTCGATCCGGTGCTGCGCGCCTCCTCGGGCGCCGCGTTGCTGGAGGATCCTGGCTTTGAGCGGCTGCGGGCGCGGCTGTTTACGCGCACCACCGTGCTCACTCCCAACATCCCGGAGGCGGCGGCACTGTGCGCGGAGATGCGCCTGGACGGTGAGCCCGACGGGGCGCAGTTAATCGCCTGGGGTCGCAGACTGTTGGCTCAAGGGCCGCAGGCGGTGCTCATCAAGGGGGGACATGCCGCGGGCGACGCGGCTGCCGATTTGCTCGTGCGCCCCGGGGCCGAGCCGCTGTGGCTGTCCGGTTCCCGGTTTGCCGTCGGGCGGCGCGGCACGGGCTGTGCGCTCGCCTCGGCACTGGCCGCGGCGCTCGCCGCGGGGGCGGATTTGGAGGCGGCCTGCCGCAGTGCGCGCGCGCATGTCCGGGCGCTGCTTCAGGTGGCGCAGGAGCAGGCCCACCCGGCGATGCTCATCACCGGCCAGACTGCCACGCGCGAGTGAGTCCGGGGGGTGTTTGCGCCGCAGAGCTCTTCGCTCGATCCGCTGCTCCTGCAGGCGTATCGCGACACGCTGTACGAGGTGTGTGAGCCGCCGCTGACGCTGAGGGTGGGTGTGGTGTGCGAGCCGTTGCGCATGCTGCACCGGCGCCTCGGCGTCGAGTGCAGCGCATTTCTGAGCGCCTGCAATCCGTTTAGCCGGAGACTCGATGCGCCCAGCAATGCGGCCCGCCACGGTGCGTTGCTGCGCCAGCTGCGCGCCGCCGGTCGGGTGTACTTCGAAGGGCAGGGGCGCCATCCGAGCAACGGCTGGCCGGTCGAACTCAGTGTGCTCGTGCCTGGTCTGACGCTTCGGGCGAGTGGCGCGCTTGCACGGCGCCACGGGCAGAACGCTCTCGTGTGGTGCGGTGCGCATGCCGTGCCTGAGCTTATTCTTCTGCGCTGAGGGCGGGAGGGGTGCCGGGCCTTGTGTGCGTCCCGGAGCGACCCCATATGATCGTCGGGACTCGAGGGCACCGGGGGGTGTCTGCGGGTTCCGCTCCAGGACTCTGAGGGGTCCGCCATTGAGACGACGCAATATGATGTCAACGCGATTTCGACTGCCGCTCGGGGTATGCCTGGCGCTGATCGCGGGTGTGGCGCTCGCCGCCGACCCCAGTGCGCATCAGATCTACCTGGCGGCCCGCTCCGGCAACATCGCTCAGGCCCAGCAGATGGTCGCCCAGGTGCTGAAGGATCATCCGACCAGCGCCAAGGCGCACTTCGTGGCGGCCGAGGTGCAGGCTCGGGCGGGGAATTTCGGCATCGCCCGCACTGAACTCGCGCAGGCCCAGGCGCTCGCGCCGGGACTGCCGTTCGCCCAGGCGCGGGCGGTCGCACAGCTGCGGCGTGAGCTGGGTCTGAGAAGCGGGCGCGCGAGTGCTGCGCGTAGCGGACACTCGGCGCATCTGGGCTGGGCACTGCTGCTGATCGGCGGGGTGCTGGTGGTCTGGATGATCGTGCGCCGGCGCATGGCGGCGGCTGCCGCCTATGGAGGTCCCTATGCCGGCGGGATGATGGCCGGCGGCATGGCGGCCCCGCCGGGAGGATATCCCCCGGGTGGCGCGCCTGTAGGGTACGGCTCCGGTTACGGGCCAGGCTACGCCCCGGGCGGGTCTGGGTTGATGGGCAATATCGCCTCGGGTCTGGCAATCGGCGCGGGGGTTGCGGCCGGTGAGGCCCTGGTCGGCGATGTGCTCGGGGGCAATTCCGGCGGTGGTGGTGGGATCATCCCGGATGCGGGTGCCGCACCCGCCTTCGACCCGCAGGCCAATGCGAATCTCGGCGGCAACGACTTCGGGCTGAACGATCCCGGCTCCTGGGACGACGGCAGCGGCGGGGGCGGGGGCGGCTGGGACAGCGGCGGCGGTGACGGCGGTTGGACCTGACCGGGCAGCGAGGGCGCCTCAGGCGCCCTCGCGGTTCCAGCGCCGGGCCAGCGGTTCGACGGTGGTCGCCTGCACCAGGATGCTGAAGATCGCGATGAGGTAGGTCGCGGTCACGATCAGATTGCGGGCCGGCCCGGCGGGCAGGGATAGCGCGAGGGCCACCGACAGTGCGCCGCGCAATCCGGCCCAGGTCATGAGTTTGACGAAGTGCGGCTCGAACTTCTGGAACGGCCGCAGCAGCAGCGTCGGCAGGCCGACGCTCACGAAGCGTGCCGCGAGCACAAGCGGCAGGGCTAGCGCCGCCGGCAGCAGATAGGTGCGCACGGTGCCGGCAAGCGCGGTGAGCTCCAATCCGACCAGCCCGAACAGCAGCAGGTTCAGCAAATCATCGGTGAGCTGCCAGAACTGCAATAGCCGCTCTCGCGTCGCGGCGGCAATGACGAAGGCGCGTCCGTCGCCGCCGACGGCCAGACCCATGACCACCGTGGCCATGGGCGCCGAGACCCCCAGCGCGAGCGCGGCATCGTAGCCGGCCGTGGCGAGCGCCAGCGTCACCAGAATTTCCACCGCAGGGCTGTCCACCGTGCGCAGCAGGGCGACACCCGCAAATCCCGCCAGCGCCCCGAAGGCTAAGCCGCCGAACACCTGGCGTGCAAAGAGCGCCGCGACGTGCCCGACGTTCGGAGCCTGTGTCCCGGTCAGCCCGAGCAGCACGACGAACAGCACGACGCCGGTGCCGTCGTTGAAGAGTGCCTCCCCAGTGATCTTGGTGAGCAGCGATGACGGGACCTGGGCCTTGCTGAGCAGCCCGAGCGCAGCGATCGGATCAGTGGGGGAGATCAGTGCGCCGAATAGCAGGCTCTCGCGCAGCGTCAGCGGCAGGGCGAGCAGGCGGGCGAGGCCGTAGAAGGCACCGCCGACGAGGGCGGTGGAGATCAGCACGCCCACGGTGGCCAGCAGCAGCACCACCCAGCGCGCCCGGCGCAGGGCGAGCACATCGACGTGCAGGCTGCCGGCAAAGAGCAGCAGCCCGAGCAGGCCGTGGAACACCAGGGCCGGGAAGTTCACCCCGCGGGCGACCTCGCCACCCCAGGCCGCCACCTGCGGCACGAACGGGCCGAGGCCCACGGCCCCCACCGACAGCAGCAGCGCCACCACCGTGATGCCGATCGAATCAGGCAGATGCACCAGCTTGTGATTGGCGTAGGCGCTGAGGGCGACCACGGCGATCACCGCCGAGACCAGCGTGAAAATCGGCATCAGGTTCGCTCACGGCCGATGGGCTTGCGCCCGGGGTGCGCGGCCGGGGCGGTCGGGGTGAGCGTGCGCACGCGGCCTCCTCGACGGTGGTGTGAACGGAGGCCTGAATTATGGCATGCCCGGACCGCAAGACCGGTCCGGGCCGCCGCACGGTGCGCCGCTCAGAGGGCGCTGAACAGGCTGCCCACCAGGTCGCTGGCCAGTCCGAAGCCGGCGCCCATGCCGAGCCCGCTCATGACGTTGCCCATGAAGCCACCGCCGGTCCCGGCGTAGGGCTGAGAGGCCCAGCCCCGGGTCTGGTAGGTCGGCTGCGGCTGCGCGTTCAGGTGCGATTCGAGGGCGTGGATGTACTCGGCCATCTGTTGGATGAGCATCAGTGCCGATTGGTTCTGATTCTGCACGGCGAGTGCCGTCTCGCGCAGATCGAGCATCAGGTCGCGCCCGATCGCAGGATCCGTGACTTTGCTCTGCAGCTTCTCGGCGAGGGCCTTGATGCCCTGGCCGACTTGGTCGGCCTGGTTCTGCAGCTGCAGGGCCTGGTTTTCGGCGGTCTGGTAATCCATGGTGCGCTCCGGTAATGAACGGGTCCGGGACCTTCGGTCCCGGCGATTCGACCCCCTGGGGGGCGGTCGGTTCCACCTACGGTGGGGGTGCCCACCCGGTCCGTCAAGTCAGACTCGCCCGCGAGGGCGTCAGGACTTGGTCAGTACTGGGCGGCTATCGTCGCCGTGCTCATCATCATCCGAATTGGGGGTCAGGTCTCATGCCGATGAAATGTGCTCTTGGGCCGCTCATGGCGCTCGCCGCCGCGATGGCGCTACACTGTCCCGCCGCGCGCGCCGCCACCCCCGCTCTGCCGCCGCTGAAGCACATCGCCACGCTGCACGTGCCCGGGGCGCCGCTCGATGTGTTCGACATCAGCGCGGTCAATGCCCAGGGCGTTTATGCGCTCTCGGACCGCTCCAATCATGGACTGGATTTCTTCGATGCGGCTACGGGGGCGTTCATCGGCCGCGCCACGGGGTTCGCCGGCTTCAATCCGGCCAAGGGGTTCGATACGGCCGGACCCAACGGCGTGGTCGCGGTTGGGCGAGGGGAGTTCTGGGCCGGCGACGGCAACAGCACCGTGAAGGTGGTCGATCTGCACTCGCGCAAGATCATCGCGAGCATTTCCACCGGCGGGCATGAGCGCACCGATGAGATGACCTATGATCCGCGCGATCACCTCGTGATCGCGGTGAACAATGCCGACGATCCGCCGTTCGTCACCTTCATATCCACCCGCACACGCCAGGTGCTCGGGCGGGTGATGCTGCCTCAGGCCACGGACGGGGCGGAGCAGCCGGTGTGGGATCCGGCCACGGGACTGATCTATCTGTCGATCCCCTCGCTTGATCACGACAAGGCGCGCGGTGCGGTAGCGGTGCTCAATCCCCGTACGCGCGCGCTGCTGCGCTTCATGCCGGTCGCGCGCTGCATGCCGGCCGGCCTCGCGCTCGGACCAGACCACCGGTTGCTCATCGGCTGCAGCGACGATGGGGTCGCGGCGGGTTTTCCGGCCCGCTCATTCGTCATGAGCACCCGTGGGCGGATCGTGGCGCGTCTGCCGCAGGTCGGCGGCTCCGATGAGGTTTGGTCCGACCCGCGCGCGCACCGCTATTACCTGGCGGCCGTGGCCAACACCGGCGGGCCGGTGCTCGGGGTGGTCGACTCGCAGACCGACCGCTGGCTCGCAAACATTCCGACCGGGCCGCACGCCCACTCGGTCGCCGCCGATGCGCGCACCGGCCGTGTGTTCGTGCCAATCGCCGGGGGCAAGGGCAGTCCCTGCCCACGCGGATGCATTGAGGTATTCGCGCCGCGCTGATGCGCCACGGCATGCGCGGCGTGGATGCTCACGCCGCGCATGTCTCTCACCAGCAAGTGTCCGCAGGATTGGTGTTGCCGGCGCTGTCGGTGGAGGATTCAGCGCCCGTCGAGGTCACCGTGAACGTCGAACAGGTCGGATCCTCTTGCGCCTGATAGGCGCTCACCGTCACGGCTGTGAGCGAGAAGGCCGGCTGCCCGTTGGTGCTCGTCACGTTCGGGGACTCGATCGCGTAATACCCACTGCCGATCGTGATCGGCCAGCTGCCGGTGTAGCCGAGATCGCCCTCATTGCTGGTATAGGCATTGTACATGGCGAAGTAGCGCTCTTCGCGTGCGGCGAGCTCCAGCAGCGCGTTGCGTGCGTCGGTGCGGTGCGCCTGAGCGACCTGATGCTCGTAGATCGGGTACGCGATGGCCGAGAGAATCCCCACCACGAGCACCGTGATCATCAGTTCGATGAGCGTGAAACCGAGCACTCCTCGCCGGGCGTGCCACCGCATCTGACTGTGTGTACGCATCATGGGCCTCATCCTAGCGCAGCTCAATCCACGTTTCGGGCATGCCGACCGGGTTGTTGCCGATGCTGATTTCCTGGATGCCGTGCTGGCCGGTATTGGTCTGATATACCAGATAGTACTGCACCGGGGTAGAACCCGTTCCGCCGGTCGTCACCACTGAATCCGTACCGCTCGCGTTCGACTGGTAGGCGATGGTATGCGTATTGCCATTGTTGATGAAGAAGTCCGATACCGGTCCGCCCGAGCGCGCATCGATGGCGTACGTCCATCCCTGGTCCGCGCCGGTGTTGCAGGCGAGCGGGGAGTCGATGCCCGGCAGCGTCGAGTTGAACACAACGGCAGTGCCCACGATCTGCGGATTGAACACCACCTGCTCGGTGGTGGTCTGGTTGAACTCGGAGTTCACGCCCGGCAGATTGAAATACCAGCCAAACTGATCATCACCGGTGCTGCAGGCCGTGGTGCCCGCCCAGCACACCGGGGAGGTGCTGTTGACGAGGCGACCCGCATTACTCGAGTCGATGGTGACGGTCTGCTGCTGCAGATTGCTCGCCGAGAGCACGCTCGAGGTGACCCCAGGCAGGCTCGTGGCCTGCGATGCGGTCAGGCTCTGGAATTGCGTCAGGCTGTGCGCATTCCACACCGTCATGTTCCAGTCCCACACACCGTAGAAGGCCTGCGTGCCGCTCGCGTAGCTCGTCGCGCTGGTATTGGTGAGCGGGAATTTCTCACCGGTGCCGAAGTACAGCATCAGCTGCGTCTGCTGCGTGTAGGGATTGGTGACGAATGCCGGCGTCACCGCGGAGGTGATCGGCTGGCCGGCGGGTGTCTTGAAGATCGGACCCGGCGTCACCGCCCAGTTCGACGGCGAATTGCTGGTCAGATCAAAGCGCCACACGTTGCCATTCACGTCACCGGCGTAAACGTAATCGGTGATGTGATCGCCGACCATGTCGACGGGCGACACGTAGGCGATCCCATCCTTCGTGCCGGCCTGGCCGGTCGACAGGTAATACGTGGAGATCGCGCCGGAGGAGGGGTTCACGGTCATCACATAGATGCCCGCATCCCCGCTCGTACTGCCGAGTCCATTGCCGAAAATGATACCCCAGTCCCCATTGTGCAGCCGGCGGATGACCGGCGTTCCATAGGTATCACCGAGGTTGTTTCCGCAGTTCGAGACGTTCTGGCAGCTCAGCGTCGAGGGGGTCCAGTCGCCGATGACAAGATTCGAGGCATTGGCTTCGCTGAATTGCGAGGGGTGGGTCACGTCGAGCGCGAAGATGTCCGCGCCGCCGGCCCCGAGTCCGCTCACGAGCCACGTATGCCACTTGCCGCCGTAGAACAGATCACCCACCCCAGGGCTGGCGTCGACATAGAAGTTGTGCCCGTACTGGGGATTGGAGTAGTCGAGGTTGGCGTTCGAACTGTTGTGGATATCGTTAAGCACCGTCTGGGGAATATAGGCGAGCACTTCCTCGCCCGTATTGGTGGAACTATTGAAGATGGTGCCGGTGGAATCAAATGACCCGGAGGCGAAGCCATGCAAAAAGCCGTCGTTCGCGCCCACGTACACCACGTTAAGGCGGGTCGCCTCCGCACCGGCGTACTGCTGATAGGTCTCACCGGAGTTCTCGGGCATCGTGGCGTTCGGATACAGCGCGTCATGCCAGGTCGGGGGCGTCTCGTAGGCGCTGTAGATCATCTTCGACGGTGGCCCTACCCACGCCGGACTCGAATCGACGATGTCGCCGAGCACCCCGACACGGTCGCGGAACAACCCGGTGCCCTGGGGAGTGATCTCATCGCTGCGGTCCCCGCGCAGATACAGCAGGCGGTTCTGGCCGTTGTTGGTGCCGAGCGCGGTCTGCTCCGCCGCGGTGAGGCTGGTCCACTCGAACGGAATGCCAGCGGAGCCGCTCCAGGTGAGCATTACGCGGCTGGAGGGGGATTCAGCGGCGATCAGCCCTGTTTGCCCCGTGTTGGCGCAGGTACTGCCGGTTGGAACGCCGGTGAGAACACAGGACGCATCCCAGTTGGCCGCCGAGGCAACCGTCAGTCCCCCCGTACTGGTGGCAACCAGATTGTATGCCGCGAGATCGCCGGTCCAGCTCGACGGATCGTAATAACTGAAGTATTCCTGGGTGCCGTTCTGCACGCGCGAGGATTCCTGCTGGTTGACCGTCGAGGAGGTCAATGCCTGGGTGGCCGGCGTCGCCTTGAAGCAGAGGAGTTCGTGAATATTGGTGTCGCCGCCGGTGGAGCCGGCGAAGCCGAAGCGCAAGAGTGGTGGCAGCGGTCCATTCGAGGCGGTGATGCTCTGATTCTCCAGCACGCCGATCCATGAGCCGCCGTCATAGCTGTACCAGAGGCTGAGCAATCCATTTTGCGTAATCTTCAGATGGTAGGTGATCGGGGTCGCATCCTGCCTGGAGTAACCGCCGTTTTCATATTCGTCGGCGATCTGGTTCGGAATCACTTCGTAGGCGTTCGGGATCGCCGGATAGTCCATGACCGGCGTCGAGGTCTCTGATGGACTATTAGGATTCGAGTAATTCCACAGGTAACCCGTCCTGCAGGTCGCCTGCACCGCGCTCTCCTGCTGACCGGTGTCCAGGGAATCCGGGTAATCGTCTGAATAGTTCTGGTTCAACCACGGCCACGCGATGTCGCCCGCGCCACGCAAGCCGACGCGGTTGGGCTTGAAGTACCCGCCGCTGGCCGTATTGTCGCCTCCGTCATCGGTGGTATTGGGCTCGCTCAGCGTCTGATTTCCGGCACCGTTCAGAAAGTTACCGAATTCATCGATACCAAGACCGAGATACGCCCCGACCATGCCGTCATAGGGATAGTTGTCGTTTGAGCAGGAATAACTGAAGCTGCCGCCGAGGGCGCCGATTGGATCGACTGTCGGGGACCATTGGCTAGCGTCGATCAGGAAGAAGCTTATACCGTCCGCGCCGTCGTTCCCGCCGAATTGCCCCCCGGCGTTGCCACGATAGGTCACGGTTTTGAAGGTGATATCCAGTCCCTGGTTCGTCGAGAACGTATCGGCCGAAACGATCGCCCCGTGTTCATCATAGCCGCCGCTGCCGCAGTCACCGCCCAGACAGCCGTTGGTGAACCGCAGCGCACCCTCTCCGTTTGGATCCGGCAGAGTCTGCGTCGAACCCGGGGTACCATTATAACCGCCCACCAGCGGCTCAGGGACAGGGTCGCCGTTGCGCATGGGATTCGGGTTTTCGTAGTAGGGGTCTACGATACAGCCAGGAGGCGTTCCGGGTCCGTAGCTGCTACTTCCGGTGCCGGCGTTGGAACTTGCAGTCAGACACGCACCGCCGAAATAGTACCACGCTTTCTGCGTGGTATCGCCTGTGAAATTCTCCGACACGTTGACATTCGCCCGCGCCGCCCCGTGCAGCACACAAAGCGCAAGCAGCGCCGACAGCCAGATCTTGTTGCGAAACATGAGAACCTCCGCGTGCTCAGGGGCTCGTTGCGGATGCGACAGAATAGCGAACCTGGTAGGTGCTCTCGACCACCGCGACGGTGGCCTGCGAGCCGCCGTACGACCAGGCATCGACGATGTAGTCGGTCGCGTTGGCGTACGTCGCGTCCCGGCCGAGCTCCCCGATATAGGCGACCGGCAGTCCGTAGAGCGTGTTCTGTCCACCGCTCTGACTCGACTGGATCACGTTGTTCGGGTTGTAGGCGAAGCCGACGTCCGTCCCGCCGATCTGCCACGGTACGGTGCTCACCGGGCCGCTGGAGATCTGCATCGACAGCGGCTCGCTGCAGATTTGGGGCAGGGCTTGCGTTGCGAGCGGATTCGCCGAGCAGTCGATAGTCGGCATGCTCTGCACGTTCGTAATCAGCCATTGCTGGGCATACTGCTGGGCGCTCTCGGCACTCTGCAGAGCGCGCTGCTTATCAAGCACGTTGCCGGCAATGCGATTCTCGAGGCCGACGCCCCGGAACATGGCGAGCGCCAAAATGGTGATCACAAGGAGCAGCAGCAACGTGGTGATCAGCACCATGCCGCGCTGCACAGATGTCCGGCAGTTGAATTTGCAGCTCATCCTCAGCCGCCTCCTGCCCGGCTCATGACGTCGATGACCTTGGTGAACGCCACGGACTGCGGCTGTCCCGCCTCGTTTTGCAGAGGATTGACGAAAGTCACCGCGATCCGCACTGCAGTCACCTCACTCCAATACGAGGGCTGCATGTCGGCGGAGGGGATGTAGGCGTTGACGGAATTGTCCGCCGCCGTAGTGCCACCCGTCGCGCTCGGGACATGCAACCCGTAGGAGATCTGCATGTACTCCACGTTCTTCACCAGCTGCACCGGGGTGTTCCAGGTGCTTCCGGCCTCCAGATCGCAGTACAGAAAGCTGTCCGGAGGTTTGCTCGGGTCCGGATCCGGCGCAGTCTGAATGTAGAAGTAATTCGTATAGACGATGTTTCCGCCGGATGTGTTTGTGCTGCCGTCGCACAGGGGAGTGCCGTCGCCGCTCGCGGTCATGAAGCGCACCGCCAGGGTATCCACATCATAGTTCGTACCGCCGCTGCTCGTCGTTTTGTGCAGACCATAGAGCGTCTGTCCGGCGGCAAAGGTGAGCGGATCGGCGGCGGTATTTCCGGCGGTGGTCGTCTGTGTCGGCAGCGACATCGCCTGCGAGGTGATCGCAGGATCGGGGTAATAGCCTGCGGTCTGAACGATGTCCGTGAGCAGCGTCATGGTGAAGCGTTCATCGTCATCCAGCTTCGACAGCCCAGTGCGATCGGCGTAGGAATTGTGGACACTCTGCTCCATGACGATCACACCAGCGATCAGAAACAAGGCGATCACGATGGCGACCATGAGTTCAACGAGCGAGTAGCCGCCTTGGCGCATTCGCTTCCAAGGGAATTGTTGAATCGTGCTCACGGTTCGACCACCAGCTGGTAGCTCTGGGTTTGCAGCGCCGTGCTGCCTTGCTCCTCGCGGTTTGCGTTCGCCAGGTTTTCCGTCCAGGTGATGTCTATCGTGCAGAAAATCTGCAGATTCGCGCTCTGGCAGGAGATCTGCGTCGTTGCGCCGCTCAGCATCGAGTTCATGGCCTGTTCCCACTGCACGAGATCGTAGCCGGCCATGTTGGCCGGTGTGCAGTACGAGGCTGTGCTTGAAAATTCGCACAGAGACGGATTGGCGAGTGCGGCGCCGACTCCGTTGGCCAGATTGGCATCACCGCTCGCGCTCACCGGAGTGGCGGAGGTGGGACTGATTGTGACGCTGACGCCGCTCGGAGCACTAGCCCAGTAGTCCTCGTTGGCGTGCATCGAGGCGGCAAGGCTCGCCGCCTCCAGCGCCACCAGAGCGCGCACACGCGATATGCCAGAATCAGCCAGCAGCAGGGCTTGCATCTTGGCGATCCCGAGCAGGCCTACCGCGATGATGATCATGGCGACGAGCACTTCAACCAAGCTGAAGCCACTCTCGGCGCGAGACTGTCCCGTGCGTCTCATTGGCACCCCGATGGATCGGTGGACTGCATCGCCGTAGTCATCATGCCGGACTGACTGAGGAACAGGCAGCGCGTGTAGGTGGAGTTCGGCGGGTTGTCCTGCAGGATCATCGTCACCTGTGCCGTGTTGAAATCGGCGAAGCCGTCGCGATTGAAAGTGACGACCCCGACGTCGTTGCTCGCCGTGAAGGTATCGCTGCTCGCAAAGGGCCCCTGCACGCGCAGTACGGTGTCACCGGCGCCGCTATCGTAAACCCCGTTGCCGCTGAGATCGCTGAAGACGAGCCAACCTTTTTGCCAGTCGGTCGCTTCACTCGACGCACATGAGTATGGGCTTGCGGTGCTCGCGGCGATGCACACCGAGACGGTCTGTCCCTCCCGCGCCGCTTCGGAGCGGGCGAACTGCAGATCACCCAGCAGCGCATTGAGCTCGGAACTCATGCGCCCGGAGGTGGTGACGTAGCGGTAGGTGGGAATGCCGATCCCGGCCAGAATGGCGATGATCATCATGACTACGAGCAGCTCGAACAGCGTCACGCCGCTCTGGCGCGCAGCGCTCAGGCGACGTATGCGCAGTCGAACAGGCAGAGTGTGCGGTGTATACACAGTCGTTCTGATGATGACTCCCTGACGAATGCGACTTTACCCGCGCCTGCAAGGGCGGTGGGGACGGCCCGATCAGCGGGCGATTCCACCCGATGAGCGGCCGGGTGCGGCGAGTGAGCAGTCGGTCACATTTGCGCGGTGCAGTCCACGTTCGCACGCCGAGGCGTGGATGCCCGGGACGAGTCCTGCGGGCGTTGTTGGAGCGCTGATATCCGCCGCCGCCCCCCCCTTAGGAAGGGCCGGCGGCGCAGTCGGCGGGATCTCGCCGGCGTTTTCGGGTGCGGAAACTCAGTGCACCGGGCGCTTGTGCGCCAAATCCCAGCGGCGCACAGCCGCGAGCGTGTTGGCCACATGGCGGCGCGGGTCGAGATTGGTATAGGAGTAGAAGATCCGGTCGCTCGGCGTGATGACGTACGAGACTCTGTTGGCGAGCAGCGGGTTCGACGGCAGTACCGCATCGTAGGACTTCATGATATGTCCCGTAGTGTCGGCGGCCACCGGGAATTTCTTGCGGCAGGCGCTTACGGAGAAGCGTTTGAGCTTGGCGATCGAGTCGTGCGAGACGCCGATGACGGTCGCACCAAGCGCCTTGAATTTGGGCATGGCTTGCGCGAACAGGTGTGCCTCGAGCGTGCAACCGGGCGTGAAGGCGGCCAGGTAGAAGTAGAGCACCACCGGGCCTTTCTTCAGGGCTTTCGCCAGCGAGAACGGATAGGTCTTGCCACCGAGCGTCGCCGTGGCGGTGAACAGCGGGGCTTTGGCGCCATCCGGCAGCGCGGCATAGGCCGCCTGGGATGCCAGCAGCACGACCGTGAGCGCGATTGCTAATTGACGTCGCATGACTCGTCTCCTCGGGTAATACGCGCACGCATAATCTCGCAAAAACTGATCATCGTCACGTGATCTGCGGCGGCGCTGGGTCGCATCGCAAGGGGCACGCGCGCGGCCGCAGGCACGATCCGCACCTTCGCACCGGCGCAAGACCCGATTCCGGGGCGCCATGGCGCTCGGTTGAGGCGGGTGGGGGCGCCTGATGTCCAGGATCGAGCGCGAGCGGGCCGAACTCGATGCGGTGGCCGAACGGGCCAGTGCGGGCAGGATCCTGCCGGTGCGAACCGACGCGTGCGACGGAGCCGATGCGCAACGCTTGGCAATCCGTCCGTTCGGCGAGGCGCCGGGCGAATGACCCGGCTCGCGGCGGGGTGCGCGCTATACTGGCCACACCCCGGCAGCGCGTTCCGCACGAAACCTGTTGCGGTCCCCGGGGGCGGGCGCTGCGCGCTGGCGGAGGGTACGGCATGTTGCTGAACGAGGATCTCTCGCGCCGCACGATAGTGCACGCGGCCGAAGCATCGTGGGTGGCCAGCCCGAGCGCCGGCGTCGAGCGGCGCATGTTGTTCCGCATCGGCGCCGAGCAGGCCCGTGCGACCTCGATCGTCCGCTATGCGCCGGGCAGCCGTTTTCCGCGGCACCTACATCCGGGTGGTGAGGAATTCCTGGTGCTGGAGGGGGTATTCCAGGACGAGCGTGGGGACTATCCGGCCGGCGCCTACGTGCGCAATCCGCCGGCGAGCGCGCATGCCCCCGGGAGCGATACCGGGTGCATCATCTTCGTCAAACTGTGGCAGTTTCGCCGCGACGATGTGGCGTGCGTGACCGTGCCCCCGGGGGAGGGGCGTATGCGGCCGCCTGCCGAAGGTCAGCAGACCTCCCGAGTGCTGTTCGATGACACCCACGAAGAGGTGCGGCTCGATACGTGGCCCGCGCACGCACCACTGCACCTGCACAATCCGCGGGGCCTCGAGGGGTTAGTCCTGCACGGCGACTTCATGCAGGACGGGGAGCGGTTCTCGCCCTGGACGTGGCTGCGGCTGCCGCCGGGTGAAGATCTGCGCGCGCATAGCGGCCCGGAAGGCGCGACGCTATGGCTGAAGTCCGCCCCGTTGATGCATGCCACGGTGTGTACATTCTGAGTACGATGCGCGCCGCACCGATCGACCGCTCGAGCATGCGGCTGCGTCCTCTTTGCTATTCCCGATACGGCGCAAATGCGCGCATCGCAGCCGCGCGTCGTCCCGCGGCAGTTCGCGTGCTACCCTCGAATCACAAGATCATGTCCGCGGCCGAATACTTCAGCGCAGAGGTTAAACATGCGAGATCGCCTGAGAATCGTGTTGGCGATGACGATGATTCTGGTGTTGTGCGCCGCAGCGGCCACGCCGGTGCGCGCACGGGCCGGCGCCGCAACGACGCAGGCGCGGATCGCGAAAATCATGCGCCGGCTGCGCGATGTGCAACGATTCAGTGCGGTCGCACTCGCCCCAAACGGCCGGAAGGTCGCGTGGACGGTCACTGAACGGCGCGGACACGTCACCACGCAGATTCTGCAGCTCGCCGCGCCGAACGGGGCCGACGTGCGCACCGTACACATCGCGGACGAGGATCGTGCCTGCCAGTACAGCAGTCTGCAGTGGTCGCCCGACAGCCGTACGCTGGCCTTCCTCTCCAATTGCAATGAACCGGCGAAGCGCGCCAATCAGTTGCAAATCTATGAAGTCCGCGCGCACGGCAGAACGGCGTGGCGCATCTCGCACCTGGACGGATTCGTGCACGAACTCGCCTGGACACCGAACGGTCGGGCCGTGAGTTTCCTCTACGTACAGGGCGATCTGCACCCGATCGCAGCGGTCTCGCCCACCAAACCCCAGATTGGCGTCATCGGTCGCGACGGGGTGGAGCATCAGCGTCTAGCGATGCTGCCGGCAGACGGTGGCACCGTCCGGCAGATCACCCCGCCCTCGGTGTTCGTGTATGAGTACGATTGGGCACCCTCGGGTGCGCGCGTGGCCTATGTCGGGGCGCCGCCGCCCGGGCGGGACAACTGGTGGACGGCAAAGCTCTACACGCAGCGGGTGGGCTTTGCGCCCCGGGTGACGCTTGATCCTGCCGCTGTGCGCGGATCGCTGCACGGCCTGCAGATCGCACTGCCGCGCTGGTCCCCGAGCGGCCAAAAAATTGCCTTTATCGGTGGGCTGATGAGCGATCAGGGGGCCACCGGGGGGGACATATACCTGGTGGAGGCCAAAGGTGGGGCGCCGCTCGATGTCACGCCGGGCATCGACATCAGTCCCTCCTGGCTGCAGTGGACGGGCAAGAGCTCGCTGCTGGTATCGTCTTTCGCCGGCGGTTCAACCCGGCTGTCGACCTTCACGTTGCGCGGGCAGTCTGCCGCCATCCAGAAGACGCTGTTCACGGTGCCGGCGAACGTGGGCGACGGAACGTTCGCCTCGGCGGTGTCTGTCTCCGCCTCGAATCAGCTTCTGGCGTTCATTGACAGTACCTTCGATTCACCGCCGCAGATCGACCTGGTGCGGCTGCACACCAACGCGCGGCACGTGCCGATCGCGGTGATCGGCGCCCCCCACGCGATCACGCACGCAAATGCCGGCATCCGGCCGCTGTGGGGTCGCGCGGTTTCGGTGCATTGGCACAATCAGGGCTTCGCGGTGCAGGGCTGGCTGCTGTTCCCGCCGCACTACAATCCGCATCGACGCTACCCGATGATCGTCTACGTGCATGGCGGACCGAGCTGGGCGACGCGCCCCAGCTGGCCCTGGGACGGCTACGGTCCGGTACCGCTCGCGGCGATGGGTTACTTCGTGTTCATGCCCAATCCGCGCGGCAGCTTCGGTGAAGGCGAGCGCTTCGAGCAGGCCGTCCGGCGCGACATGGGATATGGGGATCTGCGCGACATCCTCGCTGGCATCGATACGGTCGAGGCACATTATCCGATCGACAACCAGCGGCTGGGGCTGACCGGTTGGAGCTACGGGGGCTTCATGTCGATGTTCGCCCCGACCCAGACCCAGCGGTTCAAGGCGGCCGTGGTGGGAGCGGGACTCTCGGACTGGAAGAGCTACTACGGGGAGAACTCGATCGACGAGTGGATGATCCCGTTCTTCGGTGCCTCGGTCTACCGCGACCCGAGGGTCTATGCCAAGAGCTCGGCGATCAACTTCATCGAACACGACAAGACTCCCTCGCTGATCGTCGTCGGACAATACGATGGGGAATGCCCGGCGCCGCAGTCGTTCGAATACTGGCATGCACTGCGCGCAATGGGTGTGCCGACAAAGCTGGTGGTCTACGCCGGCGAGGGCCACGCGTTTTACAAGCCGGCCGATCGCAGAAATGTCCTGCTGCGCGCGCTGCGTTGGTTTGCGAAGTATCTCGGGACCCAACCTGCGACCTGAGGCGGCCGCCCCCGGGGCGGCCGCGAGGTCAAGTGAGCCTTAAGATGAACGCCGAGGAATTCAAAGCACTACAGGGTCCGATCAAACAGGCCTACCGCAGCGCACCGGAGTCTGCACGGGTGACCTCGCGGGTCGAACTCGGCCTCGATCCGCAGCGTCTGGCCGTCAGGCTGGGGACGGATCATCCCTCCGTCGCCGGCTTGCACCCGGCGACCGGCGGCACGGGCGCGATGGCCTGTTCAGCCGATCTGCTGCTGCAGTCGCTCGCGGCCTGTGCGGGCGTGACGCTGCTTGCGGTGGCCACGGCGACCGGAGTACCGATCACCGGCGGGCGGATCGTCGCCGAAGGCCTCTGGGACGCGCGTGGCACGCTCGGCGTCGACAAGACCGTGCCGGTCGGGATCCAGCACATCCGCCTGTCCTTCGAGCTCGAAGGCAGTGCGGATCTCAGCGTGTACGAGCGACTGGTGGGCACTGCGGAGCGCTATTGCGTCATCCTGGCGACGCTGCGGGGCGCCGTCCCCATCGAGATCTGTGTGCGCCTCAGTGCAGCTTGACGTGCGGCTCGGTGCGGCGCGTGATGAGCCTCGCGATCGTGTCGAGCGTCAATTTCGCCGGGCCGTGCAGGGCAAGTTCATGCAGTTTGCGCAGCCAGGTGTACATCAGGCGCGCGAAGTAGCCCTCGAGCATCAGATTGCCGCCGACCAGCGCACCCATGAGGCTGCCGACGGTGCTGTGGCGACCAAGTGACACCAGCGAGCCGAAATCCCGATAGCGATACTCGCGCAGCGGTTTGCCCGCCAGCCGCCGCTCGATCTGGCGCACCATGTGGGTGGCCTGCTGGTGCGCCGCCTGCGCGCGCGGCGGCACGACGCTCTCCCGGCCGGGCCACGGACAGGCCGCGCAGTCCCCAAGCGCGAACACATTCGCGTCCCGCGTGCATTGCAGGGTGGGACGGACCACAAGCTGGTTCGAGCGATTGGTCTCGAGCCCATCCAGATCGCGCAGGAACTCCGGGGCCTTGACGCCGGCGGCCCACACGACAAGCTCGGCCGGGATGATCTGCCCGGAGGCAAGCCGAACGCCGTCCGGCATGACGGTAGCGACCCGCGACCCGGTGTGGATCCGCACCCCGAGCGAGCCGAGCAGTTTGGCCGCGGCGCTCGAGAGACGCTCCGGCAGCGCGGGCAGAATGCGCTCTGAGGCCTCGATCAGATGGATGCGGATGTCCGCATCGGGATCGATCCGGTCAAGTCCATACGAGACCAGAGCACGCGTCGTGTTATGCAGTTCCGCGGCAAGCTCCACGCCCGTGGCGCCCGCACCGATGATCGCGACCTGGAGCTGCTCGGGGCGCAGCGGCTCACGCTGCGCATGGGCGCGGATCATTGAGTTGACCAGCCGGCGGTGGAAACGCGCCGCGGCCGCAGGGGTCTCAAGCGCGATGGCGTATTCCTGTACACCCGGCGTGCCGAAGTCATTGGTGAGGCTGCCGACAGCAATCACCAGCGTGTCATAGGTATAGAGACGCTCGGCGGTGATCTGCGCACCGCTCTCATCGAGCACCGGTGCGACGCGCACTTCACGCCGAGCCCGGTCGAGGCCGGTCATCTCCCCAAGTCGGAACCGGAAATGATGCCAGTGCGACTGGGCAAGGTAGCTCAGTTCGTGCACGCTGAGGTCCATGCTGCCGGCCGCCACCTCGTGCAGCAGGGGTTTCCACAAGTGGGTGCGATTGCAGTCGATCAGTTCGACGCGTGCACGGCGCGGCCGGTCCAGCCGGTCCCCGAGACGCGTGGCGAGCTCCAGGCCACCCGCGCCGCCGCCGACGATGAGGATCTTGTGCCGACGTGGGCGGTCCCGTTGACGCGGCCCGTGCAGGTCGGTGGCAGGCATCTGAAGCGTGCTCCTCGATGAGGCACCGGGGAGGCATTAGGACACGGCGGGATGACTGGCGCCATCCGTAGCGGTGCGGATCCTCGTGCACACGGCGGCTGTGCCGTCCGCGGAACAGCCACACCGCTTCACGGCCCCAGAAACTCCGGCGAGCACCGATCGGATGCTCGTGCACCGATGGGACACACTCCAAATCGTCGTCCCGTGGGCGATGCCGGCTATTGAGTGAGACCTGCCGGAGAGCGCTCGATATCCACTGGGTAAGGTTATGCTCAATGCACAAGGACCCGTGACGGCTCATGCAGGCGACGGTGGTGGAGTGGGTGCGCCTCAGAGGCTCTCCTGACGGACACCATGACGGGTCCAATCACCGCTTTTTTTCCTTGTGCAGCGGAGTCGCGGCGCGGCATCCCGCCTGCGGCGCGAGCAGCCCGCTCCGAGGTTGCATCAGAGCGGTCGGTGATGCGCTCTCGCCTGTTTGGGGTTGTACATCGTCTTCAGAATACATTCGTATTCGCGTTCTGGAATGAGTCCGAGTGCTTTTCGCCGCTCGTCGAGATGGGCCGGATGTATCGTCGGTTTCATGGTGAAGCCGCCGTTGAAAAATTGTGAGCCGTATATCTGCTTGCGGCCTTCATTTACGCGCACGCGATCTACAAATAAAGCGTAACCCTCCGGGGACAGCTCGTGACGTTTGTAGAGCTGGGTGACGGCTCCAAGCCATTGCCGCTGCCATCTCGGATCCTGATCCTGGTGCTGCAAGAGTAGCAATGCGGCACCCATTCCATTGTAGCCCACCATTTTCGGAGTTGGGACGCCATACTTCTTGAAGATCTTTCTCAGGTACTGCAGATTTTCCGCATCCACTGTCATTACGGCACGCCTATACTTTGGGTCCGAATTTCCGTGTTTGATCAGGGAAAATCTCACGTTCTGATCTTCGCGCGCCATGCGAAGCAGCGCTACTCTAAGGGACGGATCCGTTGGTGCCTTCACGGCAGGTCTCTTGGAATAAAACCGCATATCGAGCCGCTTTTCGTCGGCTACGGCGGTTGGGCACCGTGTTTCCATGGAGTTCAGTGGGACGAAAGGGACCGTGCTGCTCTGACCAGGAGCCCCGTCCGCGGACGTAAATGCCGTAGCCGCGAGGGATAGTGCGAGAACGAAAATTACGGGCCATTTTTTGGTCATTTTTTTTAGTGGAAATTCCGCCTGCGCAGGTTCTCGTCGGGTCATGAAGTAGAAGCAAGGTCCGCGCTCGAGTATAGACGTACTGGCGACGATCATCGGCCCCCTCGATAGCCTACACGCAGACTCTCGTTCAGGTCACCTCTGGGAGCTTGGTCGCGCGAGTGTCGCAGGCGATTTTCCCCGGAGCGCGGTAGGCGAACGAGGGGCATCCGAGATCAGGTGATGTCAGTGATATGCGCGTTCCATGCCTGAAGCGTCCGGCCGATGGAGACCCGGACTGGCCGGTATGAGTTGAACGAGTCGGGGATGCTGGTGCGTACCCTGGGACAGCACGCATCGAGGTGCACGGGCCACATGAGCGTCGCAACGGGCAGCCGCCCGATATCGAACCGTTCCTCCTCGAACGGGCGGACCCGACACCGCGTGCGGTGAAACGGTCAGCGCAGATGCCGTTCGTTGATCGTGCGGAACCGGTTCAGGTCCTCTGCTCGGAACCCCGACCGGTCATTTCAGTTCACCGCATTCGGGAAAGCGGCGGAGCGCATGTGCAAAGAGCTCACCCCCAAAGCGAACTCGTGGGCGACGAATCGCGATTTGAGTCCTTCATGAAACGCTGGCGTTTGCGCAACCGATGCCGCCGCGGCAGGTGGGGGGGCCGGCATCGGGTCACTCCATCGAGCGCGGACGCACCAGGAACGGGGCATAGCGAAGCGCGAACAGACCAAAGGCGCCGATCCACAGCAGCGCCGCGGCGATCAGTAAATCCTCCTGCGCGCGCCCGGCAAGGGCCGCGGCAATCCGCGCCGTCGCGGCAAGTCCTACGAGGACGTACATCACAGCGGTGGTGCGGTCGGCGGTCAGTGCGCGTCCGGTGTGCCCCCGGCTGACGCGGGTCATCACGGCGAGGATCATCGTGCCGATGGCCCCGGCGGTGAGCGCATGAATCGCTGCCGCCAATGGGAACGCCGACGTCAGGGTAGCGAGGCCAAGGGCTGCGACGCCCACGACCAGCCAGGCGTAGCCGACGTGCAGCACGAGCAGCAGCGCTTCGTCACGTGTCGCTACGCCACGCCAGCGCAGCAGGCGCCACAGATTGAGCACGGCGCCGCCGATGAGGAGCACCCCAACCCAAGGCGAGCGGGGAAAGAACACCCAGGCCATCAGCGCCGTATGCAGCAGCGCAGAGGCGATCGGCCCGATCCGCTCACTTGCCGGCGGTGGCTCACGGCGGCGGGAAAGCAGCCAGTTGCGGGTGAAGCTCGGCACGATCCGCGCCCCGAGCACCGAGACGAGAATCAGGGTCGCGGCAAGTCCGAGCCGCCAGCCGTAGCCGGAGAGCGCCGAGACACCGCCCTCGGCGGCAAGATCCATCAACAGCTGGGCCCCGGTGAGCACGACGAGAGGCGCAATCATGCCGTAATTGCGCCGGCTGCGCGCTGCGATCAGTTCGTGGGCCACCGTCACGGTGAGTGCGATCGGAAAGGCCAGATCCGCCCCGATGACCAGTCCGAGCGGAAGCCAGGCGCCGATGAGCTGCACGAGGCGGCCGAGCGCCCATAGGGCCACGAGCAGGGTGAGCGGTAGGCCGTTCACCGGCGCGCGCCCCGTCCAGTTCGCCTCGGCCGTCAGCAGGAAGCCGGCAATGGCCGCCGGCACGAAGCCGAACAGCATCTCGTGGATGTGCCAGTCGAGCGGATCAAGCCGACTGGGCAGCGACAGTCCCGTGGTGAGCATGGTGATCCACAGCCCGATGGCGATTGCCGCCCACAGCGCTGCGGCGAGAAAAAACGGCCGGAAAGCGTACGAGAAGAGCGGGTGAGGGGCGCCGCGCGCCGTCAGCGAACCGTTCACCGCGCCCCCTGTTGTGGCTGATACGAGTGCGGTGATGCACCGCCCAGGCGGACTGCGCGGCGACCGGGGTGGATACGCGGCTTCAGCTCAAAGATCCGCCCCCTCGACCACACGCCGGCCGGCGAGTCCAGGTGGAAGTTGATTCGTCCGATCCCGAGCAGCCCGAACGCAACGACGGCACCCACGAGCGTGTCCGACGGTAAGAGGCGCTCGAGCGCGTTCTCGCTGGTGCCGGGACGAGGGAGGGTCTGCTCTGCCATGGGTGAACTCCTGGGGCGGACACAAGGCCCGCGATATGCGCTTTCAGCGTTGATGTGTCGTACTGCGATATTTAACTCCGAGAGGGTCCCGAGCGGTCTATAGGTACAAACGCGCATCGCCCTCGACCTCACCGCGAAGTGCCTCAACGCTATTGATCCGCATGTTCGATCGGGCATGAAGGCAGTCCACGGGAGAGCCCTGCACGCAATCGGTGTCCTTGCACGTGGAGCAGTTTTCGGTCACGACCTAAGTCAGAGTGCCCTCGGCGTTGTTACCGGGGATTCGCTGCGCACACGCTAGCGCCTCGGGGTACGGCGGCGCCTTGATGAAGATCAAGGCGAACGGCAACCCGCATCAGTTGAAGCGACGGGCCGGCGCGGTATAGGGTAGCGCAGCGCGTGGGGGCACACGCCATTGCTGAGTCACCGGAGAGAATGTATGCAGCCCGACGACGCATTGCTGCGCGAGTTGCACCGCCACTATCTGTGCGCCGCGTTGAGCGAGACCCAGCTGCAGCGGCTGCTCGCGAGCGCCACAGGGCATGAAGTAGCGGCGGGAATGGCGGTGTTCACGCGCGGCGAGACCGCACAGCAGTTCTTCATGCTGCGTAGCGGCTGTGTGAAACTGTATCGGCTCTCGGCGCAAGGCGATGAAAAGATCATGCGCCTGATCTACCCGTCACAGACCTTTGCCGAGAGCATCCTGTTCATGGAGGTGCCGCGCTACCCGGTATCAGGCGCTGCGGTCGATGCGGCTGAACTGATTGCCCTAGACCGCGACACTTTTCTCACCATCCTGCAGGAGTCGTTCGCCACCTGCCAGGCGGTCGTGGCACAGATGATGCGCCGGATCCAGATCCATTGGGATGAAATCGAAACCTTGGCGCTGCAGAACAGTCGCTATCGTGTGGTGCATTACTTGCTTGGCTTGGTCAGTCCGGACGCCCAGGACGCCGCCCGGGTGAGACTGCCGACGCGCAAAGTTGTCATCGCGGCGCACCTTGCGGTGACGCCCGAAACACTCTCGCGGACATTGCGCAATTTGAGCGACGAAGGGCTGATTGAGGTCAACGGGGAGGAACTTACTCTGGTCGACGTGCGCCGGCTTCGCCAGCGGATGCAGTGAGCGCTGCGGCCCAGGCCTGCTGAACGGCGCAGTTTACGAATCCGGCCCCTTGTGTACGGAGTCCGGCAGCCGGCGAGCGCAATAAGGTAAGCAGAACGTGGCGCGCGGGCAACGCCTGCGGATATCCACGATGTCCGCTGCCGCGGACCTTTCAGATGATCGATTTCGTCCCAAGAGGTGAGGGGGAGAGTCCGAAGCGGTCCGAAGGCGGGATGCGTTCACATGCGGAGCACTTGCGAATGAACCTCGACGCAGGTTTCGCCTCAAGCCCAGCATCGGCCGTC
Organism: Pseudomonadota bacterium; assembly: GCA_021838635.1. GTDB lineage: Bacteria > Pseudomonadota > Gammaproteobacteria > Steroidobacterales > Steroidobacteraceae > 13-2-20CM-66-19. Next base: position 27,538 of record JAKCDC010000030.1, read on the forward strand.
GCACCGGCGGTCCGCGGATCCCGGCGCCCTGCCGGGCGGCGGCACACTTCAGCGTACGCTGCAGCAATACGAGATATTTGGCGCCCTATCGAAGGAGCGGTCGATTCGGTGACCGCGCTGCACCACGAGATCATGCGCTATGCGACGTTGGCACCGAGCCACCGCAATGCGCAGCCCTGGATGCTGCACGTTCTCGATGGGGACCTGTTCATTCATCCGGATTTTACCCGCCGGGCTCCGTATGCGGATGCGGACGACGAGAGTCTGTTCATCAGCCTGGGCTGCGCGGCGGAAAATGCGGGCATCGCAGCGCGGGCGTTGGGTCTGCGCGGGGAGGTCTCGTTTCATCCGGCGGGACGTGGCGGGCTGAAGATCGATCTCGGCGCAGCGCGGCACATTGAGCCTTCAGCGCTGTTTCACGCGATCCCCAGACGGCACAACGCGCCCGAAGCTTACGATGAACGAACGCCGAGCGCCGCGGAGCTCGAAGCGCTGCAACACTGCGGTGCCGACCTGGGGGTCGATGTGGTGCTCGTGACTCATCGCCCGAAGATCGAGCGGTTGGCTGGGCTGCTCGAGGCGGCCCATCAGATCCGGGGCGCGGATCAGGCGCTGCGGGCAGAACTCAGAGCATGGACCCGCGTCACGGAACACGCTGCGCTGCAGCGGCGCGATGGTTTGTTCACGGGCTGCGGTGGCGGACACTTGGCCGCACGCTGGCTCGGTCCGGTGCTCTGCGATTGGCTGAGCAGTGCGCCTGCAAACGGCGCACGGGCGGCCAATCGAGCGCGCAAATCCGGCGGATTTGCGGTGCTGATTGGCGCGAGCCGCGAGCCGCACCGTTGGGTTCAGGTCGGCCGCGCCTGTGAACGCCTCCTGCTGCACGCCGCAGCCATGAACATACGTGCGGCCGTGATCAACGAGCCAATGGAGGTCCGTGCGACGCGGTTGGCGCTCGCCGCCGAGCTCGGCAATCATTCCCGCCTGCCCAATGTTCTGATCCGCTTCGGCTACGGCGCCGCCGGACTCCCGTCGCTGCGTCGGCCGCTCGGGCAGGTGATGCGATGAGCGTCAGATGCGCGAATCTTTTGCCGAGACCATCTTCGGTCTGCGCGCGCTAACCCATGAAAGTCCGTCTCCGACACGTCCTGGTCGTGCTGATCATTGCGCTGATCCTGCTCGCGATCACGGTGGTGGCCGCGCACAGCGGAACGTGAGGCCCCGCGGGGGAGGCACGAAGCGGCCGGGTGGGCGTTGGAACCTCTTGATCAGTAATCGCCCGGAGAATTAACATCGACGCCGGCGGGGAAAACCGCTGGATTCAGGGAGGGCATGTGAGCGGTCACGATCCGTGACACCAACGCAAAGGAGGTAGGAGCGCGATGGCGATCTTTCGATCGACCGTTGGGGTTACCCCGTTCGGGTTCCTGGCGCCTTGCGGGTGTGCATCGGTCCGACCCGATCCGTCCCCGTTAGCGCAATACGTGCGCGGGCTGCATCTTTTGCGGCAACGGCCCGCAGGGTCGGGTGTTCCGGCCGGCATTCGATTGATTCGACAGGCGGCCGGGGAAAATCTCGCGATGGCGCAGGATCGAATCGGCCTGATGTACCTGTATGGGTTGGATGTTCCGGCCAACACCGCGCGCGCGGTCCGTTGGATCCATCGTGCGGCCGAGCGCGGCGCACCGGCGGCGCAGGTGCAGTTCGGCAATCTGTATCGCTCGGGCCGGCAGGTGCCGCAGAGTTGGTCCCGAGCCTATTACCGGTACTCGATCGCGGCCAAGCCCGTGCTGAGCGATGTGCGCATCCAAAACAGCGTCCAGGTGCATGCGTTTGCAGGGCAGCTGCGGCGGCAGGTGGCCCACCGGCTGAGCGCATCCGCGCGCGCTCGGATCGAGCGCCGGGTTGCACGGTGGCAACCGCTGCCGAGTGCCCCGTACAGCGGTCGGATCATCAACGTCGGTGACCGCGCCCGCTGACTCTGGGGTTCTGCGCCACGCCGCCCGGTGACGCAGGGCGCGACTCGCGGTGCGCACACGAGGACTCGCTGCTATCTGAAAGCCACCGCCGCCAAGGCCTTCCACTTTGTGGCAGCATGCGGGTAAGCAGTCAGGTACATCTGCGCGGCGATCGTATCGAACAGTGCCAGAGAATCGCCGTGGCGCGAGTACAGGTTGAAATGCGTTCGGCCCTTGCGGAACGTGAACTGTGCATCGGCCCCGAGTGTGCTCAGCACCCCATCGAATTCGCGCGCTGCGCCGTCGAGATAAAACGTATCGGCCGTCCCGACATACACGTGGATCTTGCCCCGCAGGTAGGCGCCGCGTCGTGCCCAGGTGCGCTTGACAATATGGGCCAAATCGTAGTGCTTGCGCCAGTACGCGATGACTGTGGGGTTCACCTGCCCGGTGTTCCGATCAAACATCGGTTCGGGCCGTCCGTCGGGTCTGCGCGGGGAGAACACCCAGTCGAACGAGGCCATCTGTCCACCGTATGATCCGATGACGTTCTCCAGCTTGGCGAATTGCTCGAACGTCTCGATCACCTTGCCGTGCATACGCACCAGAGGGTAGGGCTTCCCGTCCGGTTGTCGATAGACGTTGGCATGCGGGGCGTACAAATCGATGCCGGTGAAATCGTGAAAGTCACTTGGGTCGGGGGAGGTGGACCACGTACCGCCAAAGAGGCGCGGATAATCGACCTGCAGCTGCAGACTCGCCCAGCCGCCCGAGGAATGCCCCTGTAAGAAGCGGTCGCGGGCGTGATCGAGCGCGCGGAAATGCGCCTCGATCCAGGGGATATATTCCTGTGTGAGCGCCGAGCCCCAGGGGCCGTCGTTGACCGAATTGGCGAACTCGTGCGTGCCGCTCGGCAGGTGCTCATCAAGCATCACCCAGATCATCGGCGGCATTTTGCCGGCCGCCATGCGCTCGTAGAGCCTGATGCCCATGAATCGGCAGTAGGACATTGTGCCGCCGAAGCCGTGCGTCCAATAGACGGTCGGGTAGCGGCGCGAGGGGCGCTTGCGGTATCCAGGTGGCAGCACGACCCAGGCACGGATGAAGATCGGACGGCCCCAGAACGCGCTGAGCAGCTCGCTGCGCTGCTCAGCGCGCCGCAGGTGGGCCGCCGCCTGCAGCTGTGGCGCTGTGAGAGTGCGCGCCGGGCGCGGGGGGACCATCTTGTCGAGCGTCAGGTGGGGCTCCAGCCCGCGGCCCGGCGTCCAATGGCGCAGCGTCAGCACCGGACTGATCAGATCGCCGGGCGTCAAGCCGCTGTAGTTGTACGTGTGGTTCACGTCGAGGACGGCCTGGACCTGGTAAGTCCCGGCGGGGAGGTCGGAAAACGGCTTCGGGTACGCGGTCCGGTCGGTATCGATGTCGAACGCAGCGCCGGGCGCCAGATCATGTACGTTGCGGGCGGCCACCCAGGTGGCGTCGGGTTTGAATTCGTTGATCGTGACCTGCCGGGCGCCGGTCCCGTGGGCCACGAATACCAAGAGGCGGCCAGAGATCGGCGCACGCAGTGCGGAGTCGGCCGAGATGCGAAAGAACAGATGCGGACTGTGCGGTGCGGCATTGCGGGCGCAGGCGGCAAGCGAGGCGAGCAGGATGCCCATCCCCGCGATTAGAACGGCTCTCCGGCCCGAGACCGCCGCTCGAGGATGCTTCGATGACATGATCCGTTCCCCCTGGTCCGAGGGAGAGAGTGTACACGGCGGCGCGCCTCCCCCGGGCCGCGGCGGCCCGGGGACCGGCATTGACAATTACTGCTGTGCCGCGATGTGGATGTCACCGCCGGCAGAGTGCAGGGAGATCTGCGGGCCGCCGCCGCCGATCGTGCCGTCGAGCGCGCCGTTTCCGGACATCTGCGTCGTGCTCAGCGGGAAGTCGCAGTCCACGCTGCCGCCGACTGCCTCGGCCTTCACGGCCGCATGTGTATTCTGCGGCAGCAGCAGTGTGATGTCCCCTCCCGCGGTGTGCAGACTGATACGGTGCACCGCAGTCATTTCGGCGCGAATGTCACCGCCGGAACTTGACGCCCGTACGCGACCGTTGGCGTTGTGGATAGAGATGTCGCCACCCGCGGCGTGCAGCGTGAGGCTACCGCTCGAATCGCTGATGATAACGTCCCCGCCGGAGGAACTGAGACGAGTCGCGCCCTGGATGTTGCGGGCCTTTATGTCACCGCCAGCCGTGTGCACGTCCACCGCGCCTGTGATGTTCTGTAGGTTGGCACCGCCGCCAGAACTACTCGCCTGGACTGAAGCGTTGAGGTTGCGCACCCGGATCGAGCCGCCGGCGGCGCGTAGATCAAGGCGATACGCGCTCGGTACGGCGGCGCTGAGCTGGACATGGTCATGCGACCGTCCGAACCAGTGCAGCCAATTGAACCAGCCGTGAAAGAAACGCGAGTGGCGCTGCACCGAGATTCGCACTCCTTCTGGCGTCGTGCGCGCCACGATGTGGAAACTGGTCGTGTTCGACCGTGGACCCTCAGCTTTCAATTGGAACGTCACGTGTGAGGTCGCGCCCCCGACGACCGAGACCGAGCCAACGTCGGTGGACAGCGTCAGAGTCCCACCGGCCGGTGCATTCAAGCGCGTGTGGTAGAGCGATTGCGTCGCGAAGGCCGGTGCAGTGACCAGCGAGGCGGTGAGGATCGCTAACGGTCCGGCGAGCTTGGGGATCATGGCGAACTCCTGAGTGTGGTTCCATGGTGCGGGGGCGGACTGGTGGCCGGGGACGGCGGTCACGACTGCACGCGGTTCGTGCGTGTACCGACCTGCATGCCTGATCACCGAGCCTATCGTCCCTTGGACCCCATGGGCTGTGCGCGGGCATCTTGCGGCCCGGTGTGCCCTCGGTAGAACACGGATCGGCGCCAAAGGTTGCAACCCTCCCGGACCGCGAGCCCCTCGGCGGATCAGAGGCCTGCCGCGGCACCCGTTACGGCGCCACTATATGTTAATAAATCAATCACATGAGCGCATGATCATGTGTGGTTTCGAGAGCTCTAGGGGCCGAGATCTGTGCCCCGCGCGCGCCGGCGGTGGGGGGGCCATGCCCTCAGGGTGAGCCTTTCCAGCGCAGCGCATCGACAACGAGTGAGAAGGTCTGAGACTGCTGGCGCCGGCTCGGATAGTAGAGGTGATATCCGGGAAACGGCGCCCCCCGAGCACCTGGACCCACCGACCGATGCGCTGTTCGTCCTCGATCCGCCATTCCAGCAGCATCGATAACCGCAATCCCGCCGGTGCCGCCTCGATGACCAGGGACCCGGAGTTCAACACCAGCCTCCTTTCGGGGCGCGCCTTGAGCGGGCGGCCAGTGGGCTCGAACTCCCAGGCATAGAAGTTCCCACGGCCCGCACGGCACACCCCGATGCACTCGTGTTCGCCGAGCTCGCGTGGACTCTTCGGTGGCGGCCGCTTTGAAACATATGCCGGAGAGCTGAACACCGCCAGGCGCATATCCGGTCCGATGCGCACCGCGCTACGGGCCGAGGACGCCCCTGCAGCGGATCGGATGTCGACGGTCACCACTCTGGTCACCGTCGCCGAAGACCGATCTGACGGCGCTGCGCTGCTAGGTTCGACGGGACGTTCGGCCGCTGGTGGCCGGCGCGTCCCGCTCGCCAAGGGTCGGCCATCCCCGCATATGACCGATACACCGAATGATCCATGCGGCGATGTACGCGGGTAAGACAGTTCCGATCGCGGCAACGGTGTCGCCGGACATCGTTGCGGGTGTACTATCAAACCCGTCCACAGCGACTGCGCAACGGTGTCGCTGATGCTGTGGCTCGAGTGACGCACGGGCGGGTTGGAGCCGCCGGCATCGGCGGGCAGAAGGCTGCCGGAGGTGAACGGATGCGCATCAACAGACGAGAAGCGGCAGGCCGCGGCTTGACTGCACTACTCATGTCCGGACTGTTGCTCGGCGGCCTGAGCGGATGCGCAACGCCACCGCGAACGGTCAGCCATGAGCAGAATCCGCACGTGACTCGGGTGCAAGGCCCACCGGTACCGCACCCGGCGGTGGCGAAAACCCTTCGGACGGACCCGTCTGCGCTTTCGGCACGACTGATACCTGTACTGAAGAAGACCAGCGACGTGCTGCTGGATCTGATTCTGCCGATCCCGAGCGGCCGAGTGCCGTCCTGGGCGAGCCAAGTGAACTCGGATTGCTTCGCCCAAGTGCTCTCGCAATGGTGTACGCAGTTTCATCTGCAGTAACCACTGCTCGTGCACCGCGCTCATTGGTCGGATAGTTCCTGGACCCATTGGGCCACGAGCGCCCCAGCGCTCAGTCGGCGAGCAAGCGGCGCACCTTGACCGGCCCACTGCGCACCGTAACCGGCATTGCCGGCCGCCCGGGCCGCCGCATGCAAGGCCTTGCCCGCATCATAGGCGAGTGGATAGGCCGGCAGCTCGTGGGCTCGCACCTGCATCCCCCAGGCGGTGAACCGGTTGGCAAGGGCGCGCGCCGGGCGGCCGGAAATCACTCGTGTCATGACGGTGTGGTAGGCGGCATCGCTGCACAGTGCGCTGCGGTAGGCGTCGTCGGCCGCTGATTCGTCCGTCGCCAAGAACGCGGTACCCAATTGCGCCGCGGCGGCGCCCAGCTTTAGCACCGCGGCAATGCCCCGGCCGTCCATGATGCCCCCGGCGGAAATGATCGGAACGGTGAGTGCGCTTGTGAGGAGCCGAGTCAATGAACAAGTGCAG
>JAKCDC010000007.1 GCA_021838635.1 Pseudomonadota bacterium
ACCACGGTCGTGCCTGTGAACGTCGCGCGCGCGCTGCAGCTCGCGATCGTGCTCTCGGGAGCGCTGGCCGTGCGAGCCGAGGCGGCCGTGCCGCTGCGCTTCGGGTTCTCGAGTGCGGGCCTGAGTTATCCGTTCGCTGCGGCGATCGCTCGGGGCTTCGAGCAGGCGGCCGCGCGCGCCGGCGTGCAGACCGTGGTGCTCGATGCCCAGAACCGCGTGCAGAAGCAGGCCAACGATCTGCAGGATCTGATCGCCGAGCGGGTCAACGGCATCGTGCTCATGCCGCTCGACTCGGTCATCGCCGAGAGTTGGGTCAATCGCGCGACGCAGGCTGGAATTCCGGTCGTGGCCGTCGGCTCGCAGGTGGGTAATCCAGCCCACCGTCCCCTGCGCTCGGTCTACCCGCGGCTTACTGCCTTGGTAACCCAGAATGAGACGGCCGCCGGCCGTGAAGCCGGACGGTTGGCCGCGCAGCTGCTGCCGCCCGGCCATCTGGCGCGCATCGCCATCATCCAGGGCGCGCCAGGGTTTCCCGAGGTTCTGCAACGAGAGAAGGGTTTCAAGCAAGGTCTTGAGGCGGCGCACGTGCGCTATCGGATCGTCGCCACGCAGCCCGGTGACTGGCGCACCGAAGCGGCAGACGTGGCCTGTCAGAACATCCTCGAAGCGCATCCGCGGGTGGACCTGTTTTTCAACGAAGCCGACGACATGGCGGTGGGCTGCGCCCGCGCGGTGCGCTCGGCCGGTTCGCACGCCAAGCTCATCGGCATCGGCGGGTCGCGTCTGGCCATGCTCTCGCTGCAAGCCGGCCGTATCGATGGCACGGTCTGCTACAAACCACTAAAACTTGGCGCATTGGCGTTCAAGGCACTCTACGACGACGTGACGGGTAAGAAACCGCTGCATGCGGCCTTCATCACCTACCACACACCCGGCATCACCCGCGCGAACGCGCGCGAGTGTCGCGGTCAATGGTGACCTGCCGATGCCTCCTGCCACGCAGCCGCTGCTCAGACTCGAACACCTCGCCAAGGTGTATCCGAACGGCACTGCGGCGCTGCGCGAGGTAGAGTTAGTCGTCGGGTCCGGCACCGTCCACGGGTTGCTCGGCGCCAACGGTGCCGGCAAGTCCACCCTGATCCGCATCCTCAGCGGTGCGACTGAAGCCACCGCCGGCCGTATTTTGTGGAAGGGCCGCCCAGAGCACTGGCGCCATCCGGCCCAGGCGCGCGCCGCCGGCATCGCGACGCTGCATCAACAGATCCCACTCGTTGGCACACTCTCGGTGCTCGAGAATGTGTTCCTCGCAGAGGACGGTTGGGCGCGGCGCGACCGCGCCCAGAGGCGCCGGCTCGCTGCGCTCATGGATGCACTTGGCTATCACCTGCCGCCCGATCAGCCGCTTGCGGCGCTGCCGATCGGTGCGCGCCAGATGGTTGGACTCCTCCAGGCGCTTGCCGCCGAGGCGCAGCTCATCGTCATGGACGAACCGACCGCTTCGCTCGCCGCACCGCAACGGCAGATCGTACACGGTGCCATCCGCCGCCTGGCCGCCGAGGGCCGCGCGATCCTGTTGGTGACACATTTTTTGGACGAGGTGCTCGCGCTCACCGACGCTGTGACAGTGCTGCGCGACGGTGCCGCCGTTCTCACCTCCGAGACGCGCTCGATCGACGAGCACGTTCTGGCCGATGCCATCGCCGGGCGCAGCTTTGAGCGTGTTGCGAAACGTGCCGTCGCGGCCAGCGCGTGCAACGTCGCTGAGATCGATCGCCTGCGTTCCCCGGGCCGTTTGGCGCCCTGCAGCTTTGTGGTGCGTGCCGGTGAGGTGCTCGGTATCGCCGGGTTCCTGGGCGCCGGGCGCAGCGAGCTGCTGCACGCCATTTTCGGCGCCGACCGCAATGCGCGCGGCGAGGTGCGCGTGCACGGTCGCCGCGTGGAGCGATCCCCAGTCGCCGCCGTGCGCGCCGGCATCGCTTTGGCCCCCGAGGACCGCGCCACTCAGGCGCTGGTGCCGGGGATGGCGCTGTGGCAGAACATGACCCTCGCGCATCTCGGGCGCTTTTCGCGTTGGGGCATGATTCCCCGCACGCGCGCCGAGCAGTCAGCCGCCGCCGCCGCAATCCGGCGTTTGCGCATCAAGACGCCCGACGTGCATGCCGTACCAGGGGATCTGTCCGGCGGTAATGCCCAGAAAGTGAGCGTGGCGCGCTGGTTGTGCGGACCGGTGCGGCTGCTGCTGCTCGATGAGCCCACTGCCTGTATCGACATCGGTGCCAAGGCGGAGATCCTCGACCAAGTTCGCGCACTCGCGGCCGAGGGGGTCGCCGTGATCCTGGTCGACTCGGAACTGAAATTACTGCTCGAGGAAGCCGATCGCATCCTCGTGATGCGCCAGGGAGCGATCGTCGCGGAACGTTTGGCCGCTGATACGGACGAACAAGAGCTGATTCGGCTGGCGGCCGGCGTAGGCCGCCGCCGGTCCGGGCCTGAGGATAGACCGCAGGCCTGTTGATCGATTGGGGGGAATGATGCGAGGCATGTTGGGATTGCGCGAAGCCGGTGTGTACTACGCGCTGCTGATTCTGGTCGGGACGCTGACGGTGATCACCGCCATGCTCGGGCGGCCGAACTATCTGAATCCGGTCAATCTCATCAACATTCTGTATCAGACCGCACCGGTGGCGATCATGGGCGTGGCGATGACGGTGGTGTTGATCACCGGAAATTTCGATCTGTCGGTCGCCTCAGTCGCAGCGCTTGCCGCCGCCGTCAACATTCTCACCATCGATCATGCGGGGTTCTGGGGTGCAATGGCGCTGTCACTCGCGGCTGCCGGAGCGCTCGGGGCACTCAATGGCGCTATGGTCGAGCTGGTCGGTATCAACGCCTTCATCGTCACGCTCGGTACGCTGACCGCGATCCGTGGCCTGGTGCTGGTGGTCACCAATGACCGATCGCTGATGGTGGGCACCGCTGGTTCGCTCGCGGCTATGACGCATTTCGAGAGCGGCCGAGCACTCGGACTGCCGCTGCCGATTCTGTACATGGCGGGATTTACCCTCATCACCTGGCTGGTGCTGCACTTCACCGTCACCGGCCGGCGCATCTATGCCGCAGGTGGTAATGCCGAGGCGGCGCGTCTGGCCGGCATCAATGTGCGGGCCTACAAACTCGGCGCCTTCGTCTTCTCTGCGCTCGCGGCCGGCTTCGCCGGGGTGCTGTATGCCTCGCGGTTCGGCGCAATGAACCCCACGGCGCTGCAGGGTGAGGAGCTCACGGTCATCGCCGCGGCGATCCTGGGCGGCACTTCGCTCTTCGGTGGCGCCGGCAGTGTGCTGAAGACCGTGGCCGGGGCACTCGTTCTATATGCCCTCACCAATGGCTTTAACGTGCTGAATCTGGGCGCGAATTACCAAGGCTTGATCGAAGGCACCGTGCTGATCGGCGCGGCGGCGATCTACACGGTGGGTGGGCGTACGCGCCGAGTGCGGGACCGCCCCGAAGATCCGCCGCCCGGCGTACCGCAGGCCCATCAGGCACAATCCCAGTCGGCCGTCCTCTGAGGCGAAAGGAGGTTGCATGACCAACGATAGGCTGCTTGATCTTGAGGAGCGTCGCACCAAATACTCGGTGCCGGCACTCGAGAAGGGTCTCGACGTACTCGAATACCTGTCCGATCAGGCCGTGCCCCTCACGCAGGCACAGCTGGCACGTGCGCTGAACCGCCAGGCGGGGGAGATCTTCCGAATGCTCGCCTGCCTGGAAAGTCGCGGCTATCTGCGACGTGACCCCACCACTGGTGCCTATTCGCTGACGCTGAAGCTGTTCGAGCTCTCGCGCACGCACTCCCCGTACGAAGTCTTGCTCAAGGCGGCTCAGCCGTTGATGCGCGGGCTGGCCGAGGACCTGCGTGAATCCTGCCATCTCTCGGTGCTGCACCGCGAGCGGGTGCTGGTGCTCGCCCAGGAGGAGAGCCCCAAGCCGTTCCGCCTGTCGGTCGAAGTGGGCTCGCAGCACTCCCCGATGCACACCACCTCTGGACGAGTGCTGCTGGCAAACATGTCGAGCGAGGCTTGTGAAGAGCTGCTGACGCACGACCTGGAGTGGCGGCGCGAGAAGCCCGCGGCACGCACCCAGTTCCTCAAGCGCCTGGCGGCCATCCGCGCGCGCGGCTACGAACGCTCCGAGGGCGAGCGCTTCGTCGGTGGGCTGGACATCGGCGTGCCGGTCGGCGCGCCCGGCTCGTCGATCAAAGCCGCGCTCACCATCGCGACACTGAAGGAGAAGAACGGGCCAAGCCTCGAGACCATGCTCCCGGCGCTGCACACCTGTGCGGAGGTGATCGCCGTGCACGCGGGCCTGAAGCCGGAAGAGGAAGCGCACGATGCGTCCGCTCCGCATAGCAGTTCGTAAGTTCGACCCGTTCGAAGCGGCGATCCGCCGGCAGTTCGACGATTTCGCGCGTACCGTCGGTGGCGCACCGCAACTCGAGATCGAGGCGCTCGAGCTGAACGAGCTGCATGCACGGCTCTTGGCGCAGCCGTCGTTGCGCGATGGGTCGATCGATCTGGCCTTTCTCTGCACCGATTGGCTCGCCGAGGCGCATGCCGCGGGCGCCATCGAGAACCTGCGTCCCTACCAGATGCGAGCACCGATCAGCGATTTTCCACACGCCTGGAGCCCCTCGCTGGTCACGTTGCAGGATTTCGCAGGTGGTTTCTGGGGCATGCCGTATCACGACGGTCCGCAGTGTCTCATCTACCGCAAGGATCTGCTCGAGGCTGCGGACCTTGAGGTGCCGCGCACGTGGGAACAGTTCCACACCGTTGCCCGCGCGTTGCACGATCCTGCGCGCGGTCTCTCCGGGACGGTCCTCGCGCTCTTTCCCGACGGGCACAACGGCTTTTACGATTTTTGCATCCAAGTCTGGTCGCGAGGCGGTGAACCGTTCGGCCCGGGTGCACGCCCGCAGCTGTGCAGCGCCCCAGCTGAGGCGGCGCTCGAGTTCATGCGGCACTTGGCCGGCGATTCGGCGGCGATTGTCCCCGGTGCGCGCGCCCTCGATAGCGTCAAGTCGGGGCTGCTCTTCTGCGCTGGCCGGGTGGCGCTGATGGCGAATTGGTTCGGATTCGCCGCACTCGCCCAGCGCTGGGAAGGCAGTGCGGTCCGTGATCGTGTTGCGATCGCCCCGCTGCCACAGGGACTCGGCGGCCGCAGCGTCTCGCTCAACGTGTTCTGGGTAATCGCGCTCGCGGCCGGTTCGACCCAGAAGTCGCTCGCGTGGGCGTTCCTGCGCCACCTCGCCACGGCGCCGATGGACAAGCTGACGACTCTGGAAGGGGCGATCGGAGTGCGCCGCTCCACGTGGGCCGATGCACAAGTGAATCAAATGATTCCGTTCTACCACCAACTCGAAGGCCTGCACGGGCACGCCCGAGAGCTGCCGCTGCACCCGCGGCTCGCGGAAGCGTCTCACGTCATCGACGAACTGCTGGCGCGCGCACTCGATACCGAGGAGTCGAGCCGCTCGCTGTTGAACGAGACGCAACGACGGCTTGAGGAGATTCTTCAGTGAGCCGCCCCTGGCCACCCACAGTATTGCGCCAACACCACCCGCGCCCAAGCGCGCCGCGTCCCATCGTCATCATCGGCACCGGCGGGATCGTCAATGATGCGCATCTGCCGGCGTATCGCAAGGCAGGGTTTGCCGTGGCGGGCGTGTTCGATGTCGACGGCGCCAAGGCGCGCACCATCGCGGCGCGCTGGGGCATAGAGCGGGTGTGCCGCTCCATCGAGGAGGCCGCCGCCATCCCGGAGTGCGTGTTCGATGTTGCGGCTCCGCCGGTGGCGCAGCGGGCGATTCTCGCAGCGCTGCCCTCTGGCGCGCCAGTGCTGATCCAAAAGCCGCTCGGACTCGACTTGACGCAGGCTACGGCTATTCGCGCCATCTGCCGCGAGCGAAGACTTATTGCGGCGGTCAACTTCCAGTTGCGTTTCGCACCGATGATGGAGGCCGTGGCCGCCGCCGCGGCCGAGGGACTTCTGGGCCGCCTCATCGATATCGAGGTACACCTCAGTCTGCTGACACCGTGGGAACTGTTCCCACACCTCGTGCCGAATCCGCGCGTCGAGATCGTCTCGCACTCAATTCATTATCTCGACACAATCCGCGCACTCGCCGGCGAGCCGCGCGGAGTGCTGGCGCGAACGTACCACTACCCAGGCAGTGCGCTCGCGCAGACTCGCACCAGCGCCATTCTCGATTACGGTCCGGAGCGACGGGTGACGCTTTCGATCAATCACCATCACGACTTCGGCGGCCAGTTTCAGGACGCAACCTTCCGCATCGAGGGTGAGCACGGCGCGGCGCTTACGAAGCTCGGTCTGCTGCTGAACTATCCGCGCGGGGAGCCGGATGCCCTGTGGCTCGCGCCCCGCGGCGGTCCCTGGCAGGCGGTGCCGCTCGATGGTGCGTGGTTTCCCGATGCGTTCATCGGCACGATGTCCAACCTGCAGCGCTTTGCAAGCGGTGAGGACGATGTGCTGCGCACCTCGGTCGAGGATGCCTGGCACACCATGGCGCTGGTCGAAGCGTGCTACCAGTCCAACGAATCGCCGGCGACACCGGTTCCACAATCCTGACCCCAGACCTTCCGAGACCTGATCATGTCCAACACCTCACTCTCCCTGCACGGCAAACGCGCGCTCGTGACGGCTGCCGCCCAGGGCATTGGCCGCGCGAGCGCTTTAGCGCTCGCGGCCGCAGGCGCGCATGTGCTCGCTACCGACATCGACGAAGCGAAACTCCAGTCGCTCGCCGGGCACGGCATCGACACTTGTCGCATGGACGTACGTGCCGCGGAGAGCATCAGCGCGACTGTTGCTCGTGCGGGCGCCGTCGACATCCTGTTCAACTGCGCCGGCTGTGTGCACCACGGTACGATTCTCGAGAGCAGCGAGGCGGATTTGGATTTCGCCTACGAACTGAACGTCAAGGCGATGTACCGTATCATCCGCGCCGTGCTTCCCGGAATGCTCGAGCGTGCCGAGGGCAGCATCATCAACATGGCCTCGGTGGCGAGCAGTGTCAAAGGCGTACCGGTGAGGTGCGTCTACGGGACGACCAAAGCGGCCGTGATCGGGCTGACCAAATCGGTAGCGGCGGATTTCGTCAGCCAGGGAATTCGCTGCAATGCCATCTGCCCCGGCACCGTGCAGACCCCGTCCTTGGAGGAGCGCCTGCGCGCCCGGGGCGATTATGAGCAGACCCGCGCGGCGTTCATCGCGCGCCAGCCGATTGGCCGTATCGGCCGGCCGGAGGAGATCGCCGATCTGGTGGTGTATTTGGCTTCCGCCCGCTACACGACCGGCCAGATCCACGTAATCGACGGTGGTTGGAGCATCTGAACCGATAGGCCGGCCCTCTTGACCCTCAGCACTCGGAGCGAGCACCCATGCCCTGGAAACGCCGGCCCTTCACCGGTCGGAATCTCCGCGCGGTTTTGAACATCGCCGACCTGCGCGAGGTGGCCCGGCGTAGCGTGCCGGGCTTCGCCTTCGAATACGTCGAAGGCGGTGCCGAAGACGAAGCGACCCTGCGCGGCAACCGGGCGGCGTTCGCGGCCCTGAAGTTCGTGCCGCCAACGCTCGTGCCCACCGAGGGCCGCACTCTGGCGACGGAGCTGTTCGGTACGCCGATGCATGCGCCCTTCGCGATCGCGCCGACCGGTTTGAACGGCATGCTGCACCCACAAGGGGACGTGGCGCTGGCGCGAGCCGCGGCGGCGGCGGGGATTCCCTTCACGCTGAGCACGGTCTCTACGACGCTCCTCGAGGACGTCGCCCGGCAGGCCGGCGGACGACTCTGGATGCAGTTGTACGTGATGCGCAACCGTGTCATCGCCGAGGACATCATGCATCGGGCCGCCGCGAACGGCTACGAGGCGCTGCTGTTCACGACTGATGCGAACGTGTTCGGCAGTCGCGAGTGGGACAAGCGCAATTACAGCAGTCCCGGGCGGCCTCGACTGCGCGCGGCGCTCGATGTCCTGCGGCACCCGCACTGGCTGACCCAAGTGCTGTTGCGGCAGGGCATGCCGCGTTTTCGCAACATCGAGACGTTTCTGCCGCCGGGCGCAGCGACCGCCGTCGGCGGCAGCACCATCATCCCGCAGATGTTCGCCCCGACGCTCGCGTGGGAGGACATTGCCTGGGTGCGCGAGCATTGGCCGCGCCAGTTGCTGATCAAAGGTGTGCTGACGGCGGCTGATGCGCACAAGGCCGCCGAGCTCGGTTGCGACGGGATCGTTCTGACCAATCACGGCGGACGGCAACTCGACTCGTGCATCGCGCCCATCGAGGTCCTTCCAGAGATCGTGGCCGCGGTCGGCGGACGTCTGCGCGTCTTGATCGACAGCGGTTTTCGCCGCGGCACCGACATTGCTAAGGCGCTCGCGCTCGGGGCCGATGCGGTGCTGCTCGGACGGGCGACGCTCTACGGACTCGCTGCGGCGGGCGAGCAGGGCGTTGGGTGCGCCCTGCAGATGCTCAGCATCGAACTCGATCGGGTACTCGGGCAATTGAGCTGTCGCAGCGTGCGCGATCTGGGTCCGCACCTGCTGCGCGGCCCGGGCGGCATCGCCTAGCGCCGCCGGCCGTACCCGTCAGATCGTCTCGGTCAGGATCTTGCCCGGATTGAGGATGTTGCGCGGATCAAGGGCCTGCTTCAGCGTGCGCATCAGGGCGATTTCCTCCGGGCTGCGTGACAGCGACAGGTAACGGCGCTTCTGCAACCCGATGCCGTGTTCGCCAGAGATCGAGGCGCCGGCACGCCGGCCGAGCGGTTCATACACCAACGCTTCGATCGCCTCGTGCATCTGCGCGGATTCTTCCGGCAGACCGACCATCACGTGCAGGTTTCCGTCGCCGAGATGACCCCACACGACGAAGCGGCACGCCGCACCCCAGCGCGCCTTCAGCGACTGGTGCACCTCGTGCAGGTAGCCCGGCATATCCTCGATCTTCAGGCTGACGTCGAAAGCGGCTACCGGGCCGTCGCGCGTGACCTGCGGCACGTCATCGCGCAGGTTCCACATCGCCCGGCGCTCCAGATCGGACTTGGCAATGACCGCATCGGCAACCTCACCGGCCTCGAGCGCTTCGGCCAGCACGTTCTCGAAGCGTTCGGCGTCCGCCTGCACGCTGACGCCGCGGGTCTCCACGAGTACGTAGAATGGGTGTCCGTGCGCGAGCACCGCACGACCCAGCGCCGGCGCCGTGGTCACGAGACGGTAGAACGACTCCCACATCACCTCGAACGAGGACAGCGAGCCGGCCAACTCGCGCTCAAGGCGGGCGAGCAGTCGGGGCAGATGCGCGAACGCATCCACCGCGAGCAACGCGACGTTCTCACTGAGCGGACGCGGGCGCAGCCGCAGCACTGCGCGCGTGACCACGCCGAGCGTGCCCTCAGCGCCAATGAACAGCTGCTTCAGGTCATAGCCGGCATTGTTCTTGATCAGCGTGTTCAGAGAACTGATCACGGTGCCGTCGGCGAGCACCGCCTCGAGCCCGAGCACCATGTCCCGGGTCATGCCCCAGCGCAGCACCCGGTTGCCCCCGGCGTTGGTGGCGATGACCCCGCCGATGCTCGCCGAGCCACGCGCCCCGAGATCCAGCGGCAGCAGCAGGCCGCGAGCATCGGCCGCCTCGCAGGCATTCTGCAGGATGCAGCCGGCCTGCACGCGCATCACCCGGTTCGTCTCATCGATTTGCTCGATGGCGTTCATGCGCTCGAGCGACAGCGCCAGAGCGCCGTCGGCTGCCGAGCCGTCCACCAAACCCGTGCAGCCGCCCCAGGGAACGACCGGCTGACCGGCCGCGTGCACCAGGGTGAGAATCCGTGCGACCTCCTCGGTGCTGCGCGGCTTCAGCACCGCCAGTGGTGTTCCAAGATCCACGCGAAGACCTCGCGTTTGCGCCGCATCCCGCGCCTCGAGCGCCGCCGCACCCTGCAGCACGCCATCCGGGCCGAGTGCGGCGGCGAGTTGTTCCACGAGTGATTTCATCACGGACTCCACAGCAAACCGATCGTTAAAAATATTATAAATCGTATGAGTGAGCGTTTCGAGGATCGCCGCGCTTCGCGGGTCTGCGCCCATCCGCCCGCCTCGCCGCTATACTGGCGCGCCTGCATCGACCCGAGAGTACGCCCGACATGCGATCCAGGACGCCGGCCTCCTCCAACAGCGCCCTGGGCAGCAAAGCCTTACGGCTGCACGGCACGATCGCGCGCGACATCGGCGTGCGGATCGTCTCCGGCCGCCTCGTGCCGGGCCGCGTGCTGGACGGAGAAATCGCCGCCAGCGAGCAGCTGAAGGTCTCGCGCACCGCCTATCGCGAGGCGGTGCGTATTCTCGCGGCCAAAGGTTTGGTTGAATCGCGTCCCAAGCTCGGTACGCGCGTCAGTCCTCCCGGCGCCTGGCACCTACTCGATCCGGACGTGGTCTCTTGGATCTTCAGCGGCAATCCGGATCTGCCGCTGCTGAATGCGCTGTTCGAGCTGCGCACGATCGTCGAACCGGCGGCCGCCGCACTCGCGGCCGCGCGCCGCAGCAAGGAGCAACTGCGCGGCCTGCGTCGCTCGCTCGAGGACATGGCGGCACAGTCACTGGCCGTCGAAGCGGGCCGACAGGCGGACCGCGCGTTTCATTCGGCGCTGCTCGAAGCCTCCGGTAACCCGTTTCTCGCCTCGCTCACGAGCGGTATTGCCGCGGCGGTGAGCTGGACGACGGTGTTCAAGCAGCGCGCCGCGCCGCTTAGCCGAGATCCGCTGCCCGACCACCTGCGGGTGTACGACGCTGTCGAGCGGCGCGATCCGGCGGCCGCCCGTGCCGCGATGACCGATCTGGTGCGCCTTGCGCTGCTCGATACCACCGGCGGCCGGTCGCGGCCACCGGCGCCGATCAGCAAGCGTTCAACTGCTCGTCATGCACCGCGCCGGTAGTGCGGTAGCCCCACAGCGCGTAGAACAGCACGTAGCCGTAGCACACCCAGGGCAGTACGTACGAGAGGTGCAGGCCGATGGCATCGGCCAGCACCCCCTGTAGTTCCGCGAGCGCCCCGCCGGCGATCGCCATGATGAGCAGCCCTGAGCCTTCTTCGGTGAGTGGTCCCAGGCCGCGGATGCCGAGGGTGAAGATCGTCGGGAACATGATCGAGTTGCACAGCCCGACGGCGAGCAGGCTCCACATCGCGACGTGACCGGTGGAGAGGATTGAGAGTCCAACCAATGCGAGCGCCCCGACCGTCACGGCGGCGAGCACACGCTGCGGGCGCATCCAGCGCAGGAACCACGAACCGACGAATCGGCCAGCCATCGCCCCGCCCCAATAGAGCGTCAGATAGTCCGCGGCCTGGGCGTGCGTGAGCGCGCCAATCGTCGGCAGCGACATGAAATTCACCAGCGTCGAGCCGATCCCGACCTCACAGATCAGGTACAGCGCGATCGCCGGCACGCCGAACACCAGGTTGCGATGCCGCCAGAGGCTGTGTTTGGCCCGCTCGGCCCGCGCGGTGCGGCGGGTGTCCTTGCCCAGATCCGGCAGTCGCACCCGCCAGACCAGCACTGCGAGGGCCAGCAGGACGAGCGCGATGAGCGCGTAGGGCAGCTCAACCGTGTGTACCCCCGCCGCACGCACCGCAGCGCTCGGGTGTGCCCCGCGGCCGCCGGGGGCTGTATGGCCGAGGATGAGCAGGCTGCCAAACAGCGGCGCCAGCATGGTGCCGGCTGAGTTGAACGCCTGCACGAGATTCAGGCGGCTGGAGGCCGTCTGCGCAGGCCCGATGACCGCTACATAGGGATTGGCGGCGACCTGTAGCAGTGTGATCGATGCGGCCAGCAGGAACAGCGCCACCAGAAACAGTCCGAACGACTCGAGCATGGCCGCGGGAATGAACCCGCCGGCACTCACCGCCATGCCGAACAGTCCGATCACGACAGCGAGCTTGTAACCGGTGCGTTCGAGAATCTTCGCCGACGGCATTGCCATCACGAAGTAAGCCAGGAAGAATACGAATTGGATCAGCAGGACCTGCGCGTAGTCGAGCTGGAACGCAGACTTCAGGTGCGGAATCAGGATGTCATTCAGGACGGTGGCGAAGCCCCACATGAAAAAGACGGTGGCCAGCACCACCAGCGCCGCCGTGTAGGAGCGCGGTTCGCCGTCAGTCTGGGACGCAACGCCTGATTCACCGCCAATCATGATCGCCATGCCTAGGGCTCCGGAGCGGGAGGGGAGGCCCTGAGCGCGCGCAGCGGCGTCATGGCTCGCCATTTACTCAGACAATACGGAGCGGTCCGAGTCGCTGTCAAGACCGTCCAATTACTCAGACATTTACAAATCTGCTGGACTATCATCGGCGACGGCTGACACATCAGGCACAGTGGGAGATTTCATGGCCTTGCGTCTGGTACAGATCGAAGCGGACGGCGCGCGCACAGTCGCCGTGCTGGTGGCTGTCGAGCGAGCTGAACTGCTTGCGGATGCGCCGAGCCTTTATGCGCTGGCGAGCGGTGCGTTAACCGACGGCATCACCCTGGCGCGGGCGGTCGAGCAGCGGCGTACTGGCCGGTGTGTGGCGCTTCAGGACGTGCGATTGCTCGCGCCGATAGACCATCCCGATCCGGCGCATCTGTACCTGACCGGGACCGGGCTGACGCACCTCGGATCCGCAGAAAGTCGCGACAAAATGCATGCGCTGGCGGCGACCGAGGCCGGCCAGACCGACTCGATGCGCATCTTCCGGGAGGGACTCGAGGGCGGTAAACCCGCCCCCGGCGCACTCGGTGTCCAGCCGGAGTGGTTCTACAAGGGCGACGGGGCGAGCGTCGTGCCGCATGGCGCGCCCCTTGAATCTCCAGCCTTTGCGCTCGACGGCGGCGAGGAGCCGGAGATCGCCGGGATCTACCTGATCGATGCCGACGGAGTGCCGCGGCGGCTCGGGTTTACTCTCGCCAACGAGTTCTCCGATCACGTCACGGAACGCCACAATTATCTGTGGCTCGCGCATTCCAAGCTGCGCCCGGTCGCGCTCGGCGCCGAGCTTCTCGCCGGTGCGCTGCCGGCGGACGTGCGTGGCATCAGTCGCATCTACCGCCAGGAACGGGTGCTATGGGAGAAGCCGTTTCTCACGGGCGAGGTCAATATGTCGCACTCCCTCGCGAACCTGGAACATCATCACTTCAAGTACGCCCAATTCCGCCGGCCGGGTGACGTGCACGTGCACTTCTTTGGCACTGCGACCCTTTCGTTTGCCGATCAGGTCCGCGTCGAGGTGGGCGATATCTTCGACATTCGCGCCGACGCCTTCCTGTTGCCGCTGCGCAATCCCTTGGCGCGCGGTGCGGCCTGCAGCGTAACGCCACGATCGCTGTGAGCGCGCGCCGCACGATGCGGCGCGTGCTCAAGCCCGGATCATTCCGCTCGGCCGACCCGATACTCGCCATCGAATCGGTGCGGCCAACGCGGCAGCTGATCTGCGCGCAATTCAGGCGGCAGCAGAGCATCTGCAAAGCCCTGATAGCACACCGGACGCAGAAACCGCTCGATCGCGAGTGTCCCCACCGAAGTGCTGCGGCCGTCCGCGGTCGCGGGGAACGGCCCGCCATGAACCATCGCATGGCAGACCTCGACCCCGGTGGGCCAACTGTTGACGATGACGCGGCCGGCCTTGCGCTCCAGCGTCGCCAGCAGTTCCTGCGCGAGTGGCTGATCCGCCGCGTCCATCTGCAAGGTCGCGGTCAATTGGCCTTCCAGCCGCTCGAGAGTCCCGCGCAGCTCTGCGAGGGTGCGGCAGCGCACGATGAGCGAAGCCGGTCCGAAAGTCTCCTCGGCGAGCATCGGTCGGTGCGCAAGCGAAGCGGCCTCAACGCTGAACAGTGCGGCCCGCGCGCAGGTGTGCGCACCGGCGCCGCCCTGTGCAACCAGTTCCCCGCCCGCAGCGCTCATTCGCTCGATACCGCGGACATAGTTGCGCTGTATGCCCTCCGTCAACATCACAGCGGGGCTGACCGCCTCCAGCGCTGTACCGGCGGCCTCGATGAAGCTCCGCAGGCCTTCGCCCTCGAGTGCGAGTACGAGCCCAGGGTTGGTACAGAACTGACCGACACCGAGCGTGAGCGAGGCGACGAACTCGCGCGCCAGACTGGCACCGCGCCCGGCCAGCGCCGCGGGCAGGAGCACCACGGGGTTGATGCTGCTCATCTCGGCGTAGACGGGGATGGGTTCGGGACGCTCGGCTGCGACCTTCATCAGCGCGAGTCCGCCGGCCCGCGAGCCGGTGAACGCGACGGCGCGAATGCGCGCATCGGTGACCAAGGCTGCGCCGAGCGCGGTGTCCGGACCGTTCAACAGCGAGAAGACGCCATCGGGCATGCCGGTTTCAGTCGCCGCCGCCACGATCGCCCGTGCCACGTACTCGCTAGTGCCGGGATGGGCGGGGTGACCTTTGACCACGATCGGGCAGCCGGCGGCGAGCGCAGCGGCGCTGTCGCCGCCAGCGACGGAAAATGCGAGCGGAAAATTGCTGGCGCCGAAGACGGCGACCGGTCCGACCGGAATCTCGCGCAGCCGGATATCCGGGCGCGGCGCCGTCGGGCGCTGCGGCAGCGCCGGGTCGACGCGCAGACCAAGCCATTCGCCGGCGCGCAGCTCCTCGGCAAAAAGCCGCAGCTGCCCCACGGTGCGGGCTCGCTCCCCGGTGAGCCGCGCCAGGGGCAACGCCGTCTCGAGGTGAGCGCGCTTGAGCAGATCCTCGCCCTGAGCGAGGATCTGCCCCGCAATCGCTTCGAGGAATTCTGCGCGCCGCTGCGGCGGCAGGCTGCGGTAGGAGTCGAAGGCTGCGTCTGCCAGCGCGCAAGCCGCCTCGAGTTCGGCGGCTCCGGCGGCGCTGAAGGTCGGCATAAGCGCTTCGCCGTGGGCCGGATCGAAGGCCTGGAAGCGTTGCGCGGTGGCCGCGCGTCGGCGACCGATGAACAGTTCTCCAGTCAATGCCATGTGAACGTCATGCTCCTTGTGAAGTGTCTTGAGGGGAAGCGGCCATCCAATCCCCCGCAGTATGATGCAGGAACCGACGGTGCGCAGTGGCGCGTGCTGATGTTGACTATAGCTGCGGAGTGAATCATTACATGACAGCCCTGTATACGGACCTGAAAGACCAGGTCGTGCTGGTGACCGGTGGCGGATCCGGGATCGGCGAGGCCATAGTTCGGCAGTTTGTCGCGCAACATGCGCGGGTCGGGTTTCTCGATATCGCAGATGCGCCGTCGCGTGCTCTGGCGGCCGAACTGACTGCCGGTGGCGCGACGGTGCATTTTGAGCATTGCGACCTGACTGACATTGAGGCCCTGCGGCGCGCGATTGCCGCTATCGCCGCGCGCCTCGGTCCCGTCCAGGTGCTGGTCAATAATGCCGCGAGCGACGAACGGCACGCCACCGAGGATGTGACCGAAGCGCTGTGGGACAGCCGGATCGCGGTGAACCTTAAACAACAGTTCTTCTGCGCGCAGGCGGTGCTGCCAGGGATGAAGGCGGCCGGCGGCGGCTCGATCATCAACCTCGGCTCGATCTCCTGGATCATTGGTCAGGGCGGAATGGTTGCCTATACCGCCTCGAAATCTGCAGTGCTCGGATTGACCCGTTCGCTGGCCCGGGATTTCGGTCCGTATGGCATTCGTGTCAACGCCGTGGCCCCAGGCTGGATCATGACCTCGCGGCAGCTGGAGAAGTGGGTGACAGCGCAGACCGAGCAGGAAATCAACGCCCGGCAGTGCCTGAAGCGTCGGCTGCAGCCTGCCGAGGTTGCCAACGTCATCGTGTTTCTCGCCTCCGAGGCGGCCAGCGCCTGCACCAGCCAACAGTACATCGTCGACGGCGGCTGGGTGTAGTGCCTCTGGTGATCGGTTCACCGCGGCACTCTACAGCGCCGCTTGCGCTGTTCGATGCGCTGGGCACCTGAGTTGATCACGGCGAGGATGCTACGAGCCGCGCGCGGCCCGTCGCCGGCTTCGATCGCGTCGACTACGGCGGCGTGGCCGGCGACGCTCGCGGCGTGATCGCCGGGGTCATCGGCCGGGGAGCTGTAGGTGAATGAGGCCACCAGAGCGGTTTCGATGACGCTCGCGATCGAGCGGATCAGCGGGTTGCCCGAGGCGGTGCCGATCGCCAGATGAAAGTCGAGGTCGACCGCCGCGAAGCTCTGGCGCGAGTGGTCGACCCGCCCAATCTGCCGCAAGCACTCGCGCAGGCGTGCGACATCGTCGGGATCGCGCCGCCGTGCCGCTAGCGCGGCGGCGGCCGGCTCGAGCGCTCGGCGAATCTCCGTGAGCGTTTCCAGGAACGCGTCATCGAGTCCCAGGCACAGCCGCCACGCGAGTACGTCGGCGTCGAAATAATTCCAGTACACGGCATCGCGCACCCGCGTGCCGACCCGTGTCTTGGGCACGAGGAAGCCCTTCGCCGCGAGCGTCTTCATTACTTCACGCAGCACGGTGCGCGAGACCTGGAAGCGCTCGCCGAGCTTACCCTCCGCGGGCATGGTGCTGCCGGGGGGGTACCGGCCCTGCAGCAGCTCGGTGCCGAGCACCGCTGCGATGTGATCGTGGCTGGACTTGGCACGCTCCGGATCGAGCAGGCTGCAGCGTGGCACGGGACGGGGTAAGCCGCTGTTTCGCCTATCGAGACGGTCATCCGCGCTCATGAGAGCCTTGTCAGCGCTATGATGCATTAGTGAACCATCCATTTACTATCGAATTATAGGTCGAATTGCCGGCCGTGGGGCGCTGAAGCGTATGCGTATGACGTCGGCCCCCTCATAAGAAGACGGTTGCGCGGCCGAAAGCCTCCCCGGGGAGGGCGTACGGCGTCCACGCGCGGTATCTGCGGTCATGACCCCGGACAGCCAGCAGCCTTTCATTGACACGCGTCTGCTGATTCATGGCGAACGCGTGCCGGGACTCGGCGCCGCCGAGTCCATCCTCGACCCTGCCACGGGGGAGCGGATCGCCACCGTGCCCGAGGCTTCGCCCGAGCAACTCGAGGCAGCCGTGCTGGCTGCCGCGGGTGCGTTCGACGCCTGGTCGCAGACCACGCCAGCGCACCGAGCGCGGCTACTGCTCGACCTTGCGGCGCACCTCGAACGTGAAGCCGACGTTTACGCCGCGGTGGAGTCGCGCAATACCGGTAAACCCCTCGAGGCGATGCGCCGGGACGAGATGCCCGCAATTGCCGACGTGTTCCGCTTCTTTGCCAGCGCCGTGCGTGTTCAGACCGGACCGCTCGCCGGGGAATACGCCCGCGGGTACACCAGCATGATCCGCCGAGATCCCGTCGGGGTGGTAGCGTCCATTGCGCCTTGGAATTACCCCCTGATGATGGCTGCGTGGAAGCTCGCGCCGGCGCTCGCAGCAGGCAACACCGTTGTGATCAAGCCGTCGGAGCAGACTCCCCTCACGATGCTGAAGCTCGCTGGTGCGCTGAACGACGCACTTCCGAAAGGCGTGGTGAACGTCGTATGCGGCCGCGGCGAGACCGTCGGCGCGCCGCTAGTCGCGCACCCTCGTGTGCGCATGGTTTCGCTGACAGGCGATGTCGCCACCGGACAGAAAATCCTCGCCGCGGCTGCCGGTACTCTAAAACGCACCCACTTGGAGCTTGGCGGCAAGGCGCCGGTCATCATTTTCGCGGATGCCGACCTCGAGGCGCTGGCCGCGGGGATGCGCGTGTTCGGATTTTACAACGCGGGTCAGGACTGCACCGCGGCATGCCGATTGTACGTGCAGGCTGCGGCCTATGACCGCGTCGTCGACGCTGTCACGCAGGCGGTCCGTACGATCACTGTGGGGATGCAGACCGATCACGCCGTAGAGATGGGGCCCGTCATCTCTGCTGAACAACGCTCTCGCATCGCGGGGTTCGTAACGCGGGCGGCGATCGAGCGGCACATTACCGTGACCACCGGCGGGCAGTCTCGTGCTGGCGCGGGATTCTTCTACGAACCAACGGTGATCGCCGGTGCTCTCCAAAGTGATGAAGTCGTACAGCGCGAGATATTCGGGCCGGTGGTGACACTGACGCCGTTCACCGATGCCGCGCAGGTTGTGCGCTGGGCGAACGACTCCGAATATGGTCTGGCCTCATCGGTGTGGACACGCGACGTCGGGTTGGCGATGCAGGTTGCCGCCCGCCTGCAGTACGGTTGCACCTGGATCAATACGCATGGGACGTTCGCCCGTGAGATGCCCCACGGTGGCTTCAAGCGCTCCGGCTACGGCAAGGATCTCTCGCTGTATGCGCTCGATGACTACACGGTGCCGCGTCACGTCATGGTCAGGCTGGGTTGAATGGTCGGGACCGCACCGCCACGTTGACGCGCGCCCGCTGCGGTTCGGCCGCGTGCGCACTCCGGCGAAGGGGAGCAGTGGTCGGCGGCCCTTAAGTACACGCCAGCGACCGCTCGTGCCGATCGTTGTTCATCGGCGCGGCTGGCGGCGAAAGCGAGCACGCGTAGTCCACAGCGTGCGAACCCGGGATCCCAATGACGGAACCGACGTCAATGGCCGCCAGTGGACTGACGCTGCGGGCGCTACAACTGCACCTCAGTGATTGACACCATGCGCTGGGCCGCGCGCCGAATCTCGGCGAACACCGCACCCCGTAGCCGGTGATGTCCGCATCTTCGTGAGGAGTGAGGATCAATCCGGGTGACCTTCATCTGTGCCAGACACCCGTTTATCGACCTCGGAATCAAACCAGAGTGCTGCCTCGCCTCCACACAGTCCCGATAACTGCTCTGCATCGATATCTTCGGCATCACGACGGTCGAACGGAATAGAAAAAAAAATCGCCAAAAAAACGCACGACGCGCTGATCGAATGCCGCAGCGCACCCGCCCCGGTCAATCCGGGCTGACCTTCGACGGTGAACGTGACCGGCCGCAGGGCGCAAAAAGAGTCCCTCAAAGCCCGAAGACCGGTGTCCCCCACGGAAAGCTTGACAAACCACGCACGACCGAATAGCGTTCACGCACCGAATGTAAACGTTTACATTGCATCGTAAACGCAACGGCCAAATTTAGGGGGCATACAAGACACTCGACGAACCGCTGCTTCGCCCAGCGACTGCCGAGATGGCTTGCTTCCACCGAAGACCGTGACGTTCGTTCACGCCGGATATGCATTTCGAATATCGCCTTCAATAGACATCTGTAACAAATTCGACCGTAGCCGTTAGGGGGGATTACGATGACCAGGCATTCGACCAACCGCAACCGCCTGATCGCGACCTTTGTCGCGTCCACATTGGCGGCAACGGCAGGAGTACTCCTGCCACGAACCGCCATGGCCGCACTGTCTAATGCAACCCTGGAGGGCCACGCCGCCCCAGGCACCAAGATTATCGCGACCAATATCGCCACGGGTGCGCAACGCGAAGCGATCGCTACGCACTCCGGAACGTACACGCTGATCGGTCTGCCCCCCGGACGCTACCGGGTCCGAGCCGGTAATCAGGTTCAGATTCTGGTCCTCAGTGTCGCCTCGACAGTAAATTACGATTTCACGAACACCGCGCTGCGCTCCGCCACGTTGCAGCAGATCACCGTTACCGGACATCGCCTCTTCAATATGCGCTCGCCGGAAGTCGGCGGACTGGTTTCGCAGCGCACGATTCAGACCATACCCCAGCTGACGCGCAACTTCCTCGAGTTCGCCAACACAGTTCCTGGAGTGACATTCACCGTCAACGGAAATGGCGACACGTCATTCCGGGGCGGCGCGATGCCCGCCGAAGATGCCAACGTATATATCGACGGCGTCAGTCTCGCGGACTACATCCAAGGTGGCATCGTCGGGCAATCCGGTCCGAACAAAAACCCGAATGACGGCGACCCAGGCAATCCGTTCCCGCAATCCGCGATTGCCGAATATCGCGTCATCTCATCGAACTACAGCGCCCGATTCGGTCAAGTATCGAGCGCGGTGATCACGGCCAAGACGAAATCCGGAACTAACCAATTTCATGGTAGTTCCTTCGTCAGCTTTACGAACCAAAACCTGCGCGCTATGACGCCCGCAGAAGTAGCCTCCCCGCAATCCACAGATCCAAAGGCGCTCGGCGGCGAGAGCCTGGAATATGGATTTTCCGCCGGAGGCCCGATTATCAAAAACAAGCTCCATTATTTCTTCTCTTACGAGCACAAAAACCTTGCGCTTCCGAACACCGTCTATCCTGGCGTAGGAAACGGTGCGCCGTCCGAAGCTGCGCTTCAGACCATACTTCCCGCGAGCATATGGTCGCAGTTCGGCCCCACGACGAATCCGTTCAGCGAAAAACTCCTTTTCGCGAAAATCGACTACGAGCCGACGGAAAACGATCGGCTGGAGCTGTCGGAACTCTATCGCTTCGAAAGCCAGATCAGCGGCGCAGCCGGACAAACCGCGGCGTCGGCGGCCAATTCTCTGGAAAATCGCTTCAGTCGCGTCGGCTTGTACTGGCTCCATGCACATGGGGATTGGACAAATCAGCTTCGAATTGGTTACGAGTCAGCCGGAGACAATCCGCTGCCTGCCTCTACGCAGCCGATGATGACGTACCAGTGGTTTGGCGCCAACGGACAGACAACGCTCATAAACGCGAACGGCGAAAACGTCTACGCGCAGTTCAAGAACAAGCAGACGGTGTGGACCGCGTCTGACGACTTTACCTTGGCGAATCTGAGCTGGATGGGCACGCATACGCTCGAGGCCGGAATCACCTTCCACGACGCAAGACTTTCATACCAGGACGCCGGCCAAGGATCCGACATTTACTATGGCGTCAATTCCAATGGAACCTACAGCACGCCATATCAGGTGACTTACACGGCGCTTTACACCGGCAAGCAGGTGCTGGCGACTTCCAACGACAAGCAAATCGGCGCATACCTCGAAGACAACTGGCACGTCAACCACCATCTAGAATTCAATCTCGGCGTGCGCTACGACTATGAAACGACACCCGCATGGCAGAATTTCGTCACGCCCCAGGCGGTCGTAAACGGCATCTACGGGCCCTACTCACCGGGGTCGACTGAGACGTACGCCCAGGCACTCGCCCTGGGCGGGATCAATATCGCCAACTACATCAGCAATGGACACAATCGCTCCCCCCAGAGCGGGATGATTCAGCCCCGTCTTGGGTTCTCGTACGATATCGAGGGAAATCAACGCTACGTAATTTTTGGTGGCTACGCCCGGGCGTACGACCGAAATGTGTTCAGCTTGATGTCTCTTGAGCTCACAAAGTCGGCGCTCGCGGAGCCGACCGTGAATTTCTACAATGGTGGTTATAGCAACAACGGCTGTCTGACCGCCGCGAATGCCAGTCCCACATGCGTTGCGTGGAATCCGGCATACATGAATCTCACCAATTTGCAGTCGTTGAATACGACGGGGATTGGCGAGGTCGACATGATTAATAACAATATCAAGAATCCGTATTCCGACCAGTTCAGTTTGGGATTCCGAGCGCGCCTCGGAGACTGGAACACCAGTCTGACGCTTGTGCAGATCGACAGTTACAACCGCATCATGGGCCACCTCGGCAACCGCACCGCAACGGGTGGGTACTTCGTGCCGAGCTCCTGGGGCGCTGCGGGCGTCAATCCCGCATGGGGCGGTGTTCCGGGAACCACCGGAAACCTGGTTCTATGGGATAACTACGGCAAGGACCGAAATCGCGAGGTCCTGGTCGAAGCGGACAAGCCATACACGCGGGCGTCCGGGTGGAGCGCGAGCGTCGCGTACACGTATTCGGACGCATACCAGAACGACTACTATTCTTACCTGACGAATAATGCGTACGCATTCGATCTGCCGAAGCTCTCGATGTATCCGTTTATCCCGTCCAGTGCGATTCCGAAGCATAAGCTTGTCCTCACCGGCTCGATTAACGGTCCATGGGGCATGATTTACGGCGCGGAATTGACGCTCGCTACGCCGGTAGGATTTGGCGCCGCGGCGCCCTGTCCGACGACATTGCAGCAATGCAACGGATATTGGGACTACCCGATGACAGGATACCCGCGCAACGCACTATGGGAGCGAGAGCTTGACGTTCAGGCTACCAAGGCGCTGAAATTTCCGTGGT
Source organism: Pseudomonadota bacterium (assembly GCA_021838635.1). Lineage (GTDB taxonomy): Bacteria > Pseudomonadota > Gammaproteobacteria > Steroidobacterales > Steroidobacteraceae > 13-2-20CM-66-19. Next base: position 22,188 of record JAKCDC010000007.1, read on the forward strand.
ATGGGATGCGGGGGTACATTCGCATGGACATCCTAAACGTGTTCAACACGGCGACCTACACTGCGGCAACCTTTAGCCCAACTCTCGGCGGAGGACAGGTGCCTCAGTACGTGACCAACGGCCCCATCAATGGCGTGCCGTTGACGCTGAAGCTCACCGCAGGAGTTTCCTGGTAAACAGCCATGAACGAACGCAGCGTCCGTCGTCTTGTCATTGTCGGTGGGGGCACGGCCGGCTGGATGGCCGCGACGGCGCTGCGTCGACTCTTATACCCAGGACTGTCCATCGAGGTCGTGGAATCGGAGGACATTGGTATCATCGGCGTCGGCGAAGCGACCATACCGCCGTTTCGCATGCACAACGCTTTGCTCGGGATCAATGAGCGCGATTTCGTATGCGCCACCCAAGCGACCTTCAAACTAGGCATCGAGTTCCGTGACTGGGGGCGACTCGGTGACTCCTATATTCATGGATTCGGGAAATTAGGCGTGGACTTGGATGGACAGCCTTTCCACCAGTATTGGACGCGCGGGGCGGCGGCCGGATTCGCGGCAGACATAGGGGACTACTCGTTCAACGTGGTCGCCGCGCGACAAGGGCGGTTCATGCCGACCCCTTCTGACGCGCCAAAAGACACCCCGCTGCAGGATATCAGCTACGCCTACCATTTCGACGCGGCGTTGTATGCGCGGTTCTTGCGTCAATTCGCCGAGAGCGAAGGAGTTCGCCGTCTCGAGGGAAAGGTGGTGGACGTGCGAATGAACCCGGAATCAGGCTTCATCGAGGAGCTCATACTGGCTGACGGGCGGGTAGTGGCCGGCGACTTGTTCCTGGACTGCACGGGGTTCAGCGGTCTGCTCATCGAAAAGCATCTTCATGCCGGTTACGAGGACTGGTCGGACTGGCTGCCGTGCGATCGGGCGTGGGCGGTTCCCTGTGAAAACGTAGTACCTCCGACGCCGTATACCCGCGCCACGGCCCGACCCGCGGGGTGGCAATGGCGAATTCCGTTGCAGCACCGGGTGGGCAACGGCCATGTGTTCTCCAGTCGCGACATGAGTGAAGATGAAGCGGCGGCGATGCTTCTGGCCAATCTCGAGGGTGCGCCGCTGGGGGAACCAAAGCTGATTCCGTTCCGGGGTGGTAAGCGTAGGCTTAGCTGGGTGCGCAACGTAGTGGCCATCGGTCTGTCCGGCGGGTTCCTCGAGCCGCTGGAGTCGACCGCAATTCACCTGGTACAGACATCGATCGCAAAACTCGCATTGCTTTTCCCGGAGCGTGATTGCAGCGAAGCTCTTCGTAATCGATACAATGCGCAAATGGATGAGGAGTTTGAGTGCGTAAGGGATTTTCTCATTTTGCACTACTGCGCGACCGAACGTGCCGATACGCCTTTTTGGAACAGGTGCCGGACCATGGAAATCCCGCCGTCCCTCAAGGAGCGACTCGCGTTGTTCCGGGACAGCGCCCGAATTTTGTTGCGCAGTGACGAACTATTTACGACCGTCAGTTGGGCCCAAGTCATGTTGGGGCAGCATATTGAACCGCGCAGGTATCCGCCGGTGATCGATCGCCTGAGCGATGCTGAGCTGAAGAAATTTTTAGATCACGTGAAATCTGTCATCAGCAGTTGCGCGGCGGTCCTACCTCCTCATGAGGCGTTCATTGCGCGGCACTGTCGGGCGTCCCCGCTCAAATAAGTGCCAATGTCGAAGCGTAGGCACATTGGTCCTGTCCATTCTCTCTACACCAATAAATCGCGGCACCGAGTGGTTCTCGAGATGGGCCTTCGAATGCGTTCCCGGTGTGAATCGCATGCCGATTCGGGGCGTCCCAAAGTCACGCGAAGCTTGACGTCGCGTCGTACTGATCTATCTTACGTATCCGCCTGTTCGAACCAGGGGATGTGAATTTGGCCATCAGCATTCGGGACGTAGCGAAACTCGCCGGAGTATCGACCGCAACAGTCTCCAGAGTCATGAATAGCTCGGACGGTGTCACGGAGTCGGCACGTCAGGCAGTTCTGCATGCGGCCCGTGAGCTCAACTACGTTCCGCATGCGGCGGCGCGCGCACTGATTACTGGCAGAACTCGCACTATAGCGGTGCTACTGCCGGACATGCACGGTGCATTCTTTTCGGAGCTAATCAGGGAGCTGGATCAGTGCGCTTACGCGCACGGCCAGAGCCTTTTGGTAGCGAGCCTGCACGGACGTCTGACCGAGGCCCAAAAAGTCCTCGCATTGATTCACGGGCAGGTAGACGGCGTCATCCTTATGGTGCCATTCATGGACGCGCAGACCACTCTCGCTGAGCTCCCCTTGACGGTCCCCACGGTGCTGCTCAATGCGCCGGGTCCGCTTCAGGGTACGCCGGTAATCACGATTGACAACGCGGGAGGGGCGCGCCAAGTGGCCAAACATTTCGCGGCGCTCGGTTATCAAGATGTCGTGCATATCGCCGGACCGACCGACAACTTTGATGCAATCGAGCGGGCGCGAGGATTTCATGCGGCGGCGCGTCAACTCGGCTTAGTGGTGGAGCGCGATATCCCCGGAGATTATTCGGAAGAGGCGGGCCGCGCAGCGGGTTTGCGCATCGCCAAGCGCGCCAAGTTGCCGCGTGCTATTTTCGCAGCCAATGACAACATGGCGGTCGGGTGCCTTGAGGTACTGATCGCCGCTGACATAAATGTGCCGCACGACATAGCCGTTGCGGGTTTCGACGATATCCCAATCGCGCGCTTCACGGCACCACCGCTGACGACCGTGCGACCACCAGTGGCGCAACAGGGCGTCGAGGCATTCGAGTGGTTGGTCGCCGCAATCAACCGCAAAGAGCGATCTCCGCTGCCTCCTGGTCCGCACGCTCAGGCACTACCGACTCGACTGGTTGTCCGCGGATCGACCGTTGCGAATCGCGCACCGGAGAGGGCGCGAAAGGGCGTGCGGAGTCGGTCTCAATGAGCGACGAGCGCTACGAGTGTGAAACATTTGCTTTCGGTCGCGAATTGAGAACTACGGTCGCGGCTTGTGCGAGTTCACTGCCAGGCGATCTGCCAATACTCGTACCGTGATTTCATGTGCAGAATCGGGCACATCCAGTCGACAAATCGAGGGCGCCGCCCTGCAGGCCAGACCGGGTTCCGTAATGCGCGTCACGCTGCCACGCGCATACAGCTGACCCCGCGCGCAGCAACCTGGTGCATGCGATCGGCAGGTGGCTGCGCCTGCGCCGAGCAGGTGCGCGTAGCAGCTGCGCCCGCGATGACCTGCACACGTCGCTTTGCGCTGTGACCCTGAGTATCGAAAAACTTGCTGCAATATTATGCCTGGCGGCATCGGCCGCGAATCTGGCTGGGTGTTCTCGGGCGGCATGCGGACTGCACGTTTGGGCCATTGGTTCGGAAGCAGATGCATTGCAACGCATGGCATCGGGGTTCGAACGACAGCACGAAGGACTACGTGTCTGTGTCGAAAATCTCGCCTGGAGTTCCGCGCAAGTGCGTTTGGTGTCCGCAGTCGCGGCAGGTGATCCCCCGGATATTGCCCAGGTGGGAAATACGGATCTTGCCACGCTCGTGACGTTACATGCGGTGATAGCCCAGCCACCGGTAGCTCCCGACTTCTTTCCGGGCGCGCTCAACGTCACGCGCTTCCATGGTCAATACTACGGTACACCCTGGTACGTCGACACTCGGCTGCTCTTCTATCGGCCGGATATCCTGCGACGCGCGGGCTTTGCGCGCCCCGCACGTACCTGGAATGGGTGGTTGAACCAAATGCAAGCGGTACGCCGCGTTCTAAAGCGAGGCCAATATCCGCTGCTGGCGCCGATCAACGAATATTCGTTTCTGGAGGTGCTCGCGCTGCAGCAGCAGACGCATGTTCTGCGGGATGACGCTCAATACGGAAATTTCGCCAACCCCAAATTTCGGGCGGCGCTTACCTTTTACAAGGATCTGTTTACACAGCGCCTGGCTCCTCCGATCGCCGATCATCAGCTGATCAACTTGTGGTGGCAGATGGCGCGCGGCGATTTTGTGTTTTATGTATCGGGGCCCTGGAATATCGGAGAGTTCCGCCGCTTACTTCCCCCCAAGGACGAAAGTCTGTGGATGACCGCTCCTATGCCGGGCCCACGCGGGCCGGGAGCCTCTCTGATCGGAGGTTCGGACTTCGTCATATTCCGAACTTCCACACGCAAGCGGCTCGCTACCGCGTTCATTCACTACATGCTCAAGAATCGACAGCAGATCTACCTGTATAAACTTACGGGTGATCTGCCCGCTCGCCGCGGTCCTTGGACGCTGCCACCGCTCTCAGGCGACATCAAGTTGCGGGCATTCAGACGTCAGCTGGAACACGTCAGCTCCTTTGAGGCAATCCCCGAATGGGACGAAATCATGGATGGCATGCGACGGGCGGCCGAACAGGTGATCATCGGAGGGCAGTCGGTGCCCGCGGCCACCCGTAATCTCGACCGAAAAGTGAACGACTGGCTAGCCGCCCGGCGGCAGATCATTGCCAAAAATAAACGTAAAGGCCCTGTCGGCGCGAGCGCGCTACCGCGATGAAGTCGATCAGCGGCCCTCTGTTCGTTCTACCGGCGTTAACGCTCATCGCGCTCTTCGTCCTCATCCCGTTTCTCGGTGTGCTTGGGCTGAGCATGACGAATTTCGACATTTACGTCCTGGCCAGTAGCGCGAATCTGCATTTCATAGGTGGCGCAAATTACGCCCACCTGTTTCACGATCACGCGGCGTGGCAGGCTCTGGAAACGACGCTGACGGTGGTACTTGCCGGAGTCCCGGCGACCCTCGCGCTATCTCTGATTTGCGCCCTGATGATCGAGTCAATTGCGCCACGTTGGCGAGGTCTGTTCCGCACCGCGTTCTTTCTGCCCGTCGTTTGTTCGACCGTGGCCGTGGCAATCAGCTGGCGTTACCTGCTCAACACGCGCTACGGACTGGTCAACCATCTACTCCTCGCGGTACATCTGCCCGCACTCAATTGGTTGGGATCACCCACGCTCGCGGTCATAGCCATCACCGTGGTAGTGGTATGGAAGGGATTTGGTTATGGCATGATCATTCTCGCGGCCGCACGCAGGGAAATTCCAGAAGAGCTGTACGACATTGCGCGAATCGAGGGAGCCGGCGTCAGGCGGCAATTGTTGAGCATCACGGTGCCGATCCTGGCGCCAACTCTCGGCCTGCTGGCGTTGCTGGACGTTGCCGGATACTGGCAGTTGTTCGCGGAGCCTTACGTCCTGACGCAAGGTGGGCCGATGGGGAGCACCATGAGTCTCCTCCTGCTCATGTACGATCGTGGATTCCGCTGGTGGCGCTGGGGGATCGCGAGTGCGCTCGCGATGGTCTTGACTATCATCATGTGGTTGTTCGCGTGGCTGCAGCGTCACACCAAAACGTCCTGGCGGGAAGGCTGACATGAGGATCAAGGTCCTCACGGTGCGCGCGTCGCTTTACGCTTCGCTCACGACGCTGGCGATACTGACGCTGTTCCCGTTGCTGTGGGTCACATCCATTGCCTTCATGCGATCGCCTGAGCAATCGGCTGGAACACCCCCACTATGGCCTAGACATCCAACGCTGAACAACATTGTGAACATTGTTCAGCGCGAGATGCTTGGGCACTATTTTCTGAACTCTCTAATCGTTGCGATCGCAACGACAGTCCTGTCGACATTCGTTGCCGGTTTGGCGGGATACGCTCTTGCGCAGGTTCAGTTTCGCGGCCGGCGGGTAATTTCCTGGGTCGTGCTGTTTGCGGTGCTGATACCGAGTCAAGCGCTGGTTCTCCCGCTATTTGAGATGTTCAGGGAGGTGCATCTCATAAATCATTATGCCGCCCTAATACTTCCCGCGGCTGCGAACCCGGTCAGTATTGTTCTCATTCAGGCGTACATGCGGGGTATTCCGGCTGAAATTCTTGACGCTGCCCGGATGGATGGAGCTGGAGAGTGGCGAACGTTCTTCTCCGTGGTGGTGCCAATGATGGCGCCAATGCTGGCTGCGCTCGCGGTTCTGACCTTCGTGGTCAGCTGGAATGATTTCATGTGGCCGATGATCGCAATGCAGAAAGCGAGCATGCAAACATTGCCCGTGGCATTGGCATCGATTGACCGGGAGCATTATCAGGAAATAGGTCTGATGGCCGCTGGGGCTACGGTGACGATCTTGCCAATGATGGCCATATTTGTCGCGTCCCAACGCTATTATCTGCGCTCAGTGGTGGCCGGAAGCCTGACGGACTGAAATGGCCAGCCTCGAACTCAGTCATGTGTTCAGAGTCATCGGCGGCGGCCAGACCGTGCTGCACGACATTGACTTTTCTGCTCACCACGGGGAGCTGATTTCAGTCGTCGGACCTTCAGGCTGCGGGAAATCGACCTTGCTGCGCAGCATTGCTGGCTTAGAAGAGGTGACTTCCGGAGACATATTCATCGGTGGTAACCGGGTCAATGACCTGCAGCCGCAACAGCGGCGCATAGCGATGGTGTTTCAGAATCACGCGCTCTATCCGCACATGACGGTCTATCAAAATCTCGCCTTCGGATTGCGCGCGCGACGCGTTGCGCGGTCGGTGGTGGAGGCGCGAGTGCGTCGGACAGCCGTGCGGTTGGGGTTGGAGGCGCTGCTCGGCCGATATCCGCGCGAACTTTCGGGAGGACAAAAGCAGCGAACCGCTCTTGGTCGCGCCATGTTGCGCGATCCGGAGGTGTTTTTGCTTGATGAGCCGCTGTCGAGCCTTGATGTGCCGCTGCGCTCGGAGATGCGCCGTGAGCTGATGGCATTGCATAAGTCCCTTGGAATGACCATGGTTTATGTGACCCACGATCAATCTGAGGCCCTTTCCCTGGGTGAACGGGTGGTGGTCCTGTCGGCGGGAAAAATTCAGCAAATCGATACCCCACAGGAAATTTATGGAAATCCGCAGAACCGCTTCGTGGCGGCGTTCGTGGGTTGGCCGCCGATGAATTTTCTCAACGGCGAAATTCTTGGCGCCCATGCCAATGACACGCAGAACGTGGAGTACGGAATCCGGCCGGAGAGGCTGATGCTGCAGCAACATGCAGCCGATGATCTGTCCGTTTCCGGGCGCATCGAATGCATCGAGTCATTGGGCGGAGTGTGGCAGATCGAGATCATTCACAATGGAGGGCGCCTCATTGCTCGAGTTCCGCCGGACGCGGCACTGCGGCAGGACGCCGAGCTCCGCCTGTGGTTCAATCAAACAGATCTTTACGCATTCAATCGAACAACTGGAACACGCGTTAAAGTGAACCGATGAATACGCGAGCATTGTTATCCATGGCATTTCTACATAGATCAGTAAAGTTTTTTGTCCGACGTCGCGGAGGGATTTTCATGAAGCGCACGGTTCTATCGCTACTGCTATTCACTGCGGCGTATTGGGGTTGTGCCAGCGCTAGCGTTCCGGCAACGACTCGACGGCCAGATCCTGCTCGGGAGACGTTGAGCATCAATGCGAACGCTAGCGCGCAGCGATTTCCGCACTTCTGGGAGCACATGTTCGGCTCCGGGAGGGCCGCGCTCGTATTGCGTGCTAACTATCAGCGCGATCTGGCCACGATGAAGGCTGCAACTGGCATTCGCTACGTTCGTTTTCACGGCCTCCTGGACGATCATGTGGGGCTCGCGGATGGTCACCCGGCGGTGTTCTATGATCGTTATGCCCGAAACCCGAACGTAAAGCCGGCAAAGGCGCCGTACAATTTCTCCTACGTCGACCAGATCGAAAATGCGCTTCTTGCGCACGGCGTACGACCGTACGTAGAGCTGGATTTCATGCCGACGGCGTTGGCCAGCAACCCGAAGATGCGGCAGGGCTTCTGGTACCACCCCAATGTCTCGCCGCCACGCAGTTACGCGGCGTGGGACAATATGGTGAAAGCGCTGGCCCGTCACTTCATCAAACAGTATGGGATCAATGAAGTATCGAAATGGTATTTTGAAGTCTGGAATGAGCCGAATCTGAGTTTCTGGGGAGGCGTGCCTAAGCAACGTACATATTTCAAGCTGTACGATCAAACAGCGCGAGCGCTCAAGAGCGTAAATAGCCGACTGCGCGTGGGTGGTCCGGCAACGGCGCAGGCCGCGTGGATAAGCGCGTTTTTACGCCACGTGGCGAAAGTTCATGCGCCGATAGATTTTGTCAGTACGCATGTGTACGGCAACGACACCGCGCAGCATGTCTTCGGCAAGAACGAGCATGTCACTCGACGCACGATGGTATGCCGGGCAGTGCGTAAAGTGCATAACGAAATCGCCCGTTCCCCCTACCCCCATCTGCCGTTGATCCTGTCTGAATTCAATGCGAGTTACAGCAACGAACCGGATGTGACCGATACCCCATTTATGGGGCCTTGGATGGCGAGCACGATTCGCCAGTGCGACGGTCTGGTGCACTCCATGAGCTATTGGACGTTCTCCGACGTGTTTGAGGAGGGCGGAGTGGTACGCAAGCCGTTCTACGGTGGATTCGGTCTGATCGCGGAAGACGACATCCCGAAAGCGTCCTTCAACGGATTCGTGCTGTTGCACAAGCTCGGTCACGAGCGGTTGGAGCCGAATGTACGCTCGGCACTGATTACCCGTAAACGCAACGGCTCGCTCGCTCTTGCGTTGTGGGATTACTCGCCGCCGGATGGATCCGGTCCGCATTACACCCCGCCGCCGGCGCACCGTACCCACAGGGTATTCGACATCAATGTGCGGGATTTTCCGCCCGGCGCTCGTGGTTACTTGTGGCGGGTCGATGATCGGCACAGCAATGCGCTGCGCGCATTTGACGAGATGGGCAGGCCACGATGGCCGACTCGGGCGCAGATCGCTGTGCTGCGTGCGGCCGGCCAGTTGGCGCCACCCAGGCCGATTCAGCTCAAAGACGGTCACATTACGGTGAGCGTGCCGCAGCACGGTCTGGCGTTGCTGTTGCTCAATCGTGGCTGACAGGAGGTGCCGAGGATGCCAATTCAAGTTCGCGCAAGTCCCGACCACGGGTTTCGTGGCCGTAGCGCGCGATCAATACCAGAGCGAGGAACACCGGCACCGCGATGGCGGCAGCGGATACGCGTAGCGTCGGGACCAATGCCAGTGCGCCAAGACCCTGGCAGATCAGGCCGCCCGCCTTACTGCAGCCGGCTACCCACCCGGTGGCGCGGCCACGGATGCGCAGCGGGTAGCTTTCGGCCGAATACGGCAGCAGGATGGAAATGACACCGGTGGATCCGACCAGCAGCAGAACCGGTGCGAGCAGCGGGCTTCTCGCTACCGAGAGCCCGCTGTGCTGAAGGACCAACGCGAGGACCCCTGCTGCGGTGATCGCGGTCATCGTCAGCAGGGCTCCTTTCGTGCTCCAGCGAGCATAAAGCGCAGCGGCAAGTACTACGACCGGCGCGGCGAGCAGCGATGAGCGGGTGATCAGGGTGGCGGCGAGCGCCATGTTTCTGCCGGCGGCGATCAACTCGCCCGGCAGCCACAGCAGCAGCCCGAAGTTGACGAAGCCCCAGGCCAGACCGGCCACGGTCAGCGCCACGGTCGTGCCGAGGAACCGGCGCTCGACAGGGGGCAAGCTCGAATGATCGACAGTGGCCTCTCCGCCCGGCATGTCCAGGTCGGCAATGAGGAGCGAGCCGAAGCGTCTCAGGGTCGCCTGCGCCTCCTCGGGTCGTCCGATATGGACCAGGAAGCGTGGCGATTCCGGGATCAAGGGGGAGAACGCCATGAGGATCAAGCCTGAGGGTAAGTTCAGGAACCACATGATTCGCCAGCCGAAGTGCGGCTGCAGCAGCGCCGAGAATCCGGATGCAGCCAGATACCCGCCGAGCGCACCGATGCCCCCAACGAGCACCAAGCTCCAGCCGCGATGGCGGGTTGGCATGATTTCCGCGAGCAACGCGTAGGCCACCGGCAACAGACCGCCGGCCGAAGCTCCCATCAGGAAACACATGAACACATTCCAGGCGAAAGAGGGCATGGCTCCGCAGATCGAGGTGCCGATGAACATGACGGCCGCCAGCAAGAGCGTGGCACGCCGGCCGTAGCGATCCGCGAGCGTTCCCCAGAGAAACGACCCGAGTGTCGCCCCGGTCAGAGCCGACAGCGGCAGCAGCGAGACCGCTGCGGCGCTGAGTCCATATTCGATTCGCATGCCCGGCATTACGAACCCGAGCGAGCTCACCTTCATGATGTCGACCACGAGTGCGATCGCGAGCGCGCCGCAGGCTGCCCAGTGCCATGGATTCAGCGGCGCATCCTCCGGGGCTACGATGCGTTCGTGAATCGCTGTGCGCTGCAAGGCGGGCGCCTTCGGCAGCAGTCCGTAAATGGCCGCCGCGATGCCTGTCAGGATGCAGGCCATGCCCCACAGCATCGGGGCACCCATCGGCATACCGGCCATTCGATAATGCATGGCACGCGCCATGATGAATGCGGGCAGATGCAGCAGCACGCCGATCACGACGGCGAGCGTTCCCAGCCAGAACGCCTTCGAGCTGCGCCGGTCGGCGAACATGAACCATTCGTTCAACGGTATCTCCCGGACACAGGGGGGCGCGTACGCGGATCCGGCCTTAACCCAGGCCGCGCATCATCGTCAATGCATGTCGGTTCGTCGCCGCGCTGATCGCTCTTCAGCGCAGCACGATGAGCAGATCCTTCGGATCGACCTGTTGGCCGGGTTTGACGAGGATCTCGGCGACCTCCCCGTCCATCTCGGCGCGGACCTGAGTCTCCATTTTCATCGCCTCGAGGCTCACCAGGACGTCGCCCCGGATCACTTTACGTCCCACGCTGACCGCGATCGTTGCCACGGTGCCCGGCATCGGTGCACCCACCTGTTTAGTGTCTCCCGGGACCGCCTTGCGCTGCGGTGGCCGTTTAGCGACCTGGCTGCGGTCCGCGACGCGCAGCGTGCGCGGCTGACCGTTCAGTTCCATGAACACCGTTCGGGTGCCGTCCTCGTGGACCTCGCTGCAGGCCACGTAGCGCACGAACAGCCGCTTGCCGCGCTCCAGGTCGACGCTGATCTCCTCGCCCGGCTCCATGCCGTAAAAAAACACCGAGGTCGGCAAAATGCCGACGTCGCCGTAGCGAGAGCGTTCCGCAGCATAATCGAGCCAGACCTTCGGATACATCAAGTAGGAAGCCAGGTCATCGTCGCTGACGGCTCGCGGTGTGGCCTTCTGGATCTTGATGCGCTCGGCTTCCAGGTCGACCGCCGACATCGATGCGCCCGGCCGCTGCGCGAGCGGCGCGGTGCCCTTGAGCACTTTGTGCTGCAATGCGGTGGGAAAGCCGCCGTACGGCTGACCGAGGTCCCCGTGGAAGAAGCTCACCACCGACTCCGGGAACGGTACATCGACACTCGGGTCTAGCACCTGCTCGCGCGTCAGACCGCTCGTGACCATCAGCAGCGCCATGTCCCCGACCACCTTAGAGCTTGGGGTGACCTTGACGATGTCGCCGAACAGCTGATTGACGTCCGCATATGCCTGGGCTACCTGGGGCCAGTGCGCACCGTCGATGCCGAGCGCGCGCGCCTGTTCGCGTAGGTTGGTGAACTGCCCGCCCGGCATGCCGTGCACGTACACCTCGGAGGCGCCGGCGCGGATGTCGCTTTCGAACGCACAGTACAGCCGTCGGACCTGCTCCCAGTATGAGGAGAGCATGCGCAGATTCGCCGGTTCGATCCCTGGGTCGCGCGGCCCGTGCCGCAGCGCCTCGACGATCGAGCCGAGGTTCGGCTGGGATGTGAGTCCGCTCATCGCATCAATGGCGCCGTCGATGGCATCTGCGCCGGCCTCCACCGCCGCCAGGACGCTCGCAGCGGCGATGCCGCTGGTGTCGTGGGTGTGGAAATGCACCGGCAGGCCGGTCTCTTCCTTCAGCGCCTTGACCAGCGTGAACGCCGCGCGCGGCCGACACAGTCCTGCCATGTCCTTGATGCCAAGCACGTGCGCCCCGGCGGCCTTCAGGTCCCGAGCGAGGCGCAGGTAGTAATCGAGCGTGTACTTCTTCTCGTGCGGATCGCCGAGATTGCCGGTGTAACAGATCGCAGTCTCACACAGCCGACCGCTCTCGAGCACCGCATCGATGGCAACGCGCATGTTCTCGACCCAGTTGAGCGAATCGAAGATGCGAAATACATCAATGCCGCGTTCCGCGGCCTGCTTCACGAAGAAGCGCACCACATTGTCCGGATAGTTGGTGTAGCCGACTGCGTTAGCCGAGCGCAGCAACATCTGCAGCAGAAGATTCGGCATCCGCTCGCGCAGCACTGCGAGGCGCTGCCAGGGATCCTCGCGTAAAAAGCGCATTGCCACGTCGAAGGTCGCCCCACCCCAGCACTCCACTGAGAACAGCTGTGGCGTCAGGCTCGCGTAATACGGCGCGATGGCGGCCATGTCGAACGTGCGCATGCGGGTGGCGAGCAGCGACTGGTGTGCATCGCGCATCGTCGTATCGGTGAGCAGCACGCGCCGCTCTGCGAGCATCCAGCGGGCGAAGCCCTCCGGGCCGAGCTCATCGAGTTTCTGCTTGGTCCCGGCCGGCGCTGATGCCGGCAGTACCGGCGGCAGCTTGGGTTGCTCGATCCGCTCCGGCCGCGCGCGGGCGCGCGTCTCGGCATTGCCGTTGACGATGGTTTCGGCGATGTGAGTGAGGATGCGGCTCGCGCGGTCGCGTTTGCGCGGCCAGTGAAAGAGTTCCGGCGTCTCGTCGATGAACTTGGTGGTGTAGGAACCGTCGGCGAAGCGCCGGTGGCTGATGACCTGATCGAGGAACCGCAGGTTCGTCACCACACCGCGGATGCGAAACTCCCACAGCGCACGGTGCATGCGCGCGATCGCCTCCTCTGGGGTCGACGCCCAGGCGGTCACCTTGACCAGCAGCGAATCGTACGAACGGGTGATGATCGCGCCGGTGTAGGCGGTGCCGGCGTCGAGCCGGATGCCAAATCCGGCGGGGCTGCGGTAGGCGCTGATCTTGCCGTAGTCCGGAATAAAGTTGTTCTCCGGGTCCTCGGTGGTCACCCGGCACTGCAGCGCGTGCGCCTGGATGCGGATGTCCTGCTGCGCCGGTACACCGCTCTCGCTCGTGCCGAGGCGTGCCCCTTCGGCAATGCGGATCTGCGCCTTGACCAGATCGATACCCGTGGCGCACTCGGTCACGGTGTGCTCGACCTGGATGCGCGGATTGACCTCGATGAAGTAGAACTTGCCGCTCTCGGCATCCTGGAGGAACTCCACGGTGCCGGCATTGCGGTAATGGGCGGCGTGACCGATGGCGAGCGCAGCCTGACAGATCTCCTCGCGCTGCGCTGTAGTCAGAAACATCGCCGGAGCGCGCTCGACCACCTTCTGGTTGCGTCGCTGCACGGTGCAGTCGCGCTCGAACAAGTGCACCAGGCCGCCATGCGCGTCCCCGAGGATCTGCACCTCGACGTGGCGCGCTCGGCGCACCAGTTTCTCCAGGTAGACCTCGTCGTTGCCAAACGCGGCCTTCGCTTCTCGGCGTGCGAGCGGCAGGAGTTCCTGAAGCTGTTGGTCGTTTTCGATGACGCGCATGCCACGCCCGCCTCCGCCCCAGCTGGCCTTGAGCATGACCGGATAGCCGATCTGCTGCGCCAGGCGCACGCACTCGGGCAGAGCCTCGGGCAGTGGTGCGGTGGCTGGCATCACCGCGACGCCCGCCTGCTCGGCGAGGTTGCGTGCCGAGACCTTGTTGCCGAGCAAGCGCATCGTTTCGGGCTGCGGACCGATGAACACGATGCCTTCGCGCGCGCAACCGGCAGCGAAGTCCGGATTCTCCGAGAGGAACCCGTAACCCGGATGTACGGCGTCGACGCGCGCCTCGCGGGCCACGCGCAGGATGTCCTCGATGTCCAGGTACGCCTCTATCGGCCCCTTGCCCTGACCGACCAGGTAGGCCTCGTCGGCCTTGGTACGGTGCAGCGAGAAACGGTCCTCGCGTGAATAGATCGCCACGGTCCGCAGGCCGAGCTCGTTTGCGGCCCGCATCACGCGGATGGCAATTTCGCCCCGATTGGCGATGAGAATGCTGCGAATTCTGTGTGGCATGCGCTCGTTCACCGGTAAAATCCAGGCCGATCATAACGGCTGCAGGCGCCGCGCGCGCGGGGTACTCGTTCTATATGTATGCGATTGCGATTCATGGGGGCGCTGGCGCACTGCCGGCGCAGGGACTATCGATCGAACGGCAGCGGCTTTATCACGATGGGCTCGCCGCGGCACTCGATTGCGGCTACGCGGTGCTCGAGCGGGGCGGCTCGAGCCTCGATGCGGTAACGGCGGCGGTGCGCGTTCTCGAGGACGATCCGCTGTTCAACTCGGCCCGCGGCGCGGCGCTCACCCGCGAGGGCGGCGCGGAACTCGACGCGGCGCTGATGGATGGACACACGCTGCGCGCCGGGGCGGTCGCCACGGTGCGGCACGTGAAGAACCCGATCGAGCTGGCGCGGCGCGTCATGGAAAAATCCCGTCACGTGCTGCTGGTCGGTGCGGGCGCTGAGGAGTTCGCCCTCGAGGAGGGGTTCGAGCTTGTGCCGAACGCCTATTTCCGCACCGCCGAGCGTCACGAGGAACTTGAGCACCTGCGCAGCGGACGCACCGTTTCGGAGTTGATGCCCTCACCGCAGGGCACCGTCGGCGCCGTTGCGCGCGATGCGGCTGGCCATCTCGCGGCAGCCACGTCGACCGGCGGCATGGCCAACAAGCGGCCCGGTCGGGTCGGCGACTCGCCCATCATCGGCGCGGGTACCTATGCGAAGGACGGCGTATGCGCGGTATCCGCCACGGGACACGGGGAGTATTTCATGCGCCTGGTCGCCGCCCACCATATCGCCGCTTCGGTGGAATACCGGGGAGTCGGCCTTACCGCGGCCGTGCGCGAAACCCTGCACGAGCGGTTGCGTGACCTCGGCGGTACCGGTGGCATCATCGCGGTAGATGGTGAGGGGCATATCTGCCTCGACTTCACCACCGAGGGAATGTTTCGCGCCGCGCGCGACTCGAAGGGACTGCGCGTCGTGGCCAGTGGCGCGGCCACGCGCTGACCCGGCGGCCGCTCGCCCCTCAATGCCCCCTGGCGGCCCCGCAGGGCCGCCAGGGGGGCTCCTCGTGCTCTTAGAGCGCGTCGTGCCCGCTGTGGCGGATGGCGGCCGCGGTTTCCGCAGCCAACAGCCGCATTCCCTGCACGCGCGCGCGCTGGTGCGCCGCGCCGCCCTCGGCGGCGCCCTGCAGCAGTTCGCCCCAGAGTTCCGGGGTGTTCAGCCAGCGCGGGCGTAGCCACGTCCACAGGCGCCGGCCCAGCTGATGAGCGCCGAGCACGCTGCGTGCTGCGATCCACTCGGCGCACAGCGGGTGCATGCCGAGCACCAGCCGCGCCTGGACGGCGTGGCGGCGAGCGAGTGACCAGGCATAGACGAACACCAGTTCCGTCGCCGAAACCGCCTGCGCCACGGTGAACACGCGCTCATAGGCTGATTCCGGCAGCGGATCATTGACCTGGCGCGCAAGGTCAAGGTTCTGCCAGCGATGTGGATCGGCGAAACCCACATCGAATAGCAGGTAAGGGTACGCGGCTGCGCGCCGCCGGGCCGATGCATCGAGCGCAAGCCACCCCTCGGCGAGCTGCTGCGCGGCGCGGTGCGGGCTGCCCGTCCGCGCTTGCTCGGCGAGCACCTGGAAGCAGAATTCGTTCAGTTCGGGCAGTGCCTCGATCACTTCCCGTGGCGGTCCCGCAACCCATGGACCGTGTCCGTCGCGAGCATCCCATTCGTGGTCAGACATCACGCATCCTCCGTGTGACCTTCGTATGACCCTCGTCCCCGCACCGATGGTAGCGCCGCCGTGGCCGGCTGCACCCCCGCATTTGCATTAATTTTCGCAGATTCGCGCCATTGCGCCCGGCGCTCAAAGGCCGACAATGGCGTTCTGGGGGGAATGCGCGGCACGGTTCGACCGAGAAGGAAGCGCCATGCGTATCGTTGAGGATCGCTACGAGGGGGAGCTTGAGAACTTCCACCTGGCGCTGCGTTTCGTGCGCTACGAGGCACGTACCCGCACCATCCGCACCTTCACCGGACTCACCGACCACCGCATCCGCAAGCTCTGGCAGCGGTATTGCGGCGGCGCGCGCGAATTGCCGCGCCATCGCGGTAAGTCACCGCAGCAGGTCGGATTTTTCACCCGCTCGGCGCGGGTGCGCCTGGAGGCCTCGCTGCTCGCCGCTGCGTACTGCGCCTGTGGCTTGGCTCGCGAGGAGCCCGCCGTACGACGGGCCCGACCCGCAGCCGCGGGGCTGCGGGTCGGAACGCTGCTCTGCGACATCTACGATTACTACTGCGCCCTGGTGCCGGTGCCGGCGATCTCCTTCGAGCACGCCGTATTCCTGGCCGAGTGTCTACGCGGGGGTGAGCAGCTGACGGTGCGCCGCTGCGCGAAGTGTCACGGCATGATGGTCCTGGAGCGCTTTCCGATTCGCCGCCGCTGGTGCGATCATTGTCTTCCCCCCAAAGGAGCCCGTACCCCGCGCGGAGCCTGATGCGTCGCGCCTTAGCCATGAATTCCGTTGGCCCGAATTTCTTTGCCGGTACCTACATCGACCGCCGCACCGAGGTGCGCGAGGAGACCGACTGGCTGGAGCGCGCACTGGCCGATCCGCACTGCCAGTTCCTGCTCGCGCGTGGCACGCGTCAGCTGGTGCACGCTGCGCCACAGCCGCATGTCGCCTTCGTCTCGAGCCGCCACCCGGCGGTCGCGGCGGCTGAAGCGGAGCGCTTCGTGTTGCTCGGCTGGTTTCGTGAACGTCGCTGCGTGCTGCTGTCGCTCGCGCCTGAATGGCCGGACGCTGAGTTGCCCGAGGGCAGCGCGTTCGAGGAGCTGCGCCCGCTCTCCCCGCAGCTCGATGCCGAGGAGGCGGGCCTGCTTGCCTATGCCCGCGCGCTCGCGCTCTGGCGGACCCGCCGGCGTTATTGCGGCGTATGCGGCGGACCGACGGTGCCGGCCCGTGCCGGCCACAGCCTGGTCTGTGCCGATCCGGCGTGCGCCGAGGAATACTTTCCGCGCATCGATCCGGCGATCATCGTGCTCGTGACCGACGCAGAGCAGGCGCTGCTCGGGCGCCAATCGAGTTGGCCGATCGGTCGCTACTCCACTATTGCCGGCTTCGTCGAGCCGGGTGAGAGCCTCGAGGACGCCGTGCGGCGCGAGGTGATGGAGGAGACCGGCATTCACGTGCTCGGCTGTCGGTACGACTCCTCGCAGCCCTGGCCGTTCCCCGCATCGCTGATGCTGGGCTTCCAGGCTGTCGGTGCCCCGGGCGCAGTCCACGTGGGGCGGGAACTCGAGGATGCGCGCTGGTTCTCCCGCGCCGAGGTGCGCAGCGGCGCAATCACATTGCCGCCGCTGCACTCCATATCCCGACGGTTGATCGAGGCCTGGCTCGGAGCGCAGCCCTAGTGTGCCTGCTGGTCCTGGCGTGGGACGTCCATCCGCAGTATCGCTTGATCGTCGTGGCCAACCGCGACGAATATCATGACCGCCCTGCTGCAGCGCTCGCGCCCTGGGCCGATGCGAGCGACGTGCTCGCGGGCCGGGATCTGCGCGCCGGCGGCACTTGGCTCGGCATCGATCGGCGCCGCCGCTTCGGGGTGCTCACCAACTATCGGGAGCAGCCGGGTGCAGCGCCCGGTGCGCCCTCGCGCGGGGCACTGATTCCGGGCTACCTGCTTCAGGCGCGCAGCCCCGCGGACTACCTGCGCGCGCTTGAGCCGCAGGCCGACCGCTATGGCGGCTTCAACCTGCTGCTCGCCGACGGCGAGTCCCTCTGGTACGCCTCGAACCGCACCGCACCGTTCGAGCGGCGCTTGGCACCGGGGATCTACGGACTCTCGAATCACCGCCTCGATACACCCTGGCCCAAACTCACCCGGGTGCGGCGCGCCTTCGAGCAGTGGCTGGTCGAAGCGACGCCGGCCGATGCGCCGGCCGGACTCCTGGCACTGCTCGATGACCGCCGCCCCGCCGGTCTGTGCGAGTACCCGAGCGGCTCGCGGGAACGGGCGCTGGCGGCGCCGTTCGTCGAGCACCCGCAGTTCGGGACGCGCTGCTCCACGGTGCTGCTGCTCGAGGCGGACGGAGCGCTGTGGATGCGTGAGCGCGGCTTCGATCGGCACGGCCGGCCCGCCGCGCAGCGTGACTATCGCCTGGGTGCGCAAGAGTGGTGCTGAGCGGAGCCGTGACCGTGAAACGCAGTCAGCTCAGATTACAATGACGCGTTTATGGCGTGCTGGTCGGAGTCTCAACGCTAGATGGCGAGTCGCAATCGGTTCCGCGGGGCGCGGTGGGCGCGAATCCCGCTTGCGCTGCTGTTGCCGCTTGCCGTCGTCGCGCATGCCGGGGTCGCACTGACGCTCCACGGCGTACAGGGCAAGCTGCGCGCCAACGTGCTCGCGTACCTCAGCTTCGAGCGCTACAAGGACAGCAAGCACCTCGACGGCGAGATCATCGTGCGGCTCGAGAACCGGGTGCAGAGCGAGGTGGACTCGGCGCTCGAGCCGTATGGGTACTTCCAGCCCGCCGTCCATATGACCGTCCGGCGCACCCGCCCGGATCACTGGCGTGTGGCCCTGCAGATCGATCCCGGCCCGCCGGTGCTGCTGCAGGTGGTGGACGTGAAAGTGACCGGAGCGGGCGCGACCGATCCGCGCTTCACTCGCATCACCGAGCACGTGCCGCTGCAGCACGGGCAGCGCTTGGACGAGGCGGCCTACGAGCGTCTCAAGGGCGAGCTGCTGCAAACGGCCGCGACCTACGGGTACCTCGATGCGCGCCTCACCCGCCACCAGATCCAAGTCGATCCCGGTACGCACAGTGCCAGTGTCTTTCTCACGCTCGCCACGGGGGTGCGCTATCGATTCGGTCCGACGCAGATCGAGCAGCACGCGCTCACCGACGCGCTGGTCCGGCGCTACCTGCGCTATCGGCACGGGCAACCGTTCGACCTGACGCAGTTGCTGCGCACCCAATTCGTACTCGATGACACCGGCTACTTCTCCGATCTGGAGGTGGTGCCCGGCACGCCCGACAAAGCCCGGCACATCGTGCCGGTGCATATCCGCGCCAATTCTAGCCGGCGCAACGTCTATTCCTTCGCCGCCGGCTACGCCACCGACACCGGCGCCCGCGGCATCGTCAGCTGGCAGGATCGGCGAGTGAATCGCGAGGGCGACCGCATGAGCGTCGATCTGGAGGCGGCGCAGCTGACCAAGTACAGCCTGCAGAGCCGCTACATCATCCCGATCGGCGACCCTGCCACCGAGAATCTGACTTTCATCGCAAGTGTTGAGCAGCGTCAGCTTGCGGCGGTGGATTCGCGCACCATAACGTTCGGGGCGCACCTCACGCGGGTCACGGGCCGCTGGCAGACCGTGTGGTTCCTCGATGCCATACACGCCACCGGATCGGTCACCGGCGCGATCTGCCCCGGGGGTCTGCTTAATACGGCGGGGACTCAGTGCGAGTTCCCTGGGGCGAGCGTAGCGGCGCCGAGCGCCGTTGCCAGCGTGGTGGGTAACATGCTCGTGCCGGGCGTCGAAATCACCTCGGTGCCGAGCGGTTATTTCGGCGAACCGATCTTCGAGCATGGAGTGTCGATCGAGCTGCGCGGCTCGCATGGCGCGCTCGGCTCGCGGGCGGATTTTCTGCAGCTGCGCGTGCAGCTCGAGCGGGTATTTAACTTCGCTCCGGGCTGGCATTTGCTGTTGCGCGATGAGTTCGGCGCGACAGCGGCGTCGCATTTCGACAATGTGCCGCCGGTGCTGCGCTTCTTCGCCGGCGGCGAGGGCAGCGTACGCGGTTTTGAGTACAACTCGCTCTCCCCGACCCAGATCTTCTACGCGACGGGCGCCTACCAGCTGAACAACGTCACCTACACCTGCTACAGCGGTGCGGCCGCTCCGCAGAATGTGCCGAACCCACGGCTGTGTCCGCTGCAGCCTGTGCAGGCGGGCGGTAAGGACCTGATCAGCGGCTCAGTGGAGATCGACCGCGATCTGCCGCACAACTTCGGCGTCGCGGCGTTCTTCGACTATGGCAACGTGTTCAACAGCTTCCATATTCCGCACCTGCTGCAGTACGGTGCTGGCGTCGGTTTTCGCGTGCGCCTGCCGGTGATGACGCTCGGCATCGACGTCGGTGAGCCGCTGTCCGCTCCGGGCAGCCCACGTCTGTACATCAACTTCTCGCCACGGCTATGAGGGACGTTGAACGATGCGTCGAGTTCTGACCTGGGTCGGAGCGCTGATCGGGCTGGCCGCGTTGCTGCTCGCCGCGACAGCCTACGCCGTGTTCTACACCCAGGGTGGTCTGCGTTTCGTGGTGGCGCACCTGCCGTCGCGCTTTGGCACCGCAGAGGTGCGTATCGAGCAGGTAAGTGGCACGCTCGCGACGGGCGTGCACGCCGAGCGGGTGCTCATCAATCAACGGCACGTCTATCTGCGGTTCGATGATGTGTATACGCGGGTGCATCTCTCGGCGCTTTCCTGGCGCACCCTGGTCAGCCCGCAGACACGCATCGGCGCGGCGTACATCCGGGTCAAAGCGGTACGGCCGCTGCCGGTCGTGCACCCTAAGTTTCTGCCCTGGGGCCTGAAAATCCGCGTGACGCACGCGCAGGTCGGCGCCGTGCAGCTGATCTTGGAGAACGGCCGACACCTCGAAGGCACGGGGTTGCGTGGTGCGGTGCAGATCGGCTATCGGGATCTGCACGTGACGGGATTCGCGCTGCGCATGGGGCAGGCCAGGTACCGGCTCGCCGCGGCGCTGCGGGCGGCCCGGCCGTTGCAGCTCACCGTGGGCGGCACGTTTACGTGGCGCCCGCCGCGCCAGCCGCCTTGGCAAGGTCGCCTGGCGTTGCACGGGAACATTGCGGTCATGACGATCCAGGCGCACCTCAGCGCGCCATTTTCCGCGGCGCTGCACGGGACGCTGCGCGAGCAGCACGGTCGCTGGAGCACGCAGAGCGAACTCGGTATCCGTGGACTCGACCTGCGCGCCTGGCACCGGACCGGACGCTTCGGGCGCATCCGCGCGCAGCTCGCGCTCACCGGCGGTGTGCACGGCTTTCGCCTCGGCGGGACTGTCAATCCGCGGGGGCTGCGTGCCGGCACCTTTCACGTGCAGCTCGATGGCCGCTACCGCGCCGGTGTGCTCAGCGCCCGCCGCTTCGTGCTGGCCCATCCGGCCAGCGGCACGGTGCTCAGCGGCGCCGGTCACGTGCACTTCGGGGACGGGCGGCCGGATCTGCAGCTGCAGGGTACCTGGCAACGGCTGCGCTGGCCGCTGAACACCGCAGCGCGCGTGCATAGCCCGCGGGGCACCTTTACCCTCACGGGTCGCCTGCCCTACGCGCTCGCCGCACGCGGCCTCGCGCAGGTGGGTACCGCGGCGCCGGTGCCAGTGACGCTCGGGGCGTCCCTGACCACGAGTGGGCTGGCCATCGAACATGCCACGCTGCACATGCTCGGCGGACGAATCGAGGCGCGCGGCATGTTCGGCTGGGTGCCCCTGAAACGCTGGAGCCTGCACCTCATCGGCATCGGCATCGATCCGGCTCAGCTGCGCTCAGCGCTGCGCGGTCGGCTCAGCTTTGCGCTCAGCGCCACTGGCGAAGGCTTCGGTGCCGCTGCGCCGCTGCACGTGCGGCTTGAGCGGTTGAGTGGACAGGTGCGCGGTCAGCCCGCGAGCGGCAGCGGCGCCGTGAGTCGCGATCACGGCGTGTGGACCTTCCAGCGGTTGCGCCTGGATCTGGGCCGCACACACCTTGCCGCGGCCGGTCGACTGGCGCGGCACATGCATCTGCGCTTTGCACTGCGGGGGGATCTGCGTCTGATCTCGAGGGGCGATCGCGGCACCCTCACGGCGCGTGGATCGATCGACGGGTCACGCCGTGCGCCACGCGTGAACGCGTGGCTCGAGGGTTCAGATCTGCACATCGGCGCCAACTCGCTGGCCGCTCTGCGGGCGCGCATCGACTTCGATCCGCGCCCGCAGCACCGCTCGCAGATCCGTGTGCAGTTGCGCGAGCTGCGCTCACGGTATCACCTGTTGCGCAGTCTCCAGTTCGATCTGCACGGACCGGCTGCGGCCCTGCGAGCGACGCTCGAGGTCAATGCCCCAGGACTGCACGCTGCGGCGCTGGCCTCGGGCAGTTTCGCGCAGGGTGTTTTCGCCGGTGAGGTCACCTCATTCAACGTCAACGGGCCGCAGTCGCTGCACCTGCAGCTGCGTGCCCCGGCGCAGCTGACGCTCTCACGGGTGCGCCGCGCGCTCGGGGCGCTATGTCTGGATGGCACGCCGGGTGCTCTGTGCACCGGCGCGACTTGGACCCCGGGGGGGTGGTCGGCATACGTGAGTGCCAGCAAGCTGCCGCTGGCGACACTCACGGCCGGCATGACGCCTGCGGTCGAATATCAAGGCACGCTCGGCGCATCGCTCGAACTCACCGGCAGCGCCGGGTCGCCCGTACAGGGCACGCTGCGTATGACGCTGTCGAACGGAGTGCTCTCGCGCAGACTCGTCAGCGGTACGGTCGAACACACGAGCATCGGCTCCGGGCTGCTCACGGCGATTGCCGGACCGCGGACGATCCATGCGCGGGCTTCTCTGACCGCCGGCGCCATCGGCACCTTCCAGGCCGTGCTCAATATCCGCCGCGGTGCGGCCGATTGGCGCGCGCTGCCGCTCACCGGCAGCCTGCAGGCGCGCACCGCCCGTTTGAATCTGGTCTCGCTGTACCTGCCGGGCGTCGACGCCGTCTCCGGGGTGCTGCTCGCACACGCCACGGTCGGCGGGACGATCGCGGATCCTCGCCTGCACGGCGCGGTGAAGATCGTCGATGCATCGGCCGACCTGTATCGCACCAATCTGCAAATGCACCGTCTGTCCCTCACCGCGCAACTGGTGCAGAGCGGTCTGACCTTCGTCGGTTCGGCGCAGGTCGGCAAGGGCACGCTGCAGGCCACCGGCACGATGGGCTGGCGCGGGGCAGCTGCCCGCGGCGAGGTGCACCTGCGCGGCACCGATTTGCGCGTGGTGGACCTGCCCGAGGCGCGCATCGACGCCTCCCCGCAGCTTGATTTCCGCCTGATCGGCCACCGCATCGACGCCACCGGCAAGGTGCTCATCACACACGCACGCATCGCGCCGCGCAATTTCCGCGGTGCGGTGCGCACCTCGTCCGATCAGGTGATCGTGGGCGCAGAGTCCTCCAGCGTTGCGCACCGTTACCACGTGGTGAGCGTGATCACGTTCGACCTCGGCAACGATGTCGACATCCAGACCATGGGGCTGACCGGCCAACTGAGTGGACAGATCACTGTGCGCAGCGGGCTTGGCCAGGGCACGACTGCCACGGGCGAGCTGTTCGTGCGCAAAGGGCAATATTCTGCCTACGCGCGCCGCCTGGCGATTCAGACGGGCCGGCTGTTCTTCCGCGGCGGTCCACTCGACAACCCTGGCATCGAGATCCGCGCCGTGCGTCGCTACCCCGACGTGACCGCAGGCATCAACGTCAGCGGCACGCTGAAGCAGCCGCAAGTGTCCTTTTTCTCCAATCCGCCGCTCTCGCAGTCGCAGATCATGTCGCTCATCCTTTCCGGCGGCGGCGGCTCGCTGCAGGCGCTGCAGACAACCACTGGGGTGCAAAGCCGCCAGAGCACCGCCGCCAACGAGCTGCTGGCGCAGGGCGGGGCGATCTTGGCGCAGCAACTCGGCTCGCGCATCGGTCTGCCGGACGTCAGCCTGCAGACTGACATGAATAATCAGACTTCGATCGTGCTGGGCAAATACCTCTCGCCACGCCTGTACGTCAGCTACGGCGTGGGGTTGACCGAGCAGCTGAGCGCCGTGCGCCTGCGCTACAGCATCGGCAGGCACTGGACGATCCGGCTCGAGGCCGGGCAGGGCAAGCTCGTCGGGCAGACCAAGAGCGGCGAACTTGGCGGCGCGGACCTGGTGTTTACCGTGACCAAATGAGGCTTGACGCGCGTGAATTATTATTCATAATACGCGCAATTTTATGCACACCGGCCGCCCCCATCCGTAACCGCCATGGACGCTCAGCAGCTCGAACGCCGCCAGGCGGTGGTGCGCATTTTGCGCAGCGGGGTGGTGCACCGGCAGGAGGACTTGGTGCGACTGCTGCGCGAAGACGGCTACGAGGTAACGCAGTCCTCCATCAGCCGCGACCTGCGCGACCTCGGCGTGCTCAAGGCGAGCGGCCGCTACGTGCTGCCGCCGGACGAGGTCTCGCGCACCCACGGTGATTTCGCGATGCTCGCGCAGTTCGTGCGCGGGCTGAAGCGGGCCGGCGCCTCGCTCACGGTGCTGCGCACGACCATCGGCGCCGCCCCGAGCGTCGCCGTCGCGATCGATCGGGCCGAGTGGCCCGAGGTGGCCGGCACCCTCTCCGGAGACGACACGATTTTCATCGCCACCGCCGATGGCCGTGCGCAGGATCAGCTGATCGCGCGGCTGCAGGCGCTATTTCGGATCTGAACGTATGCCTACAGCCTCGACTCCGGGCGCCGAGCCCATCGTTCTCGCCTATTCCGGCGGCCTCGACACCTCCTTCCTGGTGCCCTGGCTGAAGGAGACTTACCGCCGGCCCATCATCACCGTCACCGTCGACACCGGCGGTATCGACGCTGAGGCGGCGCGCATGCTCGCCGAGCGCGCCCGGGCGCTTGGCGCCATCGAGCATCATCAGGTCGATGCGCGCGAGGCGTACTTCGAGCAGGTGCTGCGTTACCTCATCATGGGCAACGTCAAGCGCGGGCAGCTCTATCCGCTGTGCGTCGGCGCCGAGCGGGTCATGCAGGCGCAGACCATCGCGCACATCGCGCGCAAGCTCGGCACGCGCATGATCGCGCATGGCTGCACCGCCGCCGGCAACGACCAAGTGCGATTCGAAGTCGCCATGCGCACGCTGGCTCCCGACCTGGATGTGCTCGCCCCGGTGCGCGACCACGCGTTCAAGCGCGCCGAGGAACTCGCGTTTCTCCAGGAGCGCGCCCTGCCGGTGCCTCCCTTCGGAGCGGCCTATTCGATCAACCGCGGTCTGTGGGGCGTGACCATCGGCGGTCAGGAAACCCTCACCTCGAGCGGCAGTATCCCGGAGGACGCGTGGGTGCTGACCCGTGAGGCGTTCAGCCGCGCGCGCGCCCCCGAGACCCACACGATCGCCTTCGAGCGCGGCCGCCCGTGCGGCCTCGACGGCCGGACGCTTTCCCCCGTAGCGCTCATCGAGGCGCTCGAGGCGCTCGCCGCGCCGTTCGGCATCGGCCGCGGAATCCATCTCGGCGACACCATCATCGGCACCAAAGGCCGGGTCGCCTTCGAGGCGCCCGCCGCCGAAGTTCTGCTGACCGCGCACCGCGAACTGGAGAAGCTGGTGCTCACTGCCCGCCAGCAGCGCATCAAGGAGCTGGTGGCGCAGCCGTACGGTGACTGGGTTCACGAGGGCCAGCTGCTCGATCCGGTGTGCCGCGACATCGAGGCGCTGCTCGAGTCCTCCCAGGAGCGCGTCAGCGGCGCGGTGCATATTGCGCTGCGCCCCGGCAATCTGTTCATCGAGGGTGTCGAGTCTGCGTACTCGCTGATGAGCGCCTCGAAGGGCGTCTACGGCGAGGCGGCCGGTGAATGGACACCGCAGGATGCGCTCGGGTTCTCCAAGATCGTGGCGCTCACCGGAGTGTTTCACCGCCGCGCCGGGGAGCGCGCCGCGGGCGGTGCGGGAGGTCAATGACATGAGCAACGGCATGCGCAGCGTCGTCGTCGACAAGATCGCCTCGGTGGCCCAGGCCTGCGGCCTCTCGCGCGAGGTTCGCATCGCCTCGGACATCCCCGCCGAGGAGGGTGTGGTGATCGTCGTCGAGGTACTCACCAACAAGTCGACCTACAACACCCTGGAGCTGACCAGCGGCCGCATGGCCAAGGTGCGCAAGGGCGACATCGTGGTCGGCGCCCTCGGACACCGCAAGGCGCTGTTCGGCTACTCCGGACACATTCCGCCGACGGTCAAGCCGGGCGACGTGATCCAGATGCTCAACATCGGTGGGGTGCTCGGCGCGTGCGATTCGATCAATCCCGACAAGGGGCAGCCGTTCGACTGTCGCGTGCTCGGGGTGGTGCTGCGCTTTCCCTACCTTGGTGAGCGCATCGGCGTGCCGGCGCGCGTCGGTATCCGCCCGCTCGATCAGGCTGCCGCGCTCGAGACGCGCGCCGTCCCGGTGGTCGCGCTCGCCGGTACCTGCATGGAGGCGGGTAAGACCGCCGCGGCCTGCGCCATGATCAGCCGCATGCGCCACCGCGGTTTGACCGTCGATGCGTTCAAGGCCACCGGCGTCTCGCTGCGCCGCGACATCATGGCCATGGAAGACGCCGGCGCGCGCCGCTCGGCGATCTTCACCGATTTCGGTGTCGTCACCACCACCCGGAAAAATGGACCGGCGTTGACCCGCACCATGCTGACGGAACTGTCCGCCGGCCGGCCTGAAGTCATTGTGTTCGAGCTCGGCGATGGCATTCTCGGCACCTACGGCGTGGACGCCATCCTGGAGTGCCCGGACATCCGCTCCGCGCTCACCGCGGTGGTGCTATCGGCCAACGATCCGGTGGCCGCCTGGGGCGGGGTGAAGCTGTTGCGCGAGCGCTTCGGGATCGAGCCTTGTGTGGTGACCGGGCCGGCCACCGACAACCAGGTGGGGATCGACCTGATCACCGAGCAGCTGAAGGTGCCGGCGTTCAATGCCATCAGCGATGGCGCCTCGCTCGGCGATCATGTGATGAAGGCAGTGGGACTTCCGGCGGGATCGCCGCAGTGAGCGGAACAATTCCGGCGGTCGTGCTCGGCGGGACCGGCTACGTGGCTGGGGAACTGCTGCGTCTGCTCGCGGTGCATCCGCGCCTGCGCGTCGCGGCGGTCATGTCCGACAGTCAGCCCGGCGAGCCGCTCGCATCCGCCTTCCCCCATCTGGCGGCTGCCTATGACGGCATGTGCTTCGAGTCGCAAGAACACGTGCGCTCGTTGTTGACGCGCGAGCCGCTCTGCGCACTGTTCTCGGCGGCGCCGCACGGCGTGTCGGCACCGCTGATTGATTCGCTGCTCGGCGCGGCCGCCGTCGCCGGTACCCGACCGCGCGTCGTCGATATTTCGGCGGATTTCCGCTTCCGCTCGGCCGAGGCTTACGCGCAGGTCTACAAACACCCGCATGGCGCCCCTGGGCGTCTCGGGCAATTCACTTGCGCGGTGCCGGAGCATCACGCCGAGCTCACCACCGAGCACGTCGCCCATCCGGGCTGCTTCGCCACCGCGGTGCTGTTGGCCAGCGTCCCGCTGCTCACCCTCGGGCTCGTCCCACCGCAGTTGTTCGTCGCCGGGATCACCGGTAGCACCGGGTCGGGTCGCAAGCCTACGCCGGGCACGCATCATCCGGTTCGTCACAGTGACCTGTATGCCTACAGCGCGCTCGCCCACCGGCACGCGCCGGAGATCGCCGCGTGCGCCCGTGCCGCGAGCGGTGTCGCGGCCGAGTTCGCCTTCATTCCGCATTCGGGGCCGTTTGCCCGCGGCATCCACGTGACGGTGCAGGCGAACCTCGTACGCCCGCTCGACACCGCTGAAGTGTTGGGTGCGTTGCGCGAGTTCTATGCGCGCTCGCCCTTTGTCCGGGTGCTCGACGGTACTGCGCGCATCAAGGACGTCACGGCGAGCAATTATGCCCATCTGGGTGTTGCGAGCGACGGACGTACGCTCGCGGTCATGTGTGCCATCGATAACCTGACCAAGGGTGCCGCCGGCGGCGCCGTGCAGTGGATGAACCGGATGTTGGGTCTGCCGGAGACCGAGGGTCTCACGGCGCCCGCTCCGGGCTGGACCTGAAGCGAGGAATTTCATGACCGCATCGCCGCACGCGACCTCCGCCCCCGCACCGCACGAGTCGGCGCTTGCGCCCGTGTACGCGCAGTATCCGTTCGAGGTGGCTCGCGCCGAGGGTGTCTGGCTCATCGGTCCGCGCGGTGAGCGGGTTCTCGACCTCTACGGCGGGCACGCCGTGGCGGCGCTCGGCTACGGCCATGCCCGCTGGAGTGAGGCGCTCGCCGAGCAGGCGCGCTCCTGCCAGTTCCAGACCAATGCGCTGCCGATGAGCGTGCGCGAGCACGCCGCGCAACGCCTGCTCGCGTTCGCCGAGCTGCCGTTCGCGAGCGTCTTCATGGTCAACAGCGGCGCGGAGGCCAATGAGAATGCGCTGCGCCTCGCGTTGCGCATGAGCGGGCGGGCGCACGTGGTGGCAGTCGAGGGCGCGTTTCACGGCCGCACGGCGGCGGCATCGGCGGTGACATGGGGATCGCAGAGCTGGTACGGCTTTGCGCGCACGCCCTTCGACGTGAGCTTTCTGCCGCGCGGGGATCTGCAGGCGATCGAGGCGCAGGTGAGCGAGCGCACCGCGGCGGTGATCGTCGAGCCGGTGCAGGGGCTCGCCGGAGCGGTCGATCTCGGCGCACCGTACCTGGCGGCGCTGCGCGCACGCTGCGATGCGGTGGGCGCGCAGTTGATTTTCGACGAGGTGCAGTGCGGATTCGGTCGAGTCGGCGTGCCCTACGCGGCCAGCCTCTACGGCGTGATGCCCGACATGCTTACCACCGCCAAGGCGCTCGGCAACGGGTTCCCGGTCGCGGCTCTGCTGACTTCGGCGCAGGTCTCGGCCACGCTAAAAATCGGTCTGCTCGGCACCACCTACGGAGGAGGGCCGATGGCCTGCGCCGCGGTGCTCGCGACGATCGAGGCCATCGAGTCCGAGCGGCTGCTGGAGAACGTACGGCGCGTGTCGGCTTACATCCGGCGCACCTGTCTCACCGGCCCGGTGAGCGCGGTGCAGGGCGAGGGCTTCCTGCTCGGACTGCGCACCCGCCGGCCCGCCAAGCAGATTCATGCCGAGCTGTTGCGTCGCGGCATTCTCACCGGCACCGCGAGCGATCCGGACGTGGTGCGGCTGCTGCCGCCATTCATCTTGCAGGAGGCGCACGTCGATCTGCTCGGCCGGGCCCTTGCGGAACTCAGCGTATGAGACGCCTGCTCGATTTGGCGGATCTGGGCCGCGAGGAGGTACTCGCGCTGCTCGCGTTGGCCGCGCGGCTGCAGCACAAGGCCGAACCGCAGGCGCTCGCCGGGAAGATTCTCGGACTGCTGTTTCTGAACCCCTCGCTGCGCACGCTCGCCTCGTTTCAGGCGGGTATGGCGCGCCTTGGCGGCAGTTCCTTCGTCATCACGCCGGGGCAGGGCACCTGGCAGCTCGAGACGCGCGCCGGGGCGGTGATGGATGGCGCGGCGGCGGAGCATGCGCGCGAAGGCATCCCGGTGCTGGCCTCCTATTGCGATGCACTCGGCATCCGGGCATTCGCCTCCGGGCAGGATCTGGCGGCCGATCTGGCCGAGACGACGTTCAACACGCTCGCGGCCCTTACCGACAAGCCGCTGATCAACCTGGAGTCAGCGGTCAATCACCCCTGCCAGGCGCTGGCCGACTGGAAGACGCTCGATGATCTGGCCGTGGCGCCCACGGGGCGGTTCGTCCTCTCCTGGGCCTATCATCCGCGGCCGCTGCCGCTGGCGGTGCCCGCCGCGGTGTTGCACATGGCGGCGCTGCGCGGCATGGACGTCGTGGTGCTGCGACCCGACGGCTTCGGGCTGCCCGAGCCCATCATGGCCAAGGCGCGCCGCGCCGCGGCGCTCGCCGGCGGATCGGTGCGCGAGAGCAACGATCGGCGCGAGGCGCTCGCGGGAGCTCAAGTGCTCTACGTGAAGGAATGGGCCGCCACCGCGTGTTACGGCGATGCCGCCGAGGATGCGCGCCGGCGCGCTGCGCTCACCGACTGGTGTGTGCGCGAGGATTGGTTCGAGACCGCGGCGCCCGAGTGCCGCCTGATGCACTGCCTGCCCGTGCGCCGCAACGTCGCGATTGCCGACGCAGTGCTCGATGGTCCGCGCAGCATCGTGCAGCACGAGGCGTACAATCGCCTCACGGTCCAGATGGCGGTGTTGTACCGCCTGCTCAAGGGGCTGTAACCCAGCCATGTGTTCGTTCGCTTAAGATCAGGGGCTCCTCACCGCAATGATCATGCAACCCGCCGACCAGGCATTGGCCATCCGTGCACTGAAAAGCGCCGCACCCTACATCCGCATGTACCGCGGCAAGACCTTCGTGGTGAAGGCCGGCGGTGGCGTATTCGGCGATGACGCATCGACTCGTGTGCTCATCGAACAGATCGCGATCCTGCATTACTTCGGCGTGCGCGTCGTGTTCGTGCACGGTGGCGGGCCGCAGGTCACCGAGCTGGCGCGCGCCCTCGGCGTGAACTCGCGCATGGTCGAGGGCCGCCGGGTCACCGACCGGGAAGCGATCGACGTCACCGCCATGGTGCTCAACGGCACGATCAACACCGGTATCCTCGCCATCTGCCGGGAACTGAACATTGAGGCGGTCGGCGTGAGCGGCGTCGATGCCGGCCTGATTCGTGCGCACCGCCGAGCGCCGGTGCGTCTGGCGGCGAGCGGTGAGGTGCTCGACTACGGCTTCGTCGGTGATATCGACGCGGTCGATCCAACCGTGCTCAGCAAATTGCTCGACAACGGCCTGATGCCGGTGGTGAGTCCGCTCTCGGCCGACGACGAGGGCGTGCTGCTCAACGTCAACGCCGATACGGTGGCCGCGGCGATCGCCGCGGCGCTCGATGCCGAGAAACTGATTCTGTGCACCGGCGCGCCGGGCATCCTCGCGAATCTCGAGGACCCCGGCTCGCTCATCTCCTACACGGACCTCGAGGGTCTCGCCCGGTTGCGCGCGCAGGGTGCGATCGCCGAGGGAATGCTGCCGAAAGCCACGGCGATCGAGGCGGCGATCCGCGGCGGCGTGCGCCGCGTGCACGTGGTGTCCTACCAGGCGCCCGAAGGTATCCTCGGTGAGGTCTTCACCAACGAGGGGACCGGGACGCTGATCGTCGAGGACATCGATGCGCTGACCCCGGCTGAACAAAGCAGCGCAGGGGCGTAGGCATGAGCCGGCTGTGGGACAAGGGTGCGCCGCTCGATGAGCGCGTGCTGCGCTACACCGCCGGGGAGGACTACGCGCTCGATGAGCGTCTGGTGGCCTATGACGTGCGCGCCTCGATTGCCCACGCCGAGATGCTCGCCGCGCAGGGACTGCTCGCGGCCGAGGATCTGAGCGCGATCCGCGCTGCGCTGACTGCGCTTGCCGAGGAGCATGCGCAAGGGCTGTGGCACATCGAGCTGGCCGATGAGGATGGTCAGACCGCGCTGGAGCGCCGTCTGACCGAACGCCTCGGGCCGGCCGGCGGCCGGGTGCACCTCGGGCGCTCGCGCAACGATCAGGTGCTGACCGCGCTCAGGCTCTATCTGCGCGACGCGGTGGAGCGGCTGCACGGCCTCGCCGTCGCGCTCGCCGAGGGCCTCGAGCGCCTCGGCGCGCGCGAGCCGGCGACCGCACTGCCCGGCTACACGCACATGCAGCAGGCCATGCCGAGCTCGGTGCCATTGTGGGCCGGCGGGTTCGCCGCCGAGATCCGCGATGACGCCGAGGCGCTGCGCCACGTGCACCGCCGTCTCGCCAAGAGTCCGCTCGGCTCGGCGGCCGGTTACGGAACCCCCGGGTTGCCACTCGACCGGGACGCCACGCGGGCCGCGCTCGGCTTCGCACAGGTGCACGAGCCGGTCACGGCCGTGCAGCTCTCGCGCGGCAAGGCCGAGGCGGAGCTGCTCTTTCACCTCTGCCTGTTGATGCAGGACCTCGGGCGCCTGGCGGCCGACGTGCTGCTCTTTTACACGCAGGAGTTTGCCTTCGTCGAGCTGTCCGAGGCGTTTACCACCGGCTCCTCGATCATGCCGCAGAAGCGCAACCCGGACGTGTTCGAACTGATCCGCGGTCGCTCTGCCACCGCCCAGGCCTGCCTCACCGAGGCGCTCGCGATCTGCGCGAAGCTGCCCTCCGGTTACCAGCGCGACCTGCAGTTGTTGAAGTTTCCGCTCTTTCGCGGCATCGACATCGCCGCGGAGACGCTCGGCATCCTGCCGGCGGCGCTTGAGACGATGCGGTTCCGGCCGGAGCGGATCCGGCTCGATCCGGCCATCCACGCTGCCGAGCAGGCCAACCGCCTGGTGGTGAGCGAAGGCATTCCGTTTCGCGAAGCGTACCGGCGGGTCGCGGCCGAACTGAAAGGCTCGCGCTAGTCCGCGGCGCAGGGCGCTAGGCTCGCCGGCGCGTGGTATTGCGGGGAGAGGCAAAGCGATGAACGCGGCACAAGACCCGAGCGGTCCGCGCGTCGGTCACTGGATCGGGGCGGGCGTTCGTGAGGACGGGGAGCGTTTCGCGCCGGTGTTCAATCCGGCCACCGGAGAGGTCCTTCGCCAGGTGCCGCTCGCCGATGCGCGGCTGGTTGATGCGGCGGTACAGGCGGCCACAGCGGCGCAGCCCGCCTGGGCCGAGACCCCGCCGGTGCGCCGCGCCCGGGTCCTGAACCGCTTTCTCGCTCTGCTCAATACGCGCCGCGACGCGCTCGCGCAGCGAATCACCGAGGAGCACGGCAAGGTGCTCTCCGATGCTCGCGGCGAGGTGATGCGCGGCATCGAGGTGGTGGAGTTCGCCTGCGGTATCGCGCAGCTGCTGAAGGGCGAGTACACCGAGCAAGCCGCCACCGGCATCGACACCTGGACGCTGCGCCAGCCGCTCGGTGTGGTGGCCGGGATCACGCCGTTCAACTTCCCATGCATGGTGCCGTGTTGGATGTTTCCACTGGCGCTTGCGGCTGGCAACGCCTTCGTGCTCAAGCCGAGCGAGCGGGATCCGTCGGTGGCGTTGCGCATGGCCGAATGGCTCGCCGAGGCGGGTCTGCCCGCGGGGCTCCTCAATGTCGTTCAGGGGGACGGGCAGGCTGCGCAGGCGCTCATTGAACATCCGGCGGTCCAGGCCGTGAGCTTCGTCGGCTCCACGCCGGTGGCGCGCCAGGTGTACCAGCGCGGCGCGGCGCTCGGTAAGCGCATCCAGGCGCTCGGGGGTGCGAAGAACCACCTGGTGGTGCTGCCCGATGCCGACCTCGAGCTCGCCGTCGAGGGGCTGATTGGGGCCGCATTCGGTTCCGCGGGCGAGCGGTGCATGGCGATCAGCGTCGCGGTCCTCGTCGGGGCGTCGGCCGATGCCGTCCTCGCGCGGCTCGCCGAGCGCACCCGCGCATTGCGGGTCGGCGCCGGAACGGACGAGGGGATCGACATGGGGCCGGTGATTACCCGCGGTGCGCTCGAGCGTATCCGCGGCGCCATCGATGCGGGCGTGCGCGAGGGTGCGCAGCTCGTGGTCGACGGCCGCATCGTGCGTGTGCCGGGCCATGAGCGCGGCTTTTTCATCGGCGGTACGCTCTTCGATCGCGTCGAGCCCCACATGAGCCTCTACCGAGAGGAGATCTTCGGGCCGGTGCTGTGCTGTGTGCGCGCTGCGGATCTCGAGGAAGCGATCGCCCTCATCAACGCGCACCCCTTTGCCAATGGGGTGGCCTGCTACACGCGCAGCGGCGCCGCGGCGCGCGAGTTCGCCCATCGCATCCAGGTCGGCATGGTCGGTATCAACGTGCCGATTCCGGTGCCCATGGCCTGGCACGGCTTTGGCGGCTGGAAGAGCAGCCTGTTCGGCGACACGCATGTCTACGGCCCGGAAGGCGTGCGCTTCTACACCCGCCAGAAGTCGGTCATGCAGCGCTGGCCGCGCGCCAGCGGCGGTGCCGAATTCGACCTGCCGTCCTCGAGCTGAGCGGCCCAGCCGCCAGAGCGCTTGAGGCATAATGGCGCCGTGACCGCCCAGGTTCGATCCGACAGCATGAGGCGCCACGCGCTCTCGGACGGCACGTTCCGTGGCGCCGGCGACTCCTTTTACCTGCCGAATTTCTGTGCCTCGCGGGCCGCGGTCGCCATCGTGGTGATCGTGGAGCTCACGGCCATCGTCCTGTCCATCGCCCGCAGCGACGCCGGTGAATTCTGGTCCGAGCTCGCGCGCAGCTCGCTGTTCCTGCTCTGGGTCGGACTCGTGTGCGCCGGGCTGCTGTGTGCGCTGCGGCCCGTTCTGGCGCGTCTCGGCGCCGTCCGCGGCTCCTGCGCCGTGCTGGTGCTGCTCACGGCAGTGGTCGCCGGGATCTCCCTCGGGGTCGGGGTGCTCGGGCACAGCCGACTTCTGGCGGGCGCCGCGGAGCTCTTTCCGCGTCGCACCGCCCCGTTCGTACTGCGCAACACGGCGATCGGTTTCGTGATCGCCGCCGTTGCGCTGCGTTATTTTTATGTCACGGATCAGTGGCGGCGCAACATCGAGATGCGCGCTGCGGCGCGCGTACACGCCTTGCAGGCCCGCATCCGGCCGCATTTTCTCTTCAACAGCATGAATACCATCGCGGCACTGACGCGCTCGAGTCCGCCGCAGGCCGAGCAGGCGGTGCAGGATCTGGCGGATCTGTTTCGCGCTTCGCTCGCCGATCCGCGCCAGACCATTACGCTTGCCGACGAGTTGGAAATCACGCGCACCTACCAACGCATCGAGCAATTGCGTCTCGGCACGCGGCTGGAGGTGATCTGGGAGATCGAGGCGCTGCCCGGGGATGCGCGCGTGCCCGGCCTGCTGTTGCAGCCGCTGCTGGAGAATGCGATCTACCACGGGATCGAGCCGCGCACCGCCGGTGGCGCGGTGCACATCCGCGGGGAGCGCTCCGGGGAGCTGATCTCGGTCGTGGTGCGCAATCCGCTCGGTGCGCCTGCCGGAGCGCGCCCGGGCAACCATCTGGCGCTCGAGAATATCCGCGAGCGGCTGCTGCTGCTGTACGGCGCGCGCGCCCTGGTGAAGGCCGGCGCATTCGGCGAGGAATACATCGTGACGCTGCGTTTTCCCTACGTCGCCGCGGCCGCGGCGACAGCCTGAGGCGCCGGGGCCGTGCTGCGCGTGCTGATCGTCGATGATGAACCGCCGGCGCGCGCGCGCCTCGGGCAGCTGCTGGCGGAGATCGGCGAGGTAGAGTTGATCGGCGAGGCGGCGAGCGGGACCGAGGCGCTTGAACAGGCCGTGCGACTGGCCCCGGATGTCGTGCTGCTCGATGTGCGCATGCCCGGCATGGACGGCATCGAAACCGCACGACACCTGAGCCAACTCGGTGATCCGCCGGCGGTCATTTTCACCACGGCGTACGATCAGTATGCCCTGAACGCCTTTGAGACCCGCGCCGCAGGCTATCTGCTCAAACCGGTGCGCAAGGACAAACTCGCCGCAGCGCTGGAGCAGGCGGGTCGCCTGACGCGTGCGCAGCTGCAGCGTCTGGCGGTGGCGGCCGGTTCAGCCGGCCGCACCCACATCGCGGTGCGCCGACGCGAGCAGCTGCGGCTGATTCCGCTCGATCAGATCCTGTTCTTCCAGGCCGATCAAAAGTACACCACCGTGCGCCACGCCGACGGTGAGGACCTGATCGAGGAGTCGCTGCGCACCCTGGAGGAGGAGCTCGGGGCGCGTTTCGTGCGTATCCACCGCAATACGCTCATCAACGCCGCACACCTTGAGGGCATCGAGCGCACCGCTGACGGCCGCTACAGCGTGCGCCTGCGCGGCCTCGTTGCGGTCTTGCCGGTGAGCCGTCGCCTGGCCGGTGAGCTGCTCGATCGCTTCCGGATCTGACCGCCGCCCGCGCAGTTGGGGTATCCTCGCGCTATGCGCATCGCATTCACCAAGATGCACGCGCTCGGCAACGATTTTGCGGTGTTCGATGCGCCCGGCGGTCAGGCGCCGCTGGCGTCCGGGCAACTGCGGAGCCTCGCCGACCGCCATACCGGCATCGGCTTCGACCAGGCGCTCGTGCTCGAGCCGCCGCGCCGTGCTGCGACCGACGTGTTCTACCGCATCTTCAATGCCGATGGTCGGGAGGTCGAGCAATGCGGTAACGGCGCCCGCTGCATCGCGGCGCTGCTCGCGGCGCGCGGCGCGGCGCGCTCCGGGGCGCTGATGCTCGACAGTCCCGCGGGGCGTATCGAGGCGCAGGTGCGCCCCGATGGACAGGTCTCGGTGAACATGGGGCCGGTGCGGTTCGACCCAGCGGCGCTGCCGTTCGAGGCCCCGAGCGAGGCTGATCATTACCCACTCGAGGTGGAGGGCGAAACGGTGCAGATCGGCGCGGTGTCGATCGGCAACCCGCACGCTGTGCTGACGGTGGAATCGGCCGAGAGTGCCCCGGTGGCCCGCCTCGGGCCGGCGATCGAGCATCACCACCGCTTCCCCAATCGGGTCAACGTCGGATTCATGGAAGTCCGCGATCGCGCGCACGTGCGCTTGCGGGTCTACGAGCGCGGCGTCGGTGAGACGCTCGCGTGCGGCACGGGCGCTTGCGCAGCGGTTGCTGTCGGGCGCCGCTGGGGTCTGCTCGATCCTGAGGTGCGCATCAGCGCGCGCGGCGGCGAACTCGGGGTGCGCTGGGGTGGCCCGGGAGAGCCGATCTGGCTGACCGGTCCGGCGCAGTTTGCCTTCCAGGGCCACATCGATTTGTAGGAGCTCCCATATCATGACGACACGTGAAGCGCGCGGCATTGCCGCCGGTGAGAGGGACGAGGAGTCCATCGCCGCATACCTGCAGCATAACCCGGATTTCTTCGAACGGCACCAGGCGGTGTTGTTGCGCCTGCGGTTACCGCACGCGCGCGGCACTTCCACGATCTCGCTGGTCGAGCGGCAGATCGAGGTGATGCGCGAGAAACACTCGGCCATAGAGAGCAAGCTCGCTGAGCTGGTAGCGGTGGCCCGTGGCAACGACGCGATCGCCGAGAAGCTGCATCGCTTCACCCGCCGCCTCCTGCAGGCGCAGACCCGTGCCGATGCGGTGGGTCTGATGGAGGCGAGCCTGCGGGAGGATTTCGACGCATTCCACAGCGTGCTGCTGCTGGTCGGCGAGTACCCGGATCTAGTACCGCAGCGCTTCGTGCGCGCCGTCGCGCGCGACAATCCCGGCCTGAAGTCCTTCGAGTCACTCTTCGATGCCGGCAAGCCGCGTTGCGGACAGGCACGTGACTCGCAGCGCGAGCTGCTGTTTGGCCCCGACTCGGCGCAGATCGGATCGATCGCGCTGGTGCCGCTGACTGAGAAGGGGGCGCCGCTTGGGGTGCTCGCCCTCGGCAGTCCGGACCGCGACCGGTTTCACCCGGGCATGAGCACGGAGTTCCTCGGTCGCATGGCCGATCTGATCGGCGATGCGCTGACGATGCGCCGCGGCGCCTGAGGCGCCGCGGGGCGCCCATGACGCCGGCTGCGCGGCTCTGGCTGGAGCGTTTCGAGCGCTACCTCGCAACCGAGCGGCGCTGCTCGCCGCACACGGTGAGCAATTACCGGCGCGACCTGCAGGCGCTCAGCGCTTACTGCGGGCGCAATGCACTCGCGGACTGGGGAAGTCTCGACGGTGCACAGGTGCGCACCTTCGCCGCGCGGCTGCACGCCGGCGGTCTGGCGCCCCGCAGCATCCAGCGACATCTTTCGGCGGTGCGCAGCTTCTACGACTACTTGCTGCGCGAGGCACAGGTGCAGCGCGAGCGCAGCACCGTGCCGCCCACCGAGGAAGACTTGCGCGCACTGCGCGCCAATCCTGCCCAGGGCGTGCGTGCTCCGAAGGCGGCCCGCAGGTTGCCGGTGACACTTGATGCGGACCAGATGGCGCGGCTGCTCGCCATCACCGAGGCGACACCGCTCGCGATCCGCGACCGAGCCATCATGGAACTGTTGTACTCCTCGGGGCTACGCCTCGCGGAACTCACGGCGCTCGATCTGGTGCACCTCGATCTGCCGGACCGCACCGTGCGCGTGCTCGGCAAGGGTCGCAAGGAGCGCGCCGTGCCGCTCGGACGAGTCGCCGCCGAGGCGCTTGAGCGCTGGCTGAAGCAGCGCGCGGCCTGGGCCGCCCACGCTGAGCCGGCGCTGTTCGTCGGGCGTGGCGGGCAGCGGCTGGGCCGACGCGAGATCCAAAAGCGAGTGGCGCACTGGGCGCGTCGCCAGGGGCTGGCGCAGCATGTTCATCCGCACCTGTTTCGTCACTCCTTCGCCTCGCACCTGCTCGAATCCGGCGCCGAGCTGCGCGGCGTGCAGGAACTGCTTGGACATGCCGATATTGCCACTACGCAGATCTATACCCATCTTGATTTCCAGCATCTCGCCCGCATTTACGATGCAGCGCATCCGCGGGCGCGGCGCAAGTCCTGACCGGTCAGCCGGCAGCCGACTCCTCCTCATCCCGGCTAATTCGACCGAGCCATGACTGATTCCACGACATTCGATCCCCACGGCACGACTATCCTCGGCGTGCGGCGCAACGGCGTCGTCGCTCTCGGCGGGGACGGCCAAGTGACCCTCGGCAACACCGTCATGAAGGGCAATGCCCGCAAGGTGCGCCGTCTGTACAACGACAAGGTGATTGCCGGGTTCGCCGGCGGCACCGCCGATGCGTTTACGCTGTTCGAGCGCTTCGAGGGCAAGCTTGAGAAGTACGGCAACCTCACCCGCGCGGCCATCGAGCTGGCGAAGGACTGGCGCGCCGATCGCTACCTGCGCCGTCTCGAGGCGCTGCTGCTGGTCGGCGACCCGGGCAAACTGCTGATCATCTCCGGCAACGGCGATGTCATCGAGCCGGACCATGATGCGGCTGCGATCGGTTCCGGCGGTCCGTTTGCGTTCTCGGCTGCGCGTGCACTGCTGGAGTCCTCCGAGCTTGGCGCACGTGACATCGTCGAGCGCTCCCTAGGCATCGCCGCCGATATCTGTATCTACACCAACCGCAATCTGACCATCGAGGAACTGAGGCAGGAGGCCGCCTGAGGCGCGCCCGGAGAGCCCCATCGCCATGTCATCGCTTACTCCCCGCGAAATCGTGCAGGAGCTCGACAAGCACATCGTCGGGCAGGACGCCGCCAAACGCGCTGTTGCCATCGCCCTGCGCAACCGCTGGCGGCGCATGCAGGTCGGCGAACCGCTCCGTCAGGAGATCACGCCGAAGAACATTCTCATGATCGGCCCGACCGGCGTTGGCAAGACCGAGATCGCCCGCCGGTTGGCGCGTCTCGCGAACGCGCCGTTCGTGAAGGTCGAGGCCACCAAGTTCACTGAAGTCGGTTACGTGGGCCGTGACGTCGAGTCTATCGTGAAGGAACTCGCCGACGTCGCTGTCAAGATGACACGCGAGCAGGAGATGGACAAAGTACGTCAGCGTGCGGCGGAGGCAGCCGAGGAGCGCGTGCTCGATGCGCTTCTGCCGAAGCCGCGCATGCTCGGGTTCTCCACGGATGAGCCCGCACAGCCGCGCGATGCGGAGACGCGCGAGAAGTTTCGCCGCATGCTGCGTGCCGGGGAACTCGCTGAGCGCGAGATCGAGATCGAACTGCGTGCAGCCCCAATGGGCGTGGAAATCATGGCACCGCCCGGGATGGAAGAGATGCAGCAACAGCTGCAATCGATGTTCCAGAACCTCGGGGGCAGCCGCACTCGCAACCGCAAGGTCAAAGTGAGTGAGGCGCTGAAGCTGCTGCTGGAGGAAGAGGCCGGTAAGCTCATCAATGAGGAGGAACTGAAGATCCAGGCGCTCGCCAATGCCGAGCAGAACGGGATCGTGTTCATCGACGAGATCGACAAGGTCACGCGCCGTCAGGAGACGATGGGCGCGGACGTCTCGCGCGAGGGTGTACAGCGCGACCTGTTGCCGCTCGTGGAAGGTTCGACCGTGACCACCAAGTACGGTCCGATGAAGACCGACCACGTGCTGTTCATCGCCTCGGGTGCCTTCAGTCTCTCCAAGCCTTCGGATTTGATCCCGGAGCTGCAGGGCCGGTTGCCGATCCGCGTGGAGCTCGATTCGCTCAAGGTGGGTGACTTCGTGCGCATCCTCACCGAGCCGGATGCCTCGCTCACGGCGCAGTACGCCGCATTGATGAACACCGAGGGCGTGGTGGTGAAATTCACCGCCGAGGGCGTGCAGCGAATCGCCGAGATTGCCTTCCAAGTCAACGAGCGCACCGAGAACATCGGTGCACGGCGTCTGCACACGGTGATGGAGCGGCTATTGGAGTCAGTGTCGTTCGACGCTTCCGAGCAGTCCGGCGCCGAGCTGCTCATCGACGCGAAGTACGTCGATGAGCAGCTCGGCACTCTGGCTAAGGACGAGGACCTCAGTCGCTACATCCTCTGAGGTCCTCCGCGCCGCGCGCTGTCCCGCACGCCGAGTCAGCCGGCGTGCGGGTGTTCGTGATCCCAGCGGGTGAGGAAGTTGATCAGATCGATTAGCTGCTGGTTGCCGCCGGCCTTGCCCGGATCGGTGCGATAGCGTCCGTCGACGATGATCGTCGGGGTATGCGTCACCTCATAGAGCTTGCCGAGTTCGCGCGCCCGGTCCATCTCGACGTGCACGTCGAAGGAATTGAACGCAGAGCCGTACGCGCCGGCGGACACGCCGTGGCGCTCGACGAAGGCCAGCTGCAGCGCAAAAGTCTTGCTGCGACTGCTGCCCATCATGACGTTCTCGTCGCCTCCAGCTGCGTTTTCCAGCTGGTGCAGGGTGTTGAACGCCGTGTTGACCAGATCGCTTCTGCCGACGGCCTCCAATGAATAATAGAGTCGGGCGTCCGCGACCTGGATCGGTCCCCACATCACCGGCGTACGCACAAACTGCACGTAGCTCGGCAGGTGCTTGCGCCAGGCGGTGATGTAGGGCTCGAGCGCGTGGCAATACGGGCAGGCGAGATAGAAGAACTCCATCACCTGCACCTTGCCGGCCGGCGCGTTGGTCGGCTGTGCCGGAGAGAGCACCTTGAAGTTTACGCCCGGTTTCCAGCGGGCGCTGGAGGGGACATCGCCGGCGCGTGCCGCCGGCGCCATGCCGGCGCACAGCGCGAACACAAGCGCCAGGGAGGCGAGCCGCAGCCCGCGGAACTGGAGGCTATTCATGGACTCAGCCCGCGCTCTGGTGGTCGTGATCCCACTGGGCGAGGAAGTTGATCAATTTGATCAACTTGTGCTCCCCGCCGGCTTTGACCACGTTGGTCTTGTAGCGGCCGTCGACAATAATAGTCGGGACGCTGTCGACCTCATAGATCTGGTTGATTTCCTCGGCCTGCTGCAGCCGGGTGCTGACGTCGAATGAATTGTAGGCGCCGGCGAAAGCGCTCGGCGATACTCCGTTCTTCGCAGCAAACGCCTCTTGCATGCGCAGCGTGTTGCCTCTGCTGCTGCCGACCATGATCGATTCACTGTTGGTCTGTGTCTCCAGCTTGTGAATGTACTGGAAAGCTTTGTCCACCAGGTCGCGCCGGCCGAGCGCTTCGAACGTGTAGTACAGACGCGCATGCGCTCGTTGCACCGGTCCCCACATGACCGGTACGCGCACGAACTGCACGTACGACGGTTTGCTCTTGCGCCAGGCGTCGATGAACGGCTCGAGCGCGTAGCAGTGCGGGCAGGCGAGCCAAAAGACCTCCATCACCTGTACTTTGCCCGGCGGGGCGTTGGTCGGCTGCGCCGGGGAGATCACGCTGTAATTGACCCCGGGCCGCCACTCGCTGCTGGTCGGCAGCGCGAGCGGAGTGTTTGCCGCCGCCGCGGCACTCGAGGCGCTCGCGCCTGAAGCCGATGATCCGCCGCCGGCGCTCGTCGCCATG
The DNA here is from genome assembly GCA_021838635.1 of Pseudomonadota bacterium. Lineage (GTDB taxonomy): Bacteria > Pseudomonadota > Gammaproteobacteria > Steroidobacterales > Steroidobacteraceae > 13-2-20CM-66-19. The sequence continues at coordinate 64,023 of JAKCDC010000007.1, forward strand.
CTGGCGGCTGGGGCGTTGCTGCTGGTGTGCGTCGCCGGCGCTTGGTGCGAACTGCAGGCGCACAGTGCGAGGGCGAGCGCGGTGGACAATGCGAGCTGGCGGATCATGGGATGCATTTCTCCTTGGGGGTTCCGTTTAACGCAGGCCTTGCACGTATGAGGCCACCGCCTGCATCTGTGCGGGCCTCAGTCGCTTGGCAATCGTGTACATCATGATGCTGTTGGGGGTCGCCGTGGCCGGGTCCGGTCCGCTGTAGCGGGTGCCATTGGCATAGGCCTGCAGCTGTGCCAGAACGTAGGCGGACTGCTGGGCGCGCAGCGCCGGATATCCGGCCGCCGGATTACCCTGGCCGGTCGGCCCATGACAGGCCGTACAGGCCGGCACATTCCGCTTCGGATCCCCGGAGCGGTACAGTGCCTCGCCGGCCTTCCAGAGCGTCGGGTCGGCGGTCAGACCGCTCGGTGTCTGCGCGGCGAAATAGACCGCCAGATTGTCGATATCCTGGTCCGTCAGCCCCGCGGCCATGGCCGACATCATGGGGTTCTGGCGGATCCCGGCCCGGAACAGGTGCAGCTGTTCGACGATGTATACGGCGTTCTGCCCCGCAAGGCGCGGAAAGATCGGACTGACGCTGTTGCCGTTCGGGCCGTGGCAGGCGAAACACATGGTCGCCTTCGCCGCCCCCGCCTGCACTGAGCCGTCGGTGTACGGGTCCGGGGTCACGATTGTCGGGCCGCTCTGAACGGTCGCAGGTGCGGCAGTGGCAGGTGCGGCAGTGGCAGGTGCGGCAGTGGCAGGCGGAGGGGCTGCGGCGGGCTTCGGCGCGGCGGGCGGTACCGCCGCACCGGCCAGGGTGGCCGCGGACATCATTACCAGGGTTGCGACGAACAGCAGCAGACGGTTTTTCGCCATGGTTCGCTCTCTGCGGGATTCCGACCGATGACGCGAAAGGACGGGATTGTACACTAGGCGCATGCTGCCATTTCCCCAAGCCCGTTTTCTGACCAGCGCAGCGGCGCCGGCTCAGTTTCCCGCCGACTACGGCGTTGAGGTCGCGTTCGCCGGCCGTTCCAATGCCGGCAAGTCGAGCGCGATCAACGCCATCGTGGCCCACCATGGTCTGGCACGCGCCAGCAAGACGCCGGGACGCACCCGGCTGATCAACTTCTTTGCCCTTTCGGGGCAGACGCGCCTGGTGGACCTGCCGGGTTACGGTTACGCCAGTGCCCCGGAGCACGAGCGGCGCACCTGGCCGGCGCTCATCGAGGCGCTGCGTCGCCGCGTGGCGCTGCGCGGGGTATTTCTCATCGTTGACGCCCGGCGCGGACTTGGCGCCGGTGACGAGGTGCTCATCGAGTGGGCCGCCGGGCGACGTGTGCACGTGCTGCTCTCAAAGTGCGACAAGCTCAGCCGCAACGAGGCGCGCCGGGCGCTGGCCACTGCGGCCGATGCGCTCGGCCCGCTGGCCACGGTGCAGCTGTTTTCCGCGCACACCGGCGATGGGGTTGAGCAGGCGCAGCGCACCCTCTCGGCCTGGTTGGAGGCACGCGAGCCGGCTGAAGACGTGAAATCGGGGGGTTAAAAGACCCCGATGGCCGCACTGGCCATCGGGGCAGACCAACCCGGCACAGGTCTCGTGTGAACCGGGTTTCACCCGCTCAGGGAGGGAAGCGGGGAGTGCCGAAGCACTCGATCAGTTGGAGTCGCTCCGTGACGCAAAGTTCCCTGGCCCAATGATCTTCCGTCGGCATCATGGCCACGCTCAAGCTTAGTCCTGAGGGTAAGCGCTTGGCCGTGCCCCGGCGCGCGTGGGAGATTGCGGCACGGAGGCTGTGAAACCCATGCACCTGCAGGACCCCCCACCTGCTGCGGAACCGCGCGTACGTCGGCGGCCGCTGGATCGGGGCCGACTCAGGCGCAGTGTGCGCGATCCGCAACCCCGCCACGGGCTCAGCGCTCGGCACGGTCCCGGATCTGGCGGCCGCAGAGACGCGGCGCGCGATCGAGGTGGCGCATGCGGCATTCCCGGCCTGGGCGGCCCAACGCTTGATGGTGCTGCGTCAGCCGATGGGGGTTGCCGCAGCGATCACGCCGTGGAACTTCCCGGCCGCCATGATCGCGCGCAAGGCCGCCCCGGCGCTCGCCGCCGGCTGCACGTTCGTGTGCAAGCCGGCCCTGCAGACGCCACTCTCGGCGCTGGCGCTGGCTGAACTCACCGCGCGTGCCGCAATCCCCTCGGGGGTGTTCAACACGGTCACCGGAGCCGATGCGCGCGCCATTGGCGTGCAGCTTACAGGCCACCCGCAGGTGCGCAAGTTGAGCTTCACCGGCTCGACCGCGGTCGGTAAGCAGCTGATGGCGCAATGCGTCCCCACGGTGAAGAAGATCTCCCTCGAGCTTGGCGGCAACGCGCCGTTCATCGTGTTCGACGATGCGGATTTGGATGCGGCGGTGCGCGGGGCGATCGTGAGCAAATACCGCAACTCGGGTCAGACTTGCGTGTGCGCCAACCGGCTGCTCGTGCAGGCGGGCGTGTACGAGGCGTTTGCCGTAAAGCTGGCCGCGGCGCTGCGCGTCGGCGATGGACTCGCCGGCCCGACCGATCAGGGGCCGCTGATCGATCAGCATGCATTGGAGAAGGTCGAGCGGCACCTCGCCGATGCAACCGCTCAGGGCGCGCGCATCGTCACCGGTGGGCGCTGCCATCGACTCGGGGGCACCTTCTTCCAGCCGACTGTGGTGACCGGCGTGACCGGCGGATCGCTGATGGCGCGTGAGGAAACCTTCGGCCCGGTCGCGCCGCTGTTTCGCTTCGAGACCGAACAAGAAGCGCTGCGCATGGCGAATGACACCGAATTCGGACTCGCCGCCTACCGCTACACCCGCGATCTGCCGCGCGCGTGGCGCTGCGCCGAGGCGCTCGAATACGGCATGGTCGGGCTGAACACTGGACTGATCTCCACGGCGGTTGCGCCATTCGGCGGCGTGAAGGAATCCGGCATCGGCCGCGAGGGCTCGCGCCATGGCCTCCTGGAGTACACCGAGCTGAAGTATCTGTGCGTTGCAATCGAGTCCCTCCCCTGAGCCGGGGGGCCTCGCTCAGTGCGCCTCGTCCCAGTTGGCGCCGGTCCCGATCTCCACACTGAGCGGTACGCGCAGACTTCCCGCGCCGTTCATGCAGCCGCGGACGGCCTCACGCACCGCCGCCAGGTGCGCCTGGGCCACTTCCAGCACCAGCTCATCATGCACTTGCATGATCAGGCGTGCCTGCCCGCGGTGCTCGCCGCACCAGGCATCCACCGCGATCATCGCCCGCTTGATGATGTCCGCGGCGGTGCCCTGCATCGGGGCGTTGATGGCGCTGCGCTCGGCGTACTGGCGGATCTGCGTGTTGCTGGAGCGGATGTCCGGCAGATACAGCCGCCGCCCGAACACCGTCTCGACGTATCCCTGTTCGCGCGCCTGGGTGCGCGTGTCGTCCATGAAGCGGCGGACCCCGGGATAACGCTCGAAGTAGCGCTCGACGTAGCGCTGCGCCGCGGTGCGCTCGATGCCGAGCTGGCGGGCCAGCCCAAAGGCCGACATGCCGTAGATCAGCCCGAAGTTAATGGTCTTGGCGAGGCGCCGCTGCTCGGGGGTGACCGCCTCGAGCGGCGTGGCGAACACTTCCGCGGCGGTCGCCTGATGCACATCACGATCGGCGTCGAATGCGCTGAGCAGTCCCTCGTCGCCCGAGAGGTGCGCCATGATGCGCAGCTCGATCTGCGAGTAATCCGCCGCCAGCAGCACATGACCCTCCGGGGCGATGAAGGCCTGGCGGATCCGCCGCCCCTCGCGCGTGCGCACCGGGATGTTCTGCAGGTTCGGATCGGTGGAGGAGAGCCGCCCGGTCTGGGCCACCGCCTGATGATACGAGGTGTGGATCCGGCCGGTTCTCGCGTTGATCAGCTCCGGCAGCTTCTCGGTGTAGGTCGACTTCAGCTTCGCGAGCGCGCGGTACTCGAGCACGGTGCGCGGCAGCGGGTAATCGCCCGAGAGCTCCTCGAGCACGTCCTCGGCGGTCGAGGGCTGTCCCTTAGGCGTCTTGCGCACCACCGGGAGCTTCAGTTGCTCGAACAGAACCTGCTGCAGCTGCTTCGGGGAGTCGATATTGAACGGCGTGCCGGCCTCGGCGTGCGCCTGCTCAGTGAGCTCGCCGAGCCGGTGTGCAAGTTCGCCGCTCTGCGCCACGAGGCGGTCGCGGTCGATGAGCACGCCGGCGCGCTCCATGCGCAGTAGTACCGGCACGAGCGGCTGCTCGATATCCTCATAGAGACGCTTCAGCGCCGCGATGGCGGCGATCTTCGGCCACAGGCACTGGTGCAGCTGCAACGTGACGTCGGCGTCCTCCGCGGCGTATTCGGCGGCGCGCTCGAGCGGGACCTCGCTGAACGCAATCGCCTTGGCGCCTTTGCCGGCGACGTCTTCGTAGTGGATGGTTTCGATCCCCAGGTACTTGCGCGCCACGGAATCCATGTCGTGTCGGGTCGCGACGCTGTCCCACACGTACGACTCGAGCATGCTGTCGTAGCGCATCCCGGCGAGTTCGATGCCGTGATTGGCCAGCACGTGGGCGTCGTATTTCAGGTGGTGGCCGAGTTTGGCGCAGTGCTCATCCTCGAGCAGCGGCCGCAGCGCCGCGAGCGTCTCCTCGCGAGGAAGTTGGGCGGGCGCACCCTCATAGGTGTGCGCAAGCGGGACATACGCCGCCTCGCCGGGCGCTACGCTGAAGGAGACGCCGACGATCCTGGCCTGCATATAGTCGAGGCTCGTGGTCTCGGTGTCGAAGGCGATGAGCGCAGCGGCGCGCAGCTTGTGCAGCCAGTGCTGCAAGTCGGCTTGGGTGAGAATGGTCTGGTAGTGGCGCTCGCGGGTGCTCTGCGGAAGCGGGGCGGCAGGCGTGTTCGTCTCCTGCGCCGCGGCGGCAGCGCTGCGACTCGGCGAGGCCTCTGCTTCGGGTCCGTCCAGCTGTCGCAGCAGGGCGCGCAGTTCGTAGTGCTCGTAGAGCTCGCGCAGCTGGGCGGTGTCGGCCGGGCCGGGCTCGAGCGCCTGCGGCCCGAGTGGCAGCGGCACGTCGGTGCGGATGGTAGCGAGTTTGCGCGACAGCTCGAGTGTCTCCAGCCCCGCGCGCAGGTTCTCCCCGACCTTGCCGCGCACCGCCTCGGCATGTCTCACCAGATTCTCCAGCGAGCCGTATTCCCCGAGCAGCTTCGCGGCGGTCTTCGGACCGACCTTCTCGATGCCCGGGATGTTATCCGAGCTGTCTCCGGCGAGCGCCAGGTAGTCGATGATCTGCTCGGGCGTGACGCCGAATTTTGCCTTGACGCCCTCGCGGTCGAGTACGGTGTTGTTCATGGTGTTGATCAGCGTGATCGACTCATCGACCAGCTGTGCCATGTCTTTATCGCCGGTGGAGATCAGCACGCGCTCGCCGGCCTCGGCCGCGCGGCGCGCGAGCGTGCCAATGACGTCGTCGGCCTCGACTCCCTCGATCCGCAGCAGCGGCAATCCCTGCGCCTCGATGATCTTCAGCAGCGGTGCGATTTGGCCGCGCAGCTCCTGTGGCATAGCCGGGCGATGGGCCTTGTAGGCCTCGAACAGATCGTCCCGGAACGTTCTCCCGGGTGCATCGAACACCACCGCGAGCCGTCGCGGCGCATGTTCCTTGCGCAGCTTGGCGATCATGTTGAGCACCCCGAGCATCGCGCCGGTCGGGTCTCCGCGCGAAGTCGTAAGCGGCGGCAGGGCGTGAAACGCCCGATACAAATACGAAGAACCGTCGATGAGGGCAAGCTGAACGGATTCGGCCATGGTGACAAGTACTCGATAAGACGGGTCGCGCCACTCTCAAGGGCCTGACGGCTGTCAAGCCTCCAACGGCGGGCGCATCACGCCCAGTGTGAACTGCAGAGAATCGAGCGCGCAAGCCTCTAGCGTCAGATCCCCGCCACGGGTGCTCAGACCGCCCGCCGCCGGTGCACTCTGAGAAAAAACTCCCCCGCCTGCATCCGGCGTGCAACTTCGCTCGTATCTGCAGAGCGAGGAGCGTGTGCGACGGTGCCGACAGCGGTCCAGCCGTGCGGCGCAGGGTGCTTTGTCGTGCATTGCTTCGAGGGGCGCGCGAACGCCCTCGCGTGAACGCTCCAAATCGATCCTGAATCACCGAACCGAGGGCAGGCGCATGAAATCCATTCAAACCACGAAACGATCGCCAACCGACCACAGCCTCTGTGAGGATCCGCGTGTACGGCGGCGCGTTTCGCTGCTGTACGCGGGCATCATTGCGGTGGCATTCGTCTGCAGCGCCAGCGCCCGAGCCGGCACCGGCATCCTGGATGCCGGTCGTCTGACGGCGACCGGTGCAGTCACCGCAGTGGATGGCTCGGCCGGCGGCGGGATCAACCCGTGGGCCGTGATTGCCGGCTATGGAACCAACAGGCAGATCGGCGGATCGACCTTTTATACTCATCTCACGCTGCCGAATTTTCAATTGAACGCCTACGGCGCGGCGATCGGATTGTTCGATCGGGTCGAGCTGTCCTACGCCCGGCAAGACTTCAGTCTGGGCAATACCGGGGCGCAACTTGACGGGGCGATCGCCGGTTTCTTCGGCGCGCCCGTATCAGGATTGCCGGCGCCGTTGCAGTTTGGTGCCAACGACACCTTAAGTCAGGACATCATTGGCTTGAAGGTCAGGCTGTTCGGCAACATTGTCTATGACCAGGGAACTCTGCTGCCGGAGGTGTCGGTGGGCGTTCACTATCATCAGAACAACAACACCGCGACCATCCGGGCGCTCGGCGCTCGGCCCAATGGCAGCACGTTCTATATTTCGGCGAGCAAGCTATATCTCGACGGGCTCTTTGGTCGTTATACGTTCGTCGATTTCAACTTGAATGTCACCGACGCGAATCAAAACGGGCTGCTCGGATTCGGCGGGCTTGATCGCAACGGCGCGTTTAGCAATCGCTATCATCTGGAGCCCGCATTCTCCATCGCCCAGTTCATCACACGAACCATGGCGGTGGGTTACGAATTCAGGGCGATGCCGCAAAATCAGCTCGTCGGCTATAACGCGCTCGGCGACGCCGTCAGTCGAACGAGTGATTGGCAGGACATCTTTCTCGCGTATTTTCCCGCGAAATTCGTCTCAATCACTGCCGCTTACGCACGTCTTGGCGCGATTGCGTCCTTGCCCGGTCAGAACGGGTTGTATCTCTCGCTGAACGCGAGCTTCTAGTGCGCGGGCCGGTACTTGCCTTGCTCATTCCAATACGAGGTGCTGTTCATGATCACGCGAAATTCTCAATTTCACCGCGCTTGGGTTCTCGGCGTGCTGTTGATGTTGCCGGCGGTTGCCGCTCAGGCCGCGGGCGCTGACTATTATGCGCAGTTCGGTGGCGCGGCCGGGATGCGCGCGCTCGTCAACGCATTCGTGAATCGAGTCGTAATCGATCCGCGCATCAGCGCCTATTTCCGTCGCACCAACATTCCGGCGCTGAAAGCGGCGCTTGCGCTGCAGTTCTGTCAACTGGAAGGCGGGAATTGCAAGTTCTCGATGAGCATGCACGCCGTGCATGCTCAACTCGGCGTCACCCAGGCGGCCTTCAACGCGCTCGCCAACGACCTGTACCTGACCATGGATCGCCGCGCGATTCCGATGGCGGCACAGAACAATCTGCTCGCAAAACTCGCCGCCATGGAGCCGCAGGTCGTGACGCGATGAGCGGCTGGCGAGGCTGGCGGCGAATTGGCTGACGATCAGGGTGGTGGGCTGGGCGGTGCCTGGCCCACCGCTTTGCGCGGTCGGGTCTGGTGCCGGTCCGATGGCCCCGGGGCTGGCGCCGGACGCGTCACCACAGTGCCGCTGTGCGGTGGCAGATACAGCGGACCCTTGAAGCCGCAGGCGGCGCACCCGAGCAGTACGGCCGCCGCGGCGAGGATGGTGCGGATTCTCATCGCGCCGCTCACGGTGCCGAGGCGCGCCGTGGCACCACCGCCATCGTCAGTCGCGAGACACATACGAGCCGCGTGCGCGCATCGTGGATCTCGATGCTCCAGACCTGGCTGCGGTGGCCGATGTGAAACGGGCGCGCCGTGGCGGTGATCCGGCCGCGGCTCACCGGGCGCAGGTGGTTGGCATTGAGTTCCTGACCGAGACACATGAAGCGCTCCGCATCCACGCACAAGTTCGCCGCGACGCTGCCGACGGTCTCGGCAAGCGCCGCCGACACGCCGCCGTGCAGCACCCCATAGGGCTGGTGGACCTCTGGGGTGACCTCGAGGGCGGCACACAGGTAATCGGCCCCGACATCCGTGAACAGGATACCGATGTGCGTGGCGAAACCGCCGCGCTCGATCCTCTGCAGTGACTCCGCGGTGAGAGCCGAGAACCATATGCTCATGCGGGGGCATTCTACCGGCTCGGCGCCAGGGGCGCGCGCGGGCATTCCACCGGTGCCCCTGCCGTGGCACTCTCACTCCTCCGCCGTGCGTCGGCCTTGCAGGGAAAGACTCGCGATGCAGCTGTTCACGTTCTTCCGCAGTTCCGCCGCGTACCGTGTGCGGATCGCCCTGAACTTCAAAGGGATCGCCTATCAGCCGGTGCCGATCGATCTGCGCCCCGGTGCGCACCGCCAGCCGGAGTATCTGGCGCGCAATCCCCAGGGTCTCGTGCCGGCGCTCGCCGACGGCGGGACAGTGATCGGCCAATCGCTGGCCATTATCGAGTACCTGGAGGAAACCCATCCGGAGCCGCCGCTGCTGCCGCGTGAGCCGAGCGAGCGCGCGCAGGTGCGTGCGATGGCGCTCGCCATCGCCTGTGACTTGCATCCGCTGAACAACCTGCGGGTGTTGAACTATTTGCGCGGTCCGCTTGGTCAGGACGAGCAGAGCGTCAACACCTGGTATCGGCACTGGGTCGGGGTGGTGTTCGAGGGCCTGGAGACCCAGGCGCGCGCGCACAGCGACGCTCGGACGCTGTTCGCAGGCGGCGTTACGCTCGCGGACGTGTGTCTCGTGCCGCAGCTGTTCAATGCGCGACGCTTCAGCTGCGACCTTGCACCGTTTCCGACACTCACGGCCGTCGGGGCATACCTGGAGACGCTGCCCGCCTTTGCACAGGCCGCGCCCGCGGCACAGCCGGATGCTTCCTGAGGCGCTCGATCAGTCCCGCGGCGTGTCGTTGTGCCGGTCGAACAGCTCGGCCTTGAGCCGGAAGGCCGCCGAGATATCCTCATCGCCGTGCCCCCGGGCGATCAGCTCGGCGTACTCGCCGAGCATCCGCTCGACCACTGGCAGCGTAACGCCGAAGCGCGCAGCCATGTCGCGGCAGATGGTCAGGTCCTTTGCGTGCAGTCGCACGCGAAAGCCTGCCGGGTAGCTGCCGCGCACCATGTTCGGTGCGCGGTGCACGAAGTACCAACTCGAGCCGGCGCCCTTGCCGAGGGTGTCGATGAGCTTCTCGAGCGGCAGGCCCTGGGCACGTGCGAAGGCCATGGCCTCGGCAACCGCATCGATGATGCCCGCGCACATGATCTGGTTGGTGGCCTTGGCGGCCTGACCGCTGCCGACCGGGCCGAACAGCGTCACGGTGCGTCCCATCGCCGCGAGGATGGGGCGGGCGCGCTCGAAGGCCTGCGGATCGCCGCCGCACATGACAGCGAGCGTGCCGTCGCGCGCGCCCTCCGTGCCGCCGCTCACCGGGCAGTCGAGAAATGCCGCCCCCGAGGGGCGCAGCAGTTCGGCGGCGCGGCGCGCGGTGTCGGCTGCCACGGTCGAGCAGTCGATGAGCAGTGCGCCGGTACCGAGCCTGGGAGCCAGCTGATGAGTGACCTCGAGCACATCGGCATCGGCCGAAACGCAGCTGACGATGGCGTCGACCCGTGTGGCCAGTTCCACGAGCGTCGCGCTCGCGGGGATGCCGAGTTCGGCGGCAAGCGATTCAGCCTTCTGCGGCGTGCGGTTGTACACTGAGGCGAGCAGACCGGCCTTGTGCAGGTTGCGGGCCATATGAGCGCCCATGGCGCCGAGTCCGACGAATCCTACGCGCATCGCAGTGGGGGTCTCGTGTTGAGTCGGCCGGTGGGCCGGGGCGCACCACTATAGGACGATCGAGTCGTCCGCGGAACTCAATCCCCGCTCGGCGAACCGCACCAGTGATTCATGGTGGCGCGGGCCTTGACACGGGCCGCCGTAGCGGCAGCGTCACTCAGGTAGTGCCGCTGGCCGTGCGCACCGGTGGTAAACAGTCGCCGCGCGAAGATCAGCCGATGGTAGACCGCCTGCGCCTGCGTGCAGCGCTTGGCTCGCAGCTTCGCCTCCTGGGCGCGCACCGCGCGCTCATCGGCGGCGTGCCGGATGAGGCGGTCGGCGGCGTGATCCTCGGCACCGACGCTCGGCGTCGCGCCCGATGGTGCGGCCGAAGTTGCGGCGATCGTCCCGACCCGCACGGCCCCGGGACGCCACTGGTCGCTGTAATGGACCAGGCCGTGCTTATCCACCCATCGATAGACCCCGGCGTGCGCCGGCGCCAGCGCCCCGAGCAGCAGCGCGGCGGCCAGCAGACTGAAAAACATCGTGGTGCGTGACATGTGCGCCTCCGGGCGTCGCGGCCCACTCATCGCGGCGACGTCTGTATTTACTCTGGCACAGCTGTTCGCGCCAGACCAGGGGCTGTCTCTCACAATGCACACGCCCCCGGTCACCGCACGGCGACCGGGGGCGCAGCATCTGCGCGGCGCTACATGTCGTAGGCGCGCTCACCGTGCACGGTGATGTCCAGGCCCTCGCGCTCTTCTTCCTCCGAGGCCCGCAGTCCGATCGTGACCTTGATCAGATAGAACCCGATGGCCGAGACCACTGCCGTCCAGACTACGACCACGCCCACCGCCTTGGCCTGAATGAGCAGCTGCGCCCAGAGGCCGGGGTAGGCGGACCCGCCGGGTCCGCCGAGCGCCGGGTCGTTGAAGATGCCGGTGGCCAGCGCGCCGAAGATGCCCCCGAGGGCGTGCACCCCGAAGACATCGAGGGCATCGTCAATACCGATGAGCCGCTTCAGACCCGTGACTCCCCAGAAGCACAGCGGACCGACGGCCAAGCCGATCACGAACGCTCCGGGAATCCCGACGTTGCCGGCGGCCGGGGTGATGGCAACGAGGCCGGCCACCGCGCCCGAGGCGGCACCCAGCATCGAGGGCTTGCCCTTGATCAGCCACTCCGCGCCCATCCAGGTGAGCACCGCACAGGCGGTGGCGAGGTAGGTGTTCATGAAGGCGAGCGCCGCGGTGCCGTTCGCCTCGAGCGCCGAGCCGGCGTTGAACCCGAACCAGCCGAACCACAGCAGCGAGGCGCCGATCATGGTCATGGTGATGCTGTGCGGGGGCATCGGCTCCTTGCCGAGTCCAATGCGCTTACCGAGAAACATCGCGCCGACCAGGCCGGCCACACCGGCATTGATGTGCACCACGGTGCCGCCGGCGAAATCAAGTGCGCCCCACTGCCAGAGCAGACCGCCGGTTGGCTTGGCGCCCGCAGCGGTATCCAGCCCCGGCCAGTACCACACCATGTGCGCCACCGGGCAGTAGCAGAACGTGAACCAGAACACCAGGAACAGCAGGATGGCGGTGAACTTCACCCGCTCCACCAGCGCGCCGAGGATCAGGCAGCAGGTGATGGCGGCGAACGTGGCCTGGAAGCCCACGTACACCAGTTCGTCCAGGACCACGCCCTTGTCGAAGGTGCCGATGGTGGAGAACGCGCCGGTTGCGGAATTGAACGTGCCGGCGAGAAATACGCGGCTGAACCCACCGATGAAGGCGTTGCCGGCGGTGAAGGACAGCGAGTAGCCGTACACGCACCACAGGACGGTGATGAGGGAGAAGCCGACGAACACCTGCATCAGCACCGAGAGCATGTTCTTGGTACGGACCAACCCGCCGTAGAACAAGCCCAGCGCCGGCACCGACATCAGCAGCACCAGCGCGGTGGAGGTGAGCATCCAGGCGGTGTCGCCCTTATCGGGGACGGCGGGGCCGGCCGAGGCCAGCGTGGGGATGAGGATCGCGGCCAGGGCGAGAGCCCCGGCCGCGAGGCGGCTTGTGCGGAGTGTCGAAGCGCAGCGCATGTGTTCTCCCGGGCGGTTGGCGTGAGGCGCGCCTGCGGCCGCTGCCGTCCCCCTTCGCGGGGGTGCACGAGCGGCCGGGACGCGCGTAAGCTGATGCCGCGGGCGCTGGTGCAGAATCCATGCCATGGCGGATTTTCTAAGCGCTTCGGGCGCTTGCGCGTGCCTGCCATCGCGGGTTGCACCGTCTTGGTGCTGCCGCGGCACCCCTTCGCCCCAATGCGGGGCATGCTGAACGAGGTCAGTGACGATGGATATCTTCGGTATCGACGCGATGGCCCGGCGCCTGGCTGAGAGTGTGCCGCCGGGGCTGCGCACCGTGCAGAAGGACCTGGAGAACAACTTCCGGGCCGTGTTGCGCGCCAGCCTGAGCAAGCTCGATCTGGTCAGCCGGGAGGAGTTCGACACCCAGATGCGGGTCCTGCAGCGCACCCGCGAGCGGCTGGCCGAACTCGAGGCGCGGCTGCAGGCGCTCGAGGCCTCTGCACCGCAGCCGCACTGAGCCACCGGCCGGGCTGCTCGGCCGGAGCGGGCGTCGGGCAGCGCCGGGTTACTTCGGCTTGCCCTTGACCATCTGCGGGTCGACCAGCGAGACCATGTAGTTCACCGCTCGCTTGACCACCGCATCCGGCAGTCCCGGGCGGCCGCCTTTGGCGGGCATGATCCCGGTCGAACCGTGAAAGCCGTGCAGCGCATGGTCGTAGAGCGTCGCCAGCCCTTTGGCGAGGTGCCGGGCCCAGGCCGCCTTGTCGCCGGCCTTTGGCGCGCCAGCGACCCCCGGGCCGTGACAGGCGCTGCAGGTCTGTTCGAACAGCGCCTTGCCGGTCGTGGGCACGCCAAGCCCGCCACTGCTGCCCATACCCGCCCCGGCGGCGGGCGCGATCACGAGGCCGGCAGTGTTCTGCCCGGCGATCGCTTCGCGCTGGAACGGCGTGACATGCTGCTCCACCCGGTGAATGTATTCAGTGTCCGACAGGATCTGACGTTCCTGCATACGGCCACCGACGTAGCGGGCGAAGATGAAGATCAGGATGGCGATTGTGACCAGGAGGCCGATCACCATGCTGAACACGTTGATGAAATGCGAGTCCTGCTTGCTCACGAGACCTCTCTGGGGAATCCGTGAACGCGGAAGGCACAGTATAACCGCTCGTGGGCCGCGTGGCTGAAGCCCTGGCCGCCGGGTCCTGGTCTGCCCCCGCACGTGGCATCCGGGCGGTGAGGCGCGTATGATCCGCGGGCGCTGGCGCAGGCGGCCGGGCTGGAGATGCTCCGGATCGACCGTCAGTCTGACCCTGTCCTGGGTCAGCCGCGCGCCGCCACGCGGCGCGCCCGTAGCTCAGTTGGATAGAGTGGCAGCCTCCGAAGCTGCAGGTCGCTGGTTCGAATCCAGTCGGGCGCGCCAATCCTGAACTGTCCGGTGCGGATGACGCACGGGGGTGCCGTACCGCTGCGCTCAGGCGTTGCCCGGACCGTTCGGGCGTGACTCGCGCACCTTGAGCGTCAACCACTGCATCATCCGGCGCATCGCCAGCAGGCGGCTTGCCTCCAGCGGATGCTCGTGCACCTCGGCATGCAGGGCGAGCGCCTGCCGATCGCCTCCGCCCTGGGTCTGTAAAAAATCGCTGATCGGACAGCGGTCGAGCCGGCCGGGCTCGCGCAGCGACATCGGGTCGTGCAGCCGCATCCATTGGTAGGCGAGCGCACCGAGCCAGCTGTGCACGCCAGCGCCGAGGCCGCGCCATGCGGGCCGGGTCGCGAGCCACTGTGCCAGCGCCCCGGCAGGCATCGGTTTGCACAGTCCGAAACCCTGGCCGTACCGGCAGCCGAGCTGCACCGCCGCCTCGATGATGGCGGGGTCCTCCAGGCCCTCGGCCACCACTTCGCGCTCCAGGTCCTGGCCAATCTGCACGACGGTGCGGATCAGGCTGAGCGCCTTGATCGGATCGCGATCCAGGTCCTTCACCAGGTTCTGGTCGATCTTGATGACATCAAACGGCAGGTCGGCGAGCCGCTTGAGGTTGCTGAAGCCCGAGCCGAGGTCGTCCATGGCGATCTTCACGCCCGTCGCGGCGAGCCGCGTGATGGCCTCATCGACCGTGCGCGCCTCCAGCACCTGGCTCTCGAGCAGCTCGAGGACGAGGTGGCGCGGTGCCACCTGCGCGGCGCGCAGCGCCTCCTCGACCCACTGTGCGCAGTCGGGGTGTATCAGGGAGCTCGGGGCGACGTTGAGCGCCAGTCCGATCAGCCCGTGCTGTTCGCGCCAGCGGTGCAGATGCGTGAGGCCCTGCCGCAGACCCTGGCGGAACAGCGAATCCAGGTCCGTCTCCCCAAGCACCGGCAGGAACTGTGCGGGCTCGAGCAACGTGCCCTCCGGGGTGCGCAGGCGCGCCAGCGCCTCGACTTTCACGACCGTTCCGCTCTCGAGCTGCACGACCGGCTGGACGAACATTTCCACACCGCCGCTGTAGAGCGAGGCGCGGATCCGCGCGACCTCGCCGGTATCGATGGCATGCCCACGGCTCGGCGAGTCACGCGTCATCTGATCCCAGCGGTTCTGCAGCGACAGCCGCCAGGTGCGCATCCAGGCGGAAGTGAACTGGTGCGGGTACGCTCCGAAGAGCATCAACACGGAGTGGATCGCGCCGTGCCGATGCACCGGAAGGGTGACCGCGCTGCGGATGCCGAACTCGCTCATCAGCGCCTGCCATGGGGCGGAGCGCGGCTCGCACCCGAATGCCGCGGTTTCCTGCTGATGCCCCGTCATCCAGGTGCTCGCTACCAGGCCCCGGCCGCGGATGTCGCGCGGATCGAGCACCGGATAGAGATTGCGCGCGCGGTGCGCTTCGACGAACGCGGCGCACTGTGGGCCGGCGGCACGCTCGATGACGAGGCGGTTGTGCGCATCGGGCCGGCAGACCACCGCGGCGCGCACCCCGGGCAGGGCGGCGAGCGCCTCCAGTTCCGCCTGCACCCCATCGCCCGTCAGTCCCCGCTCATCCTGCGGCCGGGCGAGCAGCGCCTGGTACTGGTCGAGCACCGACTGCATCGCCTCGAGCTCCCCCTGCAGCTCCAGCTGCAGGCGGGCCTCGGCGGTGCGCAGCGCGCGGTAGCGCGTGCGCGTGGTGAGCAGCGCCGCATCGAAATGGGCGTGCAGCAGATCCCGGTACAGCCCCATCACCAGGGCCATCGATGCGCCGGAGAGGCCGACCAACCCATGCATGGCGCCGAGTCGGCGCGCCGCCTCTTTCGCCTGTTCGGCCGAAGTTCGCGCATCGAGCAGGAAGCGCAGGTGCGCGGCCTGCTTGCGCACCAGCCCCTGCAGCTCCGCTTCGGTCAGGCACGCGAGGATCGAGGCGGTTTCCGCTCGGGTGCCCAGTTCGCGGTAGAACGCGGCGACGAACTGTTCGGCCACCACCTCGATGTGCGGGGCGACACTCTGCATCAGCTCCTGCATCTCAGGCCCGAACGGGTCGAATGCGGTCTCGGCGAGCTGCTCGGCCGATATCGACACTCCGACCCGCCACCATTGGGCTCGGATCCGCTTGGATTGCTTGGCCTGATACATCGCCGCATCGGCCTGGCGCAGCAGCGCCTCGGCTTCCTCGCCGTCAAGCGGAAACAGCGCGAGGCCCATCGTCATGTCGACCGAGGCGCTGGCCGCGCCGCTCACGTCGAACGGAGTCTCGACGGCGCGATGCAAGTGGCGCAGCGCAGCACTCAGCTGGGACAGCTCCTGGGTGCGCTCGAGGTCCTCCAGGACCACGACGAACTCATCGCCGCCGAGGCGTGCGATGAAGTCCGACTCGCGCAGCCATTCGCGCAGACGCCGCGAGACGGCGCGCAGCAGCTCATCGCCCGCATCGTGACCGAAGCGATCATTGACCGGCTTGAAATCATCGAGATCGATCACCCCGAGGGCGAGCGAGGTGCCGCGGCGGCGCGCGCGGGCGATGGCCGGCGGCAGGTACTCCTCCAGTGCGAGACGGTTGGGCAGCCCGGTGAGCGTATCGGTGCGCGCCATGCGCGCCTCCTGCAGCTGCAGCGAGCGGATGCGCTCCTTCAGATCGAGCTCATCGAGACCGTGACCGAGCAGCGCCCCGATGCGGGTACAGACCTCGACCGTGCCGGCATCGAACCCCTCGCGCCGCGGGGCCGCGAGCGTGAGGACGGCCCAGACCCGAGTGGCTCTGACGATCGGCAGCGCGAGAATGCTGAGCCAGCGGTGAGCGCTGAACCCGGCGTGCCACGGCTGAAGCGTCGGATCGGCCAACGTATCGTTGCAGACGCACAGACTCCCGCTGCTCCACGCCTTGACCGCGACGGAGGCCGTCTCTCCTTGCGCGAGTCTCGGTGGGGCGCTGCGCACCTGCTCGGTACCCTCGCCGGCGAGCGCCAACACCTCGAACACGCCGGACGGATCGGGCCGGCCGATCCAGGCGGTATGGAATGGAGTGTCGCTCGAGAGCTTGGCGCACAGGCTCGCGAGCATCTCTTGCTCGTGACGGCACTGGATCAGCACATCGCCGCAATGCAGCCACGCGCGGTACAGCGTCTGTACGTCGAGCAACTGCTGGCGCTGCAGGAGCAGGTCAAACGTCCGCTGCCCGAGGGCGTCCGACAGGCCGCTGACGGTATCGACGAGACGGCTGCGCGCCTGCGGGTCGTGCTCCTCGAAAGGCAAGGCCTGTGCTTCACCGGCCTGGCGCGCCTGGATCTCGCGCACCATCTGCCGGTCCACCTCCATGATGTGCCGCAGCAGCCATTGCGCAAGAAACGACAGCAGCTCGACGCTGACGTCCGCACCGCAATCGCCATTAAGCCTGCGCGCCTGGCGCAGCCAGCCACGGAATTTCTCATGAGCTTGCAGGTGTATCTTGCGATGCGCGTCATCGACCTGCCACTGACGCATCAAGAGCGCCTCGGTACGGAAGTGATCGCGCGTATAATCCGCGAGCGCATCGAGCAGGCCGTTCAGCTCCTCGGGCTGAACGGCCCGGGCCTGGGCGTGCGCGGCCCGATTGAAGATCTCGAGCAGCCGCTGGTGCTGCGCATCGATCAGCGCATCGCCCGTGGCCATGGCCTCGCTCCAGTGCAGCGGTTGCACCTCCGGTGATGGTTGCGACTCTGTGCACGTGGTGGCCAAAGCAGGCGAGTTCCGTGTTCGTGTCCCAGGAGCCCGCGCGCGACAGCGCTCGGGCACAAGCCGATCCGGCTGGATTTTCCCGCATCGGTGCGCCGGCAATCGCATC
This sequence comes from Pseudomonadota bacterium, assembly GCA_021838635.1. Taxonomy (GTDB): domain Bacteria; phylum Pseudomonadota; class Gammaproteobacteria; order Steroidobacterales; family Steroidobacteraceae; genus 13-2-20CM-66-19. The sequence continues at coordinate 81,435 of JAKCDC010000007.1, forward strand.
GACCGCATCAACCTGCGGCATGGAACCGGACGCAGCTCTCATTATTGCGCACCCCAGAGCGGCGGCGAAGCCGGTTCGCTCCCCGCGCCGATGTCCACCGGGGATCTCAGCGCCGCAATCCATCCGCACGCGGCGCGTGGATTCCGTAAAATCCTACGCTTGCCGATATTTCAAGGAGCCGACAAAAATGAAACCGATGCGTGCCGCGCTGGTCGGGGTGCTGCTCGGGCCCGTAACGGCACTCGCCGCGACGCCCCCGCCCGCACCGCCCGCTGCGCATTTCACGGGTAAGGGACAGCTGGGGTTCGTCGCTTCGCAGGGCAATGCGCAGGGCAAGTCCGCCAATGCCGCGATCGACCTGAACTACCTCTCGGGGCTCTGGAAGCACAGCCTGGATCTGACCACGCTCTACGGCCAGAGCCTCGGGATCGTCTCGGCCGAGCGCTGGACGGTGATGTGGCAGTCGAACCGCAAGATCAGTGCCGATGCGTATGCCTTCGGTTCGCTGCGCTACGAGCATGACATGTTCGACGGCTTTCAGTACCAGGCGAACGGCGCGCTCGGTGTCGGTTACACGTTGATCCACTCCAAGGCGACGACGCTGAGCACCCAGGTTGGCGCCGGCTACATGGTCTCGCGGCCCGAGACATTGACGTCCATCGCGCTGGCCAACCCGGTCCGGACGTTCATCGAGCGTCTCCCGCAGCCGAGTGAGCGCTATGCGATCGGGACCCTCGGGGTCAACTATGAGCACACGATCACCAGCACGACCTCGGTGAGCGACAAGCTGCTGGTGAATGCCGGATCGGTCAATACGCTGGTGACGAACGCCCTCGCCCTCGTCGTCAAGGTCTCAACCCAGTTGGCGCTGAGCGTTGGTTACAACCTCCAGGACAACACTCACCCGGCTCCGGGCATCCAGCACCTGGACTCGATCGAGACCGTCAACCTCGTCTACGCGTTCTGAGCGGTCGCGGGGCGACGCAGATCGTCGGTGACGGTGCCGACCGTGAGCGTCTGGTGCTCGTGCGCCTCGTCCCGCCAGGACTCCGCGAGGGCCTCGGCGTACCAGGTGCGCATGGGCGCCAACGCGAGCAGCCGTTCGGAGTAGGTGAGGGCCGCGGGGGCGAGCGGCGGACGGTAGGTCTGGATGCGAAAGGCCACTGGTGCGAAGAAGGCGTCCGCGGCGCTGAACGCTCGGCCGGTGAGAAACGGCCCCCCGAAGCGGCTCAGCCCCTCCTGCCACACTGCCTGCAGGCGCTGCAGGTCGGCGTGCAGTTGCGGCTCGATCCGATGCAGCCGTACGCGCAGTCCGCAGGTCATGCTGCAGATCTGCCGTAGGGCGCCGAATCCGGCATGCATCTCCGCGGCGGCCGAGCGGGCGAAGGCGCGCGCGTTCGCATCGGCCGGCCACACGCCCTCGTGCCGCTCCGCGAGATACTCCACGATGGCCAGGGACTCCCACACCACCGTGTCTCCGTCGTGCAGGCACGGCACTTTGCCGTTCGGGGAGAAGACACGGAAATCATGCGGCGCAGCGTCGGTGCCGAACGGGACGAGCCGCTCCTCGAAGGGGATGCCGAGGGCGCGCATCAGCACCCAGGGGCGCAGCGACCAGGACGAGTAGTTCTTGTTGGCGATGTACAGAGTATACATGGCGGGTGCTCCGGTTCAGGCCTCGTCGGCTGCGGCGTGGAGGGACAAGTATGGCGCCGCTGCGCATGATCAATACATCAGCGCGGCGATGCGGACGCCTGCCGCGCGCGGATGTTGAAAGGGGGCGCCGCTGCGGCTCGCGTCACAGCCAGCAGTACGCCGCGCCGAGCGCGGCCGCCCCGACGCCCGCGAGCGCCCAGCCTGGCCAGCCCGTGGTGTCGAACGCGAGCCAGACCAGTCCGGCGAACAGCACCGCCGAGGCGCCCGTCACCGCATCGCGCCGTCGTGCGGTGGTGCGCATCGTCTCGCGCAGCTCCTGCAGGGCCGTCACCTCCGGATGCGTTTCCGGCTCATGCACTCGGCGCACCGATTCCTTCAGTAGCGCCGGCAGGCTCTGCAGCGATTCGACCACATCGGGCAGCTGGCGCCACAGGTGCTTCAGCAGCCGCCGCACGCTGACGCGCTCACGCATCCACTCACGCAGAATCGGTGTGGCCGTCGTCCAGATGTCGAGCTGCGGGTAGAGTTCACGCCCCAGGCCCTCGACGTTGAACAGCGTTTTCTGCAGCAGCATCAGTTGTGGCTGGATCTGCATGTTGAAGCGGCGCGAGATCTCAAACAGCCGCAGCAGCAAGTGGCCGAAGGAGATGTCCGAGAGCGGCCGGTCGAAGATCGGTTCGCAGACGGTGCGGATCGCCGACTCCATCTCATCGATGCGCGTCTGCGGCGGCACCCAGCCGGACTCCACGTGCAGCACCGCCACGCGCCGATAGTCGCGCTCGAAGACCGCGAGGAAATTCTCGGCGAGGTAATGCTGATCGCGCGGATCGAGCGTGCCCATGATGCCGAAGTCGATGGCCGCATAGCGCGGCCGCTGCGGGTCGTCCGCCAGCACGAAGATGTTTCCCGGGTGCATGTCGGCGTGAAAGAAATTGTGACGGAACACCTGGGTGAAGAAAATGCGCACGCCGTTCTCGGCAAGGCGCTCGAAGTTCGTGCCGAGGGCGCGCAGGCGCGTCATGTCGCTGATGGGGATGCCGTGGATGCGCTCCATGACCATGACTTCCGTGCTGCAGAAGTCCCAGAACACTTCCGGAACGTAGAGCAGGTCGGAGCCGGCGAAATTGCGCTTCAGCTGCGTGGCGTTGGCCGCCTCGCGCATCAGATCGAGCTCATCGAGGATGGTCTTCTCGTACTCGCTCACCAGCTCCACCGGACGCAGCCGGCGCGCCTCGCGCCAGTAGCGCTGCGCGAGGGCGGCGAGCGTGAACAGCACCTCCAGGTCCCGCTCGATGCGCGCGCGCATGCCGGGGCGCACGATCTTCACTACCACCTCGCGCCCGTTCTGCAGGCGCGCGGGGTGTACCTGGGCGATCGAGGCGGCCGCGAGCGGCTCATCCTCGAAGTGGGCGAAGATCTGCTCCACCGGGCGGCCGAGGGTGCGCTCTACCGCCGCGCGCGCGAGCGCCGCCGGGAACGGGGGCACCCGGTCCTGCAGCTTGGCGAGCTCATCGGCGATGTCCGGCGGCAGCAGGTCACGGCGGGTGGAGACCGCCTGGCCGAATTTCACGAAGATCGGGCCGAGCTCCTGCAGCGCGAGGCGCAGCCGTTCCCCGCGCGGGGCGCTGCGGGCGCGTCCCAGCCACATCCACGGCGAGAGGAAGAACAGGAAGCGCAGCGGCCGGTACAGATGGGTCGCCTGCACGAAGTCATCCAGGCCGTGCTTCACCAGCACGCGCTGGATCTGCACCAGCCGCCCGAGGACCCGCAGCTTCAGGGGCCGCCCGCCGACCCTCACGGTGCGGCCACTCGCCGCTCCAGCTGCTCCACTTGCGCGGCGAGCCGATCGGCATCCTCGCGCAGCGCATCGACGCCGTGCAGGAATGTCTCGCCCTCCGCGGCACTCACCAGGTCGCGCCGCTCGTGGGCCGCGTAATCGCCGAGGTCCCGCCACAGAGTCGCCACGGCGCGGCCACTCCAGCCGAGCGCGCCGCGTGCGAGCTGGCCGATGCGGTGCGCCGGCACGTCGCCCACCAGCACGGCGAGCTCCTCTTCCGGGTCCGGGCGCAGCAGCCGCAGCAGCTGCTGGAATTTCTCAGCAAGTTCGGCGTCACCGTGCACTTGCACGTCGCCTCGCCGGATCGGCTCGTGAGAGAGGCCGATGCCGAGGACACCGAGACTGAGCGGGCCGCCGCTGAGGGACGCCTCGGCCGCCTCCTCGCCGCGGCGCACGGTGAGCGCCGTGCCGCTTGAGCCGATCAGGACGCGCCCGAGGCCTGGCATTTCGACGGCCAACCGGCGGCCCTCGAGTTCGGCGCACAGCGCGCGGGCGCGTACCGAGCGGGGCAGGCCGCGGTTGAGCAGGTTTTCCAGCGCTGAGACCAGCATGTGGCCGCTCAATACTTGTAGCCGCGGTGTACGGCGACAATGCCGCCGGAGAGGTTGTGGTACCGGCAGCCCTCCAGCCCTGCGGTGCGCATCATCTCGAGCAGCGTCTCTTGCGGCGGGTGCATGCGGATCGATTCGGCGAGGTAGCGGTAGCTCGCCTCGTCGCGGGCAATCCACTTGCCGAGCAGTGGCAGGATCCGGAACGAATACGTGTCATAGAGCGGTGCGAGTCCCGGGGCCACCGGGTGGGAGAACTCGAGCACGAGCAGCTGCCCGCCGGGCTTGAGCACCCGGCGCATGGCGGCGAGCGCCGCGGCCTTGTCGGTCACGTTGCGTAGCCCGAAACCGATGGTCACGCAGTCGAAGCTCTCGTCACGAAACGGCAGCCGCTCGGCGTTGGCCTGGACGTACTCGACGTTGCCGAGCACGCCGCGGTCGGTGAGCCGGTCGCGGCCCCGCTCGAGCATCGCGGCATTGATATCGCTGAGGATCACCCGGCCGCGCTCACCCACTTGGCGCGCCAGGCCCGCCGTCAGGTCCCCGGTGCCGCCGGCGACATCGAGCGCGCTCTGGCCGGGGCGCAGACCGGTGATCGAGAGCGTGAACTGCTTCCAGAGCCGGTGCGCGCCGCCGGACATCAGATCGTTCATCAGGTCGTAGCGGTTCGCCACCGAATCGAACACACCGCGCACGCGGCGCGCCTTCTCCGTCCAGGGAACGCGCTCGTAGCCGAAATCCGTCGCGGGTTGTTCGCTCATCGTGCCAGCCGCCTCGCTCATCGGTGCGCCATTGTATCGCCGGCCGGTCGGCCGGGGTGGCTCGCGCGCCCCTTTAGCGGTAACGACGGGTCGCTGTCAAGTTCCGGACGGCAGAGGACGGGATTTGCATTTTGGGGCAGTCAGTGCGCACAATCCCGCCCGCGTACGGGGGTCTTGAAACCTTCGGGGCCGGACGGTGTCGAACACCCTCCGGCCTTTTTTATGCCCGCAGGGTCGCTGCACGGCTAGGGGAACGCGGCCCGATTGCACTATGATTGTGCATCTTCAGTGTTGCCGGCGGATATCGTGGACGCCACGGATACCTCGCATCCCGACTATTATCATCGCGTAGTGGATTGCCAGTGGGCCTGCCCAGCTCACACTGACGTGCCGGAATACATCCGGCTGATCGCTCAGGGGCGCTACACCGACGCGTACCTCGTCAATCGCGAGTCCAACGTATTTCCCGGCATTCTCGGCCGGGTCTGCGACCGGCCCTGCGAACCGGCCTGCCGGCGCGGCCGGGTGGAGGACAAGCCTGTCGCCATCTGCCGCCTCAAGCGGGTGGCGGCCGATCTGCGCGATGAGATTGAGGGGCGATTGCCGAAGATCCCGCAGCGCAAGAACGGCAGGCGCATTGCCTGCATCGGCGCCGGATGCGCCTCGCTCACCGTCGCCAACGACCTGCTGCCGCTCGGCTACGAGGTGACGATCTTCGAGCGCTACGGGCAGCCCGGCGGCCTGATGCGCAGCAACATCCCCTCGTTCCGCCTGCCCGAGCGCGTGCTCGATGAGGAGATCGGCATGATCCTCGGCATGGGCGTGGACCTGAGGCTCGGTACGCCCGTGGAGAGTCTGCGCGCGATGCTCGAGCAGGGCGGTTTCGACGCCGTATTCGTCGGCTCCGGCGCGCCGAAGGGCAAGGAGCTCACGCTGCCGGGGCGCGAGGCTGCCAGTGCCAACGTGCACATCGGCATCAGCTGGCTGGAGTCCGTTGCGTTCGGGCACATCGAGCGCATCGGTGAGCGGGTGCTCATCATCGGCGTCGGCAACACGGCGATGGACTGCTGCCGCACCAGCCTGAGGCTCGGGGCGCGCGAGGTCAAAGTGATGGCGCGCAAGCCGCGGGGCTTCTTCAAGGCCTCCCCGTGGGAGCTCGAGGATGCCGAGGAGGAGCGGGTGGAGATCATCGTCAACCGTTCGCCGAAGGCGTTCGTCGTGCAGAACGGCCGGCTCACGGGCATGCGCTTCGAGTGCATGGAGTACGAACTCGATGCGCGCGGGCGCATCCTCTCGGAGCGGGTGAGCGGGGAGGAGTTCCTGCCGGCCGATGATGTGATTCTCGCCATCGGCCAGGAAAACGCCTTCCCCTGGATCGAGCGCGACCTCGGCATCGAGTTCGACCGCTGGGACGTCCCGGTGGTCGATGCGCAGACCTTCCAGTCCACCCGTGCGGGCGTATTCTTCGGCGGGGATGCCGCGTTCGGTCCGAAGAACATCATCTGGGCCGTCGAGCACGGCCACCAGGCAGCCATCTCCATTCACCGTCACTGCGAGGGCGAGCCGATTGCCGAGCGCGCCGCGCCGCAGGTAACGCTGCACAGCCGCAAGATGGGCATGCACGAGTGGTCGTATGCCAATGACTACGCGCCGATCGAGCGGCGCCTGGTACCGCACGTGTCGCTGAAGGAGCGCTTCAAGAAGCTCAACATCGAGGTGGAGCTCGGTTTCAGCGCCGAGCAGGCGGCCGAAGAGGCGCAGCGCTGCCTGAACTGCGACGTGCAGACCGTATTCGCCGCGAAGCTGTGCATCGAGTGCGATGCCTGCATGGATATCTGCCCGGTCGACTGCCTGACCATCACCGGCAACGGTCCGGAGGCCGAGCTGCGCACGCGGCTGAAGGCCTCGGCCACCAACGTCGCGCAGCCGCTGTACGTCTCCGCCGCACTGCCGCAGACCGGGCGCGTCATGGTCAAGGATGAAGACCTGTGCGTGCACTGCGGGCTGTGCGCCGAGCGCTGTCCGACGGCGGCCTGGGACATGCAGAAGTCCCACGTGCATTGGCCGCACGCCGCCGATGAGGCCGCCGCGCTCGAGGCGCGCAAGCCGAAGATCGCCTGATCACCCGTCGCACCCTCTGCGCCCCCTCCTGCCGGATGACACCCATGGCTGCCTGCACCCCCAGTCGCATCAACGATTTCACGCTCAAGATCGCCACGGTCAACGGCACCGGCTCGGCGAGTGCCAACACGTTGCTGATGAAGGCGATCTTCAGGAGCGGCGTGCCGGTGATGGGGAAGAATTTCTTCCCCTCGAACATCCAGGGCCTGCCCACCTGGTACGAGATCCGCGTCTCGCGCGACGGGCATCTGGCGCGCTCCGGCTCGATCGAGCTGATGGTGGCGCTGAATCCCGAGACCTACGCACGCGATGTGCGCGAGGTGGCCCCCGGCGGCTATCTGCTCTACGACAGCACCTGGCCGCGTCCCGTGCTGCTCGCGCGCACCGATATCACGGTGCTCGGGGTGCCGCTGGCGCAGCTGTGCAATGAGAATTTCACCGGCGTGCGCACCCGCATCCTGATGAAGAACATCTGCTATGCGGGCGCGCTCGCGGCGCTGCTGAACCTCGATCTGGAGCGCATGCGCGAGCTGCTCACCGAGACCTATGCGCGCAAGCCGCAGCTCATCGAGAGCAACATGAAGGCGCTGAAGCTCGGTTTCGAGTACGCCCGGGCGCACTTCGCCTGCCCACTGCCGTTTGCGCTCGAGCCGATGGACCGCACCGCCGGACACATCATGATCGACGGCAACACCGCCGCGGCGCTCGGCTGCGTGTTTGCCGGGGCCACGGTGGCGGCCTGGTATCCGATCACCCCCTCGACATCGCTCATGGATGCCTTCAAGGGCTTCTGCGAGCGGCTGCGCGTCGATCCGCAGAGCGGAGAGAAGCGCTTCGCCTTCATCCAGGCCGAGGATGAGCTGGCCGCGATCGGCATGGTGCTCGGGGCGAGCTGGAACGGCGCGCGCGCCTTCACCGCGACCTCCGGGCCCGGCATCTCGCTGATGGGTGAATTTCTGGGCCTGGCCTATTACGCCGAGGTTCCTGCGGTGCTGTTCGACATCCAGCGCGTCGGGCCCTCGACCGGCATGCCGACGCGGACCCAGCAGGGCGACCTGCTCGCCTGCGCGTACGCCTCGCACGGTGACACCCGGCAGGTCTGTCTGTACCCGGCCAACCCGGCGGAGTGCTTCACGCTGGCGGTCGAGGCCTTCGATCTCGCCGAGCGGCTGCAGACTCCGGTGCTGGTGGTCTCGGACCTCGACATCGGTATGAACGACTGGATGTGTCCGCAGTTCCAGTGGGACGACGCCTATCGGCCGGACCGCGGCAAGATACTCGGGCGCGCCGAAATCGAGAAGCTGGAGAAATTCCACCGCTACCTCGACCCGCAGGGCGACGGCATTCCCTGGCGCACGCTGCCCGGGGTGCATCCGAAGGGCGCGTACTTCACGCGTGGGTCCGGCCACACGCAGTTCGGCACGTACACCGAGGACTCGCACGACTACCAGGTGGTGCTCGATCGGTTGATGAAAAAATGGCAGACGGCCAAGTCGCGGGTCCCGCCGGCGCTCATCGAGGGTCCGGGCTGCGAGGTGGGGTTGGTGTCGATCGGCAGCAGCGACAGCGCGGTGCGCGAGGCGCTCGCGCTACTGGCCGCCGATGGCATCGCGCTCGATTACCTGCGGGTGCGCGCCTTTCCGTTCGGCGAGGAAGTCGAGCGCTTCCTCGCCGAGCACCGGTTGGTGTTCGTCGTCGAGCAGAACCGCGATGCGCAGCTGCGCTCGCTGCTGACGCTCGAGACCGGGGTCGAGAAGGCGAAACTGCGCTCCCTGCTGCACTACAGCGGCCTGCCGGTGAGCTCGCATTTCATCGTCGAGGGCGTGCAGGCGGAACTGCGCGGAGCGAGCGGCGCGGCCCGGCCCAGTGCGGTCGGCGTCTGAGGATTACACATGACCTACATCACCAAGCCGAAGCTCACCCATCCCAGTCTGCCGCAGAACGCCCTCGGCATGACGCGCCGCGCCTACGAGGGCGCTCTCTCGACGCTGTGCGCCGGCTGCGGGCACGATTCGGTCACCGCCGCGATCGTCGAGGCCTGCTGGCGCCTCGCGCTCGAGCCGCAGAACTTGGTCAAGCTCTCCGGGATCGGCTGCTCCTCGAAGACCACGGCCTATTTCGTCAGCGGCGCGCACGGCTTCAACGCCGTGCACGGCCGCATGCCCTCGATCGCTACCGGTGCGAACGCGGCGAACCGCCGGCTCGCCTACATCGGCATCTCCGGCGACGGCGATACGCTGTCGATCGGACTCGGGCAGTTCTGTCACGCCATCCGCCGCAATCTCGACATGTTGTATCTGATCGAGAACAACGGCGTGTATGGCCTCACCAAGGGGCAGTTCTCCGCGTCGGCCGATATCGGCAGCCGAGCCAAGAAAGGCGAGGTCAATCGCCAGCCCCCAATCGACCCGGTGCTGCTCGCGCTCGACCTCGGTGCCACTTTCGTGGCGCGCGGCTTCTCCGGCGATAAACAGCAACTGGTGCCGCTGATCGAGGCCGGTCTGCAGCATCGCGGTTTCGCGCTCATCGACATCCTCTCGCCCTGCGTGACCTTCAATGATCACCAGGGCTCGACGAAGAGCTACGCCTACACGCGCGAGCACGACGAGCCGGCAGTGCAGGCGGACTTCGTGCCACGCGAGGCGCCGATCCTGGTCGAATACGCCCCCGGCGAGGCGCGCGAGATCGCGCTGCACGACGGCAGCCGGGTCGTGCTGCGCAAAGCCGCCGAAGCGTACGATCCGACCGACCGCGAGGCGGCGGGCGCGGCGGTGAAGGCGCGCATGGCGGCCGGGGAGTACCTGACGGGGCTGATCTATCTGGATCCCGAAGGCGGCAGTGGGGAGTTCCACGCGCTGAACGGGACCCCGCAGGAGCCGCTGAACTCACTGCCGTTCGAATCACTCTGTCCGGGCTCGACCGGGCTGCAGAAGGTGCTCGGGCGCTACCGCTGAGTGCGGGGGGCTTGTCGGATCGATCGGATCCGGGTTAGTCTAGGCGTGGGTCTGTGACCATTCTCTTTCCTGCCGCCTGCTGGCCGCTCGGTACCCGAGCCGGCTTACGGAGAAAAGCCGAATCGTTTCCGACCAGGGGGCAGTGATCCTGCCGATAATTGTCCGGAAGCCGCCGAGTCCGCAAAACGCCAATAGAGCGCGCCGAGGTGGCCCAATCCGCTTGTGGAGTTTGATTGCATGACGAAGATCTACGTCGGAAACCTTCCGTTTTCGGCCACGGAGAGCGAAGTTCGCGAGCTGTTCGCGCAGCACGGGACCGTCGAGTCCGTCAGCCTGATCAATGACCGGGAAACCGGCCGGCCGCGGGGCTTCGGGTTCGTCGAGATGGCGCGTGCCGATGCGACCCGCGCCATCCAGAGCCTCAATGGCAAGGACCTGGGCGGTCGCCCGCTGCGCATCAATGAGGCGCAGGAGCGCGGCGCCGGTGGTCCTCGCGGCGGCGGTGGCGGCGGCGCTCCGCGCCGCTGGTAAGCACCCGGCACCCAGCGGCCGGTCCGGCGGGGTCTGCCCGCCGGACCGGCCGCTTTTATTTGGTTTTTGGGCGCTGCGCAGCGGCGCTCTGCTACACTCGCGCCCCCCGATTTCTCAGCATCTGAGGAGATGATTCGATGGGCAAGGGCGACATCAGAACCCGCCGCGGCAAGATTTATCGTGGCTCATTCGGCAAGACCCGCGCGAAGGATCCCGCGGCCAAGAAGACCAAGCGCACGACGACCCGCAAGTAAATTCGTTCCAGATCCCGAGGTTTGGCGCGCCCGCGGCCGAGTCCGCGGCCGGCCAGGAAGCCGGAAGAGTCTATGACCACGTCGCATTTTCACTGGCGCCCCCACCCCTGGCACGGCTTGGAGCCGGGTCCGGACTGCCCGGAAGTGGTGACCGCCTATATCGAAATCACCCCGTTCGATCTGGTCAAGTACGAGGTCGACAAGGAAACCGGTTACCTGCGAGTCGACCGGCCGCAGCGGACTTCCTCGCAGCCTCCGGCGCTGTACGGATTCATCCCCCAGACCTACTGCGGGGAGCGGGTGAGGCGTCTGGCACCGGGCTGTGATCGCGGCGACGGCGACCCGCTCGACATCTGCGTGATCAGCGAACGGCCGATCGCCCACTCCGAGGTGCTGCTGCGGGCACGCATCCTCGGCGGTCTGAAGATCGTCGATCGCGGCGAAGCCGACGACAAGATCGTCGCGGTGCTCGAGGGCGATTACGTCTGGGGTCATGCCCGTGAGCTGAGCGAGCTGCCGGCGACGCTCATCGAGCGCCTGGAGCATTACTTCGCGACCTACAAGCTCGTGCCGGGCGAGCCGCAGCACATCAAGATCATCGGGCGCTATGGTCACATCGAGGCGGCGGCGGTGATCCGTGCGGCGCTCGAGGACTACCGCGAGGCGTACGGGAACATCGAGTCGCCGGTGCCGGGCGGCGGCCTCGTTCAGCACCGCTAAGTCAGGCCGGTTTCGGTTCGATCCACAGCGCGCGGGCGCTGGCGCAGAGGCCGCCATCTTCGCCGACCACGGCCGTTCCCGCGCCGTGCTTGCGCCCTTCGGATTCCAGGGCCCAACCGATCACGGTGCAGCGCTCTCCGACGTGCGCGAGCCGATTGACGTGCGCGGTAATTTCCCCGAGCAGCATCATGCGGTCATCGGTGCTCACGGCGTAGAAGCCCGGGCAGTCGAGCGCGGCCGACATGAACTCGGGGCGTACTTTGCCGTCGCCCTGGTCGAGTGAGGCATCGGGTACCCAGGGGGCGGCTACCAGGGCCCGTTCCGGCAGCGCCCCGGCGAAGATTCGCATGCCGTCCCCGCGCGGCCGATCAGTGCCGCACACGAAGCAGGTCGGAAAGCGGTGGTGATGGAAACCGGCATATCGGCGCGAGGCCTCGACCGCCTCGAAATACTGGGGCGCGGGCGGTGCGGTGAGCGAGAGTCGCGCCGGCTGTGCCGTCGCGATGCGCTCCCCGCCCTGCATCACCGTCAGTGTCCCGTCCGGCAGCGGCTGCACCTGAAGCGCCTGTTCAAGTGGCGGGGGGCGCAGCAGCCGCACCGTGACCGTCTGGCCGGCGCGCGCCGCGAGGCTGCCGGCAAAATAGCCCCCGTTGGCCGATTCGGCCGGGCCACGGAACCGCTTGGCAATGCTGAACGTGAACATATCGCTTTCCCGGAGTGCTCACGATACCACCGGCCCCGCGGCCGCGCAGGGTCGCCTCAGAAGCCTGCCCGCCCGCGCAGCGTTTGCAGCCACTCGGCTGGATCCTCGCCGCGCTCCAGCACCTCCACCAGCGCCGAGCCGACCACCACGCCATCGACATGCCCGCGCAGCCGTTCGAGCTGCTCGCGGCTGCGGATACCGAATCCGGCGCAGACTGGAATGCGCGCCCGGCGCCGGACTCGGTCGAGATAGTCGGTGACTTCCGCCGGCACGCTCACGGTGCGTCCGGTGGTGCCGGTCGCCGTGACCGCATAGAGAAATCCCTGGCTGCGCGCGCAGATGCGCTCCAGGCGCTCCTCTGGCGTCACGGGAGTGACCATCTGCACCAGCGCAAGTCCGCGTGCCGCAAGCGTCTCGTGCAGCGTCTCGCCTTCATCAAACGGGAGGTCCGGCACGATGAGTCCGGCGACGGCCGCACGCTCGGCGGCCCGCGCCAGCGGTTCAAGACCGAAGGCGAGCAGCGGGTTGAGGTAGCTCATCAGCAACAGCGGCGTTTCGAGCGCCGGCGCCAGGGCCGCGAGCTCCTCGAGGATCCAGCGCAGGCTCACGCCCTGTTCGAGTGCGATGCGGCTGGAGCGCTGGATGGTCATGCCGTCGGCCATGGGGTCGGTGAACGGGACTCCGATCTCGATCACGTCGGCCGCCGCCGCGATCCGGCGCAGATCGGACTGGAAGCGCTCGCGGCTCGGGAAGCCGGCGGTGAGGTAGGCCACGACGGCCGGTTCGCCCCGCGCGTGGGCTGCGCTGATGGCCGCGCCGATGCGTTCATGTGCGTTCATGCATGCTCCGCGAGCAGCGTCTGTTGAAATGTCGGCATGTCCTTGTCGCCGCGTCCGGACAGACAGACGATGAGCGTGCCGTCCGGGTGCGCCGCAGCCCAGCGCTTGGCACCGGCAAGCGCGTGCGCGCTCTCGAGCGCCGGCAGGATCCCCTCGTAGCGGCACAGTGCCCGCACGGCATCGAGCGCTTCGGTGTCGCTTGCGCTCTCGTAGCGGACCCGCCCGATGCGCGCAAGCAGCGCGTGTTCGGGGCCGACGCCCGGATAATCCAGACCAGCGGACACCGAGTGTGTTTCCTGGATCTGCCCGTCCCTATCCTGCAGCAGCATCGAGTAGGTGCCGTGCAGCACGCCGGGCTGCCCGTAGGAGAGCGTCGCGGCATTGCCGCCGAGTGTGCTGCCCGTGCCGCCGGCTTCCACCCCGATGATCTCGACGCCCGGGTCGGACACGAAAGGGTGGAACATTCCGATGGCGTTCGACCCGCCACCGACGCAGGCCATGACGGCCTCGGGGAGCCGGCCGGCCACCTTCAGGAACTGCGCACGCGCCTCACGGCCGATCACCGCCTGCAACTCGCGCACCAGATACGGATAGGGATGCGGTCCGACCGCCGAGCCGAGCAGATAGTACGTGCCGAGCGGATCGGACACCCAGTCGCGCAGCGCCTCGTCGATGGCCGCGCGCAGGGTACGGTCGCCGGCGGTGACGGGCACCACTTCAGCGCCGAGCAGGCGCATGCGCCCGACATTGGGTGCCTGACGTTCCATGTCGATCGCGCCCATGTAGACGATGCAGGGCAGCCCGAGCCGCGCGCAGGCTGCGGCGCTCGCGACGCCATGTTGGCCGGCACCGGTCTCCGCGACGATGCGCTGGGCGCCCAGGCGCCGCGCCAGCAGCGCCTGGCCGAGCGCGTTGTTGATCTTGTGCGCGCCGGTGTGGGCCAGATCTTCGCGCTTCAGCCAGATGCGCGCACCCCACTCGGCCGAGAGGCGCGCCGCGAACGTCAGTGCCGTCGGGCGCCCCACCCAGCTCGTGAGCTGTGCACTCAGCTCTTCCTGAAAGGACGGCGCGCGCAGATGCTCGCGCACGCCGGCCTCGAGGCGCTCGAGCGCCGGGATCAGCGTCTCGGGCACGTATCGTCCGCCGAACGGGCCGAAGCGGCCCCGCGCATCGGGCAGACGGCCCGCGGCGAGTTCCGCCAGGACTTCGGTTGCATTCACACTCATGTCGGCTCCTGCACTGCGGCGCACCCCATGCGCGCCGCCTTCACGAATCGTTCTATGGCTAGCGGATCTTTCAGCCCCGGGCGCGCCTCGACACCGCTCGAGACGTCGACACCGAACGGCCGGACCGCTGCGATGGCCGCGGCAACGTTGACCGGATCGAGGCCTCCGGCGAGCACCAGCTCGCTGCGCCGCGCCGCCTCGGCCGCGGCGCTCCAGTCGCAGGTCTGGCCGACACCGCTCACGGTACCCTCGAATAACACCCGCGGCGGCAGCGCGCCGCCGGCCCCGCGCAGCACCGGCAGCCGCTCGAGCTGCTGCGGCAGCCGCAACCGCTCGAGGTCCGCCGCATCACTTTGCAGCACATCGGGGCGCAAGACCGCGAGGATCTCATCGATCTCGTTCTGGCCGGGATGACGGGTCACCGCCACGCAGCGCATCTTGCCGCGGACCGCCTCGGCCAGCACCGCTGCGCGCTGTGCGCTGACCCGGCGCACCGATTCGGCGAACACGAAGCCGACGGCATCGGCGCCAGCGCCCACGGCCGCCTCGAGCGCCTCGGGCGTCGTCATGCCGCAGATCTTGATCCACATCTCAGCGCTCCGCCTGGCCGGCGCGGCCCGCGGTGCTCATCGCCGCGGCGAGCGTGGCGGGGTCCGGCGCGCGCATCAGCGCGCTGCCGACCAGCGCCAAGTCATAGCCTGCCCGGCCCATGCGATGCGCATCCTCGGCGCTCGAGACGCCGCTCTCGGCCACCCGCGGCAGCGTCCGAGGCAGCAGCGGCGCGAGCGTCTCGAGCCGGCTCGGGACCACCTCGAGCGTGCTCAGGTCGCGGCTGTTGAGGCCGGCGAGCAGTCCGGCGGTGCCGACTCGCCCGAGGAGTGCGTGCAGCCGCTCGATGTCCGCGGCATCGAACGTCTCGAGCAGCGCGAACAGACCGAGCAGACGGGCACGCGCGATCATCGCATCGAGCCGTTCGTCCGAGAGCATGCGCACGATGAGCAGCACACCGCCGGCGCCCGCGGCGCGGGCCTCGGCGATCTGATACGGATCGACCAGGAAGTCTTTGCGCATTGCCGGCACCCCGAGTGGCGCGAGGATCTCGGTCGCACCGCGCAGATGCGCCAGCGTGCCGTCGAATCGCGTCGGTTCGGTCAGCACCGAGACGGCCGCCGCCCTCGCCGCGGCATAGGCACGCACCTGTGCGGCCACGTCCGTAGCGCTGCTGCCGAGTGCCCCGATGGCCGGGGAGCGCAGTTTCAGCTCCGCAATGATCCCGAACTGCCCGCGCGACCAGCCGAGCGCCGGTGCGGGCGGCTCGGCGCGGGCCCGCTCGAGCATGCGCTCCTCGGGGCAGACGCGGCGCGCCGCCTCCGCCCGCGCATGGCTGGAGGCGGCCATCTGCGCCAGGAAGTCACCGCCCATGGGCTGCCACCACCCGTTCCAAGCGCGCCAGCAGGTCGGCCGCGGCTCCGCTGTCGATCACTCCTGCGGCCCGCTCAATGCCCGCGTGCGGACTGCTCACCGCGCCCGCCACCTCCAGGGCGAGCGCCGCCCCGAGCAGCAGACAGTCGCGGTGCGCACCGCGCGCCTCGGCGCAGAGCACTGCACGCAGCGCCGCGGCATTGTGTTCGGCGTCACCGCCGGCGAGGGCCGCCGAGGAGCAGGAGTCGAGCCCGTAATCCTCGGGCCGGCGGACCTCGCACCGCACCTGCCCCGGGCGCACGTCGAACAGCGTGAACGGTCCGACCGGGGTCGGCTCGTCCCAGCCCTCCGCGCCGTGCACCACGAAGGCCCGCTCGATCTGCATGCCGGCGAGGCTCTCGGCCATCAGCTGCGCCACGGGCAGGCTGAACGCGCCGATCAGCCGCAGCGGCGGATGCGCCGGGTTGGTGAGCGGGCCGAGAATGTTGAATACCGTGCGCACCCCGAGGGCGCGGCGCGCTGCGCCGACCGCTTGCGTGGCCGAGTGATAGTGCGGCGCAAACAGGAACGTAAAGCCGCAGGCGGCCAGACATTCTCCCGCCGCGTGCTCATCGAGCGGCATGGGCAGGCCGAGGGCCTCGAGCACATCGGCGCTGCCGGCGCGACTCGAGACAGACCGGTTGCCGTGTTTGATCACCGGCAGGCCGCAGGCGGCCGTCAGCAGCGCCGTGCCGGTGGAGATGTTCAGACTGCCGGAGCGGTCCCCGCCGGTCCCCACGATGTCGATGGCACGCAAGCCGGGCGGCAGCAGCGGGGGACGGGCCAACCGGCGCATCGCCTCGGCGAAACCGCGTACCTCGTCGGCCACCTCGCCTTTGGCGCGCAGCGCGGCGAGCACCGCGCCGATCATCGCCGGTGCGGCCGTCCCGTCGGTCAGCAGGCCGAGCAGCAGTTCGGCCTCGGGTTGAGTGAGATCGGTGCCCTCGAGCAGCCGCTCGAGCAGCTCACGCGCTGCGGACATCCGCCTCTCCCGCGCCGCGCCGGCCGCCGCGTTGCGCCAGGAAATTCCCGAGCAGCTTCGCCCCCTCGGGCGTGAGGATGCTCTCGGGATGGAACTGCACGCCTTCGACCTGCAGCTCGGTGTGCCGCACGCCCATGATCTCCTCCTGATCGGTGCGTGCACTCACCGTGAGCGTTGCCGGCAGGCGGTGCGCAGCGGCGATCAGCGAATGGTAGCGGCCCACTTCGCACGGCGAGGGCAGGCCGGCGAACACGCCGAGCCCATCGTGACGGATCGGGGAGGTCTTGCCGTGCATCAGCCGTCCGGCGCGCACCACCTCGCCGCCGAACACCTCGACGATCGACTGATGTCCGAGACATACCCCGAGGACCGGGATGCGCCCGGCGAAGGCGCCGATCATGTCCATCGACACGCCCGCATCGCGCGGTGCCCCCGGCCCCGGAGAGATGCACAGGTGCGTCGGCTGGAGCGCCTCGGCCTCGGTCACGCCGATCGCATCGTTGCGCCGCACGTCTACCTCGGCCCCGAGCACGAGAAACGCCTGCACGAGGTTGTAGGTGAACGAATCGTAGTTGTCGATCAGCAGCAATCGCATCATCAGAACCCCTCCCGGGCCATCTCGAGCGCTCGCGCCATCGCGCCGCTCTTGGCCAGCACTTCGGCATGTTCGGCCTCCGGCACGCTGTCAGCGACGATGCCCGCGCCCGCCTGGTAGCTGTACTCATCGCCGCGGAACACCAACGTGCGGATGGTGATGGCGTGATCCATGTCGCCGCCGGCGCCGAAGTAGCCGACCGTGCCGCCGTAGAGGCCTCGGTTGACCGGCTCGAGCTCATCGATGATCTGCATGGCGCGCACCTTCGGGGCGCCGACCAGGGTTCCGGCCGGGAATGCCGCGGCAAACAGGTCGAAGGCATCGGTGCCGGCGGCGAGCCGGCCGTTGACGCCGCTGACCATGTGCATCACGTGGCTGTAGCGCTCGATCGAGCGGTACGGTTCGACCGTGACACTGCCGGCCTGTGCGACTCGGCCGAGGTCGTTGCGCGCCAGGTCGACAAGCATGACGTGCTCGGCGTTCTCCTTCGGGTCGGCGCGTAGTTCCGCCTCGCGGGCCTGATCGATCGCCGGGTCGTCCGCGCGCGGCCGGGTGCCGGCGATCGGCCGCAGTCGGGCGATGCCGTCGTTCAGCCGCACCAGCGCCTCGGGCGAGGAGCCGACCACCGTGACATCCCCGAGCGCACAGTAGTACATGTAGGGCGAGGGGTTGATCATGCGCAGCGCCCGGTAGGCTTGGAAGGGGTCGAGCGCGTGTCGGCCGGAGAAGCGGCTGGAGAGCACCAGCTGGTAGACGTCGCCCGCGGCGATATACTCCTTGATCCGCTCGACGCCCGAGAGATACTGCGCGCGACTGCTCGAGGCCTCTGCGGGGCTGCAGTCTCCGCCGCGCGCGCGCGCCGGCAGCGCACCGCGCAGGGCCTGGATGATCTCCTGACGCAGTCGCTGCCGGTCCGCTTCGTTGCCGGCGTGCAGCAGCGCGATGCCCCGCGTCAGATGATCGAACACGAGCAGCGAGCTCGGTGCGACATAGTGCAGCGCCGGCACCTCCGAGGGCTTCCCGGCCGGTACCGCCAGGCGCTCGAAGAAGCGCACCACGTCGTACGCGGCGTAGCCGACCAGTCCGCCGGCGAGCGGCATGCCCGGCAGTTGCGGCCCGGGTACGGCGGTGCGCCGGAGGGCGCTGCGCAGGCCCTCGAGCAATTCCGAGCCGCTGCGCGGGACCGGCCGGCGTTCGGCGCCGATCTGCAAACCCGAGTGCGTCAGGCGGACCGTGAGCGCCTCGCCGAAGCCGATGAACGAATATCGCCCGAGGCGCTCCCCGCCCTCGACGCTCTCGAGCAGAAAGTGCGGGGCGAAGGCGCTGAGTTTCATGAACGCCGAGACCGGCGTGTCCAGATCCCCTGGGATGTCAAATGGCTGCTTCAACGCGTTCTCCAAAACACTCGGGCGTAAAAAAACCCACTCCGGAGGGTGTCCGGAATGGGTTTTGTCTGTTCTTGCGGCTGTCTTGTACGGAAGAAATTCAGCAGCCCGCGGCCCACTCCGGATGGAGAGTGCGCCACCACCAGCGCAGGTTGGTCGGGTGCAGCTGAAGCATGGCCCGGAGCCTATCACCACCGCTGCGCGCGATACAATACCCGCCCCTTCCCGTCAGCCCCGGTGGCGCGCCATGCCCTCATTCGATGTGGTCTCCGAGCTCGATGGTCACGAGGTGGCCAACGCGGTCGACCAGGCCAACCGGGAGCTTACCCAGCGGTTCGATTTCAAAGACACCGGTGCGCGCTTCGAACTCGAGGCGTTCGTCGTGACGCTGCAGGCACAGGTGGAATTTCAGCTCAAGCAGATGCTAGAGATCCTGAAGCTGCGTCTGGCCAAGCGCGGCGTCGACCTGGCCTGCATGGACGTGAAGGACCCGGCGACCACGCTGTCCTCGGCGCGCCAGGAGGTGCACCTGAAGCAAGGGATCGATGCCGAGACGGGCAGGCAGGTCACGCGAGTGCTGAAGGACTCCAAGCTGAAGGTGCAGGGGAGCCTCCAGGGCGAGAAAGTGCGCGTCACGGGCAAGCAGCGCGACGACCTGCAGGCGGCCATGGCGCTGCTGCGTGGGGCGAAGGTGCCCGTGCCGCTGCAATTCAACAATTTCCGCGATTGAGCCGCCCTGATGCTCGTGTCGCACCTGATCGATGGCCTGTGGCTCGCCTTCGTCGTGATCTGGCTGGTGGCGGCACAGTTCAACAAACGCGCCAGTGCGCATGCGCCGTGGAAAACCTGGATCGCGCGGCTCGCCATCCTCGCGCTGTTGGTCGGTGTGCGTCTGCACAGCGGCGAGGGACGGCTCGGCACCGCCGCGGGTCCGGTGCGGCAGTGGAGCGGTGCGGCGCTGGTTGCACTGGGATTGGGGTTTGCCGTCTGGGCGCGCGTGTACCTGGGGCGCAACTGGGGCATGCCGATGTCCCTGCGCGCCGGCCACGAGCTCGTGACCCGTGGCCCCTACGCGTACGTCCGTCATCCGATCTACACCGGCATCCTCCTGGCGATGCTCGGCTCAACGGTCGCGCTTGACCCGATGTGGGGGTGGGCGCTGGGGCTGTTTTTCGCCTACTTCCTCTATAGTGCTCGCACCGAGGAGCGCATGATGGGCGAGCAGTTTCCCGAGGCGTACGCGGCCTACAAAGCGCGTACGCGCATGCTCATCCCATTCGTGCTCTGAGCCGTACCGAGCCCTCCTGCGCTCGGCAGGAGGGCTCGTGTGCCTCAGGCGGCATGCGCTTCCCGTGCGTCATCGGCGTTCTGGACGTTCTCGAGCACTCGCGCCACGGCATGCACCGTGGCCGCGATCCGCACGGCGCTTTGCACCGCCTCGCGGCCCAGACCGTGCTGACGAACCTGGCGTTCGTGGGCGACGATGCAGGCACCGCACCCATTGATGGCCGACACGGCGAGCGAGAGCAGCTCGAAGTCCACCTTGGCGATCCCCGGGTTGCCGATCACGTTCATCCGCAACCGCGCCGGCAGCGTGGCGTACTCGGTGTCCTCGACCAGGTGCGTGAAGCGGTAATACACGTTGTTCATGCCCATGATCGCCGCCGCCGCGTGCGCGGCCTGACGCTGCGCGGCATCGAGGTGCGCCCCCGCGAGCGTATCGAACGCTCCGAGCACCTGCCGGTTGCGCGATGCGGCGGCCGAGGCGAGGGCGATTGCCCAGATCTGCGTCTCGCTCAGTCCCGGCGCGCCCGCCGTGCTGAGCACGCTGGAGAGGTTCAGCTTCAAGTCCCGCGCGTACTCCGGGAGCGCGTCGCGAATGGCATCGAGGGTATTCATCGTCGTCTCCTTCGCGCCACTCACGCGACCTTGATCGTCGCTTCGCCCTGTTTCCAGTTGCACGGGCACAGTTCGTCGGTCTGCAGCGCATCAAGGACGCGTAGGACTTCCTGAGGACTGCGTCCGACGTTCAGGTCGGTCACGTAGACGAAGCGGATGACGCCCTGAGGGTCGACGATGAACGTCGCGCGCTGGGCGACGCCAGCATCGGCGTCCAGGATGCCGAGCCGCATCGACAGCTGACGCTTGATGTCCGAGAGCATGGGGAAAGGCAGGTTGCGCAGCTCCTCTTTCTCGTGGCGCCACGCCAGGTGCACGAACTCACTGTCGATGCTCGCGCCGAGCACCTGGGCGTCGCGTTCCTGGAACGCCTTCTCGAGCTGACCGAATGCGGCGATCTCGGTCGGACAGACGAAGGTGAAGTCCTTCGGCCAGAAAAAGACCACCAGCCACTTGCCCGGAAAGCTCTGTCCGTTGAAGGTCTGGAACGCGCTGGCGACGTCGTTGGAGACGACGCCGGTGAGGGAGAACTCCGGAAAGCGCTGGCCGATCGATAACATGTCGCTCGCTCCTCGATGTGTGCTGCTAGGGATTCCCCGGTGGGGATGGCGCCATCATGCGGAGCGGCTCTTCATTGAGCCAATCGATTGATTGTATAATTGCGATAGATGATGTAAATCGACTCGGAGCGGAGAGGTTCACCGTGCCGGACATCAAGCTGAAAGATCTGCGCTATCTCGCGGCCGTGGCCGATACCCGCCATTTCGGTCGGGCCGCCGAGCGTTGCTTCGTCAGCCAGCCGACGCTCTCGGCGCAGCTGAAAAAACTCGAGCAGTCCCTCGGCGTGCAGCTGATCGAGCGTCAGCCGAACAACGTGGCGCTGACCGACGCCGGCGAGCAGATCGTCGCGCGCGCGCGGCGGATTCTCGAGGCGTGCGAGGAGGTGGTGACCCTCGCCCGTTCGCATCGCGACCCGCTCGCCGGCGTGCTGCGCGTGGCGCTGCTGCCGACCATCGGGCCGTACCTGCTGCCGCACATCGCGCGTCCCCTGCAGCGGGCACTGCCGCGCCTGCAGTTACATCTGCATGAGTCTCAGACTGTCCCGATGCTGGAGCGGCTGAAGGCCGGTGAGTTGGACATGGGCATTCTCGCGCTGCCGGTGGACCTCGATGGTCTCGATGCACGCGAGCTTTACAGTGAGCCGTTCAAGGTGCTCGTCCCCGACCGTCACGCGCTCGCCCAGCGTGCGCGCGTAGCGATGGGCGATCTGGAAGGCCAGTCGTTGCTGTTGCTGGAGGAAGGCCACTGCCTGCGCGATCAGGCGCTCGCGGTGTGCAGCCGGGCCGGCCTCGCGGAGCGGCAGGACTTCAGTGCCACCAGTCTGGAGACGCTACGCCAGATGGTGGCTACCGGCGCCGGCATCACGCTGCTGCCGCAGTTGGCCACCGAGGGTGCGTACGGCAATGCGCGTGGGACACACGTGCTGCCGTTCACCAAGCCGGTGCCGAGCCGCCGTGTGGGTGCGGTGTGGCGCAAGACCAGTGCACGGCGCGGCGCGATCGATGCGGTCTGTGCCCTCATCGCCGAGCGCATCGAGCGCTCTGGTGGCCTCGATGCGCACTGAGCGGCGCACCCCGATGGCATAATCGATGCACCGTGAGCCGAGTTGCCGCAGTCACAGACCACATTACGCCGTATGACCGCCTCGGTCTGAGCGATGCGGTCGTCGAGCAGTTGCTGCGCAACGGCGAGCAGCGCCCGGCGCTCGAGGCGTATTTCGGACTCGGCGAATACCATGAGCTTGCGCAGCTCGCGGCCGCCGCTGCGCAGCGCCCGGCCGACGTGTCGCGTCCGCACGTGTTCATCGTGCCTGGCATTCTCGGCTCGCTGCTCGGCGTGCGCCGGCGCGCGCCGCTGCCGGATGACGTTTTGTGGCTCGACCCTCTGGATATCCAGGCCGGGCGGCTCGCGCTCCTGGATCCGCACTGCGGCGCGCCGGTCGAGCCGCTCGGCGCGGTCCTGTACTCCCACCTGAAACTGAAACTACGGCTGCGCGCCGCGGGGTTTCCCGTCACGCTGTACGCCTACGACTGGCGCGAGGACATTCTTACCCTCGGGGCGTCGCTGGCAGCTCGGCTGCGCGAGCATGCGCCGCGCCCGGTGGCGATCGTGGCGCACAGCATGGGCGGACTTGTCAGCCGCATCGCGCTCGCACAGGAGGGAACGGCGCACGTCGCGCGCACCGTGCTGCTCGGGACACCGAACTTCGGCGCGTTTGCCCCGCTGCAGGCACTGCGGGGCACCTATGCCGTGGTGCGCAACATCGCGCGGCTCGATCTGGGCTGCTCCGCCGAGGCGCTGGCAGAGCGTGTCTTCGGTGCGTTTCCGAGCCTCTACCAGATGTTGCCGCCGGCTGCCGATGGACTCGATCTGACGGACCGGCGGTGCTGGCCGGACTGCGGGCCGGCGCCGCGGCCGGCGCTGCTCGAGCGTGCGCGCCAATTTCACCGGGCGCTGCCGGCACCGGACGAGCGGCTCACGGTGATCGCAGGCATCGGCGGCAAGACGGTGACCGCAGTGGCGCGCGCGGCGGACGGGTTCCGATACACGGTCACGCGCGGCGGCGACGGTACCGTTCCTGCCGTCAGTGCCGCGCCGCCCGGCATGCAGACCTACTACACGCCCACCTCGCACAGTGACCTGACCCGCGACGCCCAAGTGGCCGCGGCGATTGTGGATGTGCTCACCTCCGGCGTCACCACGGGCTTGCCGGCGCGCTGGTCGAGCCGGGCGCGGGCGCGGGCCGAGATCAGCGATGCGCAGCTGGCACGTCTACCGGCGGCCAAGCTGCATTGGGCGCGGCTCACCGCGCGCCAGCGGCAGAGATTTCTCGATGACCTCAACGAGCCGCCGCCTTTGCGGCTGCGTGTGCCGCGGCCCGACTGAGTGGTGCGCCGCTCAGATGTGCTCGGCGGAGGCCTCCAGCACGCTCTCAGCGCCCCCTTCGACGATCTGGGCGAGTCCGAGCGCCTGCGGCAGCACCTGCCGGGCATAAAAGTGCGCCGTGTGGATCTTCGCCTCGTAGAACGCCCGGTCCGCCCCGCCGAGTCCCCCGGCGGCGATCGCCGCGGATTTCGCGAGCCGCCAGCCGCCGATCGTCAGCCCACAGAGCTTCAGGTAGGGCACCGAGACGGCTAATCCGTGCGCTGCGTCCGTCGCCATGGCCCCGAGCAGCGCCCGTGTCGCTCGCTCGAGCAGCGCGACGCCCTGCAGGGCCGCATCGCGCGTCCGCAGCACGGTGGGCACTGCGCTCTCGATTGCGCGCAGCTCCGCGGTCATCTCCGACAGCAAGCTCGCCATGGCTGCGCCGCGGTCTCGGGCCAGCTTGCGGCCCAGCAGATCGTTGGACTGGATACCCGTGGTCCCTTCGTAAATCGTCGTGATGCGCACGTCGCGCACGTATTGTGCCGCGCCAGCCTCCTCCACGAACCCCATGCCCCCGTGCACCTGCACGCCGAGCGCCGCAGTCTCATTGCCGGTCTCGGTGCACCAGCCTTTGACGACCGGAATCAGCAGCTCGCCACGCTCAAGCGCTGCGCGGCGTGTTCCCTCGTCCGGGTGGTGGGCGCCCAGATCGAGCTGCAGCCCTGCGTACAAGGCGAGCGCGCGCGACGCCTCGGTGCAGGACTTCATCGTGAGCAGCATGCGCCGCACGTCCGGGTGCTCGATGATCGGCGTTGCGCTGGCCGCACCCGGCGGCTTGCCCTGCACGCGGGTGCGGGCGTATTCGGCAGCGCGCTGGAACGCGCGCTCCCCGACGGCGTAGCCCTCGACACCGACGGCGAGTCGCGCGGTGTTCATCATGACGAACATGTATTCCAGGCCGTGATTCGCTTCCCCGACCAGGTAGCCGACCGCGCCACGGTCGTGGCCATACTCCATCACACAAGTGGGGCTGGCGTGGATGCCGAGCTTGTGCTCGATCGACGCGCAGCGCACCTCGTTGCGTTCCCCGAGCGAACCGTCGGGGCCGATCAGCACTTTCGGCACGATGAACAGCGAGATGCCCTTGGTCCCTGCCGGTGCGCCGTCGATGCGTGCGAGCACCATGTGGATCGTGTTCTCGGTCAGATCGTGCTCGCCCCAGGTGATGAAGATTTTCTGGCCGAACAATCGGAAGTGATCCCCTTCAGGGATTGCGCGGGTGCGGATCAGCGCCAAATCCGATCCGGCCTGCGGCTCGGTCAGCACCATCGTGCCGGTCCACTCCCCGCTGATCATTTTCGGCAGATACTGCTGCTGCTGCGCCTGCGAGGCACACAGCGATAGCGCATGCACCGCGCCGTGGGTGAGCATCGGACAGAGCTTGAACGCCAGGTTTGCCGAAGCGAGGATCTCCTGCACGGCGTTGTTCAGTGCCTGCGGTACCGGCTGGCCCCCGAAGCGCGGGTCGGAGCCGAGCTGTGGCCAGCCGCCCTCGGCGAACTGGCGGTACGCATCCTTGAAGCCCGCGGGCGTGCGGACCCCGTCGGGACTCCAGTGCGCCCCCTCCTGGTCCCCGCTGCGGTTCAGCGGCTCGAGCACCGACTCGGCGAATCGCCCCGCTTCCTCGAGGATCGTGCGGCCGAGTTCATGCGAATACTCGGCATATTGCGGGCAGTCGGACAGGGCGGTGCTGCCGAGGAGTTCCTCAAGAACGAAACGCAGCTCTCTCAGGGGCGCGCGATACATGATCGATCTCCGCGGGACGGGGATTACAGGCTCCATTTTAACCATTTTTGTGCCATATCCTACTCCCGAGTAACTTTCCTTCCAGCCGGTAGGGTCAAGTCCCGAGACCTCTGCGCCGGGCGGGGCGGGGTGTGGCGGTCCGTCTATGGTTGCGGTGGGTTTCGTCCCACGGGTCGACGCATATGTCAAACCTCCGGCGAGCGCCGGTCGGGCGTGGCGCGAATATGACAAGCGGTTATGACAAACATCGCCTTCGCGGCCGTCATCTGTGCGCAAGGTCCGGCGGAACGCGAGGGAGTTCACGGCGCCGCCGGCATCATGGTGTCACTCTTTGTATACACTCCAGTCGTCCACCCGCTCATCCATGGGAAATGTCATGCACGCCGCGGCACTGCACAGCGCTCATTCCGAAGATTCCGGCGCTACCGCGGTGCCGCAGAGCATCGAGGCGCTCGGCCGGCGCATTTGCGAGGCATTGCCCCCGCTGCGCCTGCACTCGGTGTCCATCTGCGACAACCAGTGCAATGTGCTCTGGTTGAGCGAGGGCGCGCTCGGGCCGGATGAGCATGCGTTGGTTACCGATGCGCTGGAGCGTTTCGGGAGCGCCGCTGAGAGCTTCGAATCGCGTGTCGAGGACGGGCGTGTCGCAGTGTTTCTTGCCGTGCGCGCGGCGCGCGTGGGACTTGCCGGTTTGGTGATGGTTCTGGCCGATACCAAGACCGGCGGTGAAGGATTGCTCGGGCGCATCGCCACAGGACCGGTGCAAGCGTTGATCCGCGAACTCGGTGCCGCGATCCCGCACGCGCCGGCGCGCCGCGTCGATCATGACCCAACCGGGATGCTGCTGTCGCTCGCTGACGAGGCCTCTTCTGTCGAGCCGGCTTCTGCACCCCCGTCGCCCGCCCCGGCCACCGTTCTCGCACCTGCGGCAGTGGATGAGCTGCTCGCGCACGGGGAGCTGTCGCTCGAACTCGAGCCACCCGCCGCGCCGCCTACGGCCGCGCCGCAGGCGCATGCGCCGAGTCCATCGCCCGAGCCGCCGCTGTTGCAGCCGGCGCCGCCGGCCGCGGCAACTACCCCTGGCGGTTCCGCCGAGAGCGTGGCGCTCGAAGTGATGCCGTTCGTCAAATTGCGCAGCGGGGGGCGGATGCGCCGCTTCGAAGTTCTGCCGCGTGGGACGGCCCGGCAGAACCGCGATCCAGCTGCGCTCGATGCTTTGGCGATACAGAGTCTGCTGGCCTGGATGGTCGCGCACCGTTCGGACTGGACGCTCGAGCCCACCGCGTTCACCCTGAACTTGTCCATCGCCACACTCGAGGATGAGCAGTTCCTCCGCCAGCTCAGCGCGGGTTTCAGTCGCAGCGGCGTTTCCCCGGAGAGCATTGGTTTCGAGATTGCCGAACCGCTGTGCACCCAGCGACGTGCATCGGTAGAGCGGTTCATCAGCGGGTGCGAACGGCTCGGCTGCTTCGTCGTGATCGACGGGTTCACCTTCGACTCGGCCGTGGTGCCGCTGCTGCGCTCCAAGGCGGTGCGGCTGGTCAAGATCGAACCGCGGCTGTGTGCGGCCGCGCTGAAAGACAAGCTCGCCCAAGCCATGGTGGTTGCAATTGTGCAGGCGGTCAAGGTGCTCGGCATTCACTGCGCGGCACAACAGATTGAGACGCAGCAGGCGCTGCGCTGGCTCACCGCGGTCGGCTGCGACTTCGGCCAGGGATCGATGCTCGCGCGGCCACTGCCCATTGCGCGGCTGCAGGCCCCCATCGGGACCTCGGAGGCTGCGTCGTTGAGCGCCGGCGGGGCAAGATAGGGTAAGCTTGGACCCGTTTCGCGGCCCCTGAGCGGTACCGCGGGCGGAAAATCATGAACATCAAGACCGTCATCGTCGACGACGAGGCGCTCTCTCGGCGTGGCATCGAACGGCTGCTGCGTCAGACGCCGGATTTCGAAGTGATCGCCGAATGCGGCAATGGCCGCGATGCGATCGGCGTGATTCAGCACGAGCACCCCGATGTGGTGTTTCTGGACATCCAGATGCCCGTGCTGTCCGGCTTTGAGGTGCTCGCGCGTCTACCGCAGGACAGCGTGCCGCTGGTCGTATTCGTTACCGCGTTCGACCAGTACGCGCTGCGGGCGTTCGAGGCGCGCGCCGTGGATTATCTATTGAAGCCCGTCGATGAGCGCCGCTTCGAGATGACGCTCGATCGCATCCGGCAGAACCTGCAGGCGCGCCACGCGGTTGATCAGCGCGATAAGCTGATGGAAGTGGTCGCGGAAATCACCGGATCCGGGGAGATCGAACTCGAGACGATCCTTGAGCACGGCAGCACGGCGATCGAGGCTAGCCACCCGCAGATTCTACCGATCCGCCAAGGCCGGCACACGGTGCGTGTACCGGTCACCTCCATTCAATGGATCGATGCGGCCGGCGATTACATGTGTGTGCATGCCGAAGGCGATACGCACATCCTGCGCGGCACGATGAAGGAGCTCGAGGAAGTGCTCGATCCGCGCATCTTCCAGCGCGTGCATCGTTCCACCATCGTCAATCTGCGCTATGTGAAAAGTCTGCGCGCACACATGAACGGAGAGTATTTCCTGACGCTCGACGGCGGGCAGGAACTGAAGCTCTCGCGTACTTATCGGGACAAGATCGAGATTTTTCTCGGGAACAGTCCTCTGCAGCGCAGCGCCGCCGAGTAAGCCGGCGGAATTCGATCACGGCTGGCGCGTACGCAGTGCTCGCCATGGCGCGGAGAGCGCCACCTGGATACGCCGCCCCAGAGTACCTCCCGCCGGGGCGCGCAGGCGCAAGTCTATGGTGCGCACATAATCAGGAACGTTCCAGCGGTATCGGGAACCAGCGGGAAAGACGTGGGTATCGCCGGCCTGCAGCCGCCGGCTGACGCCGGCGACGTCGATGGTCGCACAGCCCTGCACGATGTGTACGATCTGTTCGGCGGGATATTCCCAGTGAAATCGACCGCTGGTGCAGTCCCACATGAACGCAGCGGCCGCGCCGTCGGTGCTGCTTGCCAGGGCCTTCTCGCGCGCGCGGGGCTGCCCTTCGAGCACCCAGTCGGCCGGAATCGCGAACGGCACGAGTCCGTAGGTATCGCGCCGTCCCGGCAGCGGTCCCTCGAGCGAGACGGTCTGCTCGAGCAGGTCAGGTTCCTCCGGCAGGTGCGCCGGGTACGCGGATTCGCCGGGTTGTGGTGGTTTTCCCAAGAAACGTTCTCCGCTGCGGCGCGGGCCTTCGGCGGTACATCCGCCTGCAACGGATGCGCCCGCGCCGGACGACCGGCAGCTCATGGCGCGCAGCATACGAGCCGCAGCAGTGGCTTTCCGTGAGTTGGCGCACAGGGAGCTGCCGCTGGGCGGGCCGGCCTCTGGTGTGGATTCCGCCGCACCCGGCGTCACGTTACACTCAAGCGCAAGCGGGCGAGCCATCGTCCAAGACGGGCGGTTCCGCCGCCTCTTAGAGATATAAAGAAGGGGCGTCGCGATGAACCGAATCTGGCTGCAGTCGTATCCTCCCGGCGTTCCGCCCGAGGTTGATCTGAAGCGGCTGAGTTCCCTCGGAGAGCTGGTGGATCATGCGTGCGGCGCCTACCGCGAACTGCCGGCCTACGAGCAGTTCGGCACGATCCTCAGCTATGGGGAACTCGATGAACTCAGCCGCGCCTTTGCGGCTTGGCTGCAGTCGGTCGGACTCGCCAAGGGCGACCGGATCGCGATCATGCTGCCCAATTGTCTGCAGTATCCGGTGGCGCTCTTTGGAGCGCTGCGCGCGGGCCTGGTGGTCGTCAATACCAATCCTCTGTACACGGCGCGCGAGCTCACGCACCAGCTGGAGGATTCCGGCGCGCAGGCGATCGTAGTGTTGGAGAACTTCGCACACGTCGTTGAAGAAGTGGCGCCGCACACTCAGCTGAAGCATGTTCTGGTGACGGCGGTGGGTGATCTGCTCCCCGCGCCGAAGTCATGGCTCGTCAACTTCGTCGTGCGGCATCGTCGCAAGCAGGTTCCGCCGTGGCATATTCCGCAGGCCGTGGCGCTGCGCAACGTGCTGCGAGCGGGGCGTGCCTTGCACTTTCATCCTGAGCCGCTCGGCAGTGATGATCTGGCCTTCCTGCAATATACGGGCGGAACGACTGGTGTCGCCAAAGGCGCCATGCTTACGCATGGAAATCTCTGCGCCAATCTGTTGCAGGCACTCGCGTGGATCGACGGCTATTTTTCGGGCGAGCCGGGCACGCTGATCACGGCGATTCCGCTCTATCATGTGTTCGCTCTCACTGCGAACTGTCTGCTGTTCGCCTATTTGGGCTGGAAGAACGTACTCATCATCAACGCGCGGGATTTCCCGGCGCTAGTTGCGGAGATGAAGCGTCACAAGTTTGAGTTCTTCAGTGGCGTCAACACGCTCTTCAATGCATTACTGCATACACCAGGCTTCGCCGATGTCGACTTCAGTCAGTTAAAGATCACACTGGGTGGCGGTATGGCCGTGCAGGCCGCCGTGGCGCAGCGTTGGAAGGAAGTCACCGGCAAGATCCTCAGTCAGGCCTGGGGGCTGACCGAGACATCTCCCGCGGTCGCCATTAATCCAATCGGGGATGACTTCAACGGATCGGTGGGACTGCCCATTCCGTCCACTGAGGTGACGATCAAGGACGACGCAGGCAATGACGTGCCGATCGGCGAGCCCGGTGAGGTCTGTGTGCGCGGACCGCAGGTGATGCGTGGCTACTGGAATCGACCGGAAGAGACTGCTGCGGTGCTGATGCCCGACGGGTGGCTGCGCACCGGAGATATCGGATACATCAACCCGAAAGGTTTCGTCTACCTGCAGGATCGCAAGAAGGACATGATTCTGGTGTCCGGCTTCAATGTTTATCCGAATGAAGTCGAGGAGGTCGCGGTGACGCATCCGGCGGTCCTTGAGGCCGCCGCGATCGCACAATCCGATGAGCACTCCGGTGAGGTAGTCGCGCTGTTCGTGGTGCCGAAGGACCCATCGGTCACCGCTCAAGACATCATCGATTTCTGCCGCAAATCGCTAGCGGCCTACAAAGTTCCAAGACACGTCTACTTCCGCAAGGAATTGCCGAAGAGCAATGTAGGGAAGATTCTGCGCAAGGAATTGCGCGCCGAACTCATCGGGTAATTGCTTTCTGCAAAAGAAAAACGCCGTCATTCCCGAGGGAAATGCCGGCGCATATATTATCAGTTGGAGGCGCTCAGCCGCTTCCGCAGATTCCGGATGCGCATTTCATTTGCGACCGCCGCCTTCAACGCCCATGGCCTTGACGCTGGCGCCGCCACCTTCAACGCCGAGTAGCGTATGGCTGGCACCGCCACCCTCGACACCCAGGGTGCTGACGCTGGTACCGCCGCCTTCAACGCCCATGGCCTTGACGCTGGCGCCGCCGCCTTCAACGCCGAGTAGCGTATGGCTGGCACCGCCACCCTCGACACCCAGGGTGCTGACGCTGGCACCGCCGCCTTCAACGCCCATGGCCTTGACGCTGGCGCCGCCACCTTCGACACCCATGGCGCTGGCGCCGCCGCCTTCAACGCCCATGGCCTTGACGCTGGCGCCGCCACCTTCGACACCC